>JACKIL010000003.1 GCA_020638525.1 Caulobacterales bacterium | reverse complement strand
CGCAACGCCCGAGCGCCTGCCATCGATGGCGGCCGACCTGTTCGAAATGATCGCCTCGGGCGCGATCAATATTCCCACGCCGACCGTCTATCCCCTCGAAAAAACGGCCGAGGCGCACGCATTCCTCGAAAGCGGCGCCTCCTCCGGCGCAATTATCCTCAAACCCTGACGCGGCAGGCCCCCATGAGCAAGTTCATCCGTATGCTGCCGGTTCTGCCGGCCCTCCTTCTCGCGGCCTGCGCGCAGGAAACAGAGACCGCCGCTTCGCCGGAAGCGGCCGGCTGGCGGATTGCGCCCGAGGGCGATCTCAACGCCTTTTTCGACTGCCTCGATGAGGAAGGGGCGAGCCTTGTTGCGGCCCATCGGGGCGGGCCCGCCAAAGGCTACCCCGAGAATGCGCTCGAAACGTTCAAACACACGCTTTCCGGGGGGCCAGCGCTCATGGAAATCGACGTCGCGACCTCTTCCGACGGCGTTCTCTATCTCATGCATGACGATATGCTCGACCGCACGACGACGGGCTCAGGTCCCGCAAACGGGCTCCCCTGGGCCGAGGTCGAAAAGCTCCGCCTCAAGGACGATGACGGGCGGCAGACGAAATTCGCGCCGACCCGCTTTGACGAAGCGCTCGAATGGGCGAAAGGGCGCACGATTCTCGAAGTCGATTTCAAGCGCACGACGAAATTCGAAGCAGTGATCGAAGAGATCCGCCGTCAGCATGCGGAGGATAGCGTCATCCTCATCGCCTATACGCTCGCCCAGGCCGAAAAGCTCCACCGCCTCATGCCGGAGGCGATGATCTCCCTTTCCCTCACCTCGCAGTCAGAACTCAACCGCGCCGTCGCGGAGGGGATTCCCGCCGACCGTCTTCTCGGCTTTACGGGGGTTGAAGCGCCGAATCCGCGCCTTTTCGGGGCGCTCGCCGAACGCGATGTCGAAGTCGTCTTCGGAACGCTCGGCGGCGCAGACTCGATCGACGCCGAAATCGCCCGCTCAGGCGACGAAGGCGCCTACGCCGACCTCTCGCGCGACGGCGTCGATATCATCGCCACCGACCGACCGATCGAAGCGCAAAAAGCGCTGGAGGAAGCAGGCAGGGCGGCGAAGAGCGGGGCGTGCGGCGTCTCCGGACCGTCCGTAGACTAACCGTCAGGCCGCGCCTGTCAGGCGCACGCTTGTCAGCCGCTTGCGGGCCGGCATAGGCTCTCCTTTCGCATCGCAACGCTCCTCCGCGGGTCGGGCGAAAATGACGGGGGAAGCCGCCGATGACCGGGCCTGCAGCAACGCAGCAAGACGAACCCCTCAAGCGCGATATCGGGCTCCTCGGCTCGGCGATGCTTGTTCTCAACGGCATTGTCGGCGCCTCGATCTTCGCGCTGCCGGGAACGCTCCTCGCTGATTTCGGCGCCTTTAGCCCGTTTCTCTTTCCCGTCTTCGGGCTTCTCGTTCTCCTCATCGCGCTGCCGCTTGGCGAGGCGGCGAGCTATTTCGACCGCACGGGCGGGCCCGTCGTCTACACGCGCGAGGCGTTCGGCCCGTTCATCTCCTTCCAGGTCGGCTGGTGCTATTACATCGCGCGCTTCACGGCCTTTGCCGCGAGCACGACCGTCTTCATCTCCTATGCAACAGCGCTCAACCCCGGCCTTTCCGAAGGCGCGCCGCGCGCTGTTCTGATCGTCGCGATCACGGCGGCGCTCGCTATCATCAACATTGTCGGCATCAAGCGCGCCGTGCGCGCGCTCGACGCCATCAGCGTTCTCAAAATCGCGCCGCTCGTCATTTTCGCGCTCCTCGGCGCGGCGCTTTACGGCGCGCACGGCCTTGGGCCGATTGAGCTCCCCGCGATGAGCCAGGTCGAGCGCGCGAGCCTCCTCGTCCTCTACGCCTTCATGGGCTTCGAAACCTCGCTCGTCGTCGGCGGCGAGACGAAGGACGCCAAACGCACCATCCCCCGCGCGATGATCGGCACGCTGATCATCATGATCGGCTTCTATTTTCTCGTCCAATACGGCTATGCGGCGGCGATGGCCGGCGAGACGGCGACAAAGGCCCCTCTCGTCGCCTTCGGCGAGAAGCTCTTCGGCCGGCCGGGTGAGATCGTCATCATCATCGCCGCGCTCTTTTCCGTCACTGGCAACCTCCTCGCTTCCATGACGGGGGCGCCGCGCCTCGCCTTCGCGCTGGCGCGCGACGGCCAGCTTCCGCGCTGGTTCGGCGAGGTGAGCCCGCGTTTCGCAACGCCCGTGAACGCAATCCTTTTCATGGCCGTCATGGCGGGCGCGCTCGCCCTTTCCGGCACTTTCGCCGCGCTCGCCGTCATCTCGACCTTGTCGCGTCTCTTCGTCTATCTCGCGAGCCTTGCGGCGCTCCCCGTCATCCGCCGCAAGCGCGCCGCCGCCCCTCATGTCGGCGCCATGCGCCTCGCCGCCCCGGCGATCCTCGCGGGCGGGGTGCTTTTCTGTCTCTGGGCGGTCTTCCAATCGAGCTTTGAGGCGTGGAAAGCCTTTGGCGCGCTCTTTCTCCTCGGCTCCATCTTCTACGCCGCCGAGCACGCGCTCGCGCGGCGCAGGCGCTTGGAAGGCGCGCCGGAAAGCGGTTAGGCTCGGTCGAGCCATGGGTTTGCGGGAGGGTCGATGGGCGCTGAGATCGGCGGATCCGCCTTTAGCGAGGAAGCGCGCGCCGAATTCCAGCGCCGCCTTCGCGATGAAACGAAAACCCTGAAGCGCTGGTTCGACGAGCGCCGCTTCACCTATTCGGAAGGCTTCACCGGCGGGCTCGAAGTCGAAGCCTGGCTCGTCGATGAAAATGCGCTGCCAGCGCCAGAAAACGAGGCGTTTCTCGCGAACCTCAACCACCCCCTCGTCGTGCCGGAGCTTTCGCGCTTCAATTTTGAGATCAACACGGACCCTTACGCTCTCACCGGCGATTATCTCTCCAAAAGCCGCGAAACGCTGGAGCGCGTATGGCGGGCTTGCGCCGCCAAAGCGCAGGAAATGGCGCTGCGCCCGGCCATGGTGGGCATTCTCCCGACCGTGCGCGACGACGACCTCCAGCCCGTCGCCATGTCGCCCTCGAACCGTTACGCCGCGCTCACTGCGGAACTCTTCCGTCTACGGAACGACGCGCCGGTGCGCATAAGGATCGAAGGCGACGACGCGCTTTCCCTCACCTGCCGGCACATCATGGTCGAGGCCGCCTGCACCTCGCTGCAGGTCCACCTCCAGATCAATCAGGAGGAAGCCGCGCGGTTCTACAACGCCTCGCAGATCATCGCCGGGCCCATTATCGCGGCGAGCGCCAATTCGCCCTTCCTTTATGGCAATTCCCTCTGGGCGGAATCGCGCATTCCCGCTTTCGAGCAGGCGGCGGAGGCTTTCGGCTTTCGCGACCGGCACGGGCGCATGGTCGGGCGCGTCACGCTCGGCTCGGACTATGCGCGCCGTTCCCTCCTCGAACTCTTTCTGGAGAACATCGACGGTTATCCCGCGCTGCTCCCGGCGCTCGCGGAGGAAAAGCTCGAAAAACTCCCGCATTTGCGGCTTCAGAACGGCACGATCTGGCGCTGGAACCGGCCCATTCTCGGCTTTGACGGCGCAGGCGAGCCGCATTTGCGGATTGAGCACCGAACGATGCCTTCAGGCCCCACCATCCCCGACATGGTCGCCAATATGGGGCTCTATCTCGGCCTTGCGATCGCGCTCGCGCGCACCGAAACGCCGCCCGAGGCGGAGCTATCCTTCGACGGTTGCTATCGAAACTTCTACGCCTGCGCGAAAGAAGGCCTGCGCGCGCGCATCGAGTGGCCGGGCCTTGGAGAGGTCGACGTGCAGGCGCTCCTTCATGACAGGCTTGCGCCGCTTGCAAAGGAAACGCTGCTCTCGCTCGGCCTTACGCGCGCCGATCTCGACTATTATTTCGACGATGTGCTCGCGCGGCGCTTTCTCACCGGCCGCAACGGCGCCGAATGGCAGCGCAATTACGTCGATCTCCACGGCAAGGACTTCCAGCGCTTGACCGAGCGCTACCTGACGCTTCAGGAAGGGGGCGAGCCCGTCCACGCCTGGACCTGTTGAGCAAGCATACCCTGCCTGATGACCGCGCCCCTTCGTCTTGACCGTTACGACCGTTTTCCGCGCGGCCTTTGCGATATCGGCCCGCGCGACATTCGCGCGATCCTTCCCAATCCGTCGCTGCTGACGATTACGGGCCGCGCCGGCGCGCCGCTCTTTCTCTCGCTCCTCCTCCACGGCAATGAGACGACGAGCTTCTTCGTGCTGCAGAACCTTGCGCGCGCCTTCGAAAAGGAGCTTCCGCCCCGCCCGATGCTGATCTTCATCGGCAATGTCGCGGGTGCGGAGCAAGGTCTCAGGGTCCTCTCTGGCGGGACCGACTTCAACCGCATCTGGGCCGGCGGCGACACGCCTGAAGCCGCGCTCGCCGCCGAGGTGCTGAAGGCCGCTCGCGCCGCAAGGCCCTTCGCCAGCATCGACATCCACAACAATACGGGCGCGAACCCCATTTATGGCTGCGTCAACGCGCTCGAAGCGCGCCATTTGCAGCTCGCCGCGCTCTTCTCGCGCATCTGCGTCTATTACACGAACCCGAAGTCGACGCAGTCCATGGCGTTCTCGACGATCTGTCCCGCTGTCACGTGCGAATGCGGCAGGCCCGGCGAGGTGGAAGGGATCGAGCGCGCGACGCGCTTCGTCATGGACGCGCTCCACCTCGATCACCTCGACACGGCGAGCCGCGCGGCGCGCGACCTTTCGCTCTTTGAGACGAAGGGGCGCATCGTCGTTGATCCGGATACGGACTTTGAGTTTGGCGCCGGCGCGGCGCCCCTGCTATTCCCCGCAGATCTCGAAAAGCGCAATTTCTCGCCGCTTCAAACCGGCGCAGAAATCGCCCATGCGCGCACGCCGGAAAACCCCTTGCGCGTCATCGACGAAGAAGGCCGTGACCTCACCGCGCGCTTCCTCAGCTATGAGGGAGGGCGCATCGCCCTTGCGCGGCCCGCAACGCCTTCCATGTTCACTTCATCGCCTTCCATCATCCGGCAGGATTGCCTTGGCTATCTGATGGAAGAAATCGCGCTTCCCCAGAGCCTCTAGCTCTCTCCGAAAAGAAAAAGCCCATTGACGTCGTGCTTTTTCGCGCCCTATATAACTTTCTTGTTATATAACCTATTCGGAACATGCAGACCGCTCACGACGCCCTTTCCCAGACTTTCGCCGCGCTCGCCGACCCGACCCGGCGCGCGATTCTCGCCCGCCTCGCAGAAGGCGAGGCGAGCGTCACCGAACTCGCCGAACCGTTCGAGATCAGCCAGCCAGCCGTTTCAAAGCACCTCAAAGTCCTTGAAAACGCCGGCCTCATCAGCCGCGGGCGCGAGGCGCAATGGCGCCCGTGCAAGCTCGAACCGAAAGCGCTGCAAGGCGTCGACCACTGGCTCGACCGCTATCGCCGCCTCTGGGAAGAACGCTTTGACCGCCTCGCCGACTATCTCGCCGAATTGCAGGCGGCGGAGGCCGCAAGCGCGCAAAGCGCGCCCGAGAAAGCGCGCAAGACGAAGAAGGCGGCCAGGAAACGAAAGAAATCCACATGAGTCCGCAGGTCAGCCACGGAACTTTCGTCATCGACCGCGTGTTCCACGCCTGCCCGGCGCATGTCTTCTCCGCCTGGGCCTCCGCAGACGCGAAAGCCAAATGGTTTAACGGTCCCGATGGCTGGGAGCTTCTTGAACGCAAACTCGACTTTCGCCCCGGCGGGGAAGAGCGGGCCGTCGGCCGCTTCCCGAGCGGCGCCGTCAGCAAATTCCACTCGCGCTTTTATGACATCGTTCCCGATACGCGCATCATTTACGCCTACGATATGTATGTCAGCGACACGAAAATCTCGGTCTCGCTGTCGACCGTCGATTTCCGCAATGAGAACGGCGGAACGCGCATGATCTATACGGAGCAAATGGCGATTCTCGACCCGCAAGGCTCGCTTGCGAGCCGCGAAGAGGGAACGGTCTGGCTCTTCGGCAATCTCGAGGCCGCGCTCGCCGCACAAACCCAAAAATAAGGGAGAGAAAACGTGCCAACGGTCACCCCGTGTCTCTGGTTCGACAATGCGGCTGAAGAGGCCGCGACCTTCTACGTCTCGCTCTTTCCGAATTCGAAGATCGGCGCCGTCAGCCGTTATGGCGAAGAGGGCCGGGAGCACCATGGCAAAGAGCCCGGAACCGCGATGCTGGTCGAATTTTCACTCGACGGGCGGCCCTTTCAGGCGCTCAATGGCGGTCCTCACTTCAAGATCGACGAAGCCGTCTCCTTCTCAATCGCGACCAAGGACCAGACGGAGACGGATTATTACTGGAACGGCCTCATTGCGAATGGCGGGGCGGAATCGATGTGCGGCTGGCTGAAAGATCGTTTCGGCGTCTCCTGGCAGGTCGTACCGACGGCCTTCGCCGAAATGATGCGCAAAGGCGACCCCGACCAGCAGCGCCGCGTCATGCAGGCTGTCTTCACCATGAAAAAGCTCGACATCGCCGCGCTTGAAGCCGCGTACAGAGGATAGGGCCATGACTGACAATTCGCTTGAGCTCACAATCACCCGCACGCTCGACGCGCCGCGCGCGCTCGTCTGGAAGGCCTGGTCCACCAAAGAGCATATCGAAAAATGGTGGTGCCCGAAGCCCTGGAAAGCGCGGTTCACCGGCTTCGAACTTGCGGCGGGCGGCGCATTTGACTGCGACATGAGCGGGCCCAATGGCGAAGGTCATACCGTATCCGGATCAATTCTGGATGTTGTTCCGCAATCGCGGATCGTCTTCACAGACCTTCTGATATCCGGCTGGCGGCCCGCGCCGAACCCGTTCATGGGTGTCACCGCCATCTTCACGATGGAAGATGAAGGCGCACGCACGCGCTATGTCGCCCGCTGCTTCCACATCAGCGCGGAAGACGCAAAAAGACACGCGGAAATGGGCTTCTACGAAGGCTGGGAAACAGTCGCGACCCAGCTCGAAGAAGTTGCGAAATCGCTCTGACGCAATTCGCGGCGATGCCCGACCTGCAGGCATGACCCCACATCGAAAGAGCCAACATCGTCGCTCTTTACGCGGCTAACAAAGGATAAGAGCGATGGCCTCCCAACTCTTCGAACTGACGCTTGTTCGTACCCTGAACGTATCGCGGTCCCTTGTCTGGAAAGCGTGGTCGACGAAGGAACATGTCGAGAAATGGTGGTGCCCGAAGCCGTGGCGCGCGGAGTTCACCGCCTTCGATCTGCGCACGGGCGGCGCCTTCGATTCCGTCATGTTCGGGCCAAATGGCGAAAAGTTCGCGAGCGAAGGTTCTTTTCTTGAGGTCGTCCCGGCGCGCCGCGTCGTCTTCACAGACCTTCTCGCCGCCGATTGGCGCCCGCTTGAAGGAGAGATTCTCGGCTTCACCGCGGCGATCACCTTCGAGGATGACGGCGCCGGCACGCGCTATTCGGCGCGCGTTCGCCACCGCAACGCCGCCGACCTCAAAAAGCACGAAGAAATGGGCTTTCACGACGGCTGGTCAGCCATGCTCGGCCAGCTCGAAGAGTACGCAAAATCACTCTGACAAACACCAAGGGGAGACAAGAAATGCAGCTCATCACCTATCTCGGCTTCGGCGGCGACTGCGAGGAAGCCTTCCGCTATTACGAAAAGCATCTCGGCGGAAAAATCGAAGCGCTCTTTCGCTATTCGGAAGCGCCAAACGTCGCCGAGATACCGGCCGACAAACACAAGCAGATCATGCATGTACGCCTTGCGATCGGCGACGCCGTGCTGATGGGCGGCGATAATCCGCATGGAAACTTCGCAAAGCCGCACGGCTTTTCCGTGAACATTCAGGTCGATGACGTGAAAGAGGGCGAACGCATGTTCAACGCTCTCGCCGACGGCGGCACGGTGATGATGCCTTATGCGCAGACTTTCTGGGCCGAGCGCTTCGGCATGTGCATCGACCGTTTCGGCACGCCGTGGATGGTCAACGCCGGCGCCGAATCCGCCTGATGCCGGGCCCCGCCAAACCAAGCCTGACGATCAAGCGTCATTTCCTCGCGCCGCCATCGCTCGTCTTCGCCGCCTGGACCGAACCGCGCCATATGATGGCGTGGTGGGCGACGAAAGACGCGGTGACGCTTTTCGCCGAATCCGACTTGCGCATCGGCGGGCGCTACCGCGTCGTCTTCAGAACGCCCGATGGCGAAAGCCACGATGTTTCGGGCGTTTATCGCGAAGTCGAACCGCCCGAAAAGCTTATCATGTCGTGGGCGTGGGCGACGACGCCGGAGCGGGAATCGCAGGTCACGCTCCTCTTCCGGCCCGATGGCGCGGGAACGTCCCTCACCTTGAAACACGAGTTCTTCTTCGACGAAGAAGCGCGCGACAACCACAATCGCGGCTGGACGGAAGCCCTCGATAATCTCGAACGCTTCGCCGCCGGCCATGCAGGGAGCAAACGATCATGACCTATACGGATGGATTCGTCATCGCCGTGCCGAAGGACAAGCTCGACGCCTACAAGAAGATGGCGCGCAAGGGCTGCAAAATCTGGATGGAGCACGGCGCGCTTCACTATGCGGAATGCGTCGCCGACGACGTACCGCACGGCAAGTCGACGGACTTCTATCGCGCCGTCAAATGCAAGGAAGACGAGACCGTCATCTTCGCCTATATCGTCTACAAGTCGCGCGCGAGCCGGGACGCCGTTCTCAAGAAAGTGATGGCCGATCCGCGCCTCCATATGGACCCCAAAGACATGCCTTTTGACGGAAAACGCATGTTCTGGGGCGGTTTCAAGACGGTCGTTGAGTCCAAATAGCGGCTGCGCGGCGCGATTGACTTAAGCCCGCGCGGCGCCAACGCTCTCCCCGTTCGATCAGCGAACGGAGAGAGCCTTGATGTCATCGCCTCAGAAGACCTGCCTCATCATCGGCGCCGGCGACGGGCTTGGCGGCGCCATTGCGCGCGCCTTCGCAGCCGAGGGACTCGCCGTCTGCCTCACGCGCCGCGCGCGCCACATGGCGGAGCTCGAAGCGCTCGCTGACGACATCCGAAAGGACGGCGGAACGGCGCACGCTTTCGGCGTCGATGCGCGCAACGAGGAAGAGATGACCGCGCTCTTCGACCGCATCGAAAACGAAATCGGCCCGCTCGACGTCGTCGTCTTCAATATCGGCGCGAATGTGCGCTTCGGCGTTACGGAGACGACCTCGCGCGTCTACACGAAGGTCTGGGAAATGGCTGCGTTTGCGGGCTTTCTGACGGGCCGGGAGGCGGCGCGCGTGATGACGCCGCGCGGGCGCGGAACGATCCTCTTCACGGGCGCATCCGCCTCCTTGCGCGGGCGCGAGGGCTTTTCGGCTTTCGCCGGCGCCAAGCATTCCTTGCGCGCGCTCGCCCAATCGATGGCGCGCGAACTCGGCCCCAAGGGAATTCACGTCGGCCATATCGTCATTGACGGTCTTATCGACGGCGTCTTCGCGCGGGAGAATTTCCCCGACCTATCAGCGCGCATCGAGCGCGGCGAAGTCCTCATGCCCGCCGATATCGCGCCAAACTTCGTCTGGCTGTGGAAGCAACCGCGAACTGCCTGGACGCACGAGATGGACCTTCGTCCGTGGACGGAAAGCTGGTGACCCCATGAAAACGATCGACTTCATCTTCGATTTCGCAAGCCCCAACGCCTATCTCGCCTATAAGGCGCTGCCGCCGGTGCTCGAGCGCACGGGCGCCGAGCTCAACATCATCCCCTGCCTTCTCGGCGGTATTTTCAAACTCACGGGCAATGAAGCGCCGTGGTTGAAATACGCCAATGTCAAAGGCCCGAACGACTACGCCATGCTCGAAATGCGCCGCTTCATCGAAAAGCATCGCTTCACGAAGTTCCGCATCAACCCGCATTTCCCGCCCAATACGCTGCTCTTGATGCGCGCCCTTGTCGCGGCGGACGCTGAAGGCGTCAAAACGCCTTTCGTTGAAGCGGGGCTCGCCGCGATGTGGGAGGAGGAGCGCAATATGAGCGAGCCCGCCGTCATCGCCGACGTTCTCAAACGCGCAGGCCTTGACGCCGACACGCTTCTTCAGCGCGCGCAGGAAGCGCCGGCGAAGGAACAACTTGCAGCGAACACGTCTCGCGCCGTCGACCGCGGCGCCTTCGGCGTTCCGACTTTCTTCGTCGGCGATGAAATGTTCTTCGGCAAAGAGCGTCTCGGCCAGATCGAAGAATTGCTCGCGGCGTAACCGCGATCCGGAAGACGCAATTCGTGCGCGCGTGTCCTTCGCGCCGCACTCCTGCGCCTTCATATGCCTGTAGCTGAACCGTCACGCCCCTGACACACCGCCGCGACTATGTGTGCGGTGCACAATCGAAGGGGTATGTCATGCGTAAGTCGCTTTTCACGCGCGCAAGCGCGCTTGCATTTGCTCTCGCTTCTTCCGGCGCGGCCTTCGCGCAGGAAGAGATCATGAAGACGGACGACATCATCATCGTTACGTCGCAGTTTCGCGAACAGAACATCCTCGAAGTTCCGATTTCGGTCACCGCCTATGACGGCGAATTCCTCGAGGAAATCGGCGTCGACGAGTTCGACCAGCTGTCGAACTACGTTCCCGGCTTCGTCATGCAGGAGCAGAGCGTCAACAACCCCGGCTTCGTTCTGCGCGGCATCACCTCCGATGACGGCGCGGCCCCGGTCGAAGCGCGCGTTTCGGTCTTTCAGAACGGCGTTTCCATTTCGCGCTCGCGCGGCTCGGTCATCCAGCTTTTCGACCTTGAGCGCATCGAAGTGCTGAAAGGCCCGCAAGGCACGCTCTTCGGCCGTTCGGCCCAGATCGGCGCGGTCCACGTCATCACCAAAAAGCCGGTCTTCGACTACGAAGCGGGCGTCGACGCCGAGTTTGGCAATTTCGGCCAGCGCGCGGTCAAAGGCTTCGTCAACGCGCCGATCGGCGATCAGGTCGCGTTCCGCTTCGCCGGCGCCTACAAGAAGCGTGACGGCTATATCGAGAACACGGAAGGCGGCGACGCCCTTAACGGCACGGACAGCTATTCGCTGCGCGCCTCGCTCCGCATCGAGCCGACCGACACGCTGCGCATCGACATCATTGGCAATTACGGCAAGGACACGCCGTCCGGCACCTCGTTCAAATCCGGCATCATCCCGGCGCTCGGCGGCACGACGAACCCGAACGACTTCGCCTCGCTCAACACCTTCGGCGATTTCCTCGGCGGCAAGCCGCTCTCGGTCGACCGCGAACTCTATGACGTCACCGCGATCGTCGCCTGGGACATGAATGACGACTGGAGCGTCACCTCGACGAGCGGCTACCGCGTCTTCGACGCGCTCGAAGTCTTCGATCCGGACGGCTCGGCCATGCCGCTTACGATCTTCGCGGAAGACGCGCATGGCGAGCAGATCTCGTCCGACATCCGCTTCTCCTACGACAATGGCGGCAAGCTCACCGGCTTCTTCGGCGGCGGCGTGTTCTTCGACAAGGCCGACACGGAAGTCCCGCTCGGCTTCAATGTCGGCGAAGTCGCAGCGCTCTTCTCCTCGCTGACGGCGGTCGGCGAGCCTTCGAACGGCGTCGCCTATTTCGGCGGCAGCCCGCTCCTCGCGCAGACTTTCCTGACGGGCGATCCGGCGATGCTCGCTTATGTCATGGGCCTCGCAAGCATCCCGACGGGCGTCTACCAGCAGGAATCCTATCACAACTACGCCGACAACTTCTCGTTCGACCTCTTCGGCGAAGTCTCCTACGCGCTCACCGACCGCCTGACCTTCACGGCGGGCGGCCGCTTCACGCGCGACGACAAGGAGACGAAGTTCTCCTCCGCGATCGACCAGCCGAACCCCTTCACGCCGTTCATCGTCGGCGTTCCCTCGCTTTTCTCGGGCGACTCGGGCGGCGTCATTTCGTCGGACGATTACGGCGTCGACCACACCTTCAGCGGCTTCTCGTGGCGCGCGGTCCTCAACTATGAATTCGCCGACGGCAAATACGCCTATTTCAACTATTCGCGCGGTCGCCGTCCGCAAGTCATCCAGGATGACTTCCAGAGCAATGGCGCGGGCGGGGTTGTTGGCGGCTTCGAAGTCGTGCCGGCCGAAACCGTGTCGAGCTATGAAGTCGGCATGAAGGGCGCCTTCCTCGACGGTCTCGCGACCGTCGAAAGCGCGGCCTATTACTACACCTACAACAACTTCCAATCGACGGTGCTGCGCGACATCGGTTCGGGCACGCCGAGTTTCGAAACGCTGAACGCCGGCTCGGCGACGACCTATGGCTTCGAGCTTGGCCTCACCCTCAACCCGGTCGAAGACCTCGATGTCTTCCTGACCTATGGCTACAACCATTCCCGCTTCGACGACACGGACGACGCCGGCAACCCGCAGATCTACGCCGGCAACCGCTTCCGCCTGTCGCCGGATCATTCGCTCTCGGCGGGCTTCACCTACAGGAAGCCGCTCTCCTTCGGCACGGCGTACCTCACGCCGACATACACCTGGAAATCGTCGGTCTACTTCGAAGACGAGAACACGGACGCCTACGCCGTCGTCGATCCCGCGACGATGACGACGCTCTACACGGTGCCGACGATCGGCCAGGACGCGTTCGGGCTTCTCAACATTCGCGGCGGCGTCGAATTCAAGGATGGCCGCTTCGTCGTCGAGGGCTATGCGCAGAACCTCCTCGACAAGGAATACATCATCGACGCCGGCAACACCGGCGGCGGCTTCGGCATCCCGACCTATATCGCCGGCGCGCCGCGTTACTTCGGCGGCGGCGTGAAGGTTCGTTTCTAAGCGTTCCGCGCGGGCCGAAATCAGCGCCCTGCCACACCCGTTTCGGGAGAGAGACAAATCGCTTCGGAGATCTTCGGGTCTCCGGGGCCATTTTGTCTGAGGGCCCGGATTCACACTCGGCGACGCTAAAGCGGCGTTCTTTAACCCTGAAGGGTGAAGCGAGCCTCGCTTCCAGTTGAGCATAACGCCAAGGCCCGTTAGGGGATCGAGCTTCACACGCATTCGCCCGGCGCAAGCGCGCCAGCAAAAGATTCAGGGCCGGCTTGGCATGACTTCCAAGGCAGACGACCGCCTCCTCGCCGTCATCGACGCGCTCTATGAAGCCGCCCTGACGCCGGAAGAGTATGAGCGCTTCGCCAATGCTTGGGACGACTACCTCTCGGAGCTCGACCCTGAAGCGCCCGGCGCGGCGCGCATCGTCGCGCACGCCGACAAGGCGCTCTCGATCATCGAACGCCTCCACGGCGCGCCTTCGCAGCATCTCGACCCCGAGGCGCTGGTCGAGGCCGAAGCTGCGGCCGCGGCCGTCGTCAGCGCCGACGGGGCTATCGTCGCCGCGAACGATGCGTGGAGCGCGCTAGGGCCCGCCGGCGCGTTGTGGTCGCTCACCGGCGACCATGAGGAGCGAAGGGCGCTCAGGGACGCGGTGCGCCGCCTCCACGATGTCGCGCGCGATCGCACGAGCCTCGTCCGCCTCGCCGATCCCGGGTCGGGCGGCGGGCGCCTCGTCGCCGTGCGCCGCCTCTTTGCTCCTGCTGACGATCAAGACGGCGCCCCGCTCTATCTCGTTCGCCTCGCCCATTCCGTCTGGTCGCATCAGGTCGCCGATTATCTCGCCGCAGAGTTCAATCTCACCTCCGCCGAACTAGCGCTCCTCCAACGGATGACCAACGGCCACAGCTTTGCGGAGATCGCAGAGAGCACAGGCCGCGCCGTCGAGACGCTAAAGAGCCAGTCGAAGTCGATCTACAGCAAGATGCACGCGGCCGGGCGCGAGGAGGCGGTGCGCACCGCGCTTTATCTCCACCTTTTCATGGATGCGATCGCCGATACGCACCCCGCGCATGAAGGCGCGGAAATCGCCGTTCTCGCCGACGGGCGGCGCATCGCCTGGACGCGGCGCGGCGCGAAAGACGGGCGCAAATTCCTCTTTCTCCACGGCATGTCGCTCGGCCATGGCATGACGGCGGAATTCGAATCGCTCCTTGTACAGAATAATCTCTCGGCGATCTGCATAGACCGGCCGGGCTATGGCCGCTCCGATCCGCCGCATAACTGGCGCAATTGCGTCGAGGAATGGGTCGATCTCTACCCGGACCTCGTTGCGCGCCTCGGTCTCAATCATGCGCCGATCGTCACGCATACTTCGGGCGTCATGCACGCCTGCGCGGCGGCGGCGCGCTATCCCGATCTCGTTCCGGGCGTTTGCGCGCTCGCCGGCGGGGTTCCGATTCTCGATGACGAGTCGCTTTCAGCCTATCCACCGCAGGTCCGCGTCATCTCGCGCACGGCGAAGTTCTCGCCGGTCGCCTTGCGTTTCGTCGCGGCCTCAGCCGCCGCCTTCTATTTCCGCGCGCTCGGCACGCGCCGGCTCATCAAGCGAACCTATGCGAATTCGCAGGCCGACACCGATGCTCTCAAAAACCCCGAAATCTACGATCTCGTAAAATCCGGCATGGAGATGATCTCGCATGGCGGCCTCGACGGTTTCGTCGGCGATGCGTGCTCGGTCTTCGGCGACTGGTCGGCTCTAGTCGGCGCCATGAAGACGCCGCTTCTCTATGTCGTCGGCGAGGACGATCCCATCTGCCCGCTGGGCTGGGCGCGCGCCTTCGCGCAGCGCTATCGCCATGTCGAGGTCACATCCATAGCGGGCGCAGGCCAGCTTCTACATCACACCCATCCGAAGGAGACGGCGGGCGAAGTCGCTGCGTTTATCGATAGTCTCGCCTGATTGCGATGATCGCTCGCCCCACTCTCGCCGCATTTGGCCGGGACCTTTTCTCACGAGAGATAGGGGGACTCATGCTTCGAAAAATATTCATCGCCGCCGTCTTCGCCGCGCCGCTCGCCGGGCTCGCGCCCGAAATCGCAAACGCGCAGGAATTGTCGCGCGGCGATTATGAGAAATGCGCCGTCTACGATCGCGATGGCGACTTCGCCGGCTATGACAGTGCGTGCCTTGAACGCACGCGCGCTCAGATCCGCCATTATCAGCGCAGCGCCGGCGGTTCGGGCAGCAGCTACAACAGCGGCGTCTATTATTGTCCCTCCTGGGCGAATGGCGGGCGCGGCTATAACGCCACCTGGTATAGCGACGGCAGGTCGCCTTCCTATTACGGAACCTATGATTCGACCTCGAACGGGCGGCCCTGCATTCCGAACCCGACCTATCAGGGTACGGGTTATTACTAGCCTTCGCGGCGTTATTCTTTACGAAAGGAGCGCACAGGCGTGACGGAAACATTCCCCTTGCGCGCCCTGCGCATACCCGAAGGCTGGACCATCGAATATAATTCCTTCGACGACATTCCGCTCGATCATCCGGAAGCATGGTCGCTCGTCTTCAAGGCGAGCCTCTTCATGGCGAAGCATTATCGCCGCAACGTGCTTGTCGATCTCGGTTGGCTGCCGGATGAAGACCCCTCGGGCGGTTACGTGCTGCGTGCTTTCGAGAACGACTTCACGGGGAAAGAGCTTTTCCGCTTGGATACGCGCAGCGATATCGCCGCCGTCGACGCGCTCGAAAGCCTTCTCCTTCGCATCACCGCCGGGGACATTCCGCAATGGCCGACGGAATGACGCCAACAGACTCGCTGCGCTGACGAGGACCCGCACCCGGCGTCGAACAGCGCTGGCTCACCGCTGAGGAATTCATGGCTGAAGCCAATGTCGGCGCGCATGACCGCTATGCGCTTACCCTGTTCGACGATTTCATGGCGCAACAGGGCGGCGGCGTGCTTTAGCAGGCGCTATTCGCCGGGCGCCGGTTTCGTCTCGGCGGGCGCCGCTTCCTCCGCAGGCGGAAGGCCGGCTTCGCGAAGCCATGTGAACAGCTTTGCAACATCGCGGGCGCGAAAGGTGAGGAAGAGGGCGCCTGCGGCCGTCGCCAAATCTTTCAACATTCCCGTCAAATCCATCATGTGGAAAACGCTCGCGCCAGTTATCCTTTCCTGGTCAGTTTGGTTCGCGGCCATCACGAAAATGCTTCCCGCCTTCATCATCAAGTTTGGGACAACGTTCGCGAGGTAGAAAACTCCGATCAGAAATACGCTGACTTCAACCAGACGCGCGGTGCTTATACTGATGGATGGCGACAGTGCGGCGATACCTATAGCGACGCGTTTAGCCGCCGCTGGTGCAAAGGACCAAAGCCCGATTCCAACGCCAATTTGCGCGGCTAAGAGAGCGGTCGAACCAACCAGCCAGCTCATCGATACGGGCAGTTGGTTCGACGAAGGCTCGATGAGGGCCATTAACAGGTAAACGCTCGAGGTGAGGCGTCGAAAATTATCTTCGCCGCCAGCACTCTCAGAAGAACAACAGCGAGGCCCTGATAGAAATTCATTGCGTGCTTCCCCCCTTCTCCGGGCTTAGCGCGCGGTCGCCTTCTTCCACGCCTCGCGCGCCGTCAGCCGGTCGAGATAGAGTTTCGTGCGCGCGCCGAGAATATTCTCCGCTTCGCCCGAAAGCTTGATGAGAAAGAGAATATAGCCAAGCGAAATATCAGCAAGGGAGAAGTCTTCTCCAAGAATATAGTCCCTGCCTTCAAGCGATGTTTCGATGAAATTGCAGGCGTTCTTCGCTTCCATGATCGACCATTGCTTCATCGCCTCGATGCGCTGTTCGGGCGGCAGAATGCGCGTCTGGCCGATGAGCATGCCGGCATAGGGGCCGACGCCGGCCTCGCCGAAATGCATCCATTGCAGGAACTCGCCATAGTCGGCGTCGAGCGGGCGGCGCGAGAGTTTTCCTTCCGCGTATTTCTCCGACAGGTAATGGATGATCGCGACGGATTCGATGAGCGGCTTGCCGTTCTCATGCACGACCGGCGCCTTGCCTGTCGGGCTGATCGCGCGCCATTCCGGGCTTTTGAGATAGGCGCGGTCGAAATTGAGCGCGACCTTCTCATAAGGAAGGCCAAGCTCTTCAAGCGCCCAGACGACGCGAACCGAGCGCGTGGGCGAGGCGTGATAGACTTTGAGGCTCATGGGGCGGCTCCTTTCCGCAAAGGATGCGCGGAGCCTAACATGACGAAGCGGGCTTTCGCCCGCTTCCCGTGCAGTCGAGATGAAAGGCCGTCCGCCTTAGTAAGGCTGGCCGTATTGTTGCTGCTGCTGGCCGGAATCGCCCTGTTGTTGTTGCTGGTAGCCGCCCTGCTGCGGGGCGGGCTGCAGCGGGAAGCCCGCCGCCTGCCAGGCTTCAATGCCGCCGCGATACCAGAGCACGTTGGTGAAGCCCGCATTAATTGCGCGCAGCGCTGCGTTGTACGACATCCAGCACTGCGTCGAGAGGCAGTAGAAGACGAGCGGCATGTCTTTGCGCCCTTGCGTTCCCTGCATCAGCATTTGCGAGAATTGCTGCTGGATCTGGTCGTTGAACGATCCCGGCTGCGACGTCCAGGCGGCCGGAATGGCGCCCGGCAGCGTTTGCGGCCCGCCCAGAACGTCGAAGAGGAAATACGGCGTCTGCTGGCCCTGAACGAGGCTGACGAGGCCTTTGGTGGTGATCACCTGACCGCCGGGAATGCTCGCCGGCGTCGGCCCGTGCATCGCGCCGGAATGGAGCTGGCTCGTCGCCTGAACGCCGTAATCCTGCCGCTCCATCTGCATCAGCTGATCGAGATTGCCGCCTGCCTGTTGTTGGGGCTGCTGCTGGGGCTGCTGTTGCTGACCGCCCCATTGCGGTTGCTGCTGCTGTTGGGGATAGCCCTGCGGCTGTTGTTGCGGTTGCCCGCCCCAGGGCTGCTGCTGTTGCTGCTGCTGGGGATATCCTTGCTGCTGGGGCTGTTGCTGGCCCCATTGCGGCTGGCCGCCCTGCGTCTGCGGGGTCTGTTCGTTCCACACATTCGGCTGCTGCGGAAAACCCTGCTGTTGCTGGGGATATCCCTGCTGCTGCTGTTGTTGTTGCGGATAGGTCTGTTGCTGTTGCTGCTGTTGATCAGCCCCTTGCGCCTGCCCGAAGGAATCCTGCGCGAGCGCGCCGCCCGCCATCAACGCCAGCGCCGCGCCGGCGGCCATCATCCGAGTACGAATCATCATTGCGTAACCTCCAGTTTCTGGCCGTCTATGTTGAGATCGCGCCAGGGGTCGAAATTCGGGTCATTGGAAAGCACGTAAGAGCCGTCATTGAGTTTCCAGGCGTCGTTATACATGTGCGAAAGCTCGACTGTTCCGCCCGGCGCGTCTGCGTCGTTATAGGTCTCGACGCCGCGCAGCATCTCGCCGAATTCGCGCGCCCGGATGTCAGAGCTTTTCTGCTGCGCCTCCCATGTCTCCTGCCGGAGATTGGAGATGTATTCGTTCGTCTCGCGCTGGATTTTGTTGCGCTGAATGGCGCCGTCGATCGCGATCTTGTTCATCTTCTGAACATGCTGCGCGATCCTGTTCTGCCAGACCGGGTTGACCGTGAAGGTTCTCCGGATCGCTTCGAAAAAGCCGAGATTGAGCTGGCCGTTCGGCGCCGTCACGCCATAGGCCGGCAGCGACATGGCGGTGAGGTTGATCATGTCGCCCATGCCATAGTTCGAGCGCGAACGCGCCCAGCCGACCGCCGTCGAGAGCGAGCCGCGCATTTCCCGGCCGTTTTCAGTGTAGGCGATCAGCACTTCGCCGGCCTCCCACCAGGTGCTGAGGTCGCCGACGGGCGTTGCTTGCTGCGTCGGCGTTTCGCCGATTTCCTTCACGATGTCCGGGCGGTCGCGATAATCGAGAATGCGCGCGCCGGGTTTCCATTCCGGCGCGATCGCCTCGAGATATTGGCGAACGCTCGATATCGGCGATAGCCCGCAGCCGGGCGAGGCCTGCCCGCCGAAATTGTTCGATTCCCACTTCGCATTCGGCAGCAGAGCGAGAGACTGCGATCCATCGGGCGATGTCGCCGACCAATTATAGACGAAGCCGTTGGTGCACATGAATTGCTGGCCCCAGACGACCCCGCCTTGCGTCTTCCACCCATAAGGAACGAAGAGCGTCGCCGCTCCCGTCGGCTGTTCAAAGCCGCTCGAATCGACGATCACGCCGCGCTCGAAACGCATGCCCGTGAAATTTTTCGCAGGGCCGGAAGCGCGAGCGTTGTTCTGCGGACGCTGCTGTAAATTCTGTTGCTGCTGAGCCGGACCGCCGCCTTGCGGCTGATATTGCATTTGGCCGCCCTGGCCCTGCTGGCCTCCGGCAAAACCTGGCGGCAGCGGCGCGCCGTCTTCATCGACGCCGTATTCGTCATCGCCGTCATCATAATCGGCGACGTCATAATCCTCGCCAGCTGCTTCTTCGTTTCGCCCACAGGCGACGCAAAGCACGGCGAGCGCCGTTGCGGCTAGCAGTCTTTTCATCACGATCTCCCCTCCCCCCGGCTGGCGAGGGGCGCCAATGGTCGGCATTTAACCTCGCCACGGCGCCTTCCGCAATGCGGTCGCAATAGCGGTTTCGGCCCTATTGAGTGACCGCCATTTCCGACGCCTCCACCCCGTAAAGCCCCGGATTGAAGTTCGGGTCGTTGGTCAGGATGTAGGTGTCGGAGGTTGAATTCGTCACGCGCCAGGCGTGGTCATAGGTGTTGTCGAGCTGCACCGTCCCGCCGGTGACAGGGTCGTTATAGGTCTCGACCTCGGTCAGCGCCTCGATGCGCTCGCGCTGCATCCGGTCTTCGGCCGCCATGCGCTGATTGAAGGCTTCCGTGCCTGCGAGATCCTCGTTCATTCGCGCGGCGCCCCGCGCAACCATATCCTTGCCGGCCTGGATGGTGATCGCGGAAAGCGCGGCGCCGCCGGCGATGATGATGGAGGCTCGCTGGCGCTGCGCTTCAAGCGAAATGCCCGCCAGTTTCGCCTTGAATTTCGAAATTTCCTCGAACCATTCCGGCTCGGGTTTCGTCGATTTTCTGACCGCTTCGGCGAGCTGAAAATCGAGTTCGCCATTCGGCGCGAAAGCGTTGAAAACGCCCGTCGTCGAGCCGGTGATGGTGCGCAAGGGCGCCCCGCCCATCGGGTTTTCGTGCTGGCTCTCATAAAAACTCGCCGTCACGGCGCTCGTGCCTCGCATCTCTCGCCCGTTGAGGGTGAAGGCGAAAAGCAGCTCTCCCCCATCGGCGCGCCCGCGCATCGGGATGCCGCGCTCGGCGGCCATTTGCGAGACCTGCGCCATCATATCGGCGGCGGCTTTGGAAAATTCGGGCCGCTCGCGATAGTCGAGAATGCGCGCGTCCGGAAAACGCGCCTGCACATAGGCCGTCAAATATTCGCGTGCGGACGAATAGCTCGCCTGTTTGCAGGTTGCAGCGTCCACAGGTCCGAAACTCGCCCATTGCCAGCCATCGCCGCGGCCGAGCTCGAAGCGCTTCACGCCGTCCGGCGAGGTTGCGGCCCAATTGAAACCGAAAGGGTCAGTGCAGCTGCTGCGCGCGCCCCACTCCATGCCGCCTTCCGTATTCCAGCCTTCGGGGATGAGGATGGTCGCCGCGACGAGCGGGCGACCGAACCCCTTCGCATCCATGATCTCCACCTTCCGCATACGGTATGTTCCGGGTGGAAGCGGCGCGCTCGCCTGCTGCATTCGGGGCGCGAGGGCGGATGAGGGCGCCGGGCCCGCAGCCTGCATCTGCGGCCCGGCGTCAACGCTGGCGGGCGCCGGCGAAGACGTCTCGCCCTGTTCGCCCGAGCACGCGCAAAGCGCTGCGATCAGCGCGCCCGTCGCCAGAAGTTTCCAATACATGATCGCCCCCCGAGATATGTTCGAGGGCAGACTAAGTGTTTTTACCAAGGCGGCAAGCCCGCCTAGGACAGGCCTTAAGTATTCATGGAATCGAAGAAGTCGCCATTCGTCTTGGTCTGGCGCAGCTTGTCGAGCAGGAACTCGATCGCGTCCGTCGTGCCCATAGGCGCAAGGATGCGGCGCAGCACGTAGATCTTCTGCAGCTGGTCGCGCGGCGTGATGAGCTCGTCCTTCCGCGTGCCGGACTTGAGAATATCCATCGCCGGGAAGACGCGCTTGTCGGCGACTTTCCGGTCGAGCACGATTTCGGAGTTACCCGTGCCTTTGAATTCTTCGAAGATGACTTCGTCCATCTTCGAGCCTGTATCGATAAGCGCCGTCGCGATGATCGTCAGCGAGCCGCCTTCCTCGATATTCCGCGCCGCGCCGAAGAAGCGCTTCGGGCGTTGCAGGGCGTTCGCGTCGACGCCGCCCGTCAGCACCTTGCCCGAAGACGGCACGACCGTGTTGTAAGCGCGGCCGAGGCGCGTAATCGAGTCGAGCAGGATGACGACGTCGCGGCCATGTTCGACGAGGCGCTTGGCTTTCTCGATGACCATCTCCGCTACCGCGACGTGGCGCGTCGCCGGTTCGTCGAAGGTCGAGGATATGACCTCGCCTTTGACCGAGCGTTGCATGTCGGTGACTTCCTCAGGGCGTTCGTCGATGAGGAGAACGATGAGGTAACACTCCGGATGGTTCGCCGCGATCGAGTGCGCGATGTTCTGGAGGAGAACCGTCTTACCCGTGCGGGGCGGCGCGACGATGAGCGCGCGCTGGCCTTTGCCGAGCGGGGCGACGAGATCGATGACGCGCGAGGAGAGGTCTTTCTTTTTGCCCTCTTCGGTCGTCACTTCCATCTTCAGCCGCTCATCCGGATAAAGCGGCGTCAGGTTGTCGAAGTGCACCTTGTGGCGCGCTTTTTCCGGATCCTCGAAATTGATCGTCCCGACTTTAAGGAGCGCGAAATAGCGCTCGCCGTCCTTCGGGCTGCGGATCTCGCCGAGCACCGTGTCGCCCGTGCGAAGGCCGAAGCGGCGGATCTGCGAGGGCGAGACGTAAATGTCGTCCGGGCCGGGCAGGTAGTTCGCTTCCGGCGATCGCAGGAAGCCGAAGCCATCGGAGAGGACTTCCATCACGCCGCCGCCGTTGATCTCGACGCCTTCCTCCGCGAGCTCCTTCAGGATCGCGAACATCATGTCCTGCCGGCGCAGGATCGACGCGTTCTCGATCTCCAGCCTTTCGGCGAATTCAAGAAGCTCGGTCGGGGATTTCGTCTTCAGCTCCTCAAGGGAGATTTTGGACGGGAGGTCGGTTTCGGTCGCAGACATGGAAAGCCTTGGAAAAAGGGGGGATGATGGGCGGAATCCGGGCTGCGGGAGGCGCAGCGAGATCGGTCAATAAAGGCGGACTTGGCGCAGCACGGCCCGTCGGCGGGGTTCCAAGCGCTGCGAAGGAAGGAAGGTCCGACCTTGATATAGGGATCAGTCCCCCGCCGTCAATCGGGGCGCCCAACTATTCCGGCGAGGTCAGAAAGGCCGAACGATCACCATCAGGGCGGCGACCATCATCAGGACGAAAGGGACCTCGTTGATGATCCGCCAGAATTTCTCCGTCCGGGGCCGCTCGCCGCGCGAGAACTTCTTCTGCGCTCCGGCATAGACGCCGTGAATGGCTGAGATGGCGATGACCGCAGCTAGTTTCACGTGGAACCAGCCCTGCGAGAGGAGCGACGGGTTTGCGTAGATCATGAGCCCGCCGAGAATCCACACCGCAACAAGCGATGGATTGAGGATGCCCTTGAGGAGCCGTCGCTCCATCACGATGAAATAGCGCTCGGCCTCGCCGCCCTTCTCCGACTGGTGGTGGTAGATGAAGAGCCGCGGCAGATACATCAGCCCCGCCATCAGCGCGATGACCGCGATGATGTGGATCGCCTTGATCCACGGATAGGCGCTGACGAGGGCCTCGCGCATCAGTTCTTCCTCCAGGCGCCGGCGCGGACATAGTTCACGAGCGCGGCGACATTCTCGGGCGGCGTTTCGGGCGTGAAGCCGTGGCCGAGATTGAAAATGTAGGGCGCGCCGTCAAAGGCTCTCAGAAGCTCGCCAGCAGCCGTTTCCATCGCCGCGCCGCCATGCACCGTCAGCAGCGGGTCGAGCCCGCCCTGCACGACGGTATGGCCGCTGAGATGGGCTCTCGCCCAGAGGGGGTCCTGTGAGAAGTCGATGCCGATCGCATCGCAGGCGGGTTCTTGCGCATAGCGCACCGCGAGCGCGCCGACGCTTTTAGGGAAGAAGATCACCGGCGTTCCGGGCCGAGCCTTTTTCACGCCTTCAGCGATCCGGCGCATGGGTATGACCGACAGCGTTTCAGTGAGCGCCGGAGTAAGACCGCCCGCCCAGGTGTCGAAGAGCTGGAGCGCATCCGCGCCTGCATCGACCTGCGCAATCAGGTAGTCGATGCTGGCATCAATGATGATGTCGATGAGCCCGGTGATGAAGTCCGGATCGTCATAGTAGAGCGAACGCAAAGCAGCCGGATCTTTCGACGGGCCTCCGGCGAGCATGTAGGTCGCGACTGTCCACGGCGCGCCGGCGAAGCCGATCAGCGCCTTGTTCTCGGCAAGCTCAGCGCGAGTTTTCACCACCGTCTCAAAAATCGGCGCTAGTTCTTCGAGAACGTTTCGTCCCCGCAATCGATCAAGACCTGCCTTCGTTATCGCTGGCTCAAGGCGCGGCCCTTCGCCTTCAACGAAGGAAAGTTTCTGCCCGAGCGCATGGGGGATGACGAGGATGTCCGAAAACAGGATCGCCGCATCGAGATCGTAGCGCCTGACCGGCTGCAGGGTCACTTCGCTTGCGAGCTCTGGATTGAAGCAGAGATCGAGAAACGACCCCGCCTTCGCGCGCACGGCGCGATACTCGGGAAGGTACCGGCCCGCCTGACGCATGAACCACATCGGCGGTATGGCCTGCGCCTCGCCAGCAAGCGTTCGCATAAATGGCGAGGGATGATCCAACCCTTGCAGGCCCTTTTCCTTCATTCTTCTTTAACCTTTCTTAAAAAAGTATGAATCCAATAGTAGGGCCGAATCTCGGGGAAAAAGCGCATCCCTTGCGACTTTCCGATAAGCTCCCTCGGCTTTCCGCTCAATCCTTCCCGGGGAGCAAAAGGTCAACAGGTTCGGGGAAAACGTCGCAACCGAATGATCCGCCGTAGAGTTTCTTCAGAAAGCTGCAAGGAAGGTTGAGCTATCCACATCTCTGTTGATGGTCATCATGACTTTCATCCCAGACGGGAATTTTCCCTTCCGCATGGGCGCCGCGCGGGCAGAAAACCGGTAGTGCTGAACAGGGGGGCCGCGTAATCTCCTGCCCGCGAAGGTTTTACACAAAACCTTCACATGCCAGAGTTCCACAGGGTTCCGCTCACCGAAGGGAAGATACGGCGCGTTATGCCGACCACGTCGAGATCCCAGAACGCAGACGCGACAGCGCAGATCAACCTGCCGCTGGCGAGCTACTTCCATGTCCACCTCGTCTCGGATTCGACGGGCGAAACCCTCAATGCGATGCTGAAAGCGACGAGCTCGCAATTCGCGGCGGCCAAGCCTCTTGAGCATATCTATGCGCTGATCAGATCGCGCACGCAGATGGAGCGCGTCCTCGCTGAAATCGAAGCTGCGCCGGGGCTTGTCCTCTACACAGTCGTCAATCCGGAGCTGCGCCGCCTCCTCGAGGTGCGTTGCTCGGAGTTACAGACTCCGGCCATCTCCGTTCTCGATCCCGTGCTCTCGGCTTTTGCGGATTATCTAGGCCACGAACAGACAGGCCGCGCCGGCGCCCAGCATGAAATGAACGAGGCCTACTTCCGGCGGATCGAGGCGCTCGACTTCACGCTCAGTCATGATGACGGGCAGATGTCCTGGGACCTTGAACCCGCCGACGTGGTGCTTGTGGGTGTCAGCCGTACTTCGAAGACCCCAACCTGCATGTATCTCGCGAACCGGGGCATCAAGGCCGCGAATGTGCCGCTTGTGCCGGGGCAAGAACCGCCACCTGCGCTCTTCACGGTGCGAAAGCCTTTGGTTGTCGGACTTATTGCGAGCCCGGATCGATTGGCGCAAATCCGCCTCAGCCGCCTCGGCGCGATGAATGCGGAGGAGAAAGCCTCCGCCTATTCCGAAATCGAGGGCATTCGCGAGGAAGTGCTGCGGGCAAAGCGCCTTTACGCGCGCCACCGCTGGCCGGTCATCGACGTAACGCGAAAATCGGTTGAGGAAACGGCGGCCGCCATCATCACCAAGCTTTCCGCGCGGCAGAACCGATAACGCTTCTCGAAGGCCGCCATGTCCCGACCCGATCTCGTACTTGCTTCCGGCAGCGCCATCCGCGCCGCGATTCTGAAAGGTGCGGGGCTCGATTTCCGCGTGCAGAAACCGGCTGTGGACGAAGACGAGATCAAGCGCGAGATGGCTGGCGAAGACCTTGAGGAAATCGCCATGGCGCTCGCCGTGCGAAAGGCGCTCGCTGTCCCAGCGCCGGGCGCGCTCGTCATCGGTTCGGACCAGATCATGGAATTTGAAGGACGCGCCTTCGACAAACCGAAATCGATGGAGGAGGCGTGCGACCGCCTGCTCGACATGCAGGGTAAGGCCCACACGCTCATCAACGCCGTCGCCGTCGCAAAAGACGGGGCCATTGTTTATCGCCGCCTCGACCGGCCGAAACTCGTCATGCGCGCCATGACGAAGAGAGACATAGAGGCTTATCTTGAAGCGGCCGGCGAGGGCGTTCTCGCAAGCGTCGGCGCCTACCAGATCGAAAGCCTCGGCGCGCATCTCTTCGAACAGATTGAAGGCGATCACTTCGCGGTCCTCGGCCTTTCGCTCTATCCGCTCCTCGGCTTTCTCGCCGGTCAGGGCGTCAGGCCCTTCTGATGGCGGCGAAGAAAAAAGCAGTAGTAAAACCCGCTCCGCCTAAAACGGCCGGCGTCGTTGGCTGGCCCGTCGGCCACAGCCTGTCGCCGCTCATTCACCAGACTTTTGCAAGCCGCGAAGGCGTCGACGCCGTCTATCTCCCCATTGCGGTGGAGCCGGGATATACGGCTTTTGAGAGAGCGATGGACGCGCTGAAAGCCATGGGCGTGAAAGGCGTCAACGTCACCATCCCGCATAAAGAGCATGCGCTGAAATATGCAGCGAGCGCGAGCGACGCAGCGAAGGCGGCGGGTGCGGCGAACATGCTCACCTTCCGCGATGATGGTCCCTATGCGGATAATTCCGACATTATCGGTTTTGCGAGCGGCCTCGAGGCGATCCTGACCGCGAATGACAAGCGCGGGCGCGCCGTGGTTCTCGGCGCCGGCGGGGCGGCGCGCGGCGTCATCATCGCGCTCAAATCGCTTGGCTTTTCACCTATCGTTATCCTCAACCGCACGGCGGAAAAGGCGGAAGTCCTTGCGAAAGAACTGGGCGGCGAAACCGCGCCTTGGGATAGTCGAAACCAGGCGCTCGCCGGCGCCTCGCTCCTCGTCAATACGACAAGCCTCGGCATGACGGGCGAGCCGCCGCTTGAGATTGATCTCGCAGGGCTTCCCGAAACGGCCATCGTCGCCGACATCGTCTATAAACCGCTTGAAACCGCTCTGCTCGCCGCTGCAAAGGCGCGGGGGCTTCGCGTGATGGACGGGCTTTCAATGCTGATGCATCAGGCCGTTCCGGGGTATAAGGCATGGCTTGGGAGCATCGCCGTCGTCGATGCGGATTTGCGCGCGCGCCTTGAAAAGGCGCTTGAGGCGCGGAGTTAGATGATGATCGTCGTCGGCCTTACAGGCTCCATCGGCATGGGCAAGTCGACCGTCCTCAAAATGTTTGAGGCGCTCGGCGCCGCCGCCTGGAATGCAGACGACGCAGTACATCGCCTTTATGCGAAAGGCGCCGCTGGAGCGCTTGCCGTCGCCAAGGATTTTCCCGAGGCGATCGTCGATGGCGCCGTCGACCGCGAGAAGCTCGCGGCGCTCGTTCTCGGCAATCCGGAGAAACTTCGCCGGCTGGAAGAAATCGTGCATCCGCTGGTGTCCGATGACCGCGCGGATTTTCTGGCGCGCGCCGAGAGCGATCATGTCGACATCGTCATGCTCGATATCCCGCTCCTGTTCGAAAAATCCTATGAGGAAATGTTCGACGCCATCGTCGTCGTCTCCGCGCCTGCGGATGTGCAGCGCGCCCGGGTGCTTGCGCGGCCCGGCATGACCGAGGCGAAATTCGAAGCGATCCTGGCGCAGCAAACGCCGGATGCGGAAAAGCGCGCGCGCGCAGACTATGTCATCGACACCGGCCTTCCGCTTGAGGAAACGAAGGCGCAGGTCGAAGGCGTGATGAGCGAGCTTAAAAGACTGTCAGCGACGCTCGCGCGCGGTTGACGGAAATGCGCGCCGGGCCCACTTTCCGGCGACGGAAATCCTTGCACGGAGCGGCGCTTGGCGAAGAAGTTCGGCCTTGTTCTCGGCTCTGGCGCAGCGCGCGGCTGGGCGCATATCGGCGTTCTGCGCGCGATGGAGGAATGCGGCCTGAGGCCGGATGTCGTCGCCGGCTGCTCTGTCGGCGCGCTCGTCGGCGGCGCCTATCTCCTCAATGCGCTTGAAGCCTTTGAAGCCTGGGCGCGCGAGCTGCAGCCGCTCTCGGCGATGCAGGCTTTCTCTTTCAATGTCGCGCGCGGCGGGCTGGTGAATACGGCGCCGGCCTTCAAGGCTTTCGCAGGCTATGACCGGCGCATCGAGACGTTGCCGGTGAAATTCGGCGCCGTCGCGGTCGATCTCGGAACGGGCGAAGAAGTCTGGATCACGGAAGGCTCGGTGATCGAAGCGGCGCGCGCGTCGAGCGCCATTCCCGTCATCTTCCACGCCGTGCGCCGCGAGCGGCGCTGGCTCGTCGACGGCGCGATCGCCAACCCGGCGCCGGTGAGTCTCGCCCGCGCGCTCGGCGCCGATGTCGTCGTCTCGGTCGACCTCAACGCCGTGCCGCGCGTCCTCGACCGGTTCAATCCGCCGCCGCCGCACACTTTTCCGCCGCCTGTGCTCGTTTCGGCCGGCGAGCCCTTGCCGGCGCCGGAGACGACGCCGCTCGAGACAGTGACGAAACTGATCGAGGATACGCGCAAGCTCATCGACCAGCAGATCGAGATCGCAAAACTGCGCGCGCGCGAGCGCCCGCACCTCTTCGAGACCGCCTATGCGGCGGCCGACATTTTCCAGATGCACCTCGCCCGCGCCCATGCCGCGGTCTCCCCGCCCGATATCTGCCTTGAGCCCGACATGCGCGATGCGCTCCCCACAGCCTTCGACCGGGCCGACGAGTTCATCGAGGAGGGGCGGCGCGCCTTCCTCGAGCGGCGCGAGGAAATCGAGGAATTGCTGGCCTGAAGCGCATCCCTGCTTTCGTTTCTCAATCGCAATGATCCGCGCGGCGCGGCGCTTTCGCCACAGACGCCGCGGGGAATCGCCGTGCGGCGCCGGGGCGCGGGCGATTGCAGGCGACAGGCGCGCGCGGCCGGGCTAGGCTTGTCGGTGCTCGTGATGCTTTCCCGTGCGGGCGCAAGAGACATGTGGCCTTGATGGAACTCGTCTTTCACCTGCCGCGGATCGATCTCCGCGATTACATTCGCTGTTATTATTTCTTCACCGCAGACCAGGCGCTCGTGCAGCCGCTCTGCGCGGAGATCGGCAATATTCGCGTGCTCGTTTCAGGCTCCGCTAGGCTCCGTTTCGCGGACGGGCTGATGACGCGCTGCCCCTCCGCCTTTGTGATCGGCCCGACGACGAGCGCTTACGTCGCCGAAATCGATTCCGGTGCGCGGGTATTCGGCGCCGGCATCCTGCCGCGCGGCTGGGACGCCATTCTCGGCGTCAGCGCGGAGCACGCCGCCGACCGTATGCTCGACGTGACCGCGCTTGAATGGCGCGCCGGCGCGCCTGTCATCGACGCGATCCAGAATGCGCGCAGCATCTCCGAAATGGCGGCGATCGCCGATACGTTCTTCGCGCGCCGGCTAGAGCAGCGCGCGCGGCGCGTTTCCGCTTATCCGCGGGCGCTCGAGGCATGGATCACGCACGGCAGCGACCTTGAGCTCGACAGGCTAGTCGAGATGATGGACGTTTCGCGCCGCCAGACGGACCGGCTCGCCAAGCGCTATTTCGGCGCTTCGCCGAAGCTGCTGCAGCGCAAATATCGGGCGCTGCGCGCGGCGGACATGCTGGGCAAGCCCGGCGGCGACTGGCGGGCCGCAGCCGGCGAGTCCTTTTACGATCAGTCGCATTTCATTAAGGAATTCAGAGCCTTTGTCGGCGTCACGCCGCAGGAATATCTGAACAAGCAGGCGCAGCTGACGGCGATCTCACGCGCCGAGCGCAAACGGATAGTCGACCGTCATCCGCTCGCCGCGCTCTAGCGCGGGCGCCATGTCCAAAATTTCCTATAAGAGCATTCCCTGAGGCGATAATTTGCCTCTCTCGGCTGGGCGACAAGCAGGCTGAAGCGGCGGCGCGGGGATCCATTTGGGGGAGAGACCGCTCCAACGGGAAAGCGCTTCGGATTGAATCGCCTGGGGGAATCAGAACGCGCCGGCGGAGCGTTTATTGCTCGCCGGCGCGTTTTCATTCCGGATCAAAGAGTCGCTGACGCGGCCTAGAAAAGCCCTAGGAATTTCTTGCGCGCACCGCCGGCGGATTTCGCAGGCTTGGGCGCTTTCGCAGCTTTAGCGCTGAAAAGCCCCCGCTTCTTCTGCGGCTGGTCGGCGAGGAAATCCGCATAGTCATATTCCGAGCGCGCGACGCGCGCCTCGGTCGACATCAGCCCACGGATCAAATCCTTCACGGGCTTTAATTCGCCATTGAAAGCGGGCTCGGCCGGCGGCGGGGCGAGCTCGGCCGTCTCGCCATGGCGGCGCGCGGCCTTCATCGCTTTCTTTTCCTTGGCCGCAAGCCGCGACTTGAGTTTCTCAAAGGCGACGTAAGACGGCGAAGGGTAGTTTTCCGGCAGGAATTGCAGTTCTTCGGCCTGCCATTCATGGCGATGCGGCACGGCGATATTATCGACGCCCTCGCCCGTCAGCCGGCGCGTCGTCACGCCCGTGAAACCGCCCCAGATCTGTTTCAGCCGTTCCGTCATTTCGAAGCTCCGATTACTCGTATACGAACGCCAAACGAGCGCCGCCCCATTTCTTGCCGACTATAAATGCAAGCGCCAATGCGGTCGCGAGCACATTCACAATCAGCATTCCGAAAAAATAGGCCGGCATCATCGCCATGACGCCTTCGGGCGACGGCAGCATGCCGGCTTCGACAGCCCTGATCGTCGGGATGAAGATCAGCGCCATGGCTGGAAGCATCACAACCATCCCGAGGACGATCGAAAGGGCCATCTGCAGGAGAAACAGCACGACGCCCGACTGCGCCAGGCGCCAGACCGACGCCGGAGCGATTTCGAGCGCCTTGATTGCTTCCTCAGCCACGGCCCCTCGCCTCTAGAAATCCGACTTGTCGTTGCGCAGTTCGAGACCGCCATTGCGCGTGATGACGGCGACGTCGATCGGTCCGCCAACGGTCTCGATTGAATGCATGACCTTCTGCTGGAAGGAATTGAGCTTGATGAGCGAGGCGGCGGTCTCGCCAAGCTCGCGCTTCGGGAGCGAAGCGATGGCGCGATAGATCGGGCGCGTATGCACCTGATACTGATAGCCGTCGACCGACTTGAAGAACTCGCGCAGCGCGTAGCCCATATTGTTTTCGCTGTATTCGCGGAAGAGCGCCTGGCGCTGCGAATCCGAAAGACCCGGCGCGCGCCCGATGACGTCGGTGACGAGGTTCATCGAAAGCTTCAGCGTCTCGCCATAGAGGAACATCCGCAAATACTGATCCATGCCGGTCAGGAAAGTGCGGATCATCCGGTCCTGCGCGAAGGGCTGAACCACGGGCCCGCCTTCCGAACTCATATCGGCCGCGCGGTCCTGCTTGCGTTTCAAAATGCCGAGGATGACGCTCGACGTCAGGTAAGAGCGCATGGACGGGAATTTGTCGCGCGCGCCGAAGCCCGCAAAGACGACGCCCGTATAGTGCTCGAAGAAAGCGTCTTTCGTGACTGAGAAGATTGCGATGTCGCGCAGGCGCTCGCGCGTTGCGTCGCTCACGACAAGGCCCGGATAATCGTGCTTCAGGGAAGCGATGAGGCTCTCGGCGAGCTGGTCGATCTCGCCGCGATAACGCCGGCGCACCTGCTCGGCCATGCCTTGCGGAAAGCAGGAAAGATCCGAGCGCGCCGTATCGTCCGGATAGCGCTGATAATCGGCGTAAAGCTCGCCGACGACGAATTCGAAAATCGCCGAGAGATGATCGCGCAAGCGCGGCGCGTCCTTCTCTTTGAACTTCGCGACCTGATAGTCGAAGTCCTCCGCGATGACAGTGAAGACCACCGCCACATGTTTGAAGAATTCCGTATCCTGATGATCGGCCTGGAAGAGATCGGGATTGCCGGAAAGGAACGCCATGAAGTCTTCAGCATAGGCCTCGACCGTGTCGAGCGAGCGCCCGCGCGACGCCTCGCGGTAAAGGGAGATCACCGTCTCCCACGGCGTCGACATGATTTCGGCGTTGTTATAGATCATCACCGCGATGGGCTGGCCATCGACGAGCGGGAAGAGCTTGTCCACAGACTGATAGGTCTTGAGGTATTGCGGCCCGGAAATCGTCACAGCGCTGTCGGCGGCCATCGCCACAGCCTGACGGTTCATCAACACAACTTCCGAGGTCATGCCCCACCTTGCTCCCGCTGCCCCGTTCAGGCTGAACCCCGCCGCGCCTGGCCCCTGAATAAGAGCCCCCAAGGCGATTGCGAGCGCCGAACATCCCCAATCGCGCGCCCCGACAAGACGCGCCTCAAGGGCGATGTTAACGACAAAGTGCGGCCTTGGGAACGGTGTCGCGTCCCCGGTGTTTCACTCTCGCAGGCTTGGGAACCGCTAGCGGCGGTCGCGAGAGCGTGATCGGGCGCGACCTCCTCTTGTAATGCAATTTGGGCCGGATGCGCCCATTTCCCGCCTCAATCGAGTCCCGTTCCAAATTGAGACTTTCAGGATCGGGGCGGCGGCCAGGCAGACCGACGGGAGACGGGAAGCGAGGCAGCCGGAGAAAAACTTGGGGAAACCGCCATGATAGATTTTGGACCCGCCGGACTCATATTGATCAGCTTTGTCAGCGCCATGGGGGGCATCGTCAGCGTTTACACGATGACGGGCTTCGCCGGACGCGAACCATCCCAACGGCATGGAAGGTAAACGGGCTCTTCACCGTAGGCCCCTAATTTTTAAGGCTTTTTTGGAAAATTAGGGGCGTAATTGAGGCGTATTCGATCTTCGGAGGCCGCCTCATGACGTTCTCTCCTGTCGCGATCACCCTCATCCTCTTCATCGCAGGGCTCGGCCTGCTGTCGGGCGCCCATGTCGTCCATTGCGGCGTGCGCCTCGCCCGCTCGCGCGCGAAGATCTAGGCGCGACGCCTGCTTGTTCGGGCCGCTTATTCGAGCGCGAACGCCGCCGTCACATTGACGGACACAGGGACCGGCTTCGGATCGAGCTCGAGCGGCACCGCCGGCGCGCGCGAGGCCGTAACGACGATCTGGTCGTATTCCTCGCTTCCATAGCCGCCATAATCGCTCGACTTGAGGCGGGTGAGGCCTTTGACGGTTCCGCCGGCCGCCGCAGCGATCGCTTCGGCCTTGGCGCGCGCGTCGGCGACGGCGGCTTTGACCGCGTCCCCCCGCCGCGCATCCATGTTGGAGACTTCATAGCCTTCGAGCTCCACGGACTCGACGCCGAACTCCGAGATGAAGGAAAGCGCGTTTCCGGCGAGCGAGGCGGGCGAGCCTGAAATTTCGAGCGTTACGGAGGCGCCCTGCCCGACGATCGGGCAGGCCGAAGTGTCATAGGCCTCGCGCATGCAGGCGGCGTCCCGGACGGGATAGACCGAGGCCTCCGGCGAATTCATCTTGAAGGAGGCAAGCCCTTCAAGCTCCGGCACGGCGGCCTTGACTGCGGCGACCGCCTCGGCCGTCGCTGCGAGCGCAGCTTCGCGCTTATCCTTCTGTATACGGATTCTCGCAGATATCGTGAAAGTATCAGGCTCGGCGAATATGGTCGCGTGGCCGTCGACTTCGATCTCGGGTTGCGTCAATTGCGGCAGGCAGCCAGTGAGCAGCAGCGCCGAAAGAAGCGTCGCAGTGCGAAGCATCGTCCCCCTCCCCAGTTTCTATACGGAGAATTCTCCAGACTCAGGCGGCAGGCAAGCGAAAAGTTGAGGCGTCAAAGCCGAACGCTTCGCGCATCTGTCTGATGTCTTCAATTTTCGCGTTGAGCTTCGACCAGTCGTCGCTTTCCGCGATCGGCGCCCAGATCGCCTCGACCTCGTCGATGAGCATGGTTGTCGGTTCGCGCCGCGCAAAATAAGCCTGTGACAGGCGCTCCGGCCGCTCGGGCTCCGCGGCGAGGATGAGGCCTTTGACGCGCGCGAAAGAGGGCTCGGCGTAACGCGTCGATATCGGGCTCTTCTGGGCCCGCGCCTGCGAGGCGGAGCCGCAGAACCAGTCGAAGAAAACCTGCTCGAACGGCGCGCGGGTCTCGGCGAGCCATTCGAACAGCGCGGCGACGAGCCCCATGTCGTCCTCGCCGGCGCGTTTAAGGCCAAGGCGGCGGAAAATCGCATCGCCCATCGCGTCTTCATAAGCCGGCGAGAAGGCGGCGAGGCCTTCGTTGAGCGCGTCCGTATCGGCAAGCGAGGTGAGGCATCCGCCAAGGCGAGAGAGATTCCAGGCGGCCGCTTCCGGCTGGCGCGCATAGGAATAAAGCCCGGTCTCGTCGAAATAGGCGGCGGTGAAGGCCGGGTCGGCGACCGGCGCGAACCGCCATGGCCCGTAGTCGAAGCTTTCGCCGGTGACGTTCATATTGTCCGTATTGAGAACGCCGTGAACGAAGCCCGCCGCCATCCATTGCGCGGCGAGGCGCGCCGTGCGCCGGACGACGCGTTCAAAGAAATGCGCGGTCTTTTCAGGCGTCGGCAGATTGTCGAGATCTCTGTCGAACTGACGCACGCAATAATCGATGAGCGCCGAAGCCGCCTCGGCGTTCCGCTCATAAGCGAGGCGCTGGAAGACACCGAAACGCACATGGCTGTGCGACAGCCGCACGAGCACGGCCGAACGCGTCGGCGAGGGCTCGTCATTGCGGTAAAGCGCCTCGCCCGTTTCGATGAGGCTGAAGGTCTTGGACGTATAAACGCCGAGCGCTTCGAGCATTTCCGTCGCAAGTATTTCGCGCACGCCGCCCTTGAGCGTCAGCCGCCCGTCGCCGAAGCGCGAATAGGGCGTCTGGCCGGAACCTTTGGTGCCGAGATCGAGCAGTCTTCCCTGGTCGTCGCGAAGCTGCGCGAAGAGGAAACCGCGTCCGTCGCCGATATCTGGATTGTAAGTGCGGAACTGATGGCCGTGATAGCGCAGCGCCAGCGGCGCCTCGAGATTGTCAGGGAGCGGATGGAAACGCGCGAAATGAACGAGCCATTCGGTCTCGCTCAGATTTCCGAGCCCGACTTTTTCCGCCCAGCGCTGGTTGCGGTAGCGCAGGATCGCTTTGGGAAATTCCGCCGCCTCGACAGGGTCGTAGAATGGCGCGCCATCCTCGCCAGCGAGGGTGAGAATTTGCGGGTCCGCGCGGTAAGGCGCTTTAGAGGGAGCCTCGCCCGTCATCGCGCGCCGGCGTCTTTCGCGATCAACACTGTCCCGATCTGAACCCGGCCCATGGCCGTTCCTCCCGCCGGCGGCCTTGGCCAAACCCGAAAGCGCCGGTCTTTGTCATTGAAACCCAACTTCCATCCCCTATTCTCTTTATAAGGGAATTGGCGGAGGGGAGCGATGGATAGCCGGAAATTCTGGAAGGCGGGGCGAACCGGGTTTTTCGGCGCGCTTCTGGCGCTCGGCGCGGCCCTTTTCGCCGCCGCAAGCTTCGCCCAGGAGGAGAACACCGCCCGCGAAGGCGTCATCCTGACGCTCGACGGGCCGGTCACGCCCGCAAGCGCCCAATACCTCTCCCGGGAGATCGAGGCGGCGTCCGAGACCGGCAAGGAGCTCGTCATCATCGAGATCGACACGCCCGGCGGGCTCGTCGATTCCATGAAGACGATCATCAAGGCGATCCTCGCTTCCGATACGCCGGTTGCGACTTATGTCTCCCCGCAAGGCGCGCGCTCGGCCTCGGCCGGGCTATACATAATGTATTCCGCGCATGTCTCGGCGATGGCGCCCTCGACCAATACCGGCGCGGCCACGCCGATCGAAATCGGCGGCGGCGCCCCGCAGGAATCCCCCGCCGCGCCGAAAACGCCGGAGACGACCCCTCAGCCTACGGATGAAAGCGGCGGCGAAGAGACGCCGCCGGCGGAAGGCCCTGGCGAGATCGCGCCGCTCGGCAATGACGAAGCGATGCGCGCCAAAGTCATCAACGATTCCGTCGCTTATATCCGCGCGCTGGCCGAAGAGCGCGGCCGCAACGCCGACTGGGCCGAGAGCGCCGTGCGCGAAGCGGTTTCCGTCACCTCGCGCGAAGCGCTGGAGCTTGGCGTCATCGATCTCATCGCGAACGACATTGACGATCTCCTCAAGCAGATCGACGGCGAGACAGTGAAAGTCTCTTCCGGCGAGAAAACGCTTGCAACGAAGGATCTGATGCTGACGCGCGTCAAGCCGAACCTCGTCGAAACGATCCTCGCTTTCATCTCGCACCCGAATGTAGCGGTCATCCTGATGTCTCTCGGCACGACCGGCATCATCATCGAGATGTGGAATCCGGGCTCGATCCTTCCCGGCATCATCGGCCTTTGCTGCCTCATTCTCGGGCTCTATTCGCTGCAGGTGCTGCCGTTCAGCTGGCTCGGCCTCGCGCTGATGGGCGCCGGCGCGCTCTTCATCGTCGTCGAGGCCTATACGCCGACATTGGGGCTGGTCGGCCTCGCCGGCATGGCGATGTTCGCTTTCGGGCTTTTCGTGATCTTTCCGGAAGGCTTCCGCGTCTCGGCCTCCGTTATCGGCGCGGTCGTCGCAATCGCCGGCGCGTTTCTCGGTCTCATCCTCGTCGCCGTCGTCGGGTCGAGAAGCCATGGGCCGCTCATCGGGGCCGAGGCGATCGTGCGGCGCGAGGGCGTCGTCGACGATTGGAACGGCAAGGAAGGCCACGTCATCGTCGAGGGCGAGCGCTGGCGCGCGCGCTCGGACAAGCCGCTCAAGAAAGGCGACAAGATCCGCGTTCTCGAGATCGACGGCCTTGTTCTCGTCGTCAAACAGGCCAAGGCTCAAGGGCTCTTTGGCGGGCTTGTTCCGAACGAGGCTTAGAGAGGAGCGCCGGGCTGGCTGATGGGGGAAATCATTTCGTCATCGCCGCTGCCGCCGGCGGCTCTGTGGACGCTCCTTGGAGCGGGCGCGCTTGCAGGCGTCGTCATCGCGATCGCGCTTCTGGTCGCCGCGCGCGTCTCGAAGGAAACGCATCGCGTCGGGCCGGTGTTCGGCGACGAGCATGTCGACGTCGTCGAATGGTCCGGCGAAGAAGGGTATGTACGGGCCGGCGGCGAGTTGTGGCGGGCGCGGTCGGACGCAACGCTCGCGCCGGGCGACCGGGTGAAAGTCGTCCGCATGGACGGGCTGATGCTCGACGTTTCGAAGAAATGATTGCGGCGGGACTGCGCCGCCTGACCGACTGAAGGAGAACGACATGCCGGGCATTGGCTATTTGGGATTTCTGCTCTTCATCGCGTTCGTGATCATCACGAACATCGTCAAGATCCTCAAAGAGTATGAGCGCGGCGTCGTCTTCACGCTCGGCCGCGTCGGCCGGCGCGCCGCGGGCCCCGGCCTCATCCTGCTCGTCCCCGTCGTCCAGCAAATGAAGAAAGTCGACATGCGCACGCTCGTTCACGACGTGCCGCCGCAGGACGTCATCTCGCGCGACAACGTTTCGGTGAAAGTGAACGCGGTCATCTATTATCGCGTCGTCGACGCGGTCCGCGCGGTGGTGCAGGTCGAGAACTACATGGCCGCGACGAGCCAGCTCGCGCAGACGACCTTGCGTTCCGTGCTCGGCAAGCACGAGCTCGATGAAATGCTGCAGGAGCGCGACAAGCTCAACAAGGACGTTCAGGAAATCCTCGACAGCCAGACCGAGGCTTGGGGCATCAAGGTGTCGAATGTCGAGATCAAGCATGTCGACGTCGCGCCGGAAATGATCCGCGCCATTGCGAAACAGGCCGAAGCCGAACGCGAACGCCGCGCGAAAATCATCTCGGCGGAAGGCGAGCAGCAGGCGGCGACGAAACTCGCCGAAGCGGCGAGCATTCTCGCGACGTCGGCTGGCGCAATGGACCTGCGTTATCTCAACGCGCTTCAGGAAATCGCGACGGACCGCACCAATACGATCGTATTCCCGTTCTCGCTGAGAGACATTGCGGACCAGTTCCGGCGTTAAAGCCGACCCGTCGTTCAGTCATTGCTTGGGTCCCTGTTGAATTCCGGCAACAGGGACCTTTTTGTTGCAGTCATAACGGCTTGCAACTGCAGAATTGAGGCGCGGCTACCTGTGAATCCGCGCGCCCGCAGCTTAAAATTACTGTCACAAATTGGCGTCCGGACCGGCGAAAGTGTCGGCGGAGTCAACGTTTAGGGAGGAATGTAATGAACGTACGCCTTCTGGCGAAAGCCTCGATTATTGCGCTCGCGGCCGGCGCAGCGCTGCCTCAGGCGGCGAACGCGCAAGGCGCGGCCAGCGTGCTTCGAGACGAAATCTTCGTGACGGCGACCAAGAAGGCTGACGCAGAGAACGTTCAGGACGTTCCGCTCGCTGTCACCGCCTATGGCGACAAGACGCTCGACGCCCTCAAGGTGCGCGATCTCGAAAGCCTTGCGACCTCGATGCCGAACGTCGCGCTCGATGACGTGCGCACGACGGCCGGCACGGCGAACTTCTCGATCCGCGGTCTCGGCGTGAACTCGTCGATCCCCTCGATCGACCCGACGGTCGGCGTCTTCAATGACGGCGTCTACCTTGGCGTCAATGCCGGCGTCGTTTTCGACGTGTTCGACCTTGAATCGATCGAAGTGCTGCGCGGCCCGCAAGGCATTCTCTTCGGCCGCAACGTCACCGGCGGCGCGGTGCTGATGAACTCGAAGCGCCCGTCCTTTGACGGCTTCGAAGTCTCCTTCAAGTCGGCGGTCGAAAGCGGCTTCCGCGGCACCGGCAACAATTATTACCTGATGGGCGCGGTCAACATGCCGATCAGCGATACGTTCGCGATGCGCGTGTCAGCCTATTACAACGATGACCGCGGCTGGTTCGAAAACCGCCATCCGGTCAACGGCCGCGAAAACTTCGGCAAGTCCGACACATTCATGATCCGTCCGTCGTTCTACTGGGCGCCGGTCGACGGGTTCGACATGCTGGTTCGCTACGAGCACGGCGAATCGAAAGGCGATGGCCCCGCCTCGCAGAACCACACGAACGGGCTTGGCCAGGCCAATCCGTATGCGAACTTCTCGCGCGACTCGTTCGACCTCTCGATCGACGAGACCGGTTTCTTCGACGCGACCTGGGACCAAGTGACGGTCGAGAACCATCTCGATGTCGCGTTCGGCGACGGCACGATCACGAACATCTTCGGCTGGCGTGAATATGACGTGGACGGATCGAGCGATATCGACGCGACGCCGCTTCCGCTCTTCCATGCGCCGTTTACGACCGACCAGAACCAGATTTCGAACGAAATCCGGTATAACGGCCGCTTCTTCGACGCCGCCGATCTGACGCTCGGCTTCTACTATTTCACGCAAGACCTCGCCTATAACGAACGCCGCGACATCGCGTTCGGCACGCGCCGTTTCTTCGGCGGCGGCGTGCAGGACCAGCGCACATGGGCGGTCTTCGGCCAGATCGATCTCGATCTCAGCTCCGCCTTCACGCTCAATCTTGGCGCGCGCTATACGAATGAGAAGAAAGATGTCGTCATCTCTAACCTTGTCCTGAACTCGAATTCGTTCTTCCCGACGCCGGATTGCGATGTGCGCGTTTCAGGCGATTGCATCGAGGACTTTGTAGACGGCGACACCTGGAAGAACTTCACGCCCAAAGTCGGCTTCGAATGGGCGGCGACGGACTTCATGAACGTCTACGGCCACTGGACGCAGGGCGTTCGCTCGGGCGGCTACAACTTCCGCAACACAGCGTTCGCCTCGCTGCCGGTCATCCCGCCGGGCGTTGCGAACCCGGCCTACAATCCGCTCTTCGCGCCGGGTCCGTTCGATGAGGAAACGGTCAACGCTTTCGAGATCGGCTTCAAGGCGCAGCCGGGCGACGGCGCCGCGCGCATCAACGCTGCAATCTACTATAACGACATCAACAACATGCAGCGCGAACTCAACCTCTCCGACCCGGTCGCCGGCGTCGTGCAGGTCATCACCAACACGGCTGACGCGCATATCTTCGGCATCGAAATCGAAGGCCAGTATGCGGTTGGCGACAACCTCGTGCTGATGGGCAGCCTCGGCCACGCCAATGGCGATTATGACAGCCTGCTGTTCGATATCGGCTTCCCGTCGGTCAGCCCGGGCGTCGTCGATGCGGCCGACCTGCAGCTCAAGATTCCGCGCCTTTCGCCGTGGACCTGGGCGACGGGCTTCGTGCACACGCTGCCGCTCGGCGGCGACACGACCTTCGACACGCGGTTCAACTATTCGCACCGCGACGCGTCCTATTACACGGATAACAATCTCGGCGTCTTTAATGCGGTCGACATCCTCGACGCATCGCTGGCGCTCAATCTCGGCGAGACCGCGACCGTGTCCTTCTACGGCAAGAACCTCCTCAACGAGGTCAATTTCGGCAACGATACGCAGCTTCCGATTTCGCTCGGCGGCGGCACATTCTCGCCGCTCATGAAAGGCCGCGTGATCGGTCTTGAGCTGAGCTTGACTATGTAGCGGCCTGGGGCCCAGGGGAGAAAAGAAGCCGCGGGGCGTATTCCCCGCGGCTTTTTTATTGGCCCGCGCCGCTTTTTGTTCGAAGGAGACCGGCGTGAACGCCGCCTCGACACCAGACCCTTCTTCGACCCCGCTGCTCGATGCGAGGGGCTATCGCTGCCCGACGCCGGTGCTTCTCCTTGAAAAAGCCCTGCGGTCGATGCCGGCCGGGGCCCGCCTCAGGGTCGTCGCGGACGATCCGATCGCGGCGATCGACATCCCGCATTTCGCCTTGAAGGCGGGCGCGAGCGCCTTGCGCGAGGCGCCGCAGCCGGATTTCGCGGCGGACGCCTGCGTCTTTCTCGTCACGGCGGGCGAGCGGCCTGCCTCCCCTGACGGCGCCTGAATCACGTCCTTTTGCGGGGCTGTCGCCTATGGAAACAAGGCTTTGGCGGCTTGTGACGGCGCCGGCGGCGGCCCGCGTCGCGCCCTTCCGGCCACAGGGGCGCCATTTTCTTTATGGAAATGGTAAACGAGAGTGTGGAGCGGCGCGTGCGGGCGTGCTTTAATGCCGGCGACGACGCCTTTGGGGGGTCTGCCGTCGTTTCACGGCAGGGGCAGCCGGAGGTCGAGGGGAGTCTGGGGATATGAGGGAAAATATCGTGACGGTTCTTGGCGGAATGCGCCGGGCGCTTGCAGGCGCCGTGGCGGCTACGGCGCTGTCGCTCGCTTTTGCGGGTTCGGCGTCAGCGAATTTCGAGGCGGGGCTCTCCGCCTATGAGCGCGGCGAATATGAGCAGGCGATCGATATCTGGAAACGCTTCGCCGTCGCAGGCGATGTCCGCTCCAAGAAGATCCTTGGCGATGTTTACTCCGGCAAGATCCTCGAGGACTCAAGGAAGTCGGCCGTGCCGCTCGAAACCGGCGTCGGCATCGACAATGTCGAGGCGCTGAAGTGGTACACGCTCGCCGCCTATCACGACTTTTCGGCCTATACGCCGCCGACCGCCGATGAGGTCAATGCGCGCATCCTCGCCGAAGAGCGCCTGCCAGACATCCGCTTCCGCATGTCGACGTCGGATGTCTCGAAAGCCGAGCGCCTCGTCTCCGATACGTTCGAACGCGGCAGCGCTTACGATCTCTATCGCCTCGGCGACATGTATCAGCGCGGCGCGGGCGTTGCGAAGAACAACACCAAAGCTTTGCAGATGTACTCCCTCGCGAAAGCGCGCGGCGTCGGCGAAGCTTCGATCGCTTACGAAAATCTCGAAAAGCTGATGACCTCGATCGAGGTCAAGGCGGCGAACCAAGCCGCTACGGACTGGCAACCGCCGCTCCCCGAAGAGCACACCGGCCAGACCAGCCAGCAGAAAGAGCTTGAGCGCCTTAAGAGAGAGCTCGAAGAGCTCCGCCTGCAGGACGCGCTTGAAGCGGTTTCCGATATCGACGTCGAACTCATCCAGCGCGCGCTTCGCTCGCTCGGCTTCTATATGGGCTCGATCGACAATGCGATGGGGCCGGAAACCCGCGCCGCCATTCGCCGCTTCCAGTATTCGCGCGTCGCCAAAGACACGGAAATGACGCCGGAAGAAAAGGAAGCCGTGCGCACGGGCGTTCTGTCCGCGCGCCAGACGGTCGAACTGTTCCAGTCGGCTGCGAAGGCCGAGCACCCGATGTCGCAATATGTCTACGGCATCATGTATGTGCAGGGCATCGGCGTCGAACAGGACGGCCAGCAAGCAGTCACTTGGCTCGCCAAGGCGGCCGGCGCCGATCTCGCCATCGCGCATTACGCGCTCGGCGTGATCTATCGCGACGGCACGACGGGCCTCAACGAAGTCACGCCAGACAAGGCGCTGGCCGCGCGTCACTTCGCGCGCGCCTTCGCGCTCGGTTACAAGCCCGCCGGCGACGCGCTCAAGCTTCTTGAGTTCGAAGCGCCGCGTAATGTGGAATAGCAGGAGGGGCATTCATGAAACGCGTACTTAACACTCTCGCTGCCGCCGGAAGCCTTGCGCTCCTCGCCGGCGCCGCATCGGCCGGCACGCTTGGCGGCTTTCCGATCCACGAGCCCGGCGCGCATTCGGCCGGCTCGCCGGGTCCTGGCCCCGCCGCCGGCCCGAAAGGGGCGATGCAGATCATCGTCGATGCGAATGGTCCGGGTCCGTACAAAACCATTTCGAAAGCGCTCGACGATGTCGCCGAAGGCGGCGTCATCTATGTGATGCACGGCGTCTATAACGAGAGCATCGACATCGATAAGTCGGTGTTCATCCAGGGCGATCGCGGCCCCGGCTCCGGCGTTGAAATCAATGCGCCGATGAATGCGCCCTGCATCAAATTCGAACCGAAGCAGGGCACGGCCCATGCGGTGATCGCGAATGTGAGCCTCTATTCGAAGCTTTCTTCGCGCGCGGCGGCTTGCGTCGATGTCGGCTCGGGCGTCTTCACGCTGAAGGAAAGCGACGTGCTCGGATCGACGGTCGCCCCTGCGGTGCGCGTCGCCGGCGGCACGGTGATGCTTGAGAAGAACAACATCTCCTCCGGCTCGGAAGGCATCTTCGTCGAGCAGACGCACACGCTTTCGCAAAGCTTCATCGTCGACAACAAAATCGGCGGCAATCAGGTCGGCATCGACATTGCGAGCGGCTCCCGCGCCGATGTCGTCGTCGCCGGCAATGAGATTTTCGACAATCTCGACAGCGGCGTGAAAGCTTCCGGTTATGGCGGGGCGACGCTCATCGGGAACAAGATCCGGAACAACAAAGGCGCCGGCATCATTCTCGACAAATATTCGAAGCTCTCGCTCGTGCGCTATAACGAGATCGTCAAGAATGCTGGCGATGGCGTCGCCATTCCGTTCGGCGCGAACGGCGTGATCGAGGACAATCAGATCGTCGGCAATGGCGGACTTTCGATCTTCATTCGCGAAGGTCTCGAGCCGAAGATCACCAACAACTTCATCGACAACAATGGCGGGGACGGCAAGAAGAAGAAAAAGCGCCGCTAAGCGGCCCGCCGCCCAGGCTCTGCTCCCGTCTGCGCGCGTAACTGCGCCGCCGTGTCGAGAGGGTGGTTTAGCCGGTCGGACCCCCAGACTGAAGACTGGCGACGAAGAAGCGCCTCCTTTGCGGGGCGCTTCTTTTATTTGCGCCTGTTGCCCGCATCGGCCGTTCGCATAGACCCGTGCGGGCTGCATTATCTGGCGCGCCTTCTTGTTAATGCGACTTATTTGCAATATGAATTCGGCCGAGCAGGGCAGCGATTCAGCCGCCCCGCAAGGCGGGCCGCCTGCCCCGTCGCCATACAGTTCGCGCTACGGAGCAATTCGCCATGACCCCAACCATCAAGCCCCGCTTTTCCCGTCTCGCTCTCGCCTCGGCGCTCAGCGTCGCCGCCCTCTTGTCGGCGGCGCTCGCCGCGCCAGCGGTCGAAAAGAGCGTGAAGCTTCCCGTGAGCGGCGTTTATCAGATCGTCTTCAATCCGCAGGATGGCGATCTCTACGTCGCGGTGATCGGCAAGCGCGGCGAAAACCAGGCGGCGATCCTGCGCCTCGATGCGCAAACGCTGGACGTCGTCGATACGATCGAGGTCGACGAGGCGCCGGTCTTCGGCCTCGGCTTCAGCGCGAAGGCGCAAACGCTTTTCGGTTCGGCGACGACCGCGGGCGCCGTCACCGTCATCCCGCTCGCAACGAAGGATCCCACGCCCGTCAAACGACCGGATGGCGCATCCGCGCATTTGCGCGAAGTCGCTGTCGATGACGCCGCGAACATTTCCTACACGACCGCTTATTCAAGCGGCGATGAGCCGAGCGACATCTGGGTCGTCGACGGCGCGAAGCAAGCGCTCGACCGGATCATTTCCGTCGATACGCCGGGCGCTTCCGGCCTTGCGCTCGACAAAAAAGCCAATCGACTCTTCGTCGCAAGCCGCCCGAGGAACGAGATCGTCATCGTCGATCTGTCTACGGACAAAATCGTCGCGCGCTTTCCCTCGCAAGGCGAAAACCCGATCAACCTCGCTTATGACGCCGCGGGCGGGCGCCTGTTCGTCGTTCATCAAAAACCGGGCGGTCTCGCCGTGCTGAACGCGGAAAGCGGCGCGCTGATCAAAACGGTCGAGACTGGCGAGAACGCGCTCGGCATTCTCTTCGACCCGAAACTCAACCGCATCTACGTCGCCAATCGCGGCGCCGGCACGGTCACTGTCGTCGACGGCGAAAGCTACGCGGTGATCGCGAACCTGAAGACGGGAACCTTCCCGCAAACCCTGGCGCTCGATCCGGAGACGAGCACGGTCTATGTGACGAACAAGGCCCAAGGCCTGCCGCGAAACGCCCCGGCGGGCGCGGTCGCCCCCGATGACCCGAATGGGGATACGGTGACGATCATCAAGCCGTAGGAACGGTTGGAGCGGCCTGTTGTTAGAGTCGAAGCTGACGAATGCAGGAGATTGGTGCCCCAGGCCGGATTTGAACCAGCACGCCTTGCGGCACGAGATTTTGAGTCACGCGTGTCTACCAATTCCACCACTGGGGCGTCAGCGAGGTCCGGCAGGAAGGCGCGGATAATACTGGGGCGCCTCTCTCGGTCAAGCGCGGGATTTGACGCAAATTCGCCGCCTCTTTTTCGTCGCCATCGCGCGCTATGTGGAGGCCTTTCCGTGACGGAGCGCTGCTTTTGACGCGTTTCATCCGGGCCGCCCGTGCGGGCCCTGCGCCCGCGCCGGAAAAGGAGGACCCGCCATGTCGGTTCGCCGCATCGCGCTTGCCGCGCTCATCGTCGCCATCGCTTCCGCAGCGCCGCTCTCCGGCGCCTTTGCGAGCGATGAATGGCGATCGATCGGCCATGACGGGATGGAGCGACGCTTCCTCATCCATACGCCGGAAGCGGGCGCGAGCGCCCTGCGCGCGGCGGTGATCGTCCTCCATGGCGGCGGCGGCAATGCTGAAAACGCCGTGCGCATGACCGGCTTCAGCGAGAAAGCCGACAAGGAAGGCTTCATCGCCGTCTATCCGAACGGCTCCTCGAAGCGCTTTGACGACAAGCTTCTCACCTGGAATGCGCGGCACTGCTGCGCGGCGGCGATGAAGCAGAATGTCGACGATGTCGGTTTCATCTCCGCGCTCATCGATGAGGTCGTCGAGCGCGACGGTGTCGACCCCGGGCGTGTCTATGTCACCGGCATGTCCAATGGCGCGATGATGGCGCATCGGCTTGGCGTCGCGCTTCCGGACAAGGTGGCGGCGATCGCGCCTGTGGTCGGCGGTCTTTTCGGCGACGAAAAGGTTCCGGCGACCCCCGTCGCCGCGCTCATCATCAATGGCGGCGAAGACGAAATGGTCCCCCTCGCCGGCGGCGTTCATCAAGGCCGGCGCGCCCGCGCATGGGATGGCGCGCCGCTGGAGCCCGCTGCATATCAGGGCGCGTTCTGGGCGCGAGCCAATGACTGCGCGCCGACGCCGCTGATGGAGGAACCGTCGCCAGAGCTCGTCCGCTGGACCTATCAATGCCCGGGCGGCGCGGATGTCGTGCGCTATGTCGTGAAGGATGGCGGCCACGCCTGGCCGGGCGGCGAGAAGGGAAGGCGCGCTGGCGACAAGCCGAGCGAGTCGCTCGATGCGACCGACGTCATCTGGCGATTCTTTAATACGCATCGCCGATAATATTTCCGGGAGCGCCATAGCGGCCTGCCCGAAATGCGTTACTCAATCGACGAGAATGGCGAGAGACCAGGCTTCCATGAGCGATACTCCGCATGCCCCGCGCGCTTCGATGAAGGGCGTGAGCGGCCTTATCCGTGAAATCCTCGACAACCTTGAAAAGGCGCCGCCGCCCCAGCCAGACTTTGCGGCGCATGAAGGCCCGCAGCGCGATCCGGAAGCCGCGGGGCCGATGACGAGCCTCGGCGCGATTGCCGACCGCCTCGACGAGCGCGGCTTCGGCATTCTTCTGTTCCTCCTCGCGCTGCCTTGCGTGCCCCCCTTTGTCTATGTGCTGCCGCAGATCGTTTCGGTGCCGATGCTGGTGCTCGCCGGCCAGATGGCGATGGGCCGGCGCGCGCCCTGGCTCCCCAACACGCTGCGCAAGCGTCCGGTTTCGATCGCCGCCTTTCGCGATGTCGTCGATCGTAGCGAGAAGTATGTGAGGTTTGCCGAGCGCCTGGCTCATCCGCGTCTGCGGCCGGTGACCGGGCATGGCGCGGCGCGCATCGTCGGGGCGCTTCTGGCGATCCCGGCTTTGTCCATCATGGTTCCCTTTCCCGGCACCAATACGGTGCCCGGCATCGGGGTCGCTGTGACGGCGCTCGGCCTCGTCGAGCGGGATGGCGTTCTGGTTATCGCAGGGCTGCTGATCGGCGTCGGCTGGGTCGCCCTCCTTCTCGTCTTGGGTCTTGAGGCGGCGACTTTGATAAAAGACTGGCTGCTGGCTCGGTTTTAGCCAAAACGGCCGCCCCCGCGACGATCCGCCAGAGGCCAATCAGACGGCGAAAGGATAAGCTCCGCCCATGCTTGCCGCTCTGCGACAACGACCTTTCACCGTGCAGGCCCTGATCGTCGCTGTCGCGGCGAGCGCGAGCCTGCTCGTGGGCGCGCATATCTTCGAAGCCTTCGGCTATCTGCCCTGCCCGCTCTGTCTCGACCAGCGCCAGGCGCACTGGGTTGCGCTTGCGGTCGCGGGCGCTGGGCTCGGCGCCCATTTCCTCTTCCGCGCGCGGCTGGCGGCGGCGGCGGCGGTCGGCGCGGCGGCGATGGTCTATCTCTTCTCGGCGGGCCTCGCCTTTTTCCATACCGGCGTCGAGTTCAAATTCTGGCCGGGGCCTGCGACCTGTTCGGGGCAGGCGAGCGCCATCACTGACGCCTCGGTCCTTGAGACCGCCCTTGTCGAGAAGCCGAAAGGGCCATCCTGCATCGATGCGCAATGGCGTTTTCTCGGCATCTCGATGGCGGGCTACAACCTACTCGCATCGGCGGGTCTTTTTGCGCTGACCCTTGCGGCGGCGGTGAGCGCGGCGCGCGCCGCCCATGACGCAAGACGCCCCGGGCCCGGCCGGGCTGGCGCCACATGAGCGAAACGTTTGACCCCTCCCGCGACGTTCCGGGCGCGCGCGGACGGCGCATCGGCGAAATGCTGCGCGTCGACCATGCGGGCGAGTATGGCGCGGTGCAGATCTATCGTGGCCAGCGCGCCGTCTTCGCCGCGCTCTCGCACAAGCAGGACACCGCCGATCTTCTCGCAGAGATGGAAGCGGGCGAACAGCATCACCTCGAAACTTTCGATCGTCTGCTTACGGAGCGCCGCGTGCGCCCGACCGCGTTCGCGCCGATCTGGAACGCGGCCGGATTCGCGCTTGGCGCTGCGACCGCGCTGATGGGCGAAAAGGCGGCGATGGCCTGTACGGAAGCCGTCGAAGACGTGATTGAGAAGCATTACGCCGAACAGGCCAAAGAGCTCGCTGAAAACGAGCCTGCGCTTGCAGAGCTCGTCAATGAATTTCGCGACGACGAAATAGGCCACAAGACTACGGCTGAGCATCATGGCGCGCGCGAAGCCGCGGGCTATCCCCTGCTCTCTGCGGCGATCAAGGCCGGGTGCCGGCTTGCAATAAGGCTTTCAGAAAAGCTCTGACCCACAGGTTCTGACAGGGCTTTTGCCCCGCGCGCCGCTCTGCGCTAGGTTGGGCGCAATCAATCTCTTCGCACCAAACCTCAGGTGGAATTCATGTCTCATATCGTTTTGCGCCGCACGATCGGCGCGCTCGCGAGCATTTCGTCGCTCGCCCTCATCGCGGCGTGCAGCGCGGAAAAGACCGCCGCGCCGGAAAGCGCGCCGACTGCCGCAGCGCCCGCAAGCGTCGATGAAACCGGCGCGCCGACAGTTGAGGATGCGCGCGCCTTCGTCGAGAAAGTCGAGGCGACTTACCGCGATGTCTTCGAAGAAGCCTCGCGCATCGCCTGGGTCAATGCGACCTATATCAATTACGACACGGACTGGCTCGCCGCGAAAAACGGCGCGAAGCTGACCAAGCTCGCGGTCGACTACGCCAATGAAGCCAAGAAGTTCAACGGCCTTGATCTGCCGGCCGATGTCGCGCGCAAGATCGAGTTCATCAAGCAGGGCGTGACCTTGCCTGCGCCGACAAAAGCGGGCGCGGCCGAAGAGCTTTCCGAAATCACGACGCGCCTCGGCTCGTCCTATTCGACGGGCCGCATCGACCTGACGAATAGCGGGCTTTCCGCCGAACAGATCGCGGCGGCGCTGAAGCCCGTGCGCGATCCCAAGGGCGATAATTCGGATGCGGACCTTTCCGGCAAGGATATTCGCCAGAACGAGACCGAAATCGTCATGCGCCTGTCGCGCGACCCGGCGGTGCTCGCTGCGACGTGGACGAAGTGGAACGACGTGCCGATGCGCAAGGGCGACAGCGGCAAGTCGATGAAGGACGACTATGTGCGCATGGTCGAGATCGCCAATGAAGGCGCGCGCGAACTTGGCTATCCGGATGTCGGCTCGCTCTGGCGTTCGGGCTACGACATGTCGCCGGAAGAATTCGCGGCGGAAGTCGACCGGCTCTGGGGTCAGGTCAAGCCGCTCTATGACGAGCTTCACTGCTATGTCCGCGCCGAGCTCAACAAGAAATATGGCGATGAAGTCGTCCCGCTCGACCAGCCGATCCGCGCCGATCTTCTCGGCAATATGTGGGCGCAGGAATGGGGCTCGATCGGCGATTTCGTCACCGTCGGCTCCGGCGGTTCGGCGATCGATCTCGACAAGGCGCTCGTCGACAAGGGTTATGATCCGCTGAAAATGACGAAGACCGGCGAGAGCTTCTTCTCCTCGCTCGGTTTCGCGCCGCTGCCCGAAACGTTCTGGGAGCGCTCCCAGATTACGAAGCCGCGCGACCGCGAGGTTGTCTGCCACGCCTCCGCCTGGGATCTCGATTCCAAGGACGATATCCGCATCAAGATGTGCATGACGGTGAGCGCGGAAGATTTCGTCACCGTGCATCACGAGCTCGGCCACAACTATTATCAGCGCGCCTATAGCAAGCAGCCTGTGCTCTTCCAGACGAGCGCGAATGACGGCTTCCATGAAGCGATCGGCGATATGGTCGCGCTGTCGATCACGCCGGATTATCTGAAAGAGATCGGCCTCATCGATGCGGTTCCGCCCGCCTCGGAAGATCTCGGCTTGTTGCTGCGCCAGGCGCTCGACAAGGTCGCGTTCCTGCCTTTCGGCCTTCTCGTCGACAAATGGCGCTGGGAGGTTTTCTCCGGCGAGGTCAAGCCCGACCAGTATAATGCGGCGTGGTGGGCGCTCCGGACGCAATATCAGGGCATTCGTCCGCCTGCGGATCGCCCGGATGACGGGTTCGACGCCGGCGCGAAATATCACGTTCCCGGCAACACGCCCTATATGCGCTACTTCCTCGCGCGTATTCTCCAGTTCCAGTTCTACAAGGCCGCGTGCGACCAGATCGGCTGGAAAGGCCCGCTGCATCGCTGCTCGTTCTACGGCTCGAAAGAAGTCGGCGAGAAATTCAACAAGATGCTCGAAATGGGCGCCTCGCAACCCTGGCCCGATGCGCTCGAGGCCTTCACCGGCACGCGCCAGATGGATGGGTCGGCGATCGTCGAATATTTCGAACCGCTGATGGAGTATCTCAAGGAAGAAAACAAAGACCGACAATGCGGCTGGTAGGCACGCGCTGTTGGTAAAAACATTGTGATGGAACTGGCGCATCGCCGGTTCGCCGCTAGGAAATCACGCAAAACGCCGTCCCGGGGAAATCCGGGACGGCGTTTTGTTTCCATTCGTTACTTTGCATTCGATGGCTTCCTTCGCTTTAATGCGAAAAGGAAGAACCATCTCGCCCGCATGCTCATCTCGCTTGAATGCGATGCGCGCGACTGCAACAGGAGCGACCTGCTGGCGATGGCGCGCCCTTCCCGATCCTTGCCCGAACAGAACGCGCAAGAAGCGCTTGATGCACGTTTTGCGCGCGTTCGCGCGCAAACATTGGCGCTCGCCGCGCCGCTTTCCGCCGAAGATCAGGCGATTCAGTCCATGCCGGATGTCAGCCCGACAAAATGGCATCTCGCGCACACGACATGGTTCTTCGAGACATTCGTGTTGAAGCCCTTCGCGCCGGGCTGGCGCCCGTTCGATGAGGCTTTCGCGTTTCTCTTCAATTCCTATTACGAGGCGGAAGGCCCGCGTCATGCGCGCCCGAAGCGCGGGCTTCTCTCGCGCCCGCCGCTTGAGGAAGTCCACCGCTATCGGCGTCATGTCGACGCGGCGATCGCCGCGCTTCTCGGCAAACCTGGCGAGCACGCGCTCGAGATTGCATCGCGTCTCGAGCTTGGCCTTCACCATGAGCAGCAACATCAGGAACTGATCCTGATGGACATCAAGCATATCTTTTCGGAGCACCCATTCGCGCCAAGTTACGGCGCGTTTCCGCCGGCCGCTGTACGCGATGCGCCGCCGCTCGAATGGGCGCGCTTTGATGGCGGGCTCATCGAGATCGGCCATGAAGGCGAGGACTTCGCCTTCGACAATGAAAGTCCGCGCCACAAGGTCTGGCTCGAGCCGTTCAAGCTCGCAACGCGGCTTGTGACGAATGCGGACTATCTCGAATTCATGGGCGATGGCGGTTATGAGCGGCCGGAACTCTGGCTTTCCGATGGATGGGCCGAGATCCAGCGCGAGGGCTGGCGCGCGCCGCTTTATTGGCGCCGCGAGAATGACGGCGATGAGCAGCGCCTCTTCACGCTCGCTGGCATGCAGCCTTTGAACCTCGCTGCGCCCGTCTGCCATGTGAGCTACTACGAGGCGGACGCCTATGCCCGCTGGGCGGGCAAGCGCCTTCCGAGCGAGGCGGAGTGGGAGGTCGCCTCTCATGCGGCGATCCATAAGGGCGCGCTCGCGGAATGCGGCTATTTCCATCCCCAGCCTTCGGCGGGAACGGGCCTTTCCCAGATGATCGGCGACGCTTGGGAATGGACACAAAGTCCGTATACGGCCTATCCGGGGTTCAGGCCCGGCCCCGGCGCGCTCGGCGAATATAACGGCAAATTCATGTGCAACCAGTTCGTATTGCGCGGCGGTTCGGCCGCAACGCCGGGCGATCACATTCGAAACACCTATCGCAATTTCTTCCCGCCCGCCGCCCGCTGGGCGTTCTCCGGAATGAGGCTCGCCGATGACGCATAAGCACAGCGCCCTGCGCTCAAAGACGGCGGGCTTTCGCTTCGTCGACTTCCTGCGCCGTGAAGAAAGCTTTGAGGAAGCTTTTCTCGACGGCATGAAAGCGAGCCCGAGGGCGATTCCCTGCCGCTTTCTATATGACGCGCAAGGCTCTGCGCTCTTCGACCGCATCTGCACGCTGCCGGAATATTATCCAACGCGTACGGAGCTTTCGATCCTGGAAGCCCACGCGGGCGATATCGCGAAGATCATCGGCCCGGGGGCCGCGCTCATCGAGCTTGGCAGCGGCTCCAGCATCAAGACGCGTCTTCTTCTCGACCGGATGGAGGCGCCCGCCGCCTATATGCCCATCGATGTCAGCCGCGAACATTTGCGCGCGGCCGCAAACGGGCTCGCCGGCGACTATCCGGAGATCGACGTCATCGCCGTGTGTGCGGACTATTCGGCGCATTTCCCGCTGCCGGCGGTGGACGGCCGCCGCGTCGGATTTTTCCCCGGCTCGACGATCGGCAATCTCACCCATGGCGAAGCGCGCCTCCTCCTTGCGGGCTGGCGCGAGAGGCTGGGTGCGGACGGGCTGATGGTCGTCGGCGTCGATCTCAAAAAGGATCCAAGCCGGCTTCTGGCGGCTTATGACGACGCAGAAGGCGTCACGGAAGCGTTCATCAAGAACGTGCTCGCCCGGGCGAACCGAGAGCTCGGCGCGGACTTCGACCTTTCCGCCTTCCGCTATGACGTCGCCTGGAATGAAGAGGCTGGGCGAATTGAGATGCGCCTTGAAGCGTTGGCGGATCAATCGGTTGCGGTCGCGGGCGAGCGACTTTTCATCGGCGCGGGCGAGCGCATTCACATCGAGAATTCACACAAATACGCCGTGGAGGAATTTTCCGCCCTCGCGCGCCGGGCCGGCTTTTCCCCCCGAGCCGTCTATATTGACCCCGAGCGCCTCTTCAGCGTGCATGTGCTGGCGGCAGGCTGAACAGTCCGGCTGCGGGTCGCGTGAGCTTTCCCTACTTTCATCCGCATGCGGCTGACCTGCGCCGTTTCGCTTGCCAGCGTCCGGCTTCCGTGGCACTTCTTCCTGCGACTTAGTAGCGAGTTTTTACGCCTCTGCTCACGAAGGGGACCGGCATGGCGAACAAAGGCTCTGAATACACGAAGCGTCAGGACGGACCGGCCACGGTCTTCGAGGTCACCCCGGCGCCTTCTCCCAAATTCACCTATCTTCTCATCATCGGCGGCTTTTTCTCGCTGATTGCGCTCGCCGCGAACGTCATTTTCGGCGCTCTGCTGGCGGCGTTCATCGTTTGGTACGGATGGTTCCGCGATATGCGTCCGAAAGGTCATCGCGAAGTCAGCACCTTCCGCGTCATGGCTGACTCGATTGAGGCGGGCGGTCAGACCTTCAAGAAGGAAGACATTCACCGGCTCATCCTGAAGAACGGCATCACCGACCAGGAGCTGATGGAGACCTATACGACGAACGCGAATGCGGCCGCCGGCATGGCGCACCGCGCCAATGTCGCGCGCGTTGCGAATTCGCTCAATGTCGAGCAAGGCGGCAAGTCGTTTCAGATCGCTGGCGGCATGGACGAGACGACGGCTTACGGCCTTCTTCGCGACGTCTGCAAAGTGCTCGACTTCGACGTCAAATAGCACGGCCAGCCTTGGCTAATGCGATGCCGAAACGATCAACGCCGCCCCTCGCCGGGCGGCGTTTTCGATTTAGCGCTCGTTGGTCTCAATTCTTAATCAAACGTTAACGGAATGCCCGCTTCAAGGGAGGTCCGGCGTCTATGGCGCGCCCCTGCGAAGCACCCCATAGTCGCCGGTTCGCGAAGTCTTTCCGGAGAAAGGCCCTGTGGCGAGCGTGCGCGCAGCGACCAAAGTCAAAGAAGAACCAGCGCCGGATGGCGCTTTCGAAACGCCTCGCCCGGTGCGAGCGGAAGATATCGCCCGGCTGATGGCCGAAGCGGAGGCGCAGGCCGCCGCGCGCAAGCGCGAGAAAGCCCGCGTCAAACCTTCCGACAAGCCGGCGCCGAAGCCTGCGCCGGTCGAAGAGACCGAAGCGGCCGCGCCGGCGCGCCGCGCCGGGCCTTTGCAGATTCTCTCTATCGCGCTCCTTTGGGGCGGCGGCGCGGCCGCACTCGCAGCTGGGGCCTTCCTTGCGCTCTCATCTGATGCGCTGACGGGCGCGGGGCTCGTCTTCGTGCTCGGCCTCGCCGTTCTTGCGGGCGCGCTCATTGCGGGCGCGGCGACGCGCATGTTCACGCCGGCGCTGATGCGCGGCGTCATGCTCGGAAAACCCGGCGAGGCGGCGACAGTCCAGATTGGCGGAGCGGAAAAACTTGCAGCGCTCGGCGTCGCCGAACGCCTTCTCGACGCCGACGCCGATGCGCGCCTTGTCACGCGCCGCGACGGCGTCGTCGCTTTTGCGAACGCAGCCTATCTCTCGCTAGCGCGCGAGGCGGGCGTGCTCGGCGCTGCGGGCCTTCCGCCGCGCATCGACCGGCTCTTCTCAGAGCAGGGCCTCGAATCGACGAAGCTCTTCCGTCTCTTCCGCGCGGCCAAGAGCGCGGCTCCCGCCGAAGAGACGATCCGCCAGCTCATCGGCATGAATGCGACAGCGCCGCGGCGCTTCGAAGTTTCTGTGCGTCCGATCGCCGGCGCCGAAGAACATGTCGCCTGGCGCCTGCGCGAACTTCCCGCCGAGGAAGAAGAACGCGACGCGCTCGCCGCATCGTATGCTGACTATATTCGCCCGGTGTTCGGGCTCGAAAAATCCGGACAGATCGCCTGGTCGAATGCGGCGATGCGCGCAAAGCTCGGCGTCGAGCGCGGCGAACTCAACCACATCAACGACATCATTCTCGGCGAGACGGCCGAGCTCGTTCGCGCGCTCTGGCAGATCGACCAGACGCAACAGAAAGCGAAAGTACGCCGCCGCGGCGCCGATCCGGCGGACGCCGAGTTCACAGCCTTCCGGCGCGGCGGCGTCGGCGAAGGCTTCGTCTGCGTCGAGCTCGATATTGAAGAAGAGCCGGAGACAGACGAAGAAGTCTCAGTTTCAGGCGACGTGACAGAGGCGCCGTTCGGCGTCGCCGTCATAGAGGGCGAAATCGGGCGCGATGCGCGCATCGTTGAAGCCAATAAGGCGTTTACGGAGGTTTTCGGCGGTGCAAAGAAAAACGCTCCGCTTGCGAAACTGATGGCGGGTCAGACGATCGAAGAACTCGCCGCTGAAATCCGCCGCAAGGCGGCCTCCGGCGGCGCGCCGCGCCCTGTCGACGCGCTTGTCGGCGAAGGCCCTTCGGCGCGCGCTTTCGCGCTTTATGCGCGGCCCGTGCGGCGCCGGCGCGGCTCATACGGTTCGCGGCGCACTTTCCTCTATTCCGTCGACGTCACCGATCGGCGCGTAATGGAGCAGGAATATGCGCAGGACCAGAAGCTGAAGGCGATCGGCCGTCTTGCGAGCGAAGTCGCGCACGACTTCAACAATGTGCTGCAGGTCGTGCTCGGCAAGGCCGAGCTGTTGATGCTGCGCCATCCGGCGGGCGACCCCGCTTATATGGACCTTGTGCTGATCAATCAGACCGCGCAGCGCGCGGCGAATATGGTCAAGCAATTGCTCGCCTATTCGCGCGAGCAGACGCTCCAGCGCGAGGTTTATTCGATTACGGAGATCCTGCGCGATTTCACGCGCTTCCTCGACGGCGCTGTCGGCGAAAAAGTGAAGCTCGAACTGATGAACGGGCGCGGCCTGCCGCTGATCCGCGTCGACAAGAACCAGCTTGAAACGGCCATCATGAATCTCGCCGTCAATGCGCGCGACGCAATGGGCGCCTCCGGCGGAAAAGTGTCGATCAAGACAAGCATCGTGACAGCGGAGGAGATGGCGGCGCTGAAGATCAACGGCCTCGCCGAGCAGGAGCATCTGCTGATCGAAGTGACGGATACGGGGCCGGGCGTGCCATCGGAAATCCGCGACCGGATTTTCGATCCGTTCTTCACCACCAAGGCGCCGGGCAAGGGCACGGGTCTCGGCCTTTCGACCGTCTACGGAATTATCGGCCAGATGGAAGGCGCGATCACTGTAGGCGACGCGGATAATGGCGGCGCGGTCTTCCGGATTTACCTTCCCGCCCATCAGGGCGAGGCGGTGGAAGAACCGCTCGTGCAAGGCGTTCAGGCGCCCGCCGATCTCACGGGCGCAGGCCGCATTCTCGTCGTCGAAGACGAGGAATATGTCCGCAAATTCGTCACCACCGCGCTCGAAGACCGCGGCTATGAGGTGACGACGGCGAGCGACGGGGATGAAGCGCTCGAAATGCTCGCGGAAGACGAGGCGGGCTTCGATCTCATTCTATCCGACGTGATGATGCCTGAAATCGACGGGCCGACGCTCATCGCCCGCGCGCGCAAAGAGCTTGGCCTCAAGGCGAAAGTCATCTTCATGTCAGGCTATGCCGAGAGCGCGGTGCGCGATCAGCTCGATAGCGTCGAGGGCGCGGCCTACATCCAGAAGCCGTTCACGCTCAAGGGCCTCGCCGTAAAAGTGAAATCGGCGCTGATGGGCGAGGCGGCGTAAGCCCCTTCCCGGCGCCCAAATCCGTTCTCGCGTCGGCGCGCGGATGTTATGCTCGCCCTTTCAGGGAGAGGGCCTCATCCGCATGAGACACATTCTATCGGCGGCGGCGTTCCTTTTTGCATTTGCGAGCAGCGCCCCGCGCGCCAGCGAAGGCTGGGCCTATCCCGGCGGCGATGCGGGCGGCGAGCGCTATTCTTCAGCGGCGGAAATCACGCGCGAGAATGTCGGTGAGCTGATCCCTGTATGGACTTACCGCACCGGGCACATGGCGGTCCCGGAAAAGGTGCGTAAACGGATGAAGTTCGAGGTGACGCCAATCCTCGTCGAGGACAAGCTCGTCCTCTGTACGCCGTTCAACGAGATCATCGCGCTTGATCCGGAAAGCGGGAAAGAACTCTGGCGTCACGATCCGCACGTCGACATGGATCAGCGCCCGGCGAACCATTTCAATTGCCGCGGCGTCGCCTATTGGCGCGATGGGGATGCGCCGGCGAACGCCAAATGCGCCGCGCGCGTTTATACGGGCACCAACGATCATCGCCTCGTCGCGGTCGATCTTGAAGACGGCGCGCCGTGCGAAGGTTTCGGCGAAGACGGCGTTGTCGCAATCGATCCGGAGGCGAAGCTCGTTTGGCCGGGCGAATTTCAGATTACATCAGCGCCCGTCATCGCGCGCGGCGCGGTCATTGTCGGCTCGGCGATCTCGGACAATGTGAGCGTCGAGGCGCCGCGCGGAACCGTGCGCGCTTTCGATGTGCGAACGGGCGCGCCTCTCTGGTCTTTCGATCCGATCCCGCGCGATGCGGAAAGCGCTGCGGCGCAAGGCTGGAACGGCGCCGAGCCGCCTGTTGAAGGCCATGCGAATGTCTGGGCGCCCATGTCGGTCGATGAAGCGCGCGGCCTTGTCTTTTTGCCGACATCGAGCCCGAGCCCCGATTTCTTCGGCGGGCTTCGCCCCGGCGATAACGCGCACGCCAATTCAATCGTCGCGCTCGATGCTGAAAGCGGCGCCCTGCGCTGGGCGTTCCAGACCGTTCATCACGATGTCTGGGACTATGACGTGCCGAACCAGCCCATGCTCGCGACCATTACGAAAGACGGACGAAAGCGCGATGTCGTCATTCAGGCGACCAAGACAGGCCTTGTCTTCACGCTCGATCGCGACACGGGCGAGCCAGTCTTCCCGGTCGAAGAACGCCCCGTTCCGCAAGGCGGCGTTGCTGGTGAAACGCTCTCGCCGACGCAGCCTTTTCCGGTCGCGCCCGCGCCGCTCTCGCAATCTGACATTTCAGCGGATGATGCTTTCGGCCTCACGCCTTTCGACCGCGCATCCTGCGCGAAGGCTATTTCAGCCGCGCGCCATGAAGGCATCTTCACCCCGCCCTCGCTCGAAGGAACGATCGTCTTTCCTTTCACCGGCGGCGGGGCGAACTGGGGCGGCGGCGCCTATGATCCGTCCGCGAACCGTTTCTACATCAATACGACAAGCGCGATGCACCTCATCACGCTCGTCCCGCGCGCCGAGACGGATGACGACTGGCATGACGCCGCGCATGGCGAACAGGCGCCGATGCGCGGCGCGCCTTATGCGATGCGCCGGCAGATGATGGTCGGCCCGCTCGGGCTCCCTTGCAATCCGCCGCCCTGGGGCATTCTCCATGCGATCGACATGGATAGCGGCGAGGAAACGTGGAACTCGGTTCTCGGCACGACGGAGGATTTCGCGCCGCTGGGCCTGACGCTCCACACCGGCATGCCGGGTCTAGGCGGCCCGCTCGCGACCGGCGGCGGCCTCGTCTTCATCGCCGCGACGATGGATTCCTATCTGCGCGCCTTTGACGGCGCGAGCGGGGATTTGCTCTGGCTGTCGCGCCTCCCGGCGAGCGGTCAGGCTGGGCCCATGAGCTATGTCTACAAGGGCCGGCAATATGTCGTCATCGCCGCTGGCGGGCACAGCGAAGCGGGCACGCGGCAGGGGGACTATGTCGTCGCTTACGCATTGCCGCGCGCGGGCGACAGGAAGCCGTCTTTGGTCTCGCGCCTGCTCGACAGGCCGGGCCGGCGCTTCATCCTCAACATGTCGCTGATCGGTCTTGCGCTCGTCGGCGCGGGGCTCCTCCTTGCGCGCTTCGTCTTCCGGCGGCGCTAGCGCGCATTCCGAAAAGTGGGAACCGGTTTTCGGACAAAATGCGCGACTAAGAAAAAACTGGAGCACGTTCCCCGTCTCGCATTTTCGGGAACGTGCTCCAGGCTCGTTTTGCACATGGGCTTTTCGCAGCGTTGCCCGTCTCGCGAACGCAGCTACATTGCGCCTGCATGCGGCAGGTAGTTTTTGACATCGAAACGACCGGTTTCCGGTTCGACGAAGGCCATCGCGTCGTCGAAATCGGCGCCGTTGAGCTCGTCAATGGCGCCGTCACCGGCAAGAACTTCCATACTTACGTAAACCCCGAGCGCGACATGCCCGACAGCGCGTTTCAGGTGCACGGGCTTTCTTCGCGCTTTCTCTCCGACAAACCGCTTTTCGCCGAAGCGGTCGTCGCACCTGCCTTCCTTGAGTTTATCGGCGAGGCGGAGCTGATCGCCCATAACGGCGTTTCCTTCGACGTGCCGTTCATGAATGCGGAGCTTGAGGCGGCCAGGCTGCCGAAGCTTTCGAACAAGGTCTTCGACACGCTGCATTTCGCGCGCCGAAAATATCCGGGCTCGCCGGCGAGCCTTGATGCGCTTTGCACCCGCTTCGGCATCGATACGTCGACACGCGCCCGCGACGGCCACGGCGCGTTGCTCGACTCCAAACTGCTCGCGGCCGTCTATATCGAACTGACTGGCGGCGCGCAGGCGGGCCTCAATTTCGGGAAATATGGCGACGGCGCCGATGGCGAAGGCCCGCGCAAGGCGCGACCACGCCCTTCACCTTTGCCGAGCCTTGTCACGCCGGAAGAGGCGGAAGCGCATGCGAGTTTCATCGCCGAACTTGGCCCGGAAAGCGTCTGGGCCAAACTCGCCGGCTCGAAAGCTTCGTAAAAGCCTGATCAGGCGTTCGCAGTCGCTGGCTGCTGCGCCGTTTGGGCCGCCTGCTGCATCTTGTTGCGCTGATAGATCGCGAAGAAATCGATCGGCTCAAGCATCAGCGGCGGGAAGTTCCCGTTGCGCGTCGCATCGGAGACGATCTGGCGCATGAACGGGAAGAGGATGCGCGGGCACTCGACAAGAATGATCGGCTCAAGGTGCTCCGCCGGAACGTTTCGGATCTCAAAGAGGCCAGCATAGGTCGCCTCGATGACGAAGGCCGTGAGATCGCCGCGGCTCGCGCGCGCAGAGACCGACAGCTCGACTTCGAAGACATGATCGCCCGTCCCGGCCGCATTGACGTTGACGTCGACCTGGAACTGCGGCTGCTGGCCATTGTCCTGGAAGCTCGCCGGGGCGCGCGGATTCTCAAACGAGAGATCCTTCAGATATTGCGCCCGCACCGACATGCTGGGCGGGCCCGCCTCGACGCGCGCCTGCGGCGCTGCAGCCGGTTGCTCGCCTTGGCCATTGGCCTGCTGATTGGGGTCGGAATCCGCCATCGCCTTCATCCTCGCTTTGCGGGATCGCAAGAGGGGGGCGTCATACACGCCCTGCGAGCGCGCGGCAACCCGCGCGAGCGTTCCCGCATAAGGGGAGGCCTGTTCGGCCTCGCCCGTCAAAAGCGTTTAATGAAAACCTGCGTGTCGCCGGTCTCGATGCTGCGGCGCAACCGCTTCAGGGCCTGCCGGGCGATCCAGTGGCGAAGCGGCGGTACGAGGAGGAGGAAGCCGATCGCATCCGTGATGAAGCCGGGCGTCATCAGGAGCGGGGCCGCAAGGACGAGAAAAATGGCGTCGACCGCCGCTTCCACCGGCACGCGCCCGTCGGTCATGTCGGCCTGCGCGCTCCTGAGGGCCGCGAGCCCCTCAAGCCGAAGCAGGAAGCCGCCGAGGACCGCCGTGCCGATGCAGGCGAGAATGACCGGCCAAACCCCGACCGCGTTCGCCGCCGTCAGGAGGACGTAAATCTCGGCGATAGGGCCGATGATGAAGAGGGCCGCCAGAATCGGGATCATATCAAGGGGATCATAACCTAATGGTGTAATCTCGGTTTCCGGCCTTATATAGAGGTCGAGCCTTGCGTTTAAACCTTTGTACGAGCAAAAAGCGTCCGGCGTTATGGACCCAGTCATTTTGATCTTCGGTGGCGTCGCCGCCTTCATCATCTACAGGCTCTTCTCCGTTCTCGGATCGAGAACCGGTCACGAGCAGCGCCACGATCTTGACGCTCTCCAGAAAACGGCTCAGGGCGCGCAAAATCAGGAGCCCGTTGCTGAGGTTGACGCTGAACCGCGCCGCGCGCCCGTTTCGCCGGCTGCAGCGCCCCTGAGCGAGGCTGACCCCTCCTTCAACGAGAAAGCGTTCCTCGCCGGAGCGCGCAGCGCCTATGAGATGATCATCGAGGCGTTCGCCGCGGGCGATCTCAAGAGCATCCGCCGCTTTCTAGGCCAGTCCGTATACGATGCATTCAAGGCCGCGCTCGCCGATCGCGAGGCGAACGGCTATTCGAGCGAGCTGAAATTCGTCGGAATCGATTCGGCGTCAATCGTTTCGAGCGAGGTCAGGGACGGCGTAATGACGGCGGTCATCGATTTCGCCTCCAATCAGGTGCGCGTCATGCGCGACCGCGCGGGCGAGGTTGTCGATGGCGATCCGGCGCGCATTGACCTCGTCAAGGATCGCTGGACCTTCTCGCGCAAGGCGTCGAGCGGCGATCCGAACTGGATTCTTGTCGCGACCGGCGCAGCGGGCTAAGCACGATTCCATCCGATGTCCGCCGCACGGGGCTCAATTTGCGACGCCTTGGCCAGATCGCCCTTGCGTTTTCGCTGACTCTCTCGGTCAGCGTCGCCTGCGCTCTCGCTGTTCTCGTCTTTTCCGGCGTTCTCCCGGTCTATGTGCGTCCGCCCGTGCGCGACGCCGATTACGGCCCGCCGCGCCTGTCGCTTGAGGCGCTCTCCTTCTCCGATTTGAAAGACTGGCGGCGCGATAACCAGTCGAGAGCGATCCCGGCTTTCCTGCGCTCCTGCGACAAGCTCGACCTCCTCGAAGACAGCGCGCCCGCAAATCCGATGGAGGCGCTGGGCGATGCGCCTGACGGGGCGAGCCTTGCCGGCCGCGCGGGCGACTGGAGAGAGGCTTGCGAAGCGGCGCGTGCGCTGCGGACGACGCGCTACGCCGATGCGACGGCCGCCCTCTCGGCGGCGCGCGGCGTTTTTGAATATCACTTCCGCCCGGTGCTGATCGTCAGCAGGCGCAAGCCCCTGCCCGGCGGACGAGCGTGGCGTTTTGGCGTCGAGGTCGACCGCGAAGGGCTCGTCACGGGCTATTACGAGCCGATCTATCACGCCTCCACCTTCAAGACGCTTGAGCAGTCTGCGCCCGTTCTGCGCCGGCCTGCGAACCTCGTCACCGTCGATCTCGGGGCGTTCAGGAAGGAGCTCGCCGGCCAGCGCATTGCAGGCTTTGTCGAAGACGGCGCGCTTCGGCCCTATCCGGATCATCGCGCGATCAATGGCGGCGCGCTCGGCGAGCCCGACGCGCTCGCCTGGGTCGATCCGAACGATCTTTTCTTCCTGCAGATTCAGGGCTCGGGCCGGCTGCGCCTTCAGAACGGGCGCGAAATGCGCGTCGGTTTTGATGGTCAGAACGGGCGGCCCTACACGGCGATCGGCAAGATCCTTGTCGACCGCGGCGAGCTGACGCTCGAGAATGTCAGCATGCAGACGATCCGCCAGTGGCTTGCGAAGTCCGCCCCGCAAGAAGCGCAGAGCCTGCGCGAGGCGAATGAATCCTACGTCTTCTTCCGCACGCTTGACGATCTTCCCGATCCCGATCTCGGGCCTTATGGGGCTGGCGGCGTGCAGCTTGAGCCGGTGCGCAGCATTGCAGCGGACCGGCGCTATTATGCGATGGGCGCGCCTGTCTGGCTCTCGATCCCGCCGGTTGCGGGGCGTACGGACGGTTTTTCGCGCCTTCACATCGCGCAGGATACGGGCGGCGCGATCAGAGGGCCGTTGCGCGCTGACGTGTTCCTCGGCGCCGGCGACAGGGCGGGCGAGGAAGCCGGCCGCCTCCGGGCGGAAGGCGACATGATCGTGCTCGTTCCGCGCGCGCTGGCGGCACGGCTCGAGGCGAGCGGCGCGCTTCAGCGCGGAAAGGCGCGGCGATGAAGCGCCGGCGCCTGTCGGGCGATGAACATGCGCTCTGGAAGCGCGTGACGCGCGACGTCAGTCCCATGAAGAAGCGCGCTTCCTCCGAAGAAGGCCCGCCCGGCGTCAATATCGGTGAGACGACGCGCGAGGCGATGACGCCGACCGAAGCGGCGAAACCCCGAGGCCGCGCGAAGCAGAAAGCGGCGCCAGCAAAGTCCGCGCCGGCCAGGAAGCCCCGCGCGCCATCCGCTTTTGAAGGCGGCGATCCCGCGCTCGACAAGCGCGCGCGGCGCGGGCGCATCTCTATCGATCGCGTGATCGACCTTCACGGGATGACGCAGGTCGCGGCGCAGGTCGCGCTCGCCTCGTTCCTTGAGCGCGCGCAGGCCGACCATTGCCGCTGCGTTCTCGTTATCACCGGCAAGGGATCGGCGATCGAACGCGAGCCCTTTGAAGAGCGCGCGCCGCGCGGGGTCATCCGCCGACGCTTTCAGGAATGGATCGACGAAGAGCCTCTGCGCTCGCTTGTCGCGCGCGCCTCGCCCGCCGCGCCGAAAGATGGCGGCGCCGGCGCGTTCTACGTGTTCCTGAAAAAGAAAAACGCCCGGCTTTGAACCGGGCGTTTTGTAATTGGCGTGCTTACGCGGCCTTAGTTGCCGAGCGCGTATTTCCAGAGGATGTAGAGGACGATCGCCGCCGGCAGGAGATAGTAGAAGAGCACGCGCATGAAGCGGATCGACAGCTCTTCGACCGTCGTGGAGACGAGATCGCGAAGGCCCTCGGCCCACCAGCGGCGCTGCTTGTGCTGCGGCAGCTGGAACATCGATTGTCCGTTCGCATCCTTCTCGATCGTCATCGCCGCGAGCACGAGAACGCCGCGGTTCTTCCAGCGTGAGAAGGCTTTCTTGAGCGCGCCATTGGCGACCGAGCCGCGCAGGCGGCGCGTCAGCATCGTCCACGGATTATAGACGAAATCGACGGGCGCGAGTTCGATGTCGAGGAGGATCGAAGCGGGAGCATGCCCCTCGCTGTCTTCGTCCATGCGCACCACGGTGTGGCGCACGCCGAAGTTCCGCAGATAGTTCTCAACATCGCCGATCGACGCGGCAGTCTCGTCGCGCTTGAAGCGCAGCATCAGCCGCACGCCAGTCGCGCCCTCGCTCTGATGCTCCTTGAGGAGCCAGCCGAGCAGAAGAAGCGCGCCGCCCGCGGCGATCGCGCCGCTCGCCATCATCGGCGAGAGCCATTTCGTGACTTCTTCGGTAAGGAAGGCGGCCGAGAAGCTGCTCGCGCCGAGGGCGCCGAAGAACATCAGCGTAATGGCCGCCGCGACGACGACTGAACCGATAGCCGAGATGAACCGGTTCGGGTCGCCGCCAGAAAGCGCCGAAAGCCGGCGCGTCCAGTAGCGGGTCCGCGCGTCGGTCGTGCGATAGGCGTCTTCGACGAGGGTGTGGTCGAGGTTGTTCTCAACGACCATGAAGCGCGTCTTGTCGGCCGGCGCGTCATCGAAATTGTGGTCGACGATGATGTAGTCCGACGAGCGCATCGCGACTTCGTAAGGCAGGACCATGCCGAACAGCTTGCCCGCCTGCGCCTCGGCGCCGAGTGTCGAGAAGGAGCGCGTTTCGCCCGACATCGGGTCGAAATAGGTGTTGGTCTGGCGCGCGGTCGTTGCCGTTGAGCGCGCGAGGCGTGCAAGCTCGCGATGCGGCTCGACCATTTGCGGCGTCTCGCGCACGTCGACGCCGGTGGCGCGAAGGCCGTCAAGCTTCGACTTGCAGCGGCGCGCCGCTTCCGGGCCGGCGAAAACGAGATCGATCCGGTCGCGGATGAGCTTCTGATCGGACATGTCGATCGGAAGCCCAGCGCGCGGCATTTCGGCTTCATAGCCGGCGCCCGGCGCGTTGCCGCTGCCGGAATCGATCGTCCCCCAGGACTTTCTGAAACGGCGTTGCAGGGCGGAGAAGCCCGTGCCCGGATGCGCCGACTGAATGATGTCATAGAGCTGCGATTCATGGACGGCGAGGCAGAGATTGTCCGTCGCCGAAACCTGTTCGACGCCGAGAAGCGTGAGCAGGCTGCCGAGCGCTCGCAGCGTCTCGTAATCGTAACCCGCGTAAGGGTTGTAGAACGGCACCAGCGCGAAGTCGGCGGTGTGGGTCTTCACCGCCATCAGCGCCTGCTCTTTGGTCCGGAGCGGCTGCGTTATGCCGGCGCTATAGTCGAAATGCGCGTTGGGGCTCGCCTCGTCATATTCGCGCTCGGGCCGTGTTGAGAGGCCGCGAAGGCCGCCATCAGAAACCGTGCCGCGGCGGCGCGCGCGCTCAAGGAACTTGCCGGTCGCCTGATAGCCGAAGCCGAATTCCTCGCCCGTGAATGCGACGCGCGGGCGCTCCTTGCCTTCATGGCCGTGATGAGAGGCGCGCTCATGCGCGGAATGCTCTTCCGGGGCCCCCGAAAAACGCGGGTCCGTCTCGTCAAAGAACGAATAACGCGATCGTCTGCGTGATACGGTCGGCGCGCCGTCTGCCATGGCTGAACCCACTCTTCCCCTCAAGGCTTAAGAGATTAACGCGCCTTTAACGAATGGGAAAGCCCGCCCGCGCCCTTTCGAAGGCTCAGGCCGCTTTGGGGCCCGCGCGTTTCCGCCGCTTTGGCAAGGGGTTGGGCGGGAAGGGCTGTTGCGCTGCGGCAACGCTCCCGCGCCCAAGGCCCCTCCTAGAGGATGTATTTCGACAGGTCGGTGTTGGCGGTGATGGGCCCGAGGCGCTCTTCGACATAGGCGGCGTCGATCGTCACCGTCTCTCCCGCGCGGTCGGCGGCGGAGAAGGAGATCTCGTCGAGAACGGTCTCCATGATCGTCGAAAGGCGGCGCGCGCCGATATTCTCGATAGCCGAATTGACCGCCGCCGCCGCGTCCGCGATCGCCTCGATGGCGCTGTCCTCGAAGGCGAGCGTCACGCCCTCCGTCGCCATCAGCGCCGAATATTGCCGGGGAAGGCTCGCCTCCGTCTCGGTGAGGATGCGGCGGAAATCGTCCCGCGTCAGCGCGTCGAGCTCGACCCGGATCGGCAGGCGGCCCTGAAGCTCAGGGAGAAGGTCCGACGGCTTGGCGATGTGGAAGGCGCCCGAGGCGATGAAAAGCACATGGTCGGTTTTGACCGGACCGTATTTGGTCGCGACCGTCGCCCCTTCGATGAGCGGCAGAAGATCGCGCTGCACGCCCTCGCGGCTCACATCGGCGCCGCCGCGCTCGCCGCCCCCGCCCCGCGCGATCTTGTCGATCTCGTCGAGGAAGACGATCCCGTCATTCTCGGCGAGCTCCACTGCCTCGCGCTGCAGGGCCTCTTCGTCGAGCAGCTTGTCGGATTCTTCGGCGACGAGCGGTTCGTAAGCGTCGCGCACCTTCAGTTTCTTGCGCTTTTTCGGCGCGCCGAAGCCTTTCGCGAGGAGGTCGGAGAGGTTGATCATCCCCACCTGACCGCCCATGCCGGGAAGCTCGAATGACGGGCCGGCGCCCGTCTCGCGCAGGTCGAGTTCGATCTCCCGGTCGTCGAGTTCGCCCGAACGCAGTTTTTCGAGAAAGCTTGCGCGCGTTTTCTCATGCGCATCGCCGACAAGCGCCGTCAGCACGCGCTCTTCGGCTGCTTGGTGAGCGCGCGCTTTCACCTCTTCGCGGCGTTTCTCGCGCACGAGGCCGATGGAGATCTCGACAAGATCGCGCACGATCTGGTCGACGTCGCGGCCGACATAACCGACCTCGGTGAACTTCGTCGCCTCGACTTTCAGGAAAGGCGCGCCCGCAAGCTTTGCAAGCCGGCGCGAGATTTCGGTTTTGCCGACACCGGTCGGCCCGATCATCAGGATGTTTTTCGGCGTAATCTCTTCGCGCATCGGCCCTTCAACCTGCCGGCGGCGCCAGCGATTTCGAAGTGCGATGGCGACGGCGCGCTTGGCGGCCTTCTGGCCGACGATGAAGCGGTCGAGTTCGGAGACGATTTCGCGAGGCGAGAAAGCATTCATGAGGAAACTGGATCTTTGCAAATTCTGAAAGGACAGGGGCGGGATTTAGAGCGCCATGCGAAAAGTGGGAACCGGTTTTCGCATTAAAAGGCGCTCGCCTCCAAAAACGCAGGCGATCAGGCGCGCCCACAGAAGACCGACGGTGAAAAAGCAAAAAGAAAAGGCGCTCCGAAGAGCGCCCCTTCCACCCCACAAAGCTGTGAACCAGCCCTGCCCCTAAGCTGTTTTTTTCTTCGCCTTGCGGCGGAAGAAGCCGAGCGCGCCGGCGCCGGCGATGAAGAACGGCGCGGCCGCCGGAAGCGGGACGACCGAGACCGAAACCGATTTCAGCTTGAAGCTGTCGTCATTGCCGTCAGCGCCGATGCCGAACCAGGCGCCCGATTGCGTGAAAAGGCTCGCAAGCAGCGCGACGCCCGAATTCGGAATGTCGACGTTGTTGAGCACGCGGTTGAGCGTTCCGTTCGTGTCGCTGTCATAGAAGAAGTCGAAGTCGTCATTGCTGTCGAAATAGCCGAACGTGATGCTGTCGATGACGACATTTTCGCTGAAGGTCAGGATGAGCACGTCGTTCTGGCCCGAGCCGTCGATCGTGTGTGAATTGTCGCCATTATAGCTGATGCCGACGCCCGGCGAGTAGATATAGGGGCGCGCGCCGCCCTGGCCCGGCGTCACATTGCCCGTCGCGTTGTCGGCGAAGCCGCCAGCCGTGATCGTCAGCGTGATGCCGTCGACCGTGTACTGATAGCCGCCCGGAACCGCTGTGTAGCCGCTGGTAAGGTTAAAGGTCGCAGCGCTCGCCGCGCCGCCGGTGAAGATCGCAGCCGCCGCCGCAAAACCCGCAATCGCGGAAACGTTGAACGCGCGCATACTGTCGCCTCATGAAACGCAACTAACTCGCATTCCATGATTGCTGCATTCGCGGCGCCAAAGTCAACAAATGCTTATAGTAAACGCAAAAATTGTTTGTGTGAGGATAATCCTTATACGTCTTTTGTGACGAAATTAACTTTAACAAGCGCGCAAATTGCGCTTCGTATGATTAACGCGCCTCGAGCTTTTCAAGCGTCAGCGACGAATTCGTGTAAACGCAGATCGACGCGGCGATGCCCATCGCCTTCCTGACGATTTCTTCCGCCGAAAGATCCGTCTCTTCGAGGAGCGCGCGCGCCGCCGAGCGCGCATAGTCCCCGCCCGAGCCGATCGCCGTGACGCCGCTTTCGGGCTCCAGAACATCGCCAGCGCCCGTCAGCGTCAGCGTGATGTCCCGGTCCGCGACAATCATCATCGCCTCGAGGCGGCGCAGATAGCGATCGGTGCGCCAGTCCTTCGCAAGCTCGACGGAAGCGCGCAGGAGCTGGCCCGGATATTGGTCGAGTTTGGCCTCCAGCCGCTCAAGGAGGGTGAAGGCGTCGGCTGTTGCGCCCGCAAAGCCGCACAGCACCTTGCCGCCCGAGAGTTTGCGGATTTTCTTCGCGTCGCCTTTGACGATGGTGTTCCCGAGGCTCACCTGCCCGTCGCCGCCGATCGCAACCTCGCCTTTACGCCGGACGGAGAGAATGGTGGTCGCGTGCATCTGCGGGGCTTGGCTCATCGAAAGGGCTCCTTCATTCGGGAGGCTGAAATGGGCGCTCGTAGAGCGATGCGTCAAGGGCGCCCCTTGCGCGGCTTGCCGCGCTGCCGCATGTGGACGCCGCGCCCCCGCGCGGATAACGTCAACTCGTTGTTTTGGCTCGTGCTCTTCGGTGGCGCGCGCCGCATTCAGAAAGGCCCGGCCATGCGCGCCGCTGTGATCGAACGCAAGACCCGCGAGACCGACATCGTCGTCGAGCTCAATCTCGACGGAACGGGCGTCTCCGATATCGAGACCGGAATCGGTTTCTTCGATCACATGCTGGTCTCGTTTTCCAAGCACGGCGCGTTCGACCTCAAAGTGCGCTGCGAGGGCGATCTCGAAGTCGACATGCACCACACGGTCGAAGATGTGGGGATCTGCATCGGCCTCGCCATGGCGAAGGCGCTCGGGGACTGTTCGGGCATTCGCCGCTTCGGCCATGCCTATGTGCCGATGGACGAGGCGCTGTCGCGCGCGAGCGTCGATATTTCGAAGCGGCCCTATCTCATCTGGCGCGTGAATTTCGCCCGGCCCAAGGTCGGCGAGATGGACACCGAGCTCTTCAAGGAGTGGTTCCACGCCCTCGCGATGAACGCCGGGCTCTGCCTCCATGTCGAGAGCCTCTATGGCGAGAACACCCACCACATTATCGAGTCCTGCTACAAGGCGACCGCGCGGGCGATCCGCGCCGGCGTCGAGATGGATCCGAGAATGCAGGGGTCGCCCTCGACCAAGGGCGTGCTTTAGGGGGGCTCGCGGCGGCAGAGCCGTTAACCAAAGTATGGCCGGTCATACTTCGTTAACCATGGCCATACTGCTGCCAGTAGCGCCGGGCTGACCATGCCGCGGGCTGTGCGATCCTAATTGACGAAGAAGAACAGCGCGATCGCCAGAAGGGCGGCCGCGCCGATGGCGGAAAGCGCCAGAATATAACGCACATGGTCGCCGGTATGGCCCTGACGGACTTCCTCCGTCGTGCGCTCTTCAGCATGGCCTGAGGCGGTTTCGCTGGGCTCTACCATCAACCGCGCCTTCTTGTTTTCGAGTTCGGCTTTGAGGTCGATCGGGTCCTCGGTTCTACCTGGTTCCTGCTCGGGCATGGCGGCTCCTTCCGCGCCGCAATCCGGCCGGCGCTGATGGAATAACGCCGTGGCGGAGGTGAGCGTTCCCGATAACCTTCCCCTATTGCAGCGCTCCACCGCTGGTCCGCCATGATTGCTTTGGCTCTTGCCGCCAAGGCCGGCCCCTTATTAGAATTAGATTCTAATTCAAATATATGAACTGTCGCCGAGGTTCCTCCATGCCGCCTTCCCTCGCCCGCGTGAAGCCCGTGCAGCAAAAGCGCAGCGAGGAAATGCGTGACCGGCTTTTGGAAGCGCTTGGGTCGGCCGTGGATGCGGGCGAGATCGAAGCTATGAGCGTTCATGACATCGCCGCGCGCGCCGGGGCCTCGGTCGGCGCCTTCTACGGCCGCTTCGCCGACAAGGACGCCGCCCTCGCCGCGCTGCTCGCCCGGCGGCGCGCCGACTTCGTGGCGGAGTTTCTCGAAAAATCGCGAGCCGCCGCCTCGCTCGATGGCTGGGCGCGCATGGCGAGCGCGCTCGCCCTTGAGCACGCGCGAAGGAATCGCGCGCTTCTCGCCCGCCTTGAGGCGACGTCGCTCTTTGCTGAGGGCCGCATTGCGGAGGTCGCGGTTATCGACCGGCTCGCGGCGCTTTTCAGGGATCGTTTCGGGATGAAACTCTCCGCGCCGACCGACGTTGCCTTCGCCCTCGCCTTCATCGGTGCGATGGCGCGCGATGCGGCGGTGCATTCGGAAGGCCTTATCGCCTCGTCCAGAACGCGCGACTGGTTTGTCGAACAAACAGCGCGCGCCGTCACCGCCTATCTCGCCCGGCGATAGCGCGTACGCCTTGCGCTCTGTGCGCCGCCCTTGACGGCGTTAACCATAACGGGCGACAAATTCGCCCGCTGGGAGCGCGAATAGCGACACGGGAAACGTCATAGGGGTCAACATGACAATGAAGAGAATGCTGGGCGGTTTTGCAGCCGCCGGGCTTGCTGCCTCGCTTTTGTCCGGCGCGGCTTATGCGGGCGACTACGCCGATCAGTGCAAGGCGCGTCTTGAAGCGGATGGGCGCGATTCTTCCGGCTGCACCTGCCTTGAAGAACACATCACGAGCGATCCGGCGCTCGCCGAAGAGTTCACGCAGCTTGCGACCATCGAAGATCCGGCGGCGCGTTACGCCGCTGCTTCCGACTCCGCCAAAGCGGCGATGGACCACTGCACCCGCTCATAAGATTCACGCATTCGTAACCGTAACTGAATTCGTCAGGGAGACTGAACCGTGCACAAACTGATAGCCCTTTCCGCCCTCGCCGCCATCCTCGCGGGCCCGGCTTTCGCCAATGAAACGCAGGCCCAGTGCGAGGCCTATGTCGCCGAGAATGGCGGCGATGCGTCTGGCTGCGCCTGCCTCGGCGATCTCGCCGATAGCGATCCGGGTTTCGCCTCGGCGATCGCCGCGATCCAGTCGCCGGAAGATCTCGACGCCGCCGACCAGTCGACGAAGGACAAGATCGCGGTCTGCTATCCGCCGGCTTAATCAAGCCCCGCGGCTAAATGCTTCGCGGCGCCCTTCGGGGCGCCGTTTGCTTTTGAGGGCCGCTCGCGTACAAGCCGCGCGACATGAATGAATGCGTGGCGGTCATCGATTACGGCTCGGGCAATCTGCGCTCCGTGCAGAAGGCGTTGGAGCGCGCCGCCGCCGAAGCGGGTCTTTCCGCCGAAATCGTCGTCACCGACAAGCCGGAAGTCGTGGCCGAGGCCGACCGCATCGTCTTGCCGGGCGTTGGCGCTTTCGGGGCGTGCATGGCCGGGCTCGAAGCGGTCGACGGGATGGTCGCGGCGCTTGAGCATGCCGTTTTGGTTCGGAAACAACCCTTTCTGGGCGTGTGCGTCGGCATGCAATTGCTCGCCGAGCGCGGGCTCGAATTCGGCGAGACCAAAGGCCTCGACTGGATTCCGGGCGAAGTACGTCTGATCGAACCGTCAGACCCGTCCTTGCGCGTGCCGCATACGGGCTGGAACACGGTGCGCATCCGCGCGCCCCACAAGGCGCTCGTCAGCTTCGACCACCATCCGGCGGACTTCTACTTCGTTCACTCCTATCATTTCGTAGCCGAAAACGATGCCCATGTGCTTGGCGTTACGGACTATGGCGGACGCATCGCGGCGATCATCGGGCGCGACAACATTCTCGCTGTGCAATTCCACCCCGAAAAGAGCCAGCGGGCCGGCCTCGCGCTCCTCGGCGACTTCCTGAATTGGCGTCCCTAGAACGGGCTTTTTTTCGGTAAGGGCCGGAAAGCCCGTTCTAGGTGCTTGTTTTGTCGCGCGTTCTTGCCGAAAACCGGTCACCACTTTTCGGGAACGCGCTCCAAGTATGTCTCTGACGATTTACCCCGCGATCGACCTCAAGGGCGGCGAGTGCGTGCGCCTTCTCCGTGGCCGCATGGAAGAGGCGACGGTCTATAACGAGAACCCGGCCGCGCAGGCGAAAGCCTTTGCTGATGCGGGCTTTGACCATCTTCACATTGTCGACCTCGACGGCGCGTTCGCCGGCAAGGCCGAGAATGCGGCGGCTGTGGAGGCGATCCTGAAAGCGACCGGAGCGAAGGCCCAGCTTGGCGGCGGCGTTCGCGACATGGCCGCCGTTGAAGGCTGGCTCGGAAAGGGGCTCGCGCGCGTCATCCTTGGCACGGCGGCGGTGAAAGATCCTGATTTCGTCCGGGCCGCGGCGCTCGCATTTCCGGGCAAGATCGCCATCGGCGTCGATGCGCTCGCCGGCAAAGTCCGCACCGATGGCTGGGCGGGCGAGGCAGGGGCGAGCGCGGTCGATATCGCGCGGCGCTTCGAAGATGTGGGCGTCGCCGCGGTCATCTACACCGACATCTCGCGGGACGGCGCGCTCTCGGGCGTCAATGTCGAGGCGACGGCGGCGCTCGCCGAAGCGCTCTCCATTCCGGTCATCGCGTCGGGCGGCGTCGCCGGGAAGGCGGATGTCGAAGCGCTCGCCAAAGCCGGCGCGCGCATTGAAGGCGTCATCATCGGCCGCGCGCTATATGACGGGCGGATTACCGCTGCGGAAGCGCTCGAAGCTGCGCGCCGTTAACAGAAGTTTGGCCTAAACGCCTGATACTGTATGGTATGTTTCGGATGCGCGACGATCTGGGGGCGAGCGCGAGGCGATGGCGAAAGACGGTCCTTGGGCCAAGACTGAGCTCGAACTGAAGCTCGTCGGCGCGCCGCGCGATGTCGCGGCGGTGCGGGCCTCGCGCGTCATCGCCAATTACGCCGAAAGTCAGCCCGCCGCACCGCGCCGTCTTGTCTCCACCTATTACGATACGGGCGACGGCGCCTTGCGCAAGGCGGGGATCGCGCTGCGCCTGCGCGAAGGGGCGGGCGAGCGTCTGCAGACCATCAAACGCTCGAAAGGCGACAGCGCCATCTCGCGGCGGGAAGAAGAGCAGCGCCTCCAGCCCGGCGACGCCTTTCCGCGCCCGACAGGCATGCGCAAGGCCGCCAAGATCATCGCCGAGGCGAAGGGCCTCGCGCCAGTCTCGCGCATCCTTTCGGACAGAACGACCGTCAATCTCGAAGTCGGCAAGACGCGGATTGAGGCGGCGATAGACCTTGGCCGGGTCGAAGCCTGGCGAAAGGGCGCCCCGTGGCGGTCGGCGCCGCTCGCGGAGGCTGAGCTCGAACTCATTGAGGGCGACCCGGCGGCGCTCTTCGAAGTCGCTGCGAAACTCATTGAGGAGAGCGGCGGGCGGCTGCGGCCCGGCGCGCTCACCAAAGCCGAGCAGGCCCAGCGCCTATGCCGGCGCAGCGCGGAGATCGTAGCGGAAAGCCCCGTGCGGCTCGACGCCGACGCCGATGCGGGCGAAGCGCTCGCTGCAACCTTGCGCTCCATCGGGGCGCGCGTCATCGACGTCGCACCTGCAATCGTCGACATGCGGCTTCCGGAGGGCGTCCACCAGATGCGCATCGCGCTCCGGCGCCTGCGCTCCGTCGAACGGATTTACCGCCCGGCGCTCGCCTCGAAATCCTTGCGCGCGCTTGCGCGCCGCGCCCGCGACTTCGCCGACGCGCTTGGCCCCGCGCGCGATTGGGACGTCTTTCTCGAAGACACGCTGACCCCGCTTGCGCGCGCCGCCCGCGACGAGCCGGGCGGGGAGGAAGGTTTTGCAGCGCTCGCAGCGCATGCCGGCGCGCTCCGCGCCGAGGCGTGGGAACGGGCGGCGAGCGTTATTGGATCTGCTGATTTCGGACGCTTCTCGCTCGACCTTCTCGAAGCCGGCCACCTCGAAGGCTGGCGGCGGAAAGCGAAAAAGGACCTCAAATCGTCGGCGCGCGACTTCGCGGCCCATGCGCTCGACGGCCTTTTGGAAGACGCGCGGGAGGCCGCGCGCGCCATCGACAGCGACGACCCCGCCGCGCGTCACCCCTTGCGCATCGCGCTAAAGAAGCTGCGCTACGCCGCGCAGACTTTCCGCTCGCTCTATAAGGGCGATGCGCGCAAGACCTACATGGCTGCGCTCTCGCGCCTTCAGGAAGACCTCGGCGCCGTCAATGACGCGGTCACCGCGCAAAGGCTTGCGAATGAAGCGGCGATGGGGCAGGGGAAGCTCGCCGCGCATGCGGCCGGCTTCATCTGCGGCTTTCACGCGGCGGCGGCCGAAGTGAAAGCGGCGGCGGTGGGCGAAGACTGGCGCGCCTTCGCCGCAGCGGAGCCGTTCTGGCGCGAGGCGGAAGATCATCCTGATGCTGAAGATTCGGGTCATTCCCTGTCTTGACGTAAAAAACGGCCGCGTCGTCAAAGGCGTCAATTTCGTCAATCTGCGCGATGCGGGCGATCCGGTCGAAGCGGCGATCGCCTATGACAAAGCGGGCGCAGACGAGCTTTGCTTTCTCGATATTTCAGCAACGCATGAGGGCAGGGGCGTTCTCCTCGACAAAGTGCGCGAGACGGCCGAGCGTTGCTTCATGCCGCTGACCGTCGGCGGCGGCGTTCGAAGCGTTGAGGATTTCCGCAATCTCCTGCTCGCCGGCGCCGACAAGGTCTCGGTCAATTCCGCCGCTGTCGCGAACCCTGCGCTCATTGCTGAAGCGGCGGCGCGCTTTGGTGCGCAATGCGTTGTCGTCGCGATCGATGCGAGGAGCGTCGGGCCCGGTAAATGGGAGATTTTCACGCATGGCGGGCGCACGCCGACAGGCGTTGACGCCGTCGACTATGCGCGCCGCGCGGTCAAGCTCGGCGCCGGCGAAATCCTGCTGACGTCCATGGATCAGGACGGCGTCAAGAACGGCTATGACATCGCGATGACGCGCGCGATTACGGATGCGGTAAACGTGCCCGTCATCGCGTCGGGCGGCGCCGGCGCGCTGCCGCATTTCGTCGAAGCGGTGAAGGAAGGCCATGCGTCCGCTGTCCTCGCTGCATCGGTTTTCCATTTCGGCGAATTGTCGATCGCGGATGTGAAGCAGGCGCTCGCAGATGCAGGTCTTCCCGCCCGCACCGACGATATGCGCGCGGCGTAACCAGAAAGGGATCGCTCATGTCTGCAAAAGCGAATGGCCTCGGCGCGGTGCTGACCGAACTTTACGCGACCATTGAAGCGCGTCGCGGCGCCGACCCGAAATCGTCTTATACGGCCTCGCTTCTCGCCGCCGGCCCGGCGCGCTGCGCGAAGAAATTCGGCGAAGAAGCGATTGAGACGGTCATCGCCGCCGCCGAAGGCGACAAAACGGCGCTTACGGAAGAAGCGGCCGATACGCTCTATCACCTGCTGGTGCTGCTCGCCGCGAAAGGCGTGACGCCCGACGACGTCGCGGGCGCGCTTGCGCGCCGCAAGGGCGTCTCCGGCCATGACGAGAAAGCCTCACGCAGCTAACCTTTGATTTCTTCGAGAAACGCCTTGTAGCGCGCTGCGGCTTCTGCATGGTCGCGCGCGTTATAGAGATCCTTGTACTCGTCTTCGAGGTAAGGGTCGTCGAAGACATGATCCGCATCGGGATAAATATCGACTTCGATCTCGGCGCCTTTGGCGTTGAGCTTTTCGGCGAGCGCCGGGCACTCTTTCGGGTCCACAATCGTATCGACGCCGGCGATCAGCATCAGGCCTTTGAGCGGCTTGCGCCAGCCGACCGCTTTTGACCAGTTGCCGAGCCCGCAATAGGGATAAACTCCAATAAAACCGGCAGGTTCGACGGGCTGGAGCGTTTCACGCGCAAGCCCGGCGGGCCAGCGGCGGGGCGGGTCGAGCGCGATGAAATCGAGCACCGACCAGCCGCCATGCGACCAGCCGGCGAGGACGATCTTCGAAGCGTCGACATCGTTTCGCTTGCGGACAATATCGTAGGCGGCGAGCACGTCGCCTGCGCGCTCCTGTCCGAGCAGCATCGTGCCTTCGCAGACGGTCTTGAGCGCGACGTCGCGCGTAATGCCGCGCGGGCCGAAGCTGTCGACGACGACGGCCATGTAACCCGCCTCGTTTGCGACCTTCGCCCATTGCTCCATGAAGGGCTGGCGAATGCCGGCGCAGCCATGAAACTGTATGACCGCGGGGAAGGGGCCTTCGCGCCCCTCGGGGATAAAGAACTGCATCGCGGGCGCGAGCAGCGCCTCGCGTTCTTCAAGGCTCCCCCGTTTCGCCTTCAGGCCGACGGCGTCGAGGATCAGCTCATCGCGCTTGGCGAACCCGGCGAGACCGAGAATGATCAGCACCGGGAGGATGAAATAGAGAACCCGGCGCATGTTTCATTCCCCCTTAAAGAAGGCCCGCCGCCTTGGCGAGCTCGGCGAGGTTTTTCTCCGGCCGCGCGCCAAAATGGCTGATGACCTCGGAAGCGGCGAGCGCGCCAAGCGCGCCGGCCTCTTCAAGCGGCATCGACCGCGCAAGGCCGAAGAGAAGCCCTGCCGCATAAGCATCGCCCGCGCCTGTCGTATCGACAAGGCGGTCAGGTTTCACCGCGGCGATCTCAACGATAGCGCCGTCGCGCGGGATGAGGATCGAGCCTTTTTCAGAGCGCGTCACCGCCGTCAGCGGGCAGAGCTTTCGCGCGCGTTCCGCGATGACGTTGAGGTCGCTGCTTTCGAAAAGCGTTTCGGCCTCGCGTTCATTGGCGAGAAGAATGTCGACATGCGCGCCGATGAACTCGACGAAGGCGCCGTGCTGGCGGTCGACGCAGCTTGAATCCGAAAGCGTGATCGCCGCGCGTTTGCCGGCCGCTTTCGCCGCCGCGCAAGCCTTGATGAAAGCGTTGCGCGCAACAGGCTGTTCGAAGAGATAGCCTTCAAAAAAGGTGATCGCCGCGCTCGTCACAAGCGCTTCGTCAATATCGGCCGGAGAAACGAGGCCCGCCGCGCCGAGATAAGTCGTCATGGAGCGCTGGGCGTCCGGCGTCACGTTGACGAGGCAGCGTCCCGTGCCCGGGCCTTGCTCAAGCGGCGGCGTGTCGAAAACGACGCCGAGCGCGCGCAGGTCGTGGCGGAAGATGTCGCCGAGCGCGTCCGCCGCAACCTTGCCGACAAAGCCGCCCTTGCCGCCGAGAGAGGCGAGCGCCGCAATCGAATTCGCGGCGGATCCGCCCGAGATTTCAACGCCGGGCGCCATCGCGCCGTAAATGTCTTTCGCCTGATCTTCGTCGATGAGGATCATGCCGCCTTTCGGGATGCTGTGCGCGGCCAGAAAAGCGTCATCGCACTGGGCGAGAACGTCGACGATCGCATTTCCGACGCCGATGACGTCAAGCCCTGAAGCGCTCATGCTGTCTCCTCTTTCATTTGCGGCGCATTAACTCGCGCGCTTATAAAGTCGGCTTCATGCGCGCGCAACCGCGCGCGGACGCCTGGTTTCAGGGCAGGGAGACGGCTTCATGTTGCAGGGTTTTCGGGCGCTTGCGCGCCTTGGCGCGAAGGCATGGGCGCCGGCGGGGCTCGTGCTTCTCGCGGGCTGCGCGACGACGGGCGTCGATGCGCCGGGCGCAGCGCCAACCGCGCAGCGTGCGCCGTCAAAGCCCGCCTTCCTGCAGTCCGACATTGTGGGCCTCGATGGGAAATCGCTCGACACGCTTCTCGGGGCGCCGGCGCTGACGCGCCGGGAAGGGTCCGGCGAATATCGCCGCTATGCGTTCTCGCGCTGCGAAGTCATCGTCATTCTTTACCCGGATCAATCGGGCCAGAGCGCGGTGCGCAGCATCGATTCCGCGGCGAAAATGTCCGGAGAGGCCAAGCCCGATCTTGACGAGTGCCTCGCCTTCGGACGAGGTTGAGCTAGGCTTTCGCTTTCATGCGCTCGTGCGCCTGGCGCGCCCATTCGGCGCCGCTCGCCGCGACGGCGACAAGGCCCATCGCCGCCGTCAGGTAGAAGACGTAGGCGTATCCCTTCATCTCGATCAGCTCGCCGAGCGCGCCGCGCCCGAGCGATCCGATGAGCATCGTCAGCGAAGCGAGAAGTGCATATTGAACGGCCGCATAGCGCGGATTGACGATCGAGGAGAGGTAGACGACGTTCGCCGCGCTCGCAAAACCGACAGCGAGATTTTCAGCCGCGATGACGACCATCAGCCGCGTCAGCCTTTCGTCGACGGTGACGTCGAGCGTCAGAAAATCGGCGAGCGGCTGTAGCACCTTGAACATCGGATAGAGATGCGTCGCGCTCAGGAATGCGTGCGTGCCGGCGCCGCCCTGCGCGAGATCGGCGAAGAGAAGGTTCGTCGCGGCGGCGAGCACGGCGCCGATGAAGAGGCATGGCATGCGGCCGAAGCGGATGATCGCGGCGGCGCCCGCTGTAATCCCGAAAAACGTCATTAGCGCGCCGAAAACTTTCGAGGCGATCGCGACTTCGTCATTCGTATGGTGAAGCGCGCCGAACTGGTCGCCGAGATAGAAAGGATATGCGAAAGCGCCCCAGACGAGGTCGGTGAAACGGTAGGAAAGAACGAGCGCCAGAATGAGGATCGCCGCATAGCGAAGGCGCACGATGATGTCGGCCATCGGCGCGAGCACGGAGCCGTAGAGCGCGTCGAAAATCGACTGCGCCGGCCAGACCTTGAGCGCTGAAGGCTGATGCGCGCGCCCTCTAAGGGCGAGCATGAGCGCCGAGGCGCCGACCGGCGCGAAGATCGCGGCGATGACGATGAGCGGGCCCGTTTGCAGTGTGAAGACACGCGCATTCGCCGCCTCAGGGTGCGAGAGCGCGAGCGCCATGAAACCGAACAGCGCCGCGAACGACCACGCCCAGCCGGCGATGACGGGCGTCAGCGCGAGATTGCGCCATTGCGGCGGCGGCGCGCCCGCATCGATGTCGACGATCTTCGGGCGCACCGGCCCGTCGACGGCGATGAAAGCGCCGGTGACGGCGAGCGCCATCAGTGCGGCGAGCGCGACGAAAGTGTGGTCCCAGCCGATGCGCGCCGCCATGATGAGCGCGCCCGCCCCGCCGAGAATGGCCGCGATGCGGTAGCCGATCTGATAGACCGAGGAGAGAATGTCGATGCTTGTTTCTTCGTCGGCGACTTCGATCCGCCAGGCGTCGATGAGGATGTCCTGACAGGAAGAAGCGAAGGTGCACACGACCGCGGCCATCGCGATGACGCCGATATTGGTCTGCGGCGAAACGGTCGAGATGACAGCGAGAGCAGCGACGATGACGCCCTGCAGGATGAGAATGCCTGCGCGCCGCTGGCCCATATTGAAGAGCGGCGGGGTCGGCGCGCGGTCGACGGCGGGCGACCACAGAAACTTGAAACCGTAAATGATGATGATCCACGAGAAGACGCCGATCGTCTTCACGTCGATATGCTCATTCGTGAACCACGCATTGAGCGTGCCGGTGATGAGGATGTAGGGAAGGCCCGACGCAAAGCCGAGCACGAACATCGCCGCCGATTTGCGCTTGCCGAGAGCGGCGAAGATATCGCGCCAGCCCGGTTTCGCCTCTTTCGTTTCAGCCGTCATCAACGTCTTCCGCGTCGCTTGTCGCGAGCGACCTTAATGAGGTTCGCGGCGGATGAAAGGCGCGATTGTGAACGCGCCGTGCTCGCCGCTGCCAGAGTGAATTACGAGGCTGCTGCGCGCGCCGGGGCGGGGCGCCATTTTTCGAGCATGGCGTGGAATTCGGCGGGTTCGAACGGTTTCGTCAGGAAATCGTCCATGCCGGCGGCGACGCATTTGCGCCGGTCCGACGCCATGGCGTTTGCGGTGAGCGCGACGATGGGCGTTTTCGCCGGCGCGCCTTCGAGTTCGCGGATGAGACGCGTCGCTTCGATGCCGTCCATTTCGGGCATATGCACGTCCATCAGGACGAGGTCGTAGGCGCCGCTCTTGACCGCCTCGATCGCCTGAAGGCCGTTCGTCGCGACATCGACGCTGTGGCCTGCGCGCTTGATAAGCGCGGTCGCGAGCACGGCGTTGATCTGGTTGTCTTCGGCGAGAAGGATACGCAAGCGTTCGCCGGCGGCGCGCTCCGGGAGCGAGACCGTTTTCGGCGTCGTTTCGGCGGGGCTTGCGGGCGGAGCGTACGCCGACGGCTGGCTGCGCGCGAGCTCGCGCATCAGGGTCGACTGGCGGATCGGCTTGACGAGATAGCCATCAAAGCCGGCGCCTCTGAGACGGTCGAGGGCGGCGCGTTCATTGGCGGCGACAAGCGCGATCGAGCGGCGCGCTGCGCCCGCGAGCGCTTCTCCGCCGGCGTCGATGATTGCGAGATCGCACAGGAGGAGCGCGTTTGAGGTTTCTTCAAGCGTCGAGAGGGCTTCGCCCGCACTGCTCACGATACGGACCGATTTCGCGCCGAACGCCTTGAGTTCGTGTCCAAGGATGCGTTGCAGCGTTGCGGAGCGCGTCGCGAGGACGACGGGCGGCGCGTCGATCACCGGAAGGGGCGCCGCCTCCGCGCGCGCTTCGAGCGAAATCGTGAATGAGAACACGCTGCCTTCCCCGGGCGCGCTTTCAAGCTCGATATCGCCGCCCATGGCGCGCACGAGCTTGCGGGCGATGGCGAGGCCGAGACCCGTTCCTTGCGAGCGTCGCTCGGCATGACTGTCGGCCTGCGCGAACTCCTCGAAGATCTTCGCCTGCGCGTCGGCCGGAATGCCGATGCCCGTGTCGCGGATGGAGACGGTGAGAACCACCTTGTCGTCGCCGTCCGGCGTCGCCGTCGCTTCAATGGCGACGCCGCCCCGGTCGGTGAATTTGACGCCGTTGCCGGCGAGATTGATGAGCACCTGCCGAAGGCGCGCTTCGTCGCCGAGAAGACGGCGCGGCGTCGCCGGGTCGACGAAGGAGGCGATCTCAATGCCCTTGTCCGCGGCGCGCGGAGAAAGAAGCTCGGTGACCGACTGGATGAGCGCGAACGGATCGAAGGGCGAAGCCTCGAGGTCGAGCTTGCCGGCGTGGAGTTTCGAATAGTCGAGAATGTCGTTGATGAGCGCGAGAAGCGCGGCGCCCGATTCGCGGATCGTCTCGGCGTAAGAGCGCTGGTTCGGCGAAAGGTCCGTATCGAGAAGAAGCCCGGTCATGCCGAGGACGCCGTTGAGCGGCGTGCGCATTTCGTGGCTCATGGTCGCAAGGAAGCGCATCTTGGCTTCCTCTTCCTCGCCGGCCTCGTCGCCCGGTCGTTCGTCATCGACAGGAGCGGGCGCGCCCGCGTCAATGCATTCTGCCCGGCCGACATAGAAGCGGTCGCCCGAGGCGAGGAGCGTTTCTTCCCAGACGATTTCGCATTCGCCGTGAATGGAGCGCGCCAGCGTGCGGAAGCGGGCGGGTTCGCCATCGCGCGCGCCGGCTCCCCCTGGCGCGAAGCTGCGGCCGTGCCAGCTCTGCGCGGGCGCGCCAAAGAGACTTGCGAAGGATTCGCTGACAAAACGGATGACGCCGTCTTCGTCGCAAAGGGCGATCAGTTCACAGACGGTTTGGCCGGCGGCATTCGGCATGTGCTGGAAATTCCCCACTCTTTAGGGTGAGTATCAGGGATTTCCGTTGAAGATTTGGTTAGGGGAAATGGTTAACCGGCGCGCGATTTGGTTGGCGCCGCCTCGTTCAGACCGCGCTCGTCCGCCCTGCTGTCTGCACGAAAGGCGAGGGCGCCGTTTCAGCCCCGTCGCGCCGCCGGTAACTCACCGCTTCCGCAATGTGTCGCCGCTTGACGGCGTCGGTCCCGTCGAGATCGGCGAGCGTGCGCGCAAGACGCAGGATGCGCGTATAGGCGCGCGCGGAAAAACCCATGGTTTCGGCCGCGCGCGTCAGGAGCGCGGCGCCTTCGGCGTCGGGCGCGGCGATTTTCGTAAGCGCCGCATCGGGGAGCGCGGCGTTAACGCGCGCCGAAACCCCAAGCGCGCGGGCGCGGTCGAGCTGGGCGGCGCGCGCGGCTGCAACGCGCGCGGCGACCGTTGCGCTATCCTCGCCATTGGCGGGCGCTGCAAGATCGGCGGGGGTCACCGGCGCGACCTCGACGGAGATGTCGATGCGGTCGAAGAGAGGCCCTGAGACGCGCGATTGGTAAACGGCCTCGCAATTGGGGCCCCGTCCGCAATTGCGCCCGCTCGCTTTGCCGTAACCGCAACGGCACGGGTTCATCGCCGCGACAAGCTGGAAGCGCGCCGGATAGCGCACGTGAAAGTTTGCGCGCGCGATCATCACGTCGCCGGTTTCGAGCGGCTGGCGAAGGCTGTCGAGCACGGGCGCGGAGAACTCCGGCAGTTCATCAAGAAAGAGCACGCCATGATGGGCGAGCGAGGCTTCGCCCGGCTTTGCGCGCACGCCGCCGCCGACCATTGCGGCCATGGAGGCCGAATGATGTGGGGCGCGAAACGGCCTTGCGCGGGTCAGCCGCCCGCCTTCGAGAAGCCCGGCCATGGACTGGACCATCGATATTTCCAGCATTTCTTCCGGCGTCAGCGGCGGCAGAAGCCCCGGCAGGCGCGCGGCGAGCATGGACTTTCCGGAGCCGGGTGGGCCGACCATCAGAAGATTGTGCCCGCCGGCCGCCGCCGCCTCGAGCGCGCGCTTGGCGCTTTCCTGGCCTTTGACGTCCTTGAGGTCCGGGGCTTCGGGCGCGGGGGCGAGCGCGCCCGGCTGCGGCGAGCTCAGGACCTGCGTTCCTTTGAGGTGGTTCACGAGCTGGATGAGGCTCTTGGGCGCGATGATCTCAGCCTCGCCCCCCGCCCAGGCGGCTTCGGGCCCGCACGCCGCCGGGCAGATGAGGCCGAGCCCCGCCGCGTTCGCCGCGACGGCGGCGGGCAGGGCGCCCGTCACCGGCGCGATCGACCCGTCGAGGCCGAGTTCTCCAATGACCGCAAAGCCTTCGCCCGCATCGCGAGGACAGGCCCCCATCTCGATCAGCAGGCCGAGTGCGATAGGCAGGTCGAAATGTCCGCCCTCCTTCGGCAGGTCGGCGGGCGCGAGGTTCACGGTGACGCGCTTCGGCGGCAGGCCGAGGCCGATGGCGGAAAGCGCCGCCTGCACTCGCTCGCGCGATTCCGAGACGGCCTTGTCGGGCAGGCCGACCATGGCGAAGTGCTGGGCGCCGCTCGCGATCTGCACCTGCACGGTGACGGGCCGCGCCTCGACGCCGTGAAAGGCGAAGGTGGTGAGCTGTGCGACCATGCCGGCGATCCCCGTTTTCGCTGTTGCGGCCGGACATTGCCCGACTTGTGCGAACAAAGCAAGAACACAAGGCGTCCAATCTTTAAGCAGGTTGGGGAACGTCTTTTGTTGCGCCGCCGCCCCGACGCGCGCGACCAATGGGCGGGGTGTTGCGTTTCCCCGTGAGCGCAACAGGCGAAATTGTGGGACGAATGGGCGACGTATTCATCATCCATACGGCGAGCGCGCGCGATTTCGCGTGCCGGGCCGCCTCACAGCTGGCTGGCGAAGGCTCGTCCGTGATCCGCCGCGAGGCGGGCTCGCTCAATCCTGAGACTGTCGTAGAGGCGGCGGGGGGCGACGCCGTCATCGTCATCTGGTCGCCGGATGCGCCGCCCGTGCTCATGCTCGATGCAGCGCGCCGCGCGCTCGCGCGCCGCGTTCTGGTGCCCATCTCGATCGGCGGCGGCGCGCCGCCGCAGAGCTTTGCGCATCTCTGGCCGATCGATCTCAATGGCTGGGCGGGCGATGCGGACGATCCGCGCTGGCAATTCGTCCGTGACGAGATCGATCTTGCGCGCCGCCGCGCTGAGACATCGCCGAAACCCCGCCTTCGCGCGAGGCCGGCGACCGGGCGCGCCGCCGCCCCGCGCCGACCCGCAAAATCGCCGAGCGCGGACACAAAGCTCCTTCTGCGGATCATTCCGCCGGCCGCCGCCGGTCTCGCCGTGCTCTCCGCCGCCGCCGTTCGCTTCGCTGCGCCGATTGTTCCGCATGCGGCGCAAGCGCAGCCGCCGGCGCTGATGCATTTCGAAGCCGTGGAGCCAGCCAAAAGCGCGCCGGAAAATCAGGTCGCGTCCGCTGTGACCGCCTCGGCCCCGCCGGCGATCCGCGAGAGCGTCGAGGATATCGCGCTCGTCTCCGTCGCTCAGTCTTCTGAGGAAGAGGCGCCGGAGCCGGAGCAGCAAGTCGTCGCCGAAGCGCCTGTCGCAGAAGTCCCGGCGCCGGATGAGGGGGCGAGCGCGGGCGACGCCGATATCAGCCTCGCCGCGGCGGAACTAGCCCCCGAGACGCCTGCCGGAAACGCCGAGGATGTCCTTGCGACAAGCGCGGATGAGGAAACGCTCGCTGACGCCGCGCCGGCGCTTGAAGCGCTTCCGCTCCCCCCGCCTCAGCCCGATGATTTCGTCGGCGTCGTCTTCCGCGACTGTCTCGATTGCCCCGATATGGCGGAAATCCCCGCGGGTTCGTTCGAGATGGGCGCGCTTGAGAGCGAGCAAGGCTCAAGCCCTGAAGAGCGACCCGTCCGTACCGTGACGATCGAGAAGCGGTTTGCGCTGTCGCGCCGCGAGATCACTTTCGACGACTGGAAAAAGTGTGTCGATGCAGGCGGTTGCAATGCTTACGAGCCGTCCGACGCCGGCTGGGGGCGCGGCAAGCATCCGGTCGTCAACGTTTCCTTTGAAGACGCCCAGAACTATGTCGCCTGGCTCTCGGCCAAGACCGGCCAGCCTTATCGCCTGCCGACGGAAGCCGAATGGGAATACGCCGCGCGCGCAGGGCGCGTCTCGGAGCCTCAGCCTCAGGCGGCGCTCACCCCCATGCTCGCCAATTACGAAGATGGCGCTCGGGCCCACACAGCGCCTGCGGGAAGTTTCGCGCCGAACGCCTTCGGGCTCTACGATATGTTCGGCAATGTCTGGGAATGGGTTGCGGATTGCTGGCGCGACAGCCATGTGAGCCTTCCCGGCGACGGCTCCGCGATTGCGGGCCCGTGCGAGGCGCATGTGCTCAAAGGCGGCGCCTTCAATTCGTCGAGCTGGCGCCTCAGGCCCGCCCATCGCATCTCGAAGGGTTCGGGTGCGCGAGAGAGCGATAACGGTTTCAGGGTCGCGCGCGATTTGTCGTGACCGCGGCGGCGCCTCGACATCGGCCGCCTCGCGTGCGTGTAAGGCGCGCGGGGCAAGGGAGCAGCGTAAGTGATGAGTAGCAGACCCAGACGCGTGCAGATTTACGCCTCGACGAATGATGCGGCTTTCGCCGACCTTATCGCCTATGCGCTGCATTCGGAAGGGTGCGAGATCGTCAATGGCGCGTTCGATCCGCTGACGTGCGACGCCGTCATCGTTCTCTGGTCGCCGGCTTCAATCGCGTCGCACAAGCTGATTTCGGCGACGCGCGCGCCGCTCGTCGCGGGCGCGCTCGCCTCCGTTTCGATCGATCACGCCCATCCGCCCGAAGGCTTTCGGGAGAAGGCGGCGATCGGCCTCGACGGCTGGACGGGCGCGAGCGAAGACCCGCGCTGGCGTCAGGTGCTTGAGGAAATCGACCGCATCATCGGCGCGCGGGCGATTTCGCCTGCAGAAACCCCCGACGAAAGCGCGGTGACGCGCTGGCTCGACGAGCATGCGCCGCCGCCACGTCTTTCCGACAACGCCTACACGCCTTCGCCCGCGCCGCGCGGGCGGCTGACGCTGAGCCCATCCATCGTTTTCGGCGCGGCGATCATCGGCGCGGTGATTATCGGCGGGTTCGTTTCGCTTCTCTCAAAGGGCGGACACGACAAAGAGGTCCCCCTCGCAGAAGCGCCGGATTTCCCGCAAGGCGGTGGGCTTCAGGCGGCGACGGTCGCCGTTCTGCAGCCGGTCGGCGTTGAAAGCGCTGAGCCGCCCAAGGCGCAGGGAAGCGAGGCGCCGTCAACAGAAGCAGCCTCCGACGCGCCGACGGCTGAGACTGCTGCTCCGCCTACGGAAGACCACTCCAAGGATGCGATCGCCGATCTCATCGTCGCAAGCGCCGCGCCGGCGGAAACGCCGGCTGAGGCGCCTCACAAGGACCAGACAGCACCCGGCTCGCTCATCAAGGATTGCGAGCACTGTCCGGAGCTTGTCGTCATCCCGGCGGGTTCCTTCGATATGGGCGCGCCAGCGAGCGAGCCGCAGCGCCAGTCTTCGGAGGGGCCAGTCGTCAATGTGACGATCGCAAAACCTTTCGCGCTCGGCGTCGGCGAGGTGACGTTCGCCGAATGGGATGCGTGCGCCGCCGCCAAGGCCTGCCCCGCTCTGCCGGACTCCGGTTGGGGCAGGGGGCGCCAGCCGGCGGTCAATGTTTCCTATGAAGACGCGCTTTCCTATGTCGCGTGGCTGTCGAAAGTTTCCGGCCGAAAATATCGTCTGCCTACGGAAGCTGAATGGGAATATGCGGCGCGCGCCGGCTCCAAAGGGCCGTTCTCTTTCGGCGTGGTGATTTCGCCCTCGCAGGCGAATTTCGATGGAGCGCTGCCTTACGGATCGGCGCCGGGCGCCTCGCGCCGCAAGCCGACGCCGGCGGGAACCTTCGCCGCCTCGCCCTTCGGGCTCTACGACATGCACGGCAATGTCTGGGAATGGGTCGCCGATTGCTGGTCGCCCTCGCATCAGGGCCAGCCTGCAGACGGTTCGGCCCGCGGCGGCGCCTGCAGTTCGCGCGTTCTCAAAGGCGGGGCGTGGAATACGGGCGGCTGGCGCCTTCGCGCCGCGCACCGCATTTCGAAGAATGCGAAAGCGCGCGAATATGACAACGGCTTCCGCGTCGCGCGCGACCTCGACTGAGGCGGGCGGCTTACTCCGTTTCCGGCGTAATGATTTTCCGCTCTTCGTCTGCGAGCGCGAAAAGCCGCGTGCGCCCGTCCGGCGCGATGCGAATGGCGGCGAAACGCGCGGTGGCGAATAGCTCCGCCTCGCCCTCCTGGAAGAAGAAGCTCTCCGGGCAATAGCGAATGTCGCCGCTCGCATTCTTTGTGTAGTTGACGCGGATCTCGTCGCTGGCGGGCGTATCGCCAGCCGAGGCGAGGCGGGAGAATGTCGCAACGTCGTCGGCGTCGAGTTTCAGGAAGACCTGTCCCGATTTCGCCATCCCGCTTGCGACTTCGTTCCCCGGATAGATCGTCTCGCGAAAACGCAGGCGCATATAATCGCCCTGGATCAGCGAGCGCGGATCGACAGGTCCGAGCGGGAAATAGATGACGCGCGCGTCTTTGAAGGCGCTTTCGAGCTCCATCACCGAACGGTTGACGAGGCCGGCTGCGCCGATGAGAAGCGCGGCGAAGGCGAGCGCTGCAAGCGCCGAGCGGCGCCGCGTTGATACGCCGGTGTCCGCGCTTTCGGACGGCGTCGCCGCCCGCCGGCCCATGGCGCGAAGGGCGAGCGCGCCGCCAAGCGTCACGGCGCCGAGCGCGGCCATCAACGCTGACTTTTCGAGCAGCGTCATCGACAGATCGTAATAGAAACGCCCGATGAACCAGGCGAGCGCGATGACGCCGACGCCCGCAAGCCCGCGATGGTTTGCCGCAAAGCCTGCGCAGATAAGAACGATCGCGACCGAGCCCGCATTCGGGAGGAACCACGAAGCGGCGAGCAGCATCACCGACGCGGCGATCAGGGCCGGCGCCGGATAGCGCCCGCGCAAAGCGTTGATGCAATAGAGAATGGCGGCGGCGAACGCGGCTTCGCTCGCATAGGCGACGACGAGCGCCGGCGCCTTTTCATGCATGAAGGCGGCGTTGCGCAGGATTTCGAAATGGAGCATCGGCGCCATCATCAGCGCGGCGCCTGCTGAAGCGTGCACGCGCCGCGCGATCGGCGAGGTGAAGAGATAAAGGCCGGCGAGAAGCGAAACCGGCGCCATCAGCCAGCGCGCGATCGCGACGGCGGCGAATTTGTCTTCGAGAATTTTCGTCGAGATTGCGAACAGTGCGTAAAAGGCGAGCGTCGTCAGGAAGGTGAGAATGCCGTCCTTGACGCGCGTTGCGATGAAATAGCCGCCGACGGCGAAAAGCGCGCTTGTCGCAAAGCCCGAAAGCCCTGCGCGCAGTTCGGAATGCTCATCCCCGCCGGTGATCGAATAGAGGAAGAACCAGAAGCCGCCGGAGGCGGCGGTGAGCCCCGCTGCGATCGAGGCGATGGCGAAGTGGCGCGAGAATTCGCCGCCGCTGTTGCGCCCCACGCGCACGCCGAAAGCGATAAAGCCAAGACCGATGAAGAAGGCGAGAAGCGCCGGCGCCTCGTCCTGCTTGATGTCAGGCATCACCGCCGCGACGAAGGCGACGATCGCGCCCGCGGCGAGAAGCCCGGCGACCCAGCCGCCGAAAGCGAGGAACATTTCGACATACCATGGCGCGCGGCGCGTCTTTGCAGCGGCGCTCGCGGCTTCTTCGATGTCGGCCTCGGCGATGTTGAGAAGCTGTCCCATCACGCGCTCTCCTTCGGGCCGGCGGTCTTCTTGAGCGCGAAGGCGAGGCCCGCCGTGACGGCGATGATCCATCCGGCCGAAGCGATGAGCAGCGCCGCCGCCGAGAACGCCGACTTGAAGTCGGCCGCCTCGAAGATCACGCGCGCGCCGAGCGCGCCGATATAGACGGCGAGCGCGAAAAGCGAGAGCGCGCGCACGGGCCGGTCCGGCCGAACCGCCGAATAGAGGAAGAAGAGAACGCCGCCTGACAGGGCGAGAGCGACGAAGCCGATCGCGCCCTTGTCGAAGAGGTGGCTGGTGAAGATCTCGCTCATCGCTGCGGTGAGCGCTGCGAACAGCGCCGAGGCCGCAAAGAACCAGCGCTGCCAGCCGGGCGCTTCTCCGGCCCATTTTTCCGCCACGAAATCGCGCAGCGCGAGAACGCCGATCATACCGCCTGCGTAGATCGCCGGGATGACGGCGTCGGGTTCGATCAGCTTCGGACGCATCACTTCATCCGCGTAGAGATAATAGGCGGCGGTTGCGATGAGTGCGAAGACCGTAAAGTGCGCGTCGCTCCGGGCGAGCAAAGAGAGCGGCAGCGCGAACGCCGCCCAGACAGCGAAAAGCGTCCACGGGTCGGCGCCGAGCTGGTAGACCTGTCCGACGACGCCCATGGAGACGCCGATCATCAAGGTCGCGACGATGCCGGAAAAGACGCTCGCGGGCGAGCGCGCCGGCAGGAAAAGCCAGCCGAGAAAGCCGACCGCCATCGCGATCTGCGGCAACGCGATCTTCGCCATGTCGGAAAGGTCGCGCCAGTTATAGGCGAAAAAGAAGATGAGGCCGGCGGCGATCTGCGCCGCGCCGAAAAAGATGAAGAGGGCGAGCGCCCAGCGCTGGGGGCCCGGCCCCAGCCCAAGCGCGCGAAGATAATCGCCGGGCGCGAGCTTTCCGTTTTCGAGCAAAGCGTGGACGATCGCGCGCCACGGCGCGCCATATCCGCTACGCCCGTCTGGCGCGCTGTCTCCTCGTTCGGCGCCTGCGCCGAATTTCTTCATCAGACCGAACAAATGAAGACTCCCCGTCTCATGGCGCGTTTCGCGCGCCTGGCCGTCAGTCTAGCAGACCTTTGAAAGTTCCGCCTTCGGCGTAGACAATGTCGTCGACGCGCCAATGGCTGAGCGCGCGCTTGAGGCGGTAGACGACGCGGCGCGTCACATAGCCGTCGGAAAAATCGACCGGCACGTCGGCGTAGCGTCCAGCCATCGAGGCGCGCCGAACCGCAAAGCGCGTCGGATATTCCTGCGTATCGGTGAAGGGATCGCCGTCGATGACCGGAACTTCGTCGGGCGATTCCGGCTGCGCGAAGTACTCCTCCACGAGGCGCGAGAGTTCGCTGGTCAGGTAATCCTGTTTCTCGGCGACTGTTTCCGGCGCAAAGCCCATGTCGCCGTTGAAATGCGCTTCAAGCAGCGTTTCGACGACGCCCTCGGGCGAGCGCGACGATGCTTTGGCGCCGTAAGCCTTGCTCATCGTCCACACGACATTGTCGAGCGCGAAGAGCATCGTATCGGCGTCGGCGCTGTGGAACTCGAAGAGGCCTGTATCGCAGGTAAGGCTCACGCCCGCGACAGGCGAGGCGACGAGGCCAAGGCCCGCCGCCGCTTTCGCCGCAGGCTCGGGAAGGCCGCCCTGAAAGAGGCCTTCGGGCGGGAAGGATGTCATTTCATAGGCGGCGCCCGCACAGGCGAGCGGCCCTGGCGCCTTGACGGCGTGGGCGGAGAACTTCGCCGTCTCGCCGATCCACGCGCTGTCGATCGGCGCCGATTCCGCATCCGACCACGGCGCGACGACCGCGCGGGTCATGCGCCACGAGCCGAGTAGCGGATTGTCCGCGTCTTTGGCGAACGCGCTCGATGACGCAGCGGCGATGACGATAAGCGCAAGCTGGCGCGCCAATGACGCCTGCATTGACTTCCGCATTCTCCCCTCCGGATTTCCCGCGCGGTTAGACGCCCACGACTTTCGGCGCGTAAGACCAGACCGTCATGCCGATCCAGCCATAGGTCCAAAGATAACCTGAAAGCAGGAGAAGCACGAGAGAGGTCGCGCCCGCCTGCATGCGCGCAAAGATCGAGGTTCCGCGCGCAGTCAGTGCGGCGTACACGCCGAGCGCGGCGAAAATAGGAAGAAGATAGGTCGAGATCTGGATCGTGCGCGTCCAAAGCGACGGCGCGCCGAGCCGCTCGATCGCCTCCGTCCCGCTGCCCATGGAGGCGAGCGCGAAAGCGCCGAGGCAGGCCGCGAGCGAGGCTATCGCCAGAAGCGGCAGAGTGTAGACGCGCCAGCGATTGGAGTTCCGGAAAGCGCCGAAGGGCCGGGCGAGAATCCAGATGAGGGTCGAAAGCAGCGCGAGAGCGGAAAGGATCGCCGCCGCGCCGATGATGGCGACGGGCGCATAGGCTTCGATCAGGGAGACGCGGCGATAGGCGTCCTGGAAGCTGCGGTGCATTTCCATCGCGCCTTCAGGCGTCGTCAGTATCATCCGGTCGGCCTGCGTTCGCCCCTCTGCGGTGAAGAAGCCGTCGCCCAGCGGCGTCAGGCTCACGCCTTCGCCGAAAGGCGGGGAGACGACCAGCTTGCCGTCTTCCGCGTGTACGCGCGCGATGTCGAAAGCGTCGGAGAGGACGCGCGCAAATTCCGTACGCGGCGTAATCTGTCGATACATGCCTTCATAGCGAGCAAGGTCGTCTGCTTTCGCCGCAGCGGGCTCGACGAGCGCGCTCTGCGAAAGAAGGTAGGAGACGAGGAGATTGCGCGCTTCGACGAAGGGCTTTCCATCCGCCGTATTCGACATGATGACGAAGCCCGTCCCCGTCTCTTTCGAATAGCCATATTGCGAGATGAAGCCGTCAATGCCGCCGGTATGGCCGTGGAAAACGCGGTCTTTGATGCTCGAGCCGTAATTGCCGAGACCGTAGCCGAGCTTGAGGCCGGCTTCGGCGGCGAGAGAAGTCGTCGGCGTTTCGATGCGCGTCGCGGCTTCGGGCGGGATCAGCTGTTCGCCGTTCACTTCGCCGCGCCGGATCAGGAACGCGACGAACTTGCCGAGCTCGCTTGCGGAGATGTTGAGCGAGCCTGAGGCGCGCAGGCCGATATGGACGTAAGGCTCCTCAAGGAGCTTGCTCGAATAGCTCTTCGAAATCCGCCCCTTGACGTCGTCGGTGAGAAGGAAGCTCGCTCCCTCGATGCCGAGCGGCGCAAAGATGCGCTCATCGACGAGGTCTTCATACTTCTCGCCCGTCATCTTCTCGATCGCTGCGGCGAGCGCGACCGGCCCCGAATTGCAGTAGGACGCATAGCGCCCCGGCCGCCAGCGCGAGGTGCGCGAGACCGGGTTCGCGGCGAGCCCTTCGAGCGGCGTCACATCGGGTCCGAAATCGCGATACTCGGAAAACTGAATGTCGTCCCAGCCGGTCGTGTGCTCGGAAAGATGGACGAGGCGGACAGGGTCCGTCGCCTCCCATTTGTTCGTGAACTCGATCTCGGGAACGACGTCTTTGAGTTTCGCGTTGAGGTCTAGAACGCCCTCTTCGGAGAGCATTTCGGCGAGAAGGCCGGTGAAGGATTTCGAGATGGACCCGGCGCGGAAGGCGGTGGTCGTTTCCACGGGCCGCGTCTTCTCCTTGTCGAGATAGCCATAGCCGTTCGACCAGATGACGCCCGAAGCGTCGACGAGGGCGACTTCGAGGCCGACAGGCGAGCCCTTGGCGACGACCTCCGCGATGCGCTGGTCCAGCTCTTCGAGGCTCGCCGGGGCCTTCTGCTCTTCCTTTTCCTCAGCGCAGGCGGTTGAAAGAAAGACAGGCGAAAAGGCGGTCGCGAACGCCGCTGCGACGGCCGGCAGGAATTTCCACATTGGCTAAGCCCCCGAAAAGCGCGGGCCGATCCCTCCGGTACCCGCGGACAGCGACGCTATGTCGGCCCGATGCGCCCGGCAAGGCGCAGTGCGGCGGAGCGTCTTCGAATTGCGCCGCGCTGCATGATAGAAAATCACCTCAAGGAGCTTCCCGCGCGGGTTGCGGGCCGCGAAGGGCCTGCCTATATGCCCAACGAAACAGGGCTTCGGCGGGGCGCCGGGGTCCGTCAGTAAACAGGAAATTAGGGGCCGGTCAGGAAGGGTGCTTGTGACAAGAGCGGCGAAACCTGAAAGGGTGCGGCCGCCTCTTCGAAGGCCCTTATGAAACGGTCGGCCTGCTGCAAGGAGAGAACTGAGAAATGGGCAAAGTAATCGGCATCGACCTCGGCACGACGAACTCTTGCGTCGCCGTTATGGAAGGCAAGGAACCGAAGGTCATTGAAAACGCCGAAGGCGCGCGCACGACGCCGTCGGTCGTCGCCTTCACCGAAGACAGCGAGCGGATCGTCGGTCAGCCGGCCAAGCGCCAGGCGGTCACGAACCCGGAAAACACCTTCTTCGCCATCAAGCGCCTTATCGGGCGCCCCTTCTCCGACCCGATGGTCGAGAAGGACAAGGGCATGGTTCCCTACAAGATCATCAAGGGCGGCAATGGCGACGCCTGGGTTGAATCGCGCGGCGAAAAATTCGCGCCCTCGCAGATCTCGGCCTTCATCCTCCAGAAAATGAAAGAGACCGCCGAAGCCTATCTCGGCGAAACGGTGACGCAGGCCGTCATCACGGTTCCGGCCTACTTCAACGACGCGCAGCGCCAGGCGACGAAAGACGCCGGCAAGATCGCAGGCCTTGAAGTGCTCCGCATCATCAACGAGCCGACCGCGGCCGCGCTCGCCTATGGCCTTGAGAAGAAAGACGGCAAGAAAATCGCCGTTTACGACCTCGGCGGCGGCACGTTCGACATCTCGATCCTCGAAATCGGCGACGGCGTTTTCGAAGTGCTCGCGACGAACGGCGACACCTTCCTCGGCGGTGAAGACTTCGACCTCAGGATCGTCAATTACCTCGCCGACGAGTTCAAGAAAGAGCAGGGCATTGATCTGCGTAAGGACCGCCTTGCGCTGCAACGCCTGAAAGAAGAAGCCGAGAAAGCCAAGAAAGAGCTTTCCTCGACGATGCAGTATGACGTGAACCTGCCCTTCATCACGGCGGACGCGTCGGGCCCGAAACACCTCACGATGAAGCTCTCCCGAGCCAAGCTCGAAAGCCTCGTCGAAGATCTCGTCAAGCGCACGGTCGACCCGTGCAAGGCGGCGCTTAAAGACGCCGGCCTCACCTCGGGCGACATCGACGAAGTCATCCTCGTCGGCGGCATGACGCGCATGCCGAAAGTGCAGGAGACGGTGAAGCAGTTCTTCGGCCGCGAACCGCATAAAGGCGTCAACCCGGACGAAGTCGTGGCGTTGGGCGCGGCGATCCAGGCCGGCGTTCTCCAAGGCGACGTCAAGGACGTTCTCCTGCTCGACGTCACGCCCCTCTCGCTCGGCATCGAAACGCTCGGCGGCGTCTTCACGCGCCTTATCGAGCGCAACACCACGATCCCGACCAAGAAGTCGCAAACCTTCTCGACGGCGGAAGACAATCAGAACGCCGTTACGATCCGCGTCTTCCAGGGCGAGCGCGAAATGGCGGCCGACAACAAGCTGCTCGGCCAGTTCGATCTCGTCGGCATTCCGCCGGCGCCGCGCGGCGTGCCGCAGGTTGAAGTGACCTTCGACATCGACGCGAACGGCATCGTCCATGTCTCTGCGAAGGACAAGGCGACGAACAAAGAGCAGTCGATCCGCATTCAGGCCTCGGGCGGTCTTTCCGACGCCGACATCGAAAAGATGGTCAAGGACGCCGAAGCGAACGCGGAAGCCGACAAGCATCGCCGCGAGTCGGTCGAAGCGAAAAACCGCGCCGAAGCGCTCGCGCATTCGACCGAGAAGAGCCTCGCCGAACATGGCGACAAGATTTCGGGCGACGACAAGAAAGCGATCGAGGATGCGCTCGCGAGCCTCAAGTCGGAGCTTGAAAAAGAAGAAGCCGATGTCGAGGCCATCAACAACGCCGCGAACGCGCTTGCGCAGGCTTCCATGAAGCTCGGCGAGGCGATGTACAAGGCCCAGCAGGGCGGCGGCGAAGACGTTGAGCACGAAGTCGAAGGCAAAGGCGACGGCGTCGTCGATGCCGACTTCGAAGAAGTCGACGGCGACAAGAAAGACTAGTTGAGTAGCCAGAGAGTAGTGAATAGCGAGTAGCGTCGCCCGTTCTATTCGCTACTCGCTATCTCCCTATTCGCTTGAGGGGCGGGCGCGTAAGCAATGGCGCATGACTTTTACTCTATTCTCGGCGTCGCCCGCGATGCGGATGAGGCGGCGATTAAATCGGCCTTCCGCAAAGGCGCGATGAAATTCCACCCCGATCGCAATCAGGACGATCCGGAGGCGGAGCATAAATTCAAGGAAATCAACGAGGCCTACGAAGTCCTCTCCGACCCGCAAAAGCGCGCGGCCTACGACCGTTACGGCCACGCCGCGTTCAAGAATGGCGGGGCGAACGGGTTTGGCGGCGGCGGCGCGCAAGGCTTTGCGGCGGGCGCTTTCGCCGATGTGTTCGACGATATCTTCGGCGAGTTCATGGGCGGCCGGCGCGGCGGCGGGCGCGGACCGGGGCGCGGCGCGGACCTGAAATACTCGCTCGACATCACGCTCGCCGAAGCCTTCGCGGGCAAGAAAGTCGAAATCAAAGTGCCGGGCTCCGTCGCGTGCGAAACATGCGAAGGAACGGGCGCAAAACCCGGCACGCAGCCGACGACCTGCAACACCTGCCGCGGCATTGGCCGCGTGCGCATGCAGCAGGGCCTTTTCACCATCGAGCGCACCTGCCCCGCCTGCGGCGGCGAGGGGCGCGTCATCTCCGATCCGTGTACGGATTGCAGCGGTCAGGGCCGCGTGCGCCGCGAGCGCACGCTCGCCGTCGACGTGCCGCAAGGCATTGAAGACGGAACGCGCATCCGCCTTGCGGGCGAGGGCGAAGCCGGCCCGCGCGGCGGGCCGGAGGGCGATCTCTACATCTTCGTTCATGTCGGCAAGCACGAGCTTTTCGAGCGCGACGGCGCCGACCTCTATTGCGAACTCCCCGTGCCGATGACGACGGCGGCCCTCGGCGGCGAACTTGAAGCGCCGACGATCGAAGGCGGGCGCGTGAAAATCACCGTCCCCGAAGGCACGCAGACCGGCGCGCGCTTCCGCATCAAATCGAAGGGCATGACGCGGCTCAATCAAAAAGGCCGCGGCGACATGTTCGTCGAAATCAGCGTCGAAACCCCGATCAAACTCAGCGCGCGCCAGAAAGAGCTCCTCAAGGAGTTCTGCGAAGCGAGCGGCGAGGATTGCTCCCCCAACTCACAAGGCTTCTTCAAGAAAGCGAAGAAGTTCTGGGAGAACGTGACCGAGGGAAGATGACGAGCGAGCGTCCAAGAGAGATAGATCAGGCCGTGCTCTGGGTCTGGACCTTCTTCGGCGTTGGGTTGGCTTCCGGGTTTCTCGCATATTTCGCGATCCAGAATTTCTTGGGAACGAGCCCAATTCTGTCGGGCGTGCTCGCAGTTCTCGCCGGCGCGCTCGCTGGCGTTCTGTCGGCGCAAATCCGAATTGTGCGCGCAGTTGTTGGCAGGTTGATAGAAGGGCTCGTGACTTAAGCCGTCGCGCCTAACCCAACACGCCCTTCTTATTCATATGCAGCGCATAGAAATAAAGCGCGCCTGCGATCGCGATGATGATGAGCGCGAAGACGGGGTCGCTTGCGCCTTCCGGCGCGGGGCGCACATAGCTGATCGCCATTGAGGCGACCGAGCAGGCGAAGGACAGGCCGAGGAGCGCGACGGCGAGTTTCCTCCGCATCAGGAGCAAAAGCGAGCCGAGGAGCCCGCCCCAGACGGCGGCGCCCCAGATTGCGAACATCCACAAGGGAAAGCTGTACCAGTATTCTTTCGCTTCCGCCGGGAAAGCAGCCATATAGGGTTCATAGCGCGCGATCGTCGCCGTGAAATCGAACGCGCCGATCGTATTCCAGAGCGCCGTCAGAACGCCGACGATCCACAAATGCCACGGCGCTTCCGTCCGCGTTGTTTCCGACATGCCGCCCTCCCGCCCGAATTTTCTTTGGCGCATGCGCGCCGCCCCGTATCTCGTCAGCCTAGCTCATTCCCGGCGCGCAAGGGAGGCCGCGCGCTCCGGCGCGAGAGGTTATTTCGGCGCGCGTTCGATCGCCGCGCCGGCGTCGATCGCCGCTTTCAGCATCGCTTTATTGGCGGCGTCGCCTTCGAGCGCGGCGAGGGAAAGGCCCTCGAGCGGGCCCTTGTCGGGGCTCGCGGCCAGCTCAAGTTGCGCCAGCGTGTGGTCCGAATACTCATAGCCGATGACGGACTTCACTGCTGTCGACTTCGATGTCGACACATACTTCTTGTTGCCGGAGATGAAGAAGATGCCGACGCTTGCGCTTTTCTTCGCCTCGACGAATTTTTCAAGCGTGACGTCGCGCACTTCCACAGCCTTCACCCAGTAAAAGAGCGTGTCAGGCGTTTTGGAAAAGCGCGCCCGCGCCATCTTTCTGAGTTCGGCGGCGGCGTCCGGATTTGAAAGCGGCGGCGCCACTTTGCGGAAAGCTTTTTTGACGGTGAGGCGCACCATCGAAGCGTTCGAGAAATCGAGCCCGAGCGAAATGAGCGGATGCGCGACGCCAAGACCCGCCGCGTCGGAAACGGAAAGCATCTCGTCATAGATGACTTCGTCGAGCAGCAAGGTGTCATAGGAATCCTGCGGCAGGTTTGAAGGTTCGAAATAGACCTTCGTCTGCGTCGCGCCATCGGGCGTCACGCCGGTGCGCGTATACATCATCGCGCCGGCGAGGCCCGGAATATTGATGATGCTGAGATTGTCGGGGATGCGCTCCCAGCCCTGATTGAGAATATTCTCCCACCGGAAATCGGTTGCGCTTGCGACTTGCGGAAACGCCGACTGGTCGTCCTCAGCGAGCGCCGCGCCGCCTTTCGCCATCGCGCCAATCGCCGCCGCGGCGGCGATCCCCGTCGCCAGTTCTCTTCTGCTGATCGTCGTCATCCGCCCCTCCCATCGCGCCTGTCCCATAGGATTATGGGATTTTATGCAGCAGGCGGCCAGAGCCTGTTTGATCCGCGTCAACGCAGTTCCTGCGCCGCAGCAGGCGCTCTCCAAAAACCCCTTCGCATGGCGCCCCTGATCCGCTAATGCGTTTCGCGCCCGCAAAAAACGCTGAACGGGCGGAAGGAAGAATTCGATGGCTCGGCATAAAGACGTGAAAAAAGTCGTCCTCGCTTATTCGGGCGGGCTCGACACCTCGGTGATCCTGAAATGGCTGCAGGTGGAGTATGGCTGCGAAGTCGTCACCTTCACCGCCGACCTCGGGCAGGGCGAAGAGCTTGAGCCCGCGCGCCGCAAGGCCGAGCGCGCCGGCGTGAAGGAAATCTATATCGAGGATGTGCGCGAGGAATTCGTGCGCGATTTCGTCTTCCCGATGTTCCGCGCCAATGCGGTCTATGAAGGGCTCTATCTCCTCGGCACGTCGATCGCGCGGCCCTTGATCGCCAAGCGCCTCGTGGAGATCGCCAAGGAAACCGGCGCCGACGCCATCGCGCATGGCGCGACCGGCAAAGGCAACGATCAGGTCCGCTTCGAACTCAACGCTTATGCGCTGAACCCCGACATCAAGATCATCGCGCCATGGCGCGAATGGGATCTGACGTCGCGCAACAAGCTCATCGCCTGGGCCGAACAGCACCAGATCGAAATCGCGAAAGACAAACGCGGCGAAGCGCCTTTCTCGGTCGATGCGAACCTTCTGCATACGTCGTCCGAAGGCAAAGTGCTCGAAGACCCGGCCGAAGAAGCGCCGGACTATGTCTTCCAGCGCACGGTCGATCCCGTTGACGCGCCGAACGAGCCGGAAGTGATCGAAATCGGCTTCGAAAAAGGCGATGCGGTTTCGATCAACGGCGAAAAGCTTTCGCCCGCGACCTTGCTGACGAAGCTCAACGAGCTTGGCCGCAAGCATGGCGTCGGCCGGCTCGATCTCGTCGAGAACCGTTTCGTCGGCATGAAGTCGCGCGGCATTTACGAGACGCCGGGCGGCACGATCCTTCTCGCCGCCCATCGCGGCATCGAACAGATCACACTCGACCGCGGCGCCGCGCATCTCAAAGACGAGCTCATGCCGCGCTATGCTGAGATGATCTATAACGGCTTCTGGTTCGCGCCCGAGCGCGAAATGCTGCAGGCCCTCATCGACAAGAGCCAGGAATTCGTGACGGGCGCGGTGCGCCTCCGGCTCTACAAGGGCTCTGCGAACGTCATCGGCCGCTCCTCGCCTTATTCGCTCTACTCGATGGCGCACGTCACCTTCGAGGAAGATGCGGTCTACGATCAGAAAGACGCGGCGGGCTTCATCAAGCTCAATGCGTTGCGCCTGCGTCTGCTCGCGCGCCGCACGAAAGGCTAAGCCCCGCTTCGCCTCCCGGGCGGGCGCGGATTTCGCGCGCTCGCCAAACTGGCGGCCCGGCCCTTTTGGCTATATCGTTAGCTCGTGCGGGGGCGTTCGGCCCCTCGCGGGGCTGGGGTAGTTCAGGGGTTGGCCATGCCGAAAATCGAACTCATCTTCGGGAGCCTTCTGGCGCTCGTGCTGGTTGGCGCTGTCGCCTATGCGGGGCTTTCGGGCCGTTTCTCGCCGGGCGGCGGTGGCGGCGGGCATGTCCAGCAGGCGGCCGCCGAACAGGATATGACGCTCTGCGGCTGCTACAACACGGCCTTCGACATGGCGGCGCGCTATGACGTGCAGTCGCCGGAATACAGCACCCAGTTCGTGCTCTGCCGCAAAGTCCTCGGCGAAGAGGGCGGGCGTTATTTCACCGCCGGGTGGAACGCGCGCAATTCGTCGAAACCTTGGGAAGCGAGCTGCGAGGCGTTCAAGCGCAGCGGCGCCTGAGGCAAGAAGGGGGACTTCGCCATGAGAATGGAAGCGGTTTTCGGCGGTGCGCTTGCGCTTTTCGTTGTCGCCGTCGCGGCCTATTCGCTGACGCGCGGGCCCGGCCATGCGCCGCCCCCGCCGCAGGATCAGGGCCCGCCTCCGCCGCCGCAGCAACAGGCGATGGCGCCCGATCCGCTCTGCCAGTGCTTTGACGACGGCTTCAATCTCGCCGGCTCTGATGTCGGCGTCATGTCCGCGCAATATCGCGCCGGCTACAATCAATGCCGCGCGCGCCTCGGCGATCCGGGCGGCAAAGCCTGGACGGCGGGCTGGAATGCGCGCCTTTCTTCCGAGCCTTGGCAGGCGAACTGCCGCGCTTATCTCAAAGGCCAGCTCTAACTGCGGCCATACCCCAGCTATACCGGGCCGGCGCCGAGGAGCTTGCCTTTGACGAAGCGGTAGGGCCGGATCTCGACATCGTCGAAAAGCCCGCCTTTCGCATAAGGATCGGCGTTGGCGAAGTTGCGGGCGCCGCGCGCATCCTCCGCATCGATGATGACGACGCTGCCGATCGGCGAGCCCTCATCCGAAAGCAGCGGGCCCGCCAGCCATACCTCCTCGAAATGCGCTTCGAGATAATCGAGATGGGCGGGGCGAAGGCGCGCGCGAAGGTCGGCCGCGTCTTTCCGGTCGCGGCACAAAAGCACGAAGGCGGGCATTACTCAGTCTCCTGACGAAATGGGCGGGCGAGAAGGTCGGCAATGATCGCGTCGATCGAACGCGCGCCGGAAACAAGGTCGGCGACAGCCGCGCAGACGGGCATGTCGACGCCGGCGTCTGTGGCGAGAGCGACGACGGCGCCGGCGGTGGCGACGCCCTCGCTGACGCTGTGGCGCTCGCCAAGCACGGACATGAGCGCGCGGCCTTTGCCCAGCTCTTCGCCGAGCGAACAATTGCGCGACTGTGACGACGTCGCGGTGAGGATGAGATCGCCAAGGCCGGAAAGGCCCGCCATCGTTTCGCGCTTCGCGCCAAGCGCGACGCCGAGCCTTTGAAACTCCGCAAAGCCGCGCGCGATGATCGCGGCGCGCGCGCTCTCGCCGAGCCCGCGCCCGATCACGGCGCCGGCGGCGATGGCGAGGACGTTCTTCACCGCGCCGCCAAGTTCGGCTCCGATGAGGTCGTCGGAAAGGTAAGGCCGGAAATGCGGCGCGCCGACCGTCGCCATCCAGCGCCGGCCGAGACTGGCGTTGGCGACCGCGAGCGTCACCGCCGTCGGCAATCCCTTGGCGACGTCGTGCGCAAAGCTCGGCCCCGAAAGGACGGCGGGGATCGCTTCCGGCCAGGCCTCGCCGAGCGCCTGCGTCAGCATCATGCCGGTCGTCTGTTCGATGCCTTTGGAGCAGAGCGCGACGGGCGGCGCCTTTCCGGCGAGCGGGCGCAGCGCCGCCATCATCTTCCGGCTGTGCTGGGCGGGCACCACGAAAAGGAACGCCTCGGCCTGCGCCGCTTCTTCCAGCGATTGCGTCGCCGAGAGGTCGGGGTGCAGGGGAACCCCCGGCAGGTACAGGGTGTTTTCGTGGGCGAGATTAATCGTCCTGGCGACCTCGTCCTCCCGCGCCCACAGTCGGACGGCGACCCCGTTATGCGCGGCGAGATTGGCGAGCGCCGTTCCCCAGGCGCCGGCGCCGACTACCGATAGAGTTTTGAATGGCGCGACGCCGACCATTAATTTACTCTTGTCTGAACATTGAACCGATCAATAAAACGTCAGGAAGAGGAAGCCGGGACCGCACATGCCCATCCAGAACCTCGACGACACCGCGAAACAGATCCTCTCCGCCGCGACCAAAAGGTTCCTGCACTACGGATACGGGAAGACGACCATGTCGGAGATTGCAGGCGACTGCAACATGTCGACAGGCAACGTCTATCGCTACTTTCCGTCAAAGCTCGACCTCGCGGAGACCTTCGTTCGGGTGCTGCGCGAGGAGCAGATGGACAAGCTGCGCGCCGTCGCGCGGTCGGGAGCCTCCCCGCAGGAGCGGCTGCGCGCGCTTCTGAAACTCAAGTTCAAGCTCTCCTATGAGCGCTACCACAATCGCCCGAAGGCGCAGGAGATGGCGCTCGCCATCCTGAAGGAGCGCCCGCAATTCGCCGTCGAGTGGGAAGACGCGGAGAACGAAATCATCGCCGAGGTGCTGACGGCAGGCGCGGAGGCTGGCGTCTTCGAGCACCGGGACCAGCTACGGCTCGCCCGCATCATTCAGGATGTGATCTACCGCTTCACCTCGCCCGATGTCATCCTGGAGGGGGAGTATGAAATGCTAGCCTCCGAGCTCGACGAGGTGATCGATCTCGTGATGGATGCCTTCAGTTGCCGCAATGCGCGCCACGGCGACGACCACACGACGGCGCTCTGAATCAAAATTCACAGAAATTTCAATTGATTGCCGGGAGCGCCATACCCAGATGCGGTAGGCGTCGGGGCGTTAACATATTCATTCACGAACTTGGCAGGATACGCTAACGCGTTTGTGTACGATAACTAATGAACATTTTCGAAAATATTCATTGACAGTCTGAGGGCCCGATCCTATCTCCACGCTCGTAAAGGGAAGTCGCGGCTGAATTGCTTGGGAGAGCGGTCAGCGGCTCTGCCCGGAAAATTCAAAAAAGAGAGAAACAGCCATGTCTAACCTCGCAGTTCAAGTCGTCGCCACCATCGTCTTCAGCAGCCTTGCTGGCGCCGCCCTCGTCGCTCTTTCGGCCTTCGCGGCCCAAGGCGTCGTCGCCTAAGGAAGTTCAGGAACCCCGATCGCCAAGTCTCTTCCGGCTCACTTGCCCCCCTTGCGAGCTGGTACACCCCCTCCCCGAGATTTGGCGACCCGCTGGCGCGGAAGCTAACGCTTCCGCGCCTTTTTCTTTTTCGGCCAGTGAGTTAGGCGCGTTTACTTCCTGTCAGTGTAGTTCTGTAACACTATAAGTTACAGAAACAGGTAGGCGCCGGTATGGCCAACTCCACGCGCTTTTCCATGGCGCTGCAAATGCTCGCCCTCATTGCGCTTGAACGCCCGAACGCAGTCACCTCGGAGCGGCTTGCGGCGCAAGTCGGCGCCAACCCAGCAGCGGCGCGCCGGCTTCTCGCCATGCTGGCGCGGGCGGGGCTTGCGGAAGGTCACCTCGGCAAGGGCGGCGGGGCGACCCTCGCCAAAGCGCCGAAGAAGATCTCTCTCCTCGACATTTACCGGGCGGTGGAGCCGGGCGAACTGGTCACAAGACGCGCGCCGGCCGAAGGCGGCGCGCCGGCGCTTGCAGCCGCTTTCGACGCGGCGGTCGCTCCGGCCGAAAAGGCGTTCTTCAAATCGCTGGGCGAGACGACCCTGAAAGCGTTCCTCAAGGACGTGAAGGCGGCTGCCTGATCGTCAGGCCTTCGGGCCCTTCTTGCCGCCGCCATGCTCCCGGCCCTGCGGCGGCTCGGCGAGCGGCCAGCGCGCCCGGGGGGCGAAGGCCATCGCCTCGCCAGTCGCCGGCGCAAGGCCCGCCGCGAAGCGTTCAGCCCCCGCCCAGGCGATCATCGCGCCATTATCCGTGCAATATTTCGAAGGCGGAACAATCAAGCTCCAGCCTCGGCTTTGGGTGAGGTCAGTGAGCCTGGCGCGGATCGCGCTGTTCGCTGCGACCCCGCCTGCAACGACAAGACGCGGCGAGGGCCCTGCGGCGGTCTCGACCGACGCAATCGCCCGCTCCGTGCGGGCGGCGAGGTGGTTCGCGAGCGCCGCCTGGAAGGAGGCGGCAAGGTCCGCAATGTCCGCCGCGGTCGGCTCGGGGATCGCTTCGGCTGCGAGCCGCACAGCCGTCTTAAGGCCGGAGAGGGAGAAATCGCACCCCTCGCGCCGGGCGAGCGGCGCCGGGAAGTCAAAACGGTCGGCCCGTCCCCCGGCGGCGGCCTTCTCGACCATCGGCCCGCCGGGCTGGCCGAGCCCGAGGAGCTTGGCCGTCTTGTCGAAGGCCTCGCCCGCCGCGTCGTCGATCGTGGTGCCGAGCCGCCGGTATGACCCAAGCCCCTCGACCCAGATGAGCTGGGTATGACCGCCAGAGATCAGGAGCAGCAAATAAGGGAAAGGCGCATGCTCAGTCATCCTCACCGAGAGCGCATGTCCTTCGAGATGGTTGACCGGAATGAGCGGGAGGCCATGAGCGAGCGCGGCGGCCTTGCCTGCGGTCAAGCCGACCATCACCCCGCCGATGAGGCCGGGCCCGCCGGTGGCGGCGATGGCGTTAAGGTCTTGGTAAGTATGGCCTGACTTTTCAATCGCTTGCGCAATCATCAGGTCGATGCGTTCGACATGCGCGCGCGCTGCGATCTCGGGTACGACCCCGCCATAGGGCCGGTGCGCCTCGACCTCGCTCCAGACGACATTGGAGAGGATCTCACACGAGCCGTCCGCGCGCCGGCGGATGACCGCCGCCGCCGTGTCGTCGCAGCTCGACTCGATCCCGAGGACGAGTGTCACGTCTGGTATGACCTCCATCAAACCGCGCTTGCGCGGCGCCGCTAGTCTGGTTACGCCGCATGAAGCGGCGTGCGCGCCCAAAGGCAAGCCCTCTTTAGATGGGCGCCCGCGGGCGAGACCCAATGGTTCATCGTTCTGCCAAAGGTTTCCCGTTCTGAACGTGAGCGACCGAGCAAAGCGGATCCCAATGCGGATCATCGTCACCCGTCCGGCGCCGGATGCGGAAGCCTTTGCGGCGCTCGCCCGCACGGCCGGGTTCGAGCCGGTGCTATCGCCGGTCATGGCGATCGACTTCGGGAAGGCGCCGCCATCGCTCAAAGGCGTCGGCGCGCTCGCCTTCACCTCGGCTAATGGCGTGCGCGCGTTTTGCGGGCTTTCCGGCGATCGCTCGCTGCCCGTTTTCGCGGTCGGCGCGATGACGGCGGAAGAGGCCCGGCGCGACGGATTTGAGAATGTCATTGCTGCAGGCGGCGATGTCGCAAGCCTTACGGAAGCGATCGCCGCTGCGCCGACCTCCGGCGACGTGTTGCACATCGCCGGCGCCGAGCGCGCGGGCGATCTCGTTGCAGCGCTAGAAACGCGGGGCGTCGGCGCGCGGCGCGCCGTTCTTTATGAAGCAGTTCCTGTAACCTCGCTCGCGGACGAGGCGGTTGCATCGCTTGCAGGAGAGCCCGCGGCAGAGGCCGCAGCGCTCTTCTCGCCGCGCAGCGCTTCGCTGTTCATAGCGCTCGTGAGGCAGGCAGGGCTTGAGGCCCGCCTTGCGGATGTTGTCGCCGCTTGCCTTAGCGAGGCCGTTGCGGACGCGGTTCGCGGCGTGCAGTGGAAGAGCGTCGTCATCGCGGGCGAGCGCAACTCTGAAAGTCTTCTCGCAGCGCTTGCGAACGAGATTACGACGAGCCGAGGTTGAGAGCGCCCCGCGGGCGGCCTACCTAAGAGAGCGGATTGGCGGCGCCGCAGCGCCGCGAAGAGGAGTGGCGGACATGGTTGGCGGCCCAGAGGATCAGACCCCCCCGGCGGATCAGACTCCAAAGGCTGAAGACCCGAAGCCAGATCCTTCGCCGCCCGAGGTGGAGGTGGAGATTGTCGACGCCGAATTCACCGAAGCGCCGCGGGAAGAAAGCGCGCCTGAAGCTGAGCCGGCCGCGAAGGCCGCGCCAGCGCGCGGCGGGGTTCTAAGGCCGATCGTCATCGCGCCGCTCGCGCTTGTCGTGCTGCTTGTCGTCGCCTTCATCGTCTGGCGCGCCTTGCCGCCGAAGAAGGCAGAGCCGGAAGCGCCCGCCACGGCGAGCGAGCCGCAACTCCCGCAAGAAGCCGCGGAGCCTGCTGAGACAGTCGAGCCGCAGCCGGCGCCAACCGCGCCCGCTGCGCAAGAAGAGCCGCAGGAAGAACCCGAAGCGCTTCCAGAGAAACTGCCGCCGCCAGATCCCTCGAAGATTCTCAACGCGCCCTCTGCCGACCTCAAAGCGGCGACAGATGCGATCGAGAAGATGAAGGATGGCGAGACGACGCGTGGCCTGCCGCCGCCCCCGCCCTCCGGCGGCGCCAATGACGAGCTGCAGCGCGCCGCGAAAGATGCGCTGCGCGCGTTTGGGCCTGAAGCTGTCCCCGAATCCACATCTGGCGAAGCGGCCCCCGGCGCCGCGCCTGCGCAAGAAGAAGAGACAACGACCGAACCTGAGGCCGCTCTCCCGCCTTCCGGTGATGACGCCTTCGCGCGTCTGCAGGACGAAGCGGAAGAGGACGCCGCCGCAGAGGAGAAAATCCTCGCCGATCAGGCGGGCATGCGCGCCGATACGCCGCCCGCTGAGGCGGCGAAGATCGCCAATGACGTCACGGCGCTGAAAGAGCTCTTCGACTCCAAGACGGACCGGCTGTCGTCCGAGCTTTCGGCGGCGCGCGAGCAATCCGCAGAACTCGGACGCGAAGTCGCCTCCCTGAAAGAGAGCCTGAACGCCGCCCTCTCTGCGCGCAGCGATCGCGAAAGCGAAGACCTTGAAAGCCTCAAGGCCGAGATGGCGAAAATCCGCTCCGACCGGGAACAGGCGAGCGCAGCGAAAGCCGCCGCCGCTTCGATGGCGCTCCTCGCGCTTCAGCAAAAGCTCACCTCCGGCGCTCCGTACAAGGACGAGCTCGAACGCCTCAAGGGCTTTGCGCCGCGCGCCGGCGGCCTTGAAGCTCTCACGGCGCATGCGGAGACAGGCGTACCGACGCTTGGAAGCCTCAAGACACGCTTCGGGCCCCTCATTCGCGAAACGCTCGCCGCCGACCGGGCGGCGCGCGCCAAGGGGCCGATCGCCGCGTTTTTCGCGCGCCTTGAGGGGCTGGTGAGCGTGCGGCCTGCGCACCCGCAGGAAGGCGCCTCGACAGGCGCCGTCATCTCCCGCGCCGAAGCGCGCCTCGCTGCTGACGATCTCGCTGGAACGGTGAGCGAGCTTCAAGGCCTTGAAGGGGCGGCCCTTGAGACGATCGGGCCGTGGCTCGACGACGCCAAGGCCCGCGCCGGCGCCGACGCCGCGCTCGCCGCCTTGAGCGGGTCGCTCGCCGGCCAATATGGCGGCTAGGGGACGCGCCTTATGATCCGTATCCTGATCTTCATCCTTTCGATCGTCTTCATCGCCGCGCTCCTGACGGTGCTTGCGGGCGCTGACGGGCGCACGACGGCGGAAGCCTTCGGGCTCAAATTCGACATTCATACGGGCGGCGCCGCAATCATCGTGCTTTTTGTAGTCGGCGCCGCGATCATCCTGACGAGCGTCTACAAGGACCTTCGCCGCCTGCCGCACGATCTCAAGATCCGCGAACGGGAAGCTGCCCGCGAACGCGGCGTCGCAGCGCTGACGCGCGGTCTTGAAGCAGTCGCGGTTGGCGACGCCGAGAGCGCGCAGCATCATGCGCGCGTCGCGCGCCGCAGCCTGCCGGACTCATCCCTGACGCGGCTTCTGGCGGCGCAGGCCGCGCACCTTGCGGGCGATGACGGCGCAGCGAAAGAAAGCTTCACCGCAATGCTCGAAGCGCCGGAAACGGAGTTTCTGGGGCTGCGCGGGCTTTTCCACCATGCAATGCGCGCCGGCGATAAAGACGCCGCCAAAGGCTATGCCGAACGCGCCTTCCGCCTGCGCGCGAATGCGGCCTGGGCGTTTGAATCCGTGCTCGATCTCGGGCTCGAGCGCGGCGCCTGGGGCGAGACTCGTGCGGCGGTCAAAACCGCGCTCAAGAACAAGGTCATCGACGCGGCGAAAGCGGGCCGCGCGGAAGCCGCGCTTCTCACGGCTGACGCTTATGCGGCCGAAGCTTCCGGCGATACGGGTCAGGCTTTGAGCGAGGCCGAAGCCGCGCTGAAACTTGCGCCTTCGCTTGCGCCGGCGGCCGTGCTCGCCGCGCGGCTTTTGAACGCCGCCGGAAGGCGCGGGCGCGCTTCGAAGCTGCTTGAGCAGGCCTTCGCCGAAAATCCGATGGCGGCGATCATCCACGCGCATAACGCTCTCTTCGCAGAAGAGAGCGATGAGAAGCGCGCGGAGGAAATGCAGCGGATCGCGGATCGAAATCCGTCAGCGCGGCAGGCGAAATTACAGCTCGCCCGGCGCCATCTCCTGCTCGGCGAAGCGCGTGCTGCGCGCCTTGCGCTCGAGCCGCTGCTTGAGGAAGCCGCCTTCGCCGACGATTGCGCGATGATGGCCGAGGCCATTCAGGGCGAGCAGAGGGCGGCGGACGGCAAACCGGAGAGCGCCGGGGAGCGCGCGCGCTACTGGCTTCGCCGCGCCGCGCACGCCCCGCGCGACCCTTCGCCGGGCGCGGATGGCGAATTCCACTTCACGCGCGAAGGCTGGGCGCGGCTCGTGCGCGAATATATGGAGCATGGCCGCCTTGCGCCGCCGCCGCTTGAAGAAGCGCCCGCAGGCGTCAGCGCCGACGAAATCCGCCGGCTCGCAGCGCCGGAGCCTGTTAAGGCGATCGAGCCGCCGCCCGCGCCAGACGTAGAGCCGCAAACGGAAAATCCGCAGGCGGATGACGCCGATGATGACGCAAGTTCAGCGGCGCGCATCATCGCGGCGGCCGGCAAGGTCAGCTAGGGATTTCGGGGTCAGTCTTTCGAGGGCTTGCCTGAGGGAGACTTGTCGGGCGAGCGCCCGGCCGGCCGTTCGCCATAACGCGGCAGGTCTCCGCGGCTCACATAGGCGCCGGAGCCTTTTTCGCGGAAACGCCCTGACGTCGTCTTCAGCTTGTAGGAACTCGATCCGCTTTCCGGCGCGCCGCGCGTCGCCGCCTGCTGCGCCTTGAAGATGCGCTTTCCGAGCGCCGTGTGCGGCTCTTTCTCGTTGTATTTCGGGGCGTCGTCGTCTGCGCTGTCATCCTTCTTGCCGGCGACGCCCAACAGGCCCCACTCGCCATCCGCGCCGCGGATGTCATTGCCCATATACCACGCCGCGACATAGACGAGGCAGAAGAGCATCAGGATGAACAGGATCGAATCCATGGGCCGCCGTTAGGTCTCCGCCCGGAATGGTTAGAACGGCGGGAAGCCGCCGTCGAGTGTCAGGGCGATTCTCTTGCACCGCGCCAGGTGCAATCTTCATGCAACTCGCCCTTCGCGGGGCGAGAGATTTCGGGCGCCGCAGCCAGCCACGCGCAGCCCTGAAAGCCGCGTCATTACTGCAGCGCCCGGCGGGGAGGTCATCCCGCGTCGCGCGGCCGCGTTTCTAGCCGGGGCGGGCGTTAACGCAGCCGGCAGGTCGTCTGAGGCTTAGCTTTGGGCGTGAAGGGCCGAAAGGCCGGGATTGCCGATCTCGAGAACGATATCGTTAACGAGGTCGGAAGCGCATTGCGCGTCGGCGGACTGCATCCACAAAGCTTTGGGATCATTGCTCGCGCAGGCGTTCTTCGCGACGGCGCCGATCCGCTGATAAAGCTGCTCAACGCTCGTCGAGCTGTCGAGTTCCTGCGTGTTGTAATGGAACCTCACCGGCGCCGCATTGGCGGACGCGCCGAAACCGGCGATGGCGACGAGGGCGATGGCTGTTGCGATGGTCTTTTTCATATTGGGCTCTCCATAATGGCTCTACGCCGTTAAGCCCTCTGAATGTTCCGCCTCGGCTGCTTTCCCGCTTCGTCGCGGTGCGAATTATCGTTGGCCGCCGGAACAAATTACCGTCGTATGATGCGCTGCAAGTCGCGTTCAGGCGAGACCGGCCGCCGCGGGAAAAAGGCGCTTCGGCGCGTTTTGGGCGCACCGCGCGCGCTTCAGGAAGGACAAAGGATTTCTCGATGAACTATCAGGGAAGATGGGCGCTGGTGACGGGCGCTTCTGCGGGCATCGGCGCGGCGTTTGCGCGCTCGCTCGCCGCGAAGGGCGCGAATGTCATCCTCGTCGCGCGCCGCCGCGAAAAAATGGAAGAGCTCGCAAGCGAACTCGAGCGCGAACATGCGGTGGAGACGCGCGTCATCGCGGCCGATCTCGCAAAGCCGGAAGCGCCTGAAGAAATTTATCGCGCGCTTTCGACCGAAGGGATCGCGGTCGACATTCTCATCAACAATGCGGGCTTCGGCCTTCCGGGAGCGTTCGTCGACAGCCCCTGGCAGGCGCATCGCGATTTCATCGAACTGATGGTCACGAGTTACGCCCACCTCGCCCGGCTCTTTCTGCCGGGCATGATTGAGCGGGGCTATGGCCGCATCGTTCAGGTCGCCTCGCTGGCCGGGCTTGTTCCCGCCTCCGCCGGGCACACGCTTTATGCGCCGTCGAAATCGTTCCTGATTTTCTTCTCGCAGGCGCTCGCCGCCGAATGTGAGGGAACGGGCGTCAACGTTTCAGCGCTTTGTCCGGGCTTCACCTATTCGGAGTTTCACGACGCCAACAACACGCGCGGGCTCGTCTCGCAGCTTCCGAAATACATGTTCATGCAGGCCGAGCCCGTCGTCGAAGGCGCGCTCCGGGCGGTCGAGGAAGGTCATGATCGCTACGTGCCGGGCGCGTGGAACAATTTCGTCGCCTGGCTCGTCAAAGCGCTGCCGAGGCCGATGGCTGTCGCGATGACGCGCAGGCAATCGGCGAGATATCGCAAGAAGTCGGTTTAGACCGACCGCTCGGCCCAGGAGCGATGCTCTTTGTCGAGTTCGTAAGCGGCGAGCGCTGCGGCCGTGACGATGTCGGAAACGCGCGCGCCGATCTGGCAGATCTGCACCGGCTTTTCGAGGCCGATGAGGACAGGCCCGATGACGGTCGCGCCGCCCATCTCGCCGAGAAGCTTCGTCGAGATCGCCGCCGAGTGGACGCCCGGCGTGATCAGCACGTTCGCCTCGCCCTTGAGGCGCGAGAACGGATAGATCGCGCGCACCTGCTCGTTGAGCGCCATGCGCGGCGTCATCTCGCCCTCGTATTCGAAGTCAACGTCTTTCCGGCCGTCGAGAATCTCGACAGCGCCCGAGACGCGGCGCGAATGCTCCGTGTCCGGATTGCCGAAATTCGAATAGGAGACGAAAGCGACCTTCGGCGTCGTGCCGAGATGGCGCGCGGCGTGCGCGACCTGCACCGCGATCTCCGCAAGGTCTTTCGAATCCGGAAGCTCGGTGATGTTGGTGTCGGCGATGAAGAGCGTACGGCCCTTGGCGAGAATGATCGAAAGGCCGATCAGCCGTTCGCCGGGGCGCGGGTCGAGCGCGAGCTTGATGTTCTCAAGCGCGACATCGTAATGGCGCGTCGTGCCCGTCACCATGCCGTCGGCGTGGCCGTGGGCGAGCATGCAGGCCGCATAGGCGTTGCGGTCGACATTGACGAGGCGCTGCGCGTCGCGGTGGAGATACCCCTTTCGCTGCAGGCGCTTGTAGAGATAGTCCGTATAGAGCGCGTTATTCGGCGCCGTGCGCGAGTGATAGCTCTCGAACTTTGTGTCGAGCGGCAGGCCCGCATTGGCGAGGCCCTGCTGGATCATCTCTTCGCGGCCGATGAGGATCGCCTTGCCGAGACCCTCCTGCTGGAAGGCGTAGGCGGCGCGGATCACGGCTTCTTCCTCGCCTTCGGGGAAGACGATGCGCTTCTGCGTCTCGCAGGTTCTGAGCGAAGAATAGATCTTCTGGAGGAACGAGGCCGAAGGGTCAGTGCGCGCCGTCAGGCTTTCCGCATAGGCGGAAAGGTCTTCGATCGGCTTTCTTGCAACGCCCGTATCGGCGGCGGCTTTCGCGACCGCGGGCGGCACCGTCGCCATCAGGCGCGGGTCGAACGGCGTCGGGATGATATAGCCGGGCCCGTATTTGAGGCGCCGTCCGTAAGCGGCGGCGACCTCGTCCGGCACGTCTTCGCGCGCCAGTTTCGCGAGCGCCTTCGCGCAGGCGATCTTCATTTCCTCGTTGATCGTCCGAGCGCGCGCATCGAGCGCGCCGCGGAAGATGTAGGGGAAACCGAGAACGTTGTTGACCTGGTTCGCATAGTCCGAGCGGCCCGTCGCGATGATCGCGTCGGAGCGCACTTCGCGAACTTCTTCCGGCAAAATTTCCGGCGTCGGGTTCGCCATGGCGAAGATGATCGGGTTCTTCGCCATCTTCTTGACCATGGTCTTGGTGATGGCGCCGGCGACCGAAAGGCCGATGACGACGTCGGCGCCGTCCATCGCTTCTTCGAGCGTGCGTTTGTCGGTCTCGACCGCGTGCGCCGAGCGCCACTGGTCGAGATCGCGGCCCTTGTAGAGAACGCCCTTGGAATCGCAGACGAGCGCGTTGTCATGCGGCAGGCCCATCGCCTTGATGAGGCCGATGACGGCGAGTGCGGAGGAGCCTGCGCCGGAGACGGCGACTTTGACTTCCTTGATCGACTTGCCGGTGATGTCGAGCGCGTTGAGAAGGCCCGCGGCGGCGATGATCGCCGTGCCGTGCTGGTCGTCATGGAACACCGGAATGTCCATGATCTCCTTCAGGCGCTGCTCGATGATGAAGCTTTCGGGCGCGGCGATGTCTTCAAGGTTGATGCCGCCGAAGGCGGGGCCGAGATAGCGCACGCAATTGATGAAGGCTTCCGGGTCGGTCGTGTCGACTTCGATGTCGATCGAGTCGATGTCGGCGAAGCGCTTGAAGAGGACGGACTTGCCCTCCATCACCGGCTTTGAGGCGAGCGCGCCGAGATTGCCGAGACCGAGGATCGCCGTGCCGTTCGAGATGACGGCGACCATGTTGCCCTTCGCCGTATAGTCATAGGCGAGGTCAGGGTTTTCCGCGATCGCCTTGACCGGCACGGCGACGCCGGGGCTGTAGGCGAGCGAGAGGTCGCGCTGCGTCGCCATCGGCTTCGTCGGCGTGATCTCGATCTTGCCGGGCTTGCCGCGGCTGTGGAAGGCGAGGGCTTCCTCGTCGGAAAACTTTGCTGAATTATCGTCCATGGGAAATTTCTGGCGTGTGAGAAGGGCTGGCGTGCGTGAAGGGTAGGCGTCGAGCCTTACTCCGCTGAAAGGGCTGCTGCAATGGATGCGCAGGCCCATTGCGCGCGCGGTTTGTCGCTCCTAGCGTCGTTGAAGCGTCAAATCTGGCGGGAGGCGGCTAATGAACCTTTACCAGCGCACGCTCGAACCGGCTCTCGTCAGCTTTGCTTGCGGCCTGAAGCCGATGCGAAAGCAGCGCGAGAAGATCGTGCCCCGCGCGCATGGCGTCGTTCTCGAGGTCGGGTTCGGCGCGGGCCATAACCTGCCCTATTACGCCGCGGACAAGGTGGAGAAGCTCTTCGCGCTCGAGCCCGCCGAGGGGATGCGCAAGCGCGCCGCCGCCCGCCTCGCCGAAACCCCGCTCGACGTCGAACTCCTCGACCTGCCGGGCGAGAAGGTGCCCCTCGGCGATGCAAGCGTCGACAGCGTCCTCATAACCTACACCATGTGCACCATTCCGGATGTCGCCTCGGCGCTGAAGGAGATCCGCCGCGTCCTCAAGCCCGGCGGCGAGATGTTCTTCTGCGAGCACGGGATCGCGCCGGACGAGGGCGTCGCGGCCTGGCAGAACCGGCTCGACGGCGTCTGGGGCGCGCTTGCGGGCGGATGCCATCTCAACCGCGATATTCCGGCGATCGTCAGGAATAGCGGTTTTGTGATCTCGGGTCTGGAGACGATGTATCTGCCCGGAACGCCGAAGATCGCGGGCTACAATTATTGGGGCGCGGCGGTCGCCGCCTGAGCCGGGGCCCTTTCGGCGGTTGCTAAGTCGGAAAGCGCGCCATACCTAGGCTGTGCGCCTTCCGCGAAAGCCGCCGGGGGGTGAGGAGATGCGCCGATGTTCATTCAGACCGAAGACACCCCGAACCCGCAATCGATGAAATTCCGCCCCGGCCAGCCCGTGCTCGGCGAGGGCGCGCTCGGGCAGGATTATCCGTCGGCGGAAGCCGCGGCCCGCGCGCCGCTCGCCCGCTCGCTCTTCGAGATCGACGGCGTCGAGGGCGTCTTCCTCGGGGCCGACTTCATTACCGTCACGAAATCCGAAGGCGTAGAGTGGATGCATGTGAAGCCGGCGATCCTCGGCGCGATCGCGGACGGCCTTCTCGCCGGGCTCGGCGGGCAGGAGGAGGGCGCGGCGCCTTCGTCCGCGCCGGCGACGAGCCTCGACGACTATGAAGGCGAGGACCGTGAAGTCGTCGAGCAGATCATCGAGCTGATCGACACGCGCGTGAGGCCTGCGGTCGCGCAGGATGGCGGCGACATCGTCTTCAAGCATTACGAGCCGCGCACCGGCGTCGTCTTCCTTTCGCTCCACGGCTCGTGCTCGGGTTGCCCGTCATCGACGATGACGCTGAAATCCGGCGTCGAGAATCTTCTGAAGCACTACGTGCCGGAAGTCGTGAAGGTCGAAGCGGTCGCGTAAGCTTCGCGCTCCGAACGCGAAGGTCAATTCATCCGTCATTCAACGGGGAGCCCCTCCATGTCCGATAAAGTCTACGCCGTCACCAAGGTCGTCGGCACGTCGAAGAAATCGATTGAAGACGCGATTGAAAACGCCATCGCCACGGCGTCGAAATCAGTGAAGAATCTCGACTGGTTCGAAGTGGTCGAAACGCGAGGCTTCATCGAGAACGGCAAGGTCGGCTGGTATCAGGTCGCGCTGGAACTCGGTTTCCGCTACGAAAAGAATTGATGGCGCTGAGATATACTCGGCGCGAATCCCCTCCCTTGAAAAGGGAGGGTTAGGGAGGGTTCAAAGCCACACGCGCTGTCGCTGGCGGTTTTGAACCCTCCCTTTCGACCAGCCGATTTCGCTTGCGCGAATTCGGGGTCTCAAGCCCTCCCTTTTCAAGGGAGGGAAATAGGCGGATTTCGCAAGGAGCGAGCAGGAGTTTGCATGTCCGACAAGATGATCAATGACGAAGCGCTCGACCTCATCTTCCGCGAGGCGAGAACCCGCAATGGCTGGGAGGAGCGCCCCGTCTCGCGGACCCTCATGCAGGCCGTCTACGACCTCATGAAATGGGGCCCGACTTCGGCGAACTCCTCGCCGGCTCGCTTCGTCTTCGTCGCGTCGAAGGAAGGCAAGGCGCGCCTCCTGCCGCATGCGAGCGAGGGCAACCGGCCGAAGATCGAAAAGGCGCCGTGCTGCGTCATCATCGGCCACGACATGAAGTTCTACGAAAAGCTGCCCAAACTCTTTCCGCATACGGATGCGCGGAGCTGGTTTTCCGGCAATGAAGAACTCGCCGCGAAAACCGCCTTCCGCAACGGCACGCTTCAGGGCGCCTATTTCATGATCGCCGCCCGCGCGCTCGGCCTAGATTGCGGCCCGATGTCCGGCTTCAACAATGACGGCGTCGACGAAGAGTTCTTCAAGGGCACGGACATCAAGTCGAACTTCATCTGCAATATCGGCTACGGCACGGATGAAAATCTCTTCCCGCGTTCGCCGCGTCTCGATTTCGATGAGGCGGCTCAGATTGTCTAACCCCGTCTTCCTCCTTGTGCGGAGGATATGACCTTGCTCGTCCTGGCGCTCGATACTGCCCTTAAATCCTGCTCGCTCGCGATCCTTGATCGCGGGCCGGAAGGCGCGCGCGTGCTCGCCGACATTCACGAGCGCCTCGAAAAAGGTCATGCGGAGCGTATCGCGCCCATAGCGATGGATGCGCTCGCGAAGGCAGGTCTCGGCGTGAAGGATATCGACCGTGTCGGCGTCGTCATCGGGCCGGGCGCCTTTGCGGGCGTTCGCGTCGGCGTCGCCTTTGCACGCGGTCTTGCGCTTGGAACGAAACTCGACGTTGTCGGCGTCACGTCGCTGGCGGCGCTTGCAGGCGCGCTTCCGAAGAAAGGGGGAACGTTGATCGCGCCCGTCATCGATGCGCGCCGCGGGCAGGTTTACGCTGCTCTCTATCGCGATGATGCGTCGATTGTGATTCCGCCATTCGTCGCCTCGCCCGAAGAAGCGGCGAAGCGACTCCTCGAAGCTGAACATGAACTGCGACTGCGTCTTACTGGCGATGGGGCCGCGCTTCTTCCGTCCAATGAACGTTTTTCGCTCGATGAAGCAGCGAGCGACATCGATCCGAAAGTCGTCGCGCGTCTCGCGTTCAATGCTTCGCCTGAAAGCGCGCTGGCCTCGCCGCTATACTTGCGTCCGCCCGACGCCAAACCCGGCGCGCCCTCGCCCTTCGCAGGGCTCTTTTCGGAGACGCTTGAATGAACGCCGACTGGCGCGTGAGGCCGGCGACGCGCGCTGACGCCGATGTTCTCGCATCGCTCGAAAAGGCGGCGTTCGGCGCGGCAAGCTGGGGCGCAGAGAATGTGAAGGACGGGCTCACCGCGCCTTATGTTTCGGGCCTTCTTGCATTTGACGAAAGCGACAAGGCCGCAGGTTTCGCGCTCTGGCGCACGCTCGGGCGCGAAGCTGAAATTCTGACGATCGGCGCTTCGCCATCCTATCGCAAGCGCGGCGTCGCCGCCGCGCTTCTCGCCGCTCTGCTTGAGGACGCCGCCGCGCAAGGCTGCGCAGCGATGTTCCTTGAAGTCGATTCCGGAAACGCCGCCGCGCGCGCGCTGTATGAAAAGTTCGGTTTCGAGACGGTCGGCGAGCGGCGCGCCTATTATCGCAACGGCGCCGATGCGCTTGTGCTGCGGCGCTATCTCTAGTTTTGCGGAAGATGAGCTAATTGCGATTCGGTTTCAGTTGCGGCGACACGGATCGTCCGTTAACACCCCATTCTGGGGAGACTGATTGGAGAAAGGCGCATGGATCGACTCGAAAAGCTTTGTGTAGACAAGGGCATGCGCATGACAGAACAGCGACGCGTGATCGCGCGCGTCCTGTCAGTCGCGCAAGACCATCCAGACGTTGAAGAGATTCATCGCCGCGCGGTCGAGATTGACCCGAAGATCTCCATCGCCACTGTTTACCGCACGATGCGCCTCTTCGAAGACGCCGGCGTCGTCGAGCGTCACGACTTCCAGGACGGCCGCTCGCGCTATGAAGAAGCGACCGAGAGCCATCACGACCACCTCATCGACCTCAAGAGCGGGGAGGTGATCGAGTTCGTGAACGAGGAAATCGAGAAGCTGCAGGCCAAGATCGCTGAGAAGCTCGGTTACAAGCTCGTCGCGCATCGCCTCGAACTCTACGGAGTGCCGGACCAAAAGAAGGCCCAATAGCGCGGCCAAACAAAGAAAGACCGGTTCCACCGCGCGGCCGGCGAAAAAAACAAAAGGACGGAAAGCCGAAGCCGGCGGCGCCCGCCGAGGCTCTGCGTCCGCAGTGATCGTCCGCCTGAAATAATCGCAAAAGTGAACAAGAGTACACTGAACGGTTTCTTGACCGCCCAAGGTAAACTGGGTAGTGTAATTTCGCGTTAAGAATTCGGCGTTAGACCGACTGGCAAGGCGAAAAAGCCCCTCAGCGGCGCGGCAAGGTCCGCGCTTCTGGGCGTCAAACAAAAATCGGGAGGAGCCCTCGCAATGGCGTCACTGAAAGAACTCTATCCGATCCCGGACATCGATGACTGCTGGACGGTTCCGCAGGATTTCGAGACGTCATTCGACTGGCGGTATGACGACGGCCGCAAGCAGATGATGCACCTCTACCAGAAGGGCAAGGACATGCAGTGGGATGCGGTCTCCCGCATCGACTGGAGCATCGGCCTTGATGAAGAAAACCCGATGGGCATCGTCGACGAGCTCTCGGGCATTTACTACACGCCCATCTGGCAGAAGATGTCCAACAAGGAAAAGGCGCATGCGCGCCGTCATTTCCAGGCGTGGACGATCTCGCAATTCCTGCAGGGCGAACAGGCCGCGCTCATCTGCGCCGCCAAGATCGTGCAGCAGGCGCCGGATATGGACGCGAAGTTCTACGCCGCGACGCAGGTGATGGACGAAGCGCGCCATGTCGAGGCGTTCAAGAAGCTCCTTGAAGGTTTCCGCGTCGCCTATCCGATGACGCCGCCGCTGCAGACGCTCGTCGATCAGGCGCTGCGCGACTCGCGCTGGGACATGACCTATCTCGCCATGCAGGTCGTCATTGAGGGCCTTGCGCTCGCCGCCTTCAACAACATCCGCGAAACGGCCAAGAACCCGCTCGCGCAGATGGTCAACGCCTATGTCATGCAGGATGAATCGCGCCATGTCGCCTTCGGGCGTCTTGCGCTTCGCGATTTCTATCCGCACCTGACGGAAGCCGAGCGCAATGAGCGCGAAGAGTTCCTCGTCGAGGCGTGCTATCTCATGCGCGACCGCTTCGAGGCGCGCGAGACTTATGAAACGCTCGGACTTCCGGTCGAAGAGTGCGTCAAGGCGCAGTTCGATTCAGGCTATATGACGATGTTCCGCAATGCGCTCTTCCAGCGCATCGTGCCGATCGTCCGCGATATTGGTCTGTGGTCGAACAAAATTCAGGCCGCCTATGACAAAATGGGCGTTCTGGGCTTTGCAGACACCGATTACGAGTCGCTGATGCGCCACGACAATGATCGCGCCGAAGAGTTCGACGAACTCAACAAGCAGCGCCGTCAGGCCTATGTCGAGGAAGTGGCGGCCGTCGGCGCGAACGCGGCGGAATAGGATTTTTCTGCTGCGCTTGGAATCGCTGATTCCAAATAAATTTCAGACTGAATCGCGAACCCGGAATCCAGCTCCACGCTGAAAATGGATTCCGGGCTCCACCTCTTCGAGGCGGCCCCGGAATGACAACAAAATTTATCCGTTGGGATAAGCGCAGCTTGGCGGCGGCCGCTAAGGGCAATATTGCGCGGCGAAGACGCGGCCCTGGTCGGGCGCCTGCACGATAACGGCGCAGCCCATCGCCCGGTCAGGCTTGGGTGCGCGGAAATCCGCCTCGCCGGTCGGCGCCGCGCCGAGATGCGTGACTTCGGAGACGACATGCGCGTCCATGATGTGCATGCCGGCGTTGTCGCCGCCCCTGACATCGGTCTCGGTCGCCTGAAGGAATTTGACGAGATAGACTTCCTGCGCGCCATCGAGCTTCGAGGTGACGCGAATGGCGTATCCGCTGTCGTCAGGCGTCATCCTGATCGACGCGTCGTCAGGCGCGCTCATTTCCGCATGAATGATGGACTCGACTTCCTCGCGCTTCGAACCGACGACGCTTTCAGCGCCGTTGATGATCGCCTGCGGCGTGAAGACGGAACTCCGATTGCGGATGTTCTTGTTGTAGCGGCGCTGGCGTTCAGCGAAGGCTGGCCGCGAGAAGGGGTCCTGCCAGCGGCCGAAGGCGCGGCTCGCCAGCATGTTCCAGTAATCGATGTGCCAGGAGAGCGCGACGACGCCTGGCCGGCGCGCCAGTTCGGTGAGATAGGCCGAAGCCGGCGGGCAGGACTTGCAGGCCTGCGAGACGAACATCTCAATAAGGACGGGCTGCGTGTTCTGCTGGTCGTCAGCCGTCTCGCCGCCGCTTTCGCGCGCCGCGACGCAAGTGGCGGTCAGGGCTGTCGCCGCCGCCGCAAGAATAGGCATGGATTTACGCAACGCGCCGCCTCGTCATTCCAGTCCGCCCTTCGCCGCTTTTCACATTCCGCATCCCGGCAGCGCAATCAATGCACGCTTTGTCACATCCGCGCGAGAGGCGGTGCGGCCATTTCCGCCGTTCACGCCCTGTTTCGCCGCTTCTTGAAAGCACGCCCGCCCTGCCGCATAGATGCGCCGCAATGAAGGAAAATTCGACCATAACCGAAGCCGCGCCCGTTGAGGGCGCGCCCCGCGCCGGAAAATCGGCGTTTATCCGCACCTATGGGTGCCAGATGAACGCCTATGATTCCGAGCGGATGGCGGGCCTGTTGCGCCCGCTCGGTTATGAGATCGTGGATGCGCCGGAGGCGGCCGACCTCGTCATCCTCAACACCTGCCACATCCGCGAAAAGGCGGCCGAGAAAGTCTATTCCGACCTCGGAAGGTTGCGCGCCGTGAAATCCGAGCGCGAAGCGGTCGGCGCCGACATGATGATCGCGGTCGCAGGCTGCGTCGCGCAGGCCGAAGGCGGCGAAATCATCGAGCGCATGCCCATTGTCGACATGGTGTTCGGCCCGCAAGCCTATCACCGCCTGCCGGAAATGCTGGCGCGCACGGCCCGCTCGCGCGGCGACATTCTCGATACGGACTTTGCCGTCGAAGAAAAGTTCGACCGTCTCGCGCTAGCGCGCGATATCGAAGGGCCGACAGCGTTCCTCACCATTCAGGAAGGGTGCGACAAGTTCTGCACATTCTGCGTCGTGCCTTATACGCGCGGCGCCGAAGTCTCGCGTGAGACGGAAGCGATCGTCGCCGAGGCGCGGATGCTGGCGGCGCGCGGCGTGCGCGAGGTGACGCTCCTCGGCCAGAACGTCAACGCCTGGCGCGCGGCGCCCGCAAGGGATCCGCTAGGCGCTCCGATCGCTGCGCGCGAGGATGGCGTCTGGGGTCTTGGCCAGCTCTGCCGGCATCTCGCCCGCATCGAGGGGATCGAGCGCATCCGCTTCACGACCTCGCACCCCCGCGACATGGACGCGGACCTCATCGCCGCCTTCGGCGAAGAGGAGGCGTTGATGCCTTATCTCCATCTCCCGGTGCAGAGCGGGGCCGACCGCATCCTCGCCGCCATGAACCGCGGCCATACCGAGGCTGAGTACGCCGCGACGATCGCCCGGCTTCGCGCCGCCCGGCCCGATATCGCCCTTTCGGGGGACTTCATCGTTGGTTTCCCAGGCGAAACGGATGAGGATTTTGAAGCGACATTGGCCCATGTCGAGCGGACCGGCTACGCGGCCTCGTTCTCCTTCAAATATTCGCGCCGGCCGGGCACGCCCGCGGCCGCCATGGCCAAACAGGTCGCCGAACCGGTGAAGGAGGAGCGCCTCGCCCGCCTTCAGGCCCTTCTCGAGGCCCAGCGGGTCGCCTTCAACGAGGCCCAGATCGGCAAGGTCCTGCCTGTTCTCTTCGAAAAACCGGGCCGCAATCCGGGCCAGCTCGTGGGCAAATCCCCATATTTGCAAAGCGTTCACGCGAGCGCGCCAGAATCCATGCTAGGAAAGATTGCGCCCGCGCGCATTGAGGGGGTCACCCCCCGCGCGCTTGCAGGCGTGATATGCGGCGATGGCCGATAGACAGGACCCGGGAAGTTTTTTGAGCGAGCAGCGCGCCGAAAACACGGATTATGTGACGTTTGGCGACAATCGCCTCGTCGCCGATCTCTCCGGCGAGCACGACGCTCATCTGATGATCATCGAGGAAACGCTGGGCGTTCAGATCAATCCGCGCGGCAATCGCTTCGCCGTGACGGGGCCGGGCGCAGCGCGCGCCCGCGCGATCGAGGTTCTCGGCGCGCTCTACGAGCGCCTTGAGCGGGGCAGCCCGCTTGCGCCGGGCGATGTGCGCGCCGCCGCGCGCCATTCAGAGCCCGTCGAGCGCGCGAGCGAAACCGTCGCCTTTAAAACGTCGAAGCGCCTCATCGCGCCCAGAACGCCGAACCAGCGCGCCTATATGGAAGCGCTTAAAGCGACCGATCTCGTTTTCGGCGTCGGCCCCGCCGGCACCGGCAAGACCTATCTCGCCGTCGCGCATGCGGTCTCACTGCTGCTGACGGGCGCTGTCGAGCGCATCATCCTTTCGCGTCCGGCGCTTGAGGCCGGCGAGCGCATCGGCTTCCTGCCGGGCGACATGAAGGAGAAGGTCGATCCTTACCTTCGCCCGCTCTATGACGCGCTTCACGATATGCTGCCTACGGACTATGTGAACCGGCGCATCGCGTCGGGCGATATCGAAATCGCCCCGCTCGGCTTCATGCGCGGGCGCACTTTCGCGCGCGTCGCCGTCATTCTCGACGAGGCGCAGAATGCGAGCGTCGCGCAGATGAAGATGTTTCTGACGCGCCTTGGCGAAGGCGCGCATATGGCGGTGACGGGCGATCCGTCGCAGTCGGACCTGCCCTCGCATGAAATGTCGGGCCTTGCCGATGCGCTCGGCCTTCTTGAAAATGTCGAAGGCGTCGGCCTTGCGCGCCTTACGGCGGCGGACGTCGTGCGTCACCCGCTCGTCTCGCGCATCATCGGCGCCTATGACGCGCGCGACGCGAAGAAGACGAAGCGCGCGCCGAAGCAGAACTGAACGCTCTTGGAAGACGAACTGGAAACCATCATCGAGGCTGAAGCGTGGGAGACGGCGCTTCCGGACGCTGAAGCGCTCGCCGCGCGCGTCTTCGCGGCGGCCCGCGCGCGAGAGCCGCGCCTCTCAGGGAGCGCCGCGCTGCTTCTGACGGATGACGCCGCCGTTCAGGACCTCAATGCGCGCTTCCGCGGCAAGGATGCGCCGACCAATGTGCTCTCCTTCCCCTCGGACGAGCCCGCGCCGGGCTTTCTCGGCGATATCGCGCTCGGCTATGAGACATGTGCGCGCGAAGCGCGGAAAAAAGGCGTGACGCTCGCCGATCACGCCGCTCATCTGATCGCTCATGGGCTTCTCCATCTGGTCGGATATGACCATATTGAGGACGCAGACGCAGAAGAGATGGAGCGCCTGGAGACGGAAATCCTTGCCGGGCTCGGCGTTTCCGATCCTTATAGGCTTGAGGAGTTCGAAGACTGATGGATGGCGACGGGTCCAGTAGAAGCGTTCCGGAGGAGGGCGAGGCCCTGCCGACGGAACGCGCACGCATGGAAAAGCCGGCAGCGCTCACCGCGCCGGATCGTCACGACGACGCCCGCCATGACGAAGACGAGATAGAAGACGGCCCCGGCGACAGCATCTTCTCGCGCCTCTTCGGATTTTTGAAACCGTCGACCTCCGACGATTTGAGCGACGCGCTCAACAAGACCGAGCGCGAAGCGGTGGAGCGCCTGCCGCGCGCGCGCCGTGAGATGATCGAGCGCGTTATCGCTTTCAACGAAAAGCGCGTCGAGGACGTGATGGCGCCGCGCGCCGACATCGTCGCGGTCGACATCGAAACCCCGCTCGACGAACTCGTCAAAGCTTTTGCGGAAGCGGGCCATTCGCGCCTGCCGATCTACCGCCACGATCTCGACGATCCGCAGGGCATGGTGCACCTCAAAGACGTGATCGGCCTCATCGCCAATCCTGACGCTGCGAAGTCCATCAACGGCCCGATACTCAAAACGATCCGGCGCGAAGCGCTCTATGTGCCGCCGTCCATGCGCGTCACCGATCTTCTTCTGAAGATGCAGGCGTCGCGCATCCATATGGCGCTCGTCATCGACGAATACGGCGGCACGGACGGGCTTTTGACGATCGAAGATCTCGTTGAGGAAATCGTCGGCGACATCAATGACGAGCATGACGATGAGGAAGCGCCCACCATTCGCCCGCATCCGAATGGCGGGTGGGAGGCCGATGCGCGCGTCGAGCTCGCGGAATTCTCGGAGATGACGGGCGTCGAGCTGATGTCCGACGATGAAGAGATCGACACGCTTGGCGGGCTCGTCGTGTCGCTCGCGGGGCGCGTTCCCCAGCGCGGCGAAGTCCTGCAGCACGATTCCGGCCTCGATCTCGAAGTGACGGAAGCCGATCCGCGCAAAGTCCGCAAAATCCGTATAAGGTGGCGTCCGGCGGCGGAAGCGCCGTCTATCGAAACCCCGATCTGACGTCATTCCCTCGATGCGCCTCATGCGAAGCGCCCATTCCTTGTGATGCTATCGTGAGCTCGCCGGCGATCCGCAACTTGTCGACAGGCGCGCGCGCCGATGAGGCGTTTGAGCGCGCCGCTTCTTTCATCGCATCGCTGACAGGTTGGCGGCGCGCCTTCGCAGGCTTTGCGGCGGGGCTTGTGACAGCGCTCGCTTTCGCGCCGTTCTATCTTGTGCCGCTGCTTGCCGTCGGCTTTTCCGCGCTCATTTTTCTTCTCGACGGCGCGTTGAAATCGCCGCATCCGCGCCGCGCCGCTTTCGCGACGGGATGGTATTTCGGTTTCGGCTATTTCCTCCTCAGCGTTTACTGGATGGCCTTCTCGTTTTTCGTGCAGGCCGAACAATTCGCCTGGATGTCGCCTTTCGCGGTTCTCGGCATGCCGGCCTTTCTCGCGCTCTTTTCAGGCGGCGCGGCTTTCGTCGCCTCGCGCTTCTGGCGCGAAGGGCCGGCGCGCGTGCTCTTCTTCGCCGTCGTCTGGATGACGTTCGAATATGCGCGCGGGCATATTCTGACAGGCCTTCCGTGGAACCTGCCGGGACAGGCCCTCGCCGGCGCCGCCATGGGCGCGCAGACGGCGGCCTGGTGGGGCGTTTACGGGCTGAGCCTCATTGTCATCCTTCTCGCCGCCGCGCCAGCCGCGTTCGCCGGGCGAGGCCGCGCGATCAAGGGGCTTGGCGCCTGCCTTGGCGGCGCGCTTGCGCTTTACGCAATCGGGGCCGCGCGCCTCGCGCTGCTCGATCCCGGCGTCTACGAGGATGTTTCCGTACGGATCATCCAGCCGAACATTCCGCAGCGTGAGAAGATCGACAGCGATTTCTGGGCGCGCAATTTCTGGCGGCAGGTCAATCTCTCGAAAGGCGAGGCGACGGGCGCCGCCGCGAGCGGCGAGCTCTACATCCTCTGGCCGGAAAACGCCGTCTCTCTCATCGATGAATATTCCGACGCGCTTCAGGTGCTCTCCGACGAGTTGCCGAAGAACGCCGTGCTCCTGACGGGCGCCGTGCGGCGCGAGGCGGCCGGTCCGCGCGACATCTACTTCAATTCGATCCTCGCGATCGCCCCGGGGCCCGATCCTTCGCGCGCCGTCATCGGCCATTACGACAAGCATCATCTTGTCCCCTTCGGCGAGTACCTGCCGATGGAAGGTTTCCTGCGCGCGGTGGGGCTCGCCCAGCTCGCGCCATATGACGAAGGGTTCGAGATGGGAAAGGGGCCGAGCGTGCTGCGCGCCGGCGACGGGCCGTCCTTTGCGCCGCTCATCTGCTACGAGGCGATCTTCCCCGGCGAAATCTACCCGAAGGACGACCGGCCGGACTGGATCGTCACCGTCACGAACGACGCCTGGTTCGGCGACACGTCGGGTCCGCGCCAGCATCTCGATCAGGCGAAGCTGCGCTCGATCGAAACCGGCCTGCCGATGGCGCGCTCGGCGAACACGGGCGTCTCGGTGCTCATCGACGCCCGCGGGAGGGTGCTGGACCGCGTTGCGCTCTACAAGGAAGGCCGCATCGACGCCGCCCTTCCGAAGCCCCTGCCGCCAACGCTTTATGCGCGCATAGGTGACGTTCTGTTTTTATTGCTATCTATGGTTGCTTTTTTCGCCGGATTTACGTATAAATACCGACGCGAGCAAGCCTAGCGACTGCAACCGTTGCGGGCTATCGATTTTCCCCTATAGTGTGACAGTCGTCGTGGGACTACGGGCGCTGCGCGCACTCGCATGCCGCGCCCGGCGCCTGACGGTCGGCGAATTGAGCTGTTGGGTGGAAGGCGTGGGGAATGCCAAAGAAGTCACCGCATCCGGTTGATGTTCATGTCGGCGGGCGCGTGCGCCTGCGGCGTATCATGCTCGGTCTGAGCCAGGACAAGCTTGGCGAGGCGCTGGGTCTTACCTTCCAGCAGGTTCAAAAATACGAGAAGGGCGTCAACCGCATCGGCGCGAGCCGCATTTTCGAGCTCGCGAAGATCCTCGAAGTGCCCGTCCAGTATTTCTACGACGACTTCGACGGCCGCACGGGCGTGTCCTACGGCTTCGCGGAGTCGAATGAAGACAACACTTTCATGGACTTGCTGCACTCGCCAGAAGGCGTGCAGCTGTGCCGCCACTTCGCGGACATCTCCGATCCGAAGGTGAGGAAGCGCGTCCTCGATCTGGTGAAGACGCTCGCCGACGGTGAGACGAGCAAGGAATCCGAACCCGCCTGAAGGCGGTCGGCTCTCTCCTCCTATGGACAGGGTTAAGGGGCGTCGCTATGACAGCCCTTAACACATAAACTTTTCCTTATATGAGGTTTTCAAAACGCCATGGCGCGCCGATCCTACCTTTTCACCAGCGAAAGCGTCTCGGAAGGCCATCCTGACAAGGTCTGCGACCGCATTTCCGATTCCATCGTCGACCTTTTCCTCGCGAAAGACCCGGTCTCGCGCGTCGCCTGCGAAACGCTGACGACGACGAACCAGATCGTCCTCGCGGGCGAAGTGCGCTGCTCGAAAGAGGTGACGCATGACGAGATCGAGGCGGCGGCGCGCGCCGCGGTGAAGGACATCGGCTACGAGCAGGAAGGCTTCCACTGGAAGACGGCGAACTTCCAGAACTTCCTGCACGAGCAATCCGCCGACATCGCGATGGGCGTCGATGCTTCCGGCAACAAGGACGAAGGCGCGGGCGACCAGGGCATCATGTTCGGTTACGCCGTGAACGAAACGCCGGAGCTGATGCCGGCGCCGATCATTCTTTCGCACAAGATCCTGCACAAAATGGCCGCGCTCAGAAAATCGGGCGCGCGCCCTGAATTCGAGCCGGATGCGAAAAGCCAGGTGACCTTGCGTTATGAAGACGGCAAGCCCGTCGCCGCGACGTCGGTCGTCGTGTCGACGCAGCACCGCGACGGCTACACCCCCGCCGACATTAAAGAGCTTGTTCGCCCGATCGTCGCCGAAGTGCTCGGCGATTTCGGCATACCGCCGGAAGACGAGTTCTATGTGAACCCGACGGGCAAATTCGTCATCGGCGGGCCGGACGGCGATGCGGGTCTTACGGGCCGCAAGATCATCGTCGACACCTATGGCGGCGCGGCCCCGCATGGCGGCGGCGCCTTCTCGGGCAAGGACCCGACGAAAGTCGACCGGTCGGCGGCTTATGCAGCGCGCTATCTCGCCAAGAACGTCGTCGCGGCGGGCCTTGCCGACAAATGTCTCATCCAGCTCGCTTACGCGATCGGCGTTTCGAAACCGCTCTCGGTCTATGTCGATCTTTACGGCACGGGCGAGGTCGATGAAGTTCGTATCGAAAAAGCGCTGCGCGAAGTGATGGATCTTTCTCCGCGCGGCATTCGCGAGCATCTGAAGCTTAACCGCCCGGTTTATGCGCGCAGCGCCGCTTACGGCCATTTCGGCCGCGAGCCCGATGCGGAAGGCGGCTTCTCCTGGGAGAAGACCGACCTTGTCGATGCGCTGAAGTCCGCGCTCGGCCGTTAATACGCTTACGGATTATTATTGCAATGCGGCGCGGGAGAGCCCTCCCGCGCCGTTTTCGTTCACGCAGAATTGGGCGCCGTTCATCGCCGCAATCGGTTCACTCCGCCTCGCGTCTCGCCTAGACTTAGCCCAGCAAGGGAGAATGCGAGAATGACCCGGAAAATCAGCCAGTCCATCATCGACCTTTATGACGCCTACACGCATGGCGCGATGGCCCGGCGCGAGTTCATGAAGCGCCTTGCGAAAGCGGCGGGCGGCGCTGCGGCCGCGCAGGCGATCATGCCGCTTCTCGCCAATGATTATGCGCGCGCTGCGATCATCGCCGAAGACGATCCGCGCCTTGCGGTCTCTTCGGAGAGCTTTGAAACCGGCGACATTGTCGATCTCGCGGACCCGTCGAGTTTCACCGGCGACATCGGCCATGCGGTGGAGGCCTATGTCGCGCGCCCGAAGGATATGGAGGCCGCGCCCGCAATCATCGTCATTCACGAAAATCGCGGGCTCAATCCGCATATCAAGGACGTTGCGCGCCGCGTCGCGCTTGAAGGGTTCACAGCCTACGCCGTCGACATGCTCTCGCCCTATGGCGGCACGCCGACGAATGAGGACGAAGCCCGCTCGATGATCGGCCGCCTCGACGGCGCAAAGACCGCGCAGAAACTCGCCGTCATTGCGGAAAAGCTCGCCAAGTCCGGAACGCCGCTCGCAAAGGTCGGCGCTGTCGGTTTTTGCTGGGGCGGCGGCATGGTCAACGCGCTCGCCTGCGCCGCGCCGGACCTCGCCGCGGGCGTCGCCTATTACGGCATGCAGCCCCCGCAAAGCGAAGCCGCCAAGATCAAGGCCGCGCTCCTCCTCCATTATGCGGGGGAAGATGCGCGCATCAACGCCGGCATTCCCGCCTATGAGACTGCGCTGAAGGCGGCGGGCGTCGACTACGCGCTCTACACTTATGAAGGCGTGCAGCACGCCTTCAACAACGACACGAACGAGGCCCGTTACAACAAGGACGCCGCCGACCTCGCCTGGTCGAGGACGATCGCCTTCTTCAAGGAGAAGCTCGGCTAGGCTGGAGCGATGAGGGATTTGGCCTTAAGGAAGCGCGTTCCTTCGCAACGGGTTTCCCATGGCCAACATCCTTCCCGCATGGCTCGCGCCGGTCGTGCTGCTCCTCTTCTCGAACGTCTTCATGACGATCGCGTGGTACGGGCATCTGAAATTCAAATCCGCGCCGATATTCCTCGCAATCGTCATCAGCTGGGCGATCGCCTTCGTCGAATACTGCCTTGCAGTTCCCGCGAACCGGATCGGACACGCAGTCTATTCGGCGGCGCAGCTCAAGACGATGCAGGAAATCATTACGCTGACGGTCTTCGCGGGCTTTTCCGTGCTCTATCTGAAAGAGCCGCTGGGGCTCAATCACATTATCGGCTTCAGCTTCATCGCTGTCGGCGCATTTTTCATCTTTCACAAGGGCTGAGCGGGCGGTGAGCGAGAAGGGATATATAGACCGGCTTTACGGGCGCCGGCAGGACAAACCATTGAAGCCGCGCCAGGAGCGGCTCATGGAATCACTCCTGCCGCGTATTGCAGTTCCCGATCCTTCAGCGGGAAAGCTAGACCCGCTCGCGCTCATTCCGGATACGGACGAAACATGGCTTGAAGTCGGTTTTGGCGGGGGCGAGCATCTCGCATGGCAGGCGGCGCAAAACCCGCGCGTCGGCGTTATCGGGGCAGAGCCCTTCATCAACGGCGTCGCCAAGCTTCTGGTGCATGTCGATGAACAGGGGCTGGAAAATGTCCGCATCCATTTCGGTGATGCGCGGCCCTTGATGGAGGCGCTGCCTGATGCATCGCTTTCACGCATCTTCGTGCTTCATCCCGATCCGTGGCCGAAAAAGCGCCATTACAAGCGGCGGATGATATCGCCTTGGTTTTTCGAGGAATCCGCGCGCCTTCTGAAATCCGGCGGGGAACTTCGCGTCGCCTCGGACATTGAAGACTATGTGCGATGGACGTTGATGCACGCTCAGAACGCGAAGGATTTCGAGTGGACTGCGATGCGCGCCGACGACTGGCGCGTGCGCCCTGATGACTGGCCGCAGACGCGCTATGAGGCGAAGTCGCTGCGAGAGGGCCGTACGCCGGCTTATCTCGTCTTTCGCCGAAAGTAGCTGACGCGGCCGTGACTTGTTCTCGCGCGCGGCTTCGGGGAGAGTGCGGCCCCTGAAAGGAAGATGGCGGATCATGCGGGTTTCTGGGCCAATCGCTGCGCTGCTTGCGAGCCTCGCCCTTGGCGGCTGCGCGAAGCTGACGCTCGCCTGGGCCAATCTCGATCCGCACGGCGCGCCCGCTTCCCCGCTCGCGCTCGGCGAAAGCGCCAATCCGGGGCCGATTACGACGGTGGAGACCTGGGAGAGCGAACGCGCGCCGGAATTGCGCGCCGAGCTTGAGCGCGAAGTTTATGGCGTCATGCCTGACGCCTCCTCCGCGCGCGTCATCAGCCACAAGACGCTCAACGAGGCGGCGTTTAATGGCAAAGGCAGGCTTGAGGAGTATCGCATCGAGGCGCACGTGACGTTCAACGGCGTCACCGTGGCGGCGGGCGAGACCGAAGAAGGATCGTCCGAGCACGGATTTTTGATGGATGTCGTCCTGCCGTCGTCGGCGAGCGGCCCCGTCCCGGTCATCCTCGTCGAAAGCTTCTGCCCGCGCTGGGACACGCTTCCGGACCCCTCGATCGCGCGTAAAGAAGGCGCATGGAGCTGCGAAGAGGGCGGCTTCATGACGTCCGTCATGCACTACGCCTTCGGCCGCTACATCGCGACGCCGCCAGTCGAAGCGATCCTCGACAGGGGCTATGCGATCGCGACGATCTTCCCGAGCGAGATCGTGCCTGACAGCAAGAAAAAAGGCCTTGAGGAGCTGAAGCGTCTCGCCGCCGGCCATCAGGATCAGAAAACGCGCTGGGGCGCGATCGCGGCGTGGGGCTGGGCTTTTTCGCGCATGGTCGATGTCCTTGAAGATGATGCGCGCTTCGACAAAAACGCGATGATCGTCTGGGGGCATTCGCGTTACGGCAAGGCGGCGCTCGTCGCGGCCGCCTTCGACAACCGCATTGACGGCGTCATCGCGCATCAGTCGGGCACGGGCGGCGCCTCGCTCAATCGCGAGAAGATTGGCGAGAGCCTGAAAGAGATCACATCACAATATCCGCACTGGTTCGATGAGAACTACGCCGCTTATGCGGGCCATGAAGAAGAAATGACGGTCGATCAGCACATGCTGCTCGCGCTCATCGCGCCGCGTCCGGTCCTTTTGGGGAATGCGCGCCGCGATGTGTGGTCCGACCCGAACGGCGCGTTTCGCGCAGCGCTCGGCGCCGGTCCTGTTTATGAACTCTACGGCTCACGCGGACTTGATCAGGCGCGACTCGTTCCGTATCGCCCGCAATCCGACATTGCGTTCTGGATTCGTCCGGGCACGCACGGCGTCGTTCAGGAAGACTGGCCGGCGTTTCTTGAATTTCTCGATGCGCATTTCAAGCATGAAAGAGCTGCAATGAATTGAGGCGAAAGGGGTGACGCGCAGCGGATGAGCCCCTAGGGTTCGGCGCGAGAAGCAACCTGCCCGAGATAAAAAGCCTCATGCCTGAATTTCTGACTGACTTCTGGAGCCATGTAGAAACCGTCTGGAATATGGCGTTTTTCGGCTTCAGCGCCGGACGCATCATCCTCGCCTTCCTGATCCTCTTTCTCTCCTATGCATTGCGCCGCTTCATCGCGAGCGTGTTTGTCGTGTGGCTGCAAAAACTGACGGCGCGCACGGCGACGAAGTTTGACGATGCGATCGTTCGCGCGCTTGAAAAGCCGATGGCGCTCGCGCCGATCGCGTTCGGCGTCTTTCTCGCTGCGCGCACGCTCGGCATGGGCGAGGATGGATTGCTTCTCGCCGATCGCATCGTGCAAACGCTGATCGCCATCGTGCTCTTCTGGAGTCTGGCGCGCCTTGTCGATCCGCTTGCGTCGATTTTCACGAGCCGCCGCGGCAATCTCACCGAAACGATCGTCAGCTGGTTTCGTCAGGCGCTCAGGATTTTCTTCATGTTCGCCGGCGCGGCGGCGATCCTGCAGGTCTGGGGCATTCCCATTCTGCCGATCCTTGCGAGCTTTTCGCTTCTCAGCGTCGCCATCGCGCTCGGCGCGCAGGACCTTTTCAAAAATCTCATCGCGGGTGCGACCATCCTGATGGAGCGGCGCTTTTCCGTCGGCGAATGGGTGAAGGTCGAAGGCGTCGTCGAAGGCACGGTCGAGCGCATCAATTTCCGCTCGACGGAGATCCGCCGCTTCGACAAGGCGCCCGTGCAGGTGCCGAACGCCGTCTTCTCCGACAGCGCGGTCACGAACTTCTCGCGCATGACGCATCGGCGCATCTACTGGATGATCGGGCTTGAATATCGCACGACAGTCGACCAGTTGCGCGAGATCCGCGACGGCATTGAGGCCTATGTCGCAGGGAATGACGACTTCGCGCCGGCCTCGGAAGCGTCGATGTTCGTGCGGATCGACAGCTTCGCTGATTCCTCGATCAACATGATGCTCTATTGCTTCACCCGGACCACCAATTGGGGCGAATGGCTGGAGATCAAGGAAAAGCTCGCCTGCCGGATCATCGAAATCGTCAAGGGCGCTGGCGCGGGCTTCGCATTCCCCAGCCAGTCGGTCTATATCGAGCAGCTGCCGAAAGGCGCAGAGGTGTTCAAGCCGGAAGGAATGGCGGCGCGTGACGCTGGAAGCGGAAACGGATGAGCTGGAGCGGGAGGCGGACGCCGCCTCGCGCATGCCGCGCATCTATGCGCAGGCGCCTGACAGCGTTTCCTTCCGCAAGCTGAGAAAGCGCCTGCTGCGCCAGACGCAGGAAGCGATCCGCCGTTATTCGATGACGGGCGGGGCCCGGGAGAAATGGCTCGTCTGCCTTTCGGGCGGTAAAGACAGCTATTCGCTGCTCGCGCTCCTTCTCGATCTCCAATGGCAGGGCGCGCTCAATGTCGAGCTTCTCGCCTGCAATCTCGATCAGGGTCAGCCGGGTTTTCCGAAACACGTGCTGCCGGATTATCTTTCCGCGCTCGGCGTGCCCTTCCGCATCGAGACGAAAGACACTTACTCGATCGTCACGGATAAGATTCCTGAGGGCAAGACTTACTGCTCGCTCTGTTCGCGTCTTCGCCGCGGCCATCTTTATCGCGTCGCGCGGGAAGAGGGCTGCACGGCGGTCGTCCTCGGCCATCACCGCGACGACGCGCTTGAGACGTTCCTCTTGAATCTCTTCCATGGCGGGCGGCTCGCCGCGATGGCGCCGAAGCTGTTGAACGAGGAGGGCGATCTTCTGGTTCTGCGCCCGCTCATGCTTTCGGCGGAGGACGATCTTTCGAAATTCGCCGCAGCGCTCAACTTCCCGATCATCCCCTGCACGCTCTGCGGCTCGCAGGACGGCCTCCAGCGCGAGGCGATGAAGCGCCTGCTCGATGAGTGGGAGACGAAATATCCGGGCCGGCGCGAAACGATGTTCCGCGCGCTCCAAAATGTCGAGCCGCGCCATCTCGCCGATAGCGGGCTCTTCGACTTTTCAAAGCTGGAAGTCGATCAGGCGTAGCGGCGGCCGACGCCGAAGATCGAGCCGAGCAATCCGAAGATGAAGGAGAGCCCGCCCCAGAGGACGGCGAAGCCGCCGCCGGCATATGCCGCGCCGTCGAGCGTCGTCGGGATGGCGGGCTTGTATTCCTTCATGACCGAGCGCGTGATCTCGCGAATGATGTCGCTCTCGCTTGCGCCTTTGAGGAGGACGAGCGGCCGCGTGTAATCGCTCGCCGCGGAAAGCTCGGCGTAATGCGAGGTGAGCAGCTCATAGCGGCGCACCGTCGTCGCATAGCCGTTGCACAGCGCTTCGAGGAGGCCTTGCGCCGTCGCGCATTCGGCGATCGCTGCGTCGCGCGTATAGCCGTAGCGGCCGACATCGGCGTCGAACTGTTCGACGATGGGTTTCAGCTCGTCGATCCGGCCCGTGAGGTTCTGCATATATTGCAGGGTGAAGGCGGGCGCCTGCGATCCGGCGACGAGCCCGGCGATGCCTGCCATCACGGCGAGAAAACGACCAATCATGAACCCACCCCCTGTATTCGAAGCTTGGTATTCGCAGCTCGATTTCGCGGGCTCTTGCCGGGCCCGCGCCCCAATTAACCTTATCATCGCCGATGGGGCGGGCAAAATCCAGCAGGCCGGCTGGCGGGGGAGAGATGTCAGGCGGCGGCGCGGCGCCGGCGGGCGAGGGCGAGAACGCCGCCAAGCCCCGTCAGCATGAGCGGCAGCCCCGCGGGAAGCGGCACTTCGGGCGGCGGCGGCAATGGATCATCGCCGTCAGGCGGGGTGAAGGAGGGGCCGCCCGCACCGCTCAGAAGGACGCCGGGAAGGCTCGAAGGCAGGCCGGCGGGCGGCGGGGTGAGGCTGTTATTGTTCGCCGCCGCCAGCATGGCGCCGAGCGGGGCCGGTTGATTGAGGACGGCGTCGAGCGTCGTCGCGGGCGGAACGTCGAGGCGCGAGTTTCCGGACGGGCCGCTTCCCGCGATCCTCAGGGCCACGGCCTTGTCGAGCGGACCCGCCCCGGCGAGACGTCTTGGCGCACCGCCATGGGCGAGGGCGAGCGGGTCTGCGGCCGCGCCGAGGCGCAAGGCCGCGCCGTCGCCGCAGGCGCGTTCGAAATCATTGCCGCGCATGCCCGGAAATCCCCGGAAGAGGTCGCACGACCAGATATTGTCGGTCGTGTTCACATAGGCGGCCCGCTCGCGCGGGTCCTGCGGGAGCGGCGCAGCGCTCAGGCCCTGGGTCGAGCCCAAAAAATAGGCGAACCAGGCCATCAGGGCCGTCGCGACGACATAAGCGCCAATGAAAAGTGCGAACTTCCGGTGTGTCATTCTAGCAAGTGGCGAAAAACTTGCCGGGATCACTTCAATTTCGGCGCCGGAATTTATGTCCGATTAGGATCTGGGGGACGTTTGGGGGCTGACAAAACGCCGCGGAGGGTCTATATGGCCTTCAACAACGCTATCGATCTTTTCGAAAGCGGGCCCCTCGGGGCCCGCTTTTTCGTTAACGCCTTTCCTTGTTAACGCGATGGCGCATCGAAGGCTGGAGAACGAAGGCCATTGCTGCCGATTGAAAGAACCGTCACGGATCTCATCGAACCCGCCGTCACCGGCGCGGGGTTCGAACTCGTGCGCGTGAAGCTCACCGGCGGGACGCAGAAAATTCTGCAGGTGATGGCCGAGCGCCCGGACAAGACGATGTCGGCGGAAGACTGCGCGCGGCTTTCGCGCCTGATCTCGCCCATGCTCGACGAGGCCGATCCGATTTCGGGAACCTATTCGCTCGAAGTCTCCTCGCCCGGCATCGACCGCCCGCTGACGCGCCTGAAAGATTTCGAGGACTGGCAGGGCTATGAGGCCAAGCTCGAACTCGACCGCATGGTCGAAGGCCGCAAACGCTTCAAAGGCGTTCTCGGCGGGGTTGAAGAAGAAAACGTCCTTCTCGATGTGGAAGGCGAAGAGGATACGGCGCTGATCCCGTTCGACTGGATCGCCAATGCGCGCCTCGTCCTCACCGATGAACTCATCAGGGAAAGCTTAAGGGCGGCCAAGGCCGCCGAGGCCAGGGAGTCAGAAGATGACCAACAAAACGGAGAGCTGCAATGAACGCGGTTAGCGCTAACAGGCTTGAGCTCATTCAAATCGCCGATGCAGTGGCGCGCGAAAAGTCGATCGACAAATCGCTCGTCATCGAAGCGATGGAGGATGCGCTCGCCCGCGCCGCGCGCTCGCGCTACGGCCACGAGACGAACATCAAGGCCGAGATCAATCCGAAAACCGGCGAAACGAGGTTGTGGCGCCTTCTCGAAGTCGTTGAGGAAATCGAAAACGACTCCGCGCAGATCCTGCTTTCCGAAGCGCGCCACAAAAACCCGGCCGCCAATGTCGGCGATTTCATCTCCGAACCGCTCCCGCCGATCGATTTCGGCCGCGTCGCTGCGATGGCTGCAAAGCAGGTCATCACGCAGAAAGTGCGCGAGGCCGAGCGCGATCGTCAGTATGAAGACTACAAGGACCGCGTCGGCGAGATCGTCAACGGCATCGTCAAGCGCGTCGAATACGGCCATGTGATCGTCGATCTCGGCCGTGCTGAAGCCGTCATCCGCCGCGACCAGCAGCTGCCGCGCGAAGCCTATCGCAATGGCGACCGCGTGCGCGCCTACATCATGGATGCGCGCCGCGAACCGCGCGGGCCCCAGATTTTCCTGTCGCGCTCGCACCCGCAATTCATGGCGAAACTCTTCGAGCAGGAAGTGCCGGAAGTTTATGACGGCGTGATCGAAATCAAGGCGGTCGCCCGCGATCCCGGCAGCCGCGCGAAAATCGGCGTTTATTCGAAAGACAATTCGATCGACCCGGTCGGCGCCTGCGTCGGCATGCGCGGCAGCCGCGTTCAGGCGGTCGTCAACGAGCTTGGCGGCGAGAAAATCGACATCGTGCCGTGGTCGCCGGATGCAGCGACCTTCGTCGTCAACGCGCTTGCGCCGGCGGAAGTCACGAAAGTCGTTCTCGACGAAGATTCCGAGCGTATCGAAGTCGTGGTGCCGGACGAGCAGCTCTCGCTCGCCATCGGCCGCCGCGGCCAGAATGTGCGCCTCGCCGCGCAGCTCACCGGTTTTGAAATCGACATCATGACCGAGGAAGAAGAGTCCGCGAAGCGCCAGGAAGAATTCCGTCACCGTTCGGAGCTCTTCATGACAGGCCTCGACGTCGACGACATGATGGCCGGTCTTCTCGTTTCGGAAGGCTTCGCCAAGATCGAAGAGATTGCCTATGTCGAGATCGAGGAACTCGCCGACATCGAAGGCATGGACGAGGAAACCGCGCAGGAGCTGCAAACCCGCGCGGCAGAATATCTCGAAGAAGAAGCGAGAAAGCTCGACGCGCGCCGCAAGGAACTCGGCGTTTCCGACGATGTCGCCAACATGGAAGGCCTCGATCTCAAAATGGTCGTCGCCCTCGGCGAAAACGACGTGAAGTCGATGGAAGATCTTGCGGGCTGCGCGACGGACGATCTCACCGGCTGGACCGAGCGCGTCGATGGCGAGCGCAAGCACTACGACGGCATTCTCGAGAAATTCAAGATTTCCGCCGAGGACGCCGAAAGCCTCATCATGCGCGCGCGCGTCGCTGCGGGATGGGTGAACGAAGAAGATTTGCGTACGGAAGAAGAGACCGAAGAGGAGGCCGCCGCTGGCGAAACGGCCTGACACCGATGCTGGCGCTGAAGCGGGCGACAACACGCGCAAGTGCATCGCCACGGGCGAGCTTTGCGCGCCTGAGCGCCTTGTCCGCTTCGCGCTCGACCCCGATGGCGTCGTAACCCCGGATCTAGGGCGCGAACTGCCGGGGCGCGGCGCCTGGGTCATGGCTTCGCCGGAGGCGATCATCGCGGCCGCCGCGAAAGGGCATTTTTCGCGGGCCTTCAAGTCGAAGGCCGTCCTCGCCGAGGGGCTGACGCCGGAAGGCCTCGCGGCGGCGGTCGAAAGAGGCCTTGAGGCGCGGGCGCTTTCGGCGCTCGGCCTTGCAAGGCGGACGGGGGCGCTCGTCGCCGGTTTTGAAAAGGCGCGGGCCGCGCTTTTGAAGGGCCGGCCGGGCGCTCTGGTGACGGCGAGCGATGCGGGCGCAGACGGGGCTGAAAAGCTCGCCCGGCTTGCAGGCGAAGCGCCGGTCGTGAGGGCCTTCAGCGCCGAGGCGCTGTCGCGCGCGATCGGGCTTGAGGGCGTCGTTCACGCCGTCCTCGCCGACGGGCCGGAAGCGGCGCGCTTCCTTCGAGAGGCGGCGCGTCTCGAAGGGTTCAGGCCCGTCTTCGCCGTTAAAGCGGCGGCGGAAGGCGCGGCGTAAGTAGTATTCGCGCGTGAAGTTTCGCGCGTGACGGTGGACCACGGCTGTTTTGGGCGGTATGTCCAAGGCGGCTTTTATCGGGGGCGAGGCCGCCTGCCGAAAAGCTCGTCGCCTCAAGGGCGGCGAAAACGGAGATTGGATGAGCGACGACATCGATACGAAATCCGACGCGGGCCAAAAAACCGAGCGCCGACCCCTGTCTTTGCGGCGAACGGAAAAGGGCGCGGTGAAGCAAAGCTTCTCGCATGGCCGCACGAAGACGGTTGTCGTAGAGACCAAGCGCCGCCGCATCACGGCGCCGGGCGCAAAACCTGCGCGCGAAACGGAAGCTGAAGCGCCGGCAGAAGCCAAGCCCGCCGCGCGTCAGGAAGCGCCGAAAGCGCCCGCCGAAGAGAAGAAGGGCGCCGTCCTCCGCACCCTGTCCGAGGAAGAAAAAGCCGCGCGCGCCGCCGCGCTCGTTCAGGCGCGCAAGGAAGAAGAAGTGCGCCGCAAGCGCGAGGAAGCCGAGCGCGCCGAACGCGAAGCGCGCGAAGCCGAAGACCGCGCGCGCCTTGAGGCGGACCGCAAGCGTCTCGCCGAAGAAGAAGAACGCCGTACGCGCGAAGCTGAAGCCCGCCGCAAGGCCGAAGAAGAAGCAAGCCGCGAACTCGAGGAAGAAGAGCGCGAGCGCAAAAAGCGCAACGCCGCCAAAGCCGAGGCGCGAACCAAGGGCAAGGAAGCGGAAGAACCCGAACAGCCAGAGGCGGAAGAGGACAATCCTCTCGCCAAGCTTGGCGGCCGTCTGAAGACCAAGCGCAAAGGCGTCGAGGATCGCCGCGACACCACGAAGGCGAAAGACGCCCCGCGCCGCCGCACGGGCCGCCTGACCATCGCCAACGCGCTCGACGACGACGACCGCCAGCGCTCGCTCGCTTCGGTCAAGCGCGCGCGCGAACGCGAAAAGCTCGCCCGCCAGCAGCGCGGCGACAAGCTGGCGATCGTGCGCGAAGTCATCATTCCTGAAACGATCACCGTTCAGGACCTCGCCCAGCGCATGGCGATGCGCGCGGTCGACCTCGTCAAGGAATTGATGCGGCAGGGTCAGATGGTCACGGCGAACGCCGTGCTCGACGCCGACACCGCGCAGCTCATCGTCGAAGAGATGGGCCACACGCCGAAGCGCGTCGCGGAAGCGGACGTCGAGGAAGGCCTTTACGGCGCCGCCGACGACGAAGCCGATCTCGTCTCGCGCCCGCCGGTCGTCACCATTATGGGCCATGTCGACCACGGCAAGACGTCGCTGCTCGACGCGCTCCGCAAGACCGACGTCGTCTCGGGCGAAGCCGGCGGCATCACGCAGCATATCGGCGCCTATCAGATCGAGGTCGCGGACGGCCGCAAGGTCACCTTCCTCGATACGCCGGGCCACGCCGCCTTCACGCAGATGCGTGCGCGCGGCGCGAAAGTGACGGACATCGTCGTGCTCGTCGTCGCGGCCGATGACTCGATCATGCCGCAGACGGTCGAGGCGATCAGCCACGCGAAAGCGGCCGGCGTGCCGATCATCGTCGCCATCAACAAGGTCGACAAACCGGACGCGAACCCGACCAAGGTGCGCACCGATCTGCTGCAATATGAGATTCAGGTCGAATCCATGGGCGGCGAAGTGCAGGACGTCGAAGTTTCGGCCCTCAAAAAGATCAATCTCGACGGGCTGCTTGAGGCCATTCTGCTGCAGGCCGAGCTTCTCGACCTCAAGGCCAACCCGAACCGCGCCGCCGAAGGCTCGGTCGTCGAAGCCCAGCTCGACAAGGGCCGCGGCCCCGTCGCGACCTTCCTCGTTCAGCGCGGCACGCTGAAGCGCGGCGACGTCGTCGTCGTCGGCTCGGAATGGGGTAAAGTCCGCGCACTGATGGATGATCGCGGCCAGCAGGTCGCGAGCGCCGGTCCCGCCTCGCCGGTCGAAATTCTCGGCCTCGACGGCGTGCCGGAGCCGGGCGACCAGTTCGCCGTCGTTGAATCGGAAGCGCGCGCGCGTGAAATCGCGGCCTTCCGCCAGCGCAAGAAGCGCGAAAAAGCGAGCGCGAAATCTGCGGGCACCTCGCTCGAACAGATGATGGCGCAGCTCAAGGACGCCGACATCAAGGAACTGCCGATCGTCCTCAAAGGCGACGTGCAGGGCTCGATCGAAGCGATCATCGGTTCGCTCGACAAGCTCTCGACCGACGAAGTGCGCGTGCGCGTGCTTCACTCGGGCGTCGGCGGCATTTCGGAAAGCGACGTCATCCTCGCGGGCGCCTCGGGCGCGCCGGTCATCGGCTTCAACGTTCGCGCCAACAAGCAGGCGCGTGAAGAGGCCGAGCGTCAGGGCGTCGAGATCCGCTATTACTCGGTGATCTACAACCTCATCGACGACATGAGAGGCGCGCTCACCGGCATGCTCGAGCCGGAGCTGCGCGAAACCTTCCTCGGCAACGCGGAAATTCTCGAAGTCTTCAATATCACGAAAGTCGGCAAGGTCGCCGGCTGCCGCGTCACCGAAGGCATCGTGCGCCGCGGCGCGAAAGTGCGCCTCATCCGCGACAACACCGTCATCCACGAAGGCGAGCTCTCGCAGCTCAAACGCTTCAAGGACGACGTCAACGAAGTTCAGACCGGCCAGGAATGCGGCATGAGCTTCGCCAATTATGACGACCTCAAAGCAGGCGACGTCATCGAGTGCTTCGCGGTCGAGAAGATCCAGCGAACGCTGTAAGGAAGCAGCGCGTGAGCGCCGCCTTCCCCTTCAAAGTCTGCTGTATTCAGTCTACGGAGGAAGTCGACATGGCCGCCGCTGCGGGCGCGCTTGCGGTGGGGCTTGTCGGGCCGATGCCGAATGGCGTCGGGCCGATTGACGATGCGTTGATCGCCGACATCGCGAAACATGTTCGCGCGCGTTACGCCGGCGAAATCTGGGCGACCTTGCTGACGAGCCGCACGGATGGCGATGCGATCGCCGATCATGTCGCGGCGACGGGCGTCGACACCGTGCAGATCGTCGATGCGCCGGCGCCGGGCGCTTATGCGGCGCTGCGCCGAGCGCACGCCGGATTGCGCATCATTCAGGTGATCCACGTCGAAGATGAAAGCGCGGTCGATCAGGCGCGGCGCGCCGGTGAAGGCGCCGATTACATCCTTCTCGATTCCGGCAAGCCGAGCGCGGCGGTGAGGACTCTTGGCGGCACGGGCGATGTGCATGACTGGAGCATTTCGCGCCGCGTCGTTGAGACCTGCGGCAAGCCGGTGTTCCTCGCGGGTGGGCTCGGCCCCGCCAATGTCGCGCAAGCGGTTGCGGGCGTTCGCCCCTTCGGCGTCGATATCTGCTCGGGGCTTCGCGACCGGGAGCGCGGTTATACGCTGAATGCGGAAAAGCTCGCCGCTTTCGCAAAGGCGCTTGGCGGTTCGCGCGCCGGCCTTTAACTCCGCGCGCCGAAGCCCTAGTTTCACAAATATGCCACAGCACCGTTCTTCCCAGTCCAAAGGCCCCTCGCAGCGCCAGCTCCGCGCGGGCGAACTCATCCGCCATGCGCTCGTCGAGATCCTCCAGCGCGAGGATCTGCGCGAGCCGGGCCTTGCCGGCGTGTCGATCACCGTGACGGAGGTGCGCCCTTCGCCGGACCTCCGGCAGGCGACAGTCTTCTGCCTGCCGCTCGGCGGCGGCCACGAATCCGAGGTCGTCACCGCGCTCAACCACGCCGCGCCTTATTTGCGCGGCCTCCTCGGCAAGCGCATCGACATGAAGTTCACGCCCTCGCTGAAATTCCTCGTCGACAAGAGCTTCGCCGAAGCCCGGCGGATCGACGAGCTTCTGGCCCGCCCGGAAGTGAAGCGCGATCTCGGCGAGCACAACGAGTAAATCTTGATCCCCCAGTCCTTGACCCAAGGCGCGATCGCTGTTTGAAAGCGCCCGGCTTCCCTTGCGGGGAGCGACCAACCGAGCCGGCCCCCGTCCGAACCGGGGGCGGCGCGAAGCGAGAAAAGGCGAACATGGGCAAGCGGCGCAAGAAAGGCCGGCCGGTCTCCGGCTGGATCATCCTCGATAAGGCGTATGATTTAGGTTCCACTGAGGCCGTTTCGAAAGTGAAATGGCTCTTCCAGGCGCAGAAAGCGGGCCATGCCGGCACGCTCGACCCGCTGGCGACAGGCGTCCTCCCGATCGCGCTCGGCGAGGCGACGAAGACCGCGCCCTATGTCATGGCGGCGGAAAAACGTTACCGCTTCACCGCCTTCTGGGGCTCGTCGACGACGACCGACGACGGCGAAGGCGAAGCGATCGCGAGCTCCGAAAAGCGCCCTTCGCGCGAGGAGATCGAAGCGATCCTCGACCGTTTCACCGGCGAAATCGAACAGGTGCCGCCGCAGTTTTCGGCCATTAAGGTCGGCGGCGAGCGCGCCTATGATCTTGCGCGCGAAGGCGCGACGGTCGCCCTCGAACCGCGCATCGTCGACATCCATTCGCTCGAACTTGTCGAGATGCCGGACGCCGATCACGCCGTCTTTGAGGCCGTCACCGGCAAGGGCGCCTATGTGCGCGCGCTCGTGCGCGACATGGCGCATGTGCTCGGCACCGAAGGCCATGTGAGCGAGCTGCGCCGCGTCGCGGTCGGGCCCTTCCATGCGGACGACGCAGTGACGATCGCCGAACTCGAAGCGATGGAAAATCTCGAAGCGCGCGACGAGGCGATCGCGCCCATCGCGACGGCTCTCTCGAACCTGCCGCAGGCGGCGCTCGGCGGGCCGGAAGTCGAAAAGCTCCGCCGCGGTCAGGCCGCGGTCATCAGCCCGGCGACGGCGCGGGGCGTGCGCGGCGGCGAGGCGGGCGTCATCCCCGCCGTACTCGCCTGCATGAATGGCGAGGCGATCGCGATCTGCGAACTCGACGGGCTGAAGCTGAAGCCGGTGCGGGTGTTCGTTGAGGGCGGGGAGTAACTTCCCTTTTCCCTCCCTTGAAAAGGGAGGGCTTGAGGCCCCGGCTTCGTTTGTCGAAGCCGGCCTTGGCCGAAAGGGAGAGTTCAATCTTGAGGGTCGCCGCGTGGGGCGTGAACCCTCCCTAACCCTCCCTTTTCAAGGGAGGGGACTGGACGAGGCGAGAGGCGATGCCGCCTCCTAAACGTAATCGACCGTCCCGCCTTTCTTCGCGATCCTGTCGGTGCGCAGGGTGATTGTCTTGAATTCCGGCGTCAGCAGATTGTCGACGGCGATATAGACGGCCTGCGCTTCGTCGCGCGCGAGGTCGAGGCGCACATAGCCCTGATGGAAATTATCCGTCCACAGAACTTCGTCGAGCTCTTCCGCGAAAGCGCGGTCGAGCGTTTCCGCCGTTTCCTTGTCGAAGCCTGACTCCACGAAATCGCCGGGCGATGAAATGCCGCTCGTGCCGATTTCGAGCCCCATCTGACGGCCCTCGCCGTCAAAGAGGCGGTTCGCCCAGAAGCTGTGGCTGTCGCCGGTGAGAACGAGGAGATCGCTCGCGCCGGCCTCGCGGCAAAGCTTGTAGAAATCCTCGCGCGCGGCCGGATAGCCGTCCCAGGTGTCGGTGTAGAAGGGGAGCTCATGCTTGCCGAGCCAGGCGATGCGCTTGGCGGCGTCGAGCGCGTTCTCATCGTTCGACGGATCGGGAAGATAGCCCTTGCCGACGAGATCGGGCACGAGCATGCGCGCCATCGGGATGGCGTTGCCGATGAGCCGCCAGGGCTCGCCCGTGGCGACGGATTGGGCGAGCGCGGCGCTCAGCACGCCTTCCATCTTTTCCGAAATCATGCGCCGCGATGGATCGCCGATAACGTCGCGCTTGAAGGCTTCATAGTCCTCGTCCGTCTCAAGCAATGTCTGATAGCGCGCATAATCGACCTGCTCGCCGCGCGCCGTATGGCGCGATTCAAGCGTCACGAGCGTTGCGAGATCGCCGAAGACATAGGTGCGCCAATATTCTTCCGGCAGTTCGCCGAGCGCCGGATTGCGGATCGGCATCCACTCATAATAGGCGCGGATGGCGTTCGCGCACCGCACGATCCAGTCGCCTTCCTTGTCCGGCTGATGATTTTGCGCGCCGCCGACCCACGGGTTGTTCGCGCTTTCATGGTCGTCCCAGAGGGTGATGAGTGGCTTTGCGGCGTGCATGGCGAGCGAGCCGGCGTCGCGTTTATATTGCGCGTGGCGGGTTCGGTAATCCAGAAGCGAAACGATTTCATTCGCCGGTTCGTGCACGCGGCCGATGACCTTCGCAGTCTCCGCGCCCCATTCATCGGCGCCATATTCATAAATGTAGTCGCCTGTGTGCAGCACGAAGTCGACATCGTCATCCTTCGCGATCGCTTCATAAGCGTTGAAGAAACCGAAAGCGTAATTCGAGCAGGAAGCGACCGCGAGCCCAAGCCTGTCGGTCGCGCCTTCGGGAAGCGTGCGCGTCTGGCCGACCGGTGAGATGCGCTTGCGCGCGGTGAAGCGGTAGAAGTAATGCGCGCCCGGATCGAGCCCGTCGGGGATCGCCTTGACGGTGTGGTCGGCGCTCGCCTTGGCGAAAGCCTCGCCCGAACGGACGATGTCGGTGAAAGCGGCGTCGCGGGCGATTTCCCAGCGTACAGGCTCGCTGTCGAGATTGGTTTCAATGCGCGTCCACAAAACGACGCTGTCTTTCTGCGGATCGCCGCTTGCGACGCCGTGGCGGAAAACATCGTTCGAAAGCGCCGCATCCGCGCCTTTCATGTTCGCCGTTGGCGTACAGGAAGCGGCCGCGGCCGCGCTGATGATGCCGAGCGTCTGGCGGCGGTTCACTTTTACGGACATCGGCATGTTTCCTTCGGAATTGGTATTTGAAGAATAAGCCCGCGCCGTGAGCGCGGGCCAAGGAAAATTAGAAAAGGGAAGGCGGGCGCTTTCGCTGACCCGCCTTCCAGCAACCCTGTCACAGGTTAGAAGTCAGCCCTGACCGAGAAGACGACCGAGCGCGGCGCGCCGATATAGGCGGTGCCGTCGCCGACGACGCCCGACTGATAGTCTTCATCGAAGATGTTGTTGACGTTGAGACGAGCCTCGAGGCCTTTGAGCGACGGCGAGATCGCCGCGCCATTGACGCCAAGATAGAGGTCGCCGACGCCGAAGCTGTCGAGCTTCGTCGTGTTGGCCTCGTCGAGGAAGACTTCGTCGACCCACTTGTAGGAGACGCCGGCGAAGTAGTCGTTATGCGTCCAGTCGAGCGAGGCGACGAAGGCCTGGTTGACTGCGCCGCGAACCGTATCGCCGACCTGGATGCCGAGCGCGGCGTCGCCTGCGGCGTCGCCCGTGCCGACATATTCAGAGTCGTTGTTCGTGTAGGCGCCGTAGACCGAGAGCTCATCCGTCAGGCGATAGCTCGCCGCGACTTCAACGCCCCATGACTCGATGCCGCCGATGTTGATGTATTTGCCCGCCGACTCGTTGAGATAGTCGGGCGCGCCGGAGCCGAGCGTCGCTGGCACGAAAGTCACGCGGTTGTCGAACTTGATGTTGTAACCGGTGATCGAGCCCGCAAAGCGGCCGAGCGAGAAGCGGAAGCCGAAGTCGATGTTCTGCGCGGTTTCCGGCTTGATGTCGCTGATCGCGGTCGCGCCGGCTTCGAGAACGCCGTCCTTGATCGCCGAGAAGTTCTCGCTGTAGCCCGCGAACGCTTCGACACCGTCGATCGGCAGGCGCCACGTCAGACCGCCCGAGAGCAGAAGATCGCTGTCGGAGCTGAGTTTGACGTCGGACGTATCGCCGAAGAGGTCCTTGCGCTCGATGTCGATGAGGAACTGCTTCACGCCGAAACGGGCCGTGACGGGGCCGACTTCGAGCGAGTCTTCGACATAGTACATGAACGTCTTGTACGGATACTCGCGGTTATACTGGACCCAGTAGCCTGTGTATTCGTATTCGGCGCCTTGCGTGGCGTCGATGAGCTGGTGCCAGTCGCGCCATTCCGAACGGTTGTTGTCTTCATACCAGACGCCGCCGCGAAGCGTGTTCGCCGCGCCTTCGAAGTCGAGCGACCAGGCGAAGTCGCCGGTCACGCCCCAGCGCGATTGCTGATAGTGCGTGTGACGATAGCTCTGCACGGGGATCGCGTTCGCCGGATAGCAGGCCGGATCGTATTCCGGGCCCGCGCCGCCATAGGGGAAGGTGATCGACGATGCGCAGCCCGGCGTCGGCGTCAGCGCGGCGCCGTTCGCGTCGACGAAGAAGATGCGGCCGATCGGAGCGCCGCCGTCATAGCGGTTCGAGAGTTCCGATTCCGTCCCGCCCGCGTCGTTGACGAGGTCGACCATGTAAGGCGGCACCCAGTCGCCGCGGCCGTCGAGCTCATGATCGTAGAACGCGCCCGAGAGCTTGATGTTGTCGGTCGGCTGATAGTCGGCTTTGACATAGCCGAAGATGTTTTTGCGCAGCGTGCCCCACGCCGGACGATAGAGCTGGTTGACGTAAGGCGTGTCGGTCCACTCGGCGGTGAGGCGGTCCCATTCCGGGTTTTCCGCGAACTCGGCCGGCGAGATCGACTGATAGTTCAGCTCGTGCGTGTCGTCATAGGAAACGTAAGCCGTCAGGTTCACGTCGCCGAGGTCGGAAATGACTTTGAGCGCGGCGTGATCGCGCGGGCTCGAGCCGGCCTGGTTGATCCAGTCCGAGTTTTCCTGATGCGAGAAGCTGATGAAGGCGTAGGTTCCGGGAAGGATCTCGCCCGTATCGTAACGGCCATAATATTTCTGCGAGTCGAACGAGCCGGCGGCGACGAGGAAACGCATGCGCGCCTCTTCGATCGGGTTGTCGGTCATGAAGTTCAACGTGCCGCCGAGCGCTTCGAGCGAACGCGACGCAATGTCGGCCGTGCCCTGCGACACTTCAACGCCGCCAAGGTTCGGCGTGTCGATATAGCGGTTCGCTTTCGCGCCGCCGCCATAGTTCGAGTTGCCGTTCGGCAGGCCGTCGACCGTGATGCCGATCTGCTGTTCGGAAAGGTTCGACTGGAAACCGCGCAGCGAGATCGTCGTCGACCAGTCGTCGGAGCCGAAAGCGTCGCCTTCGGAAACGAGAACGCCCGGCAGGTTGTCGATTTGCGCGAGAACGCTGGTGATCGGCGCTTGCTGAAGCGCCATCGGCTCAGTCGTTTCAGCGGTCGAGAAGGTCTTGCCTTGACCGATGACGATGATCGTATCGACTTCGCTCACGGCGTTTTCTTGCGCGTGCGCGACAGAAACAAGCGCGAGCGCGCTGGCGCCGGCCAAAAGGCCGGGCTTCAGGTAAGCAAACATGCACCCCTCCGGTTGCGGCGCCGGCGGGCGCCGCATTGCTATGACAATTACGAATGATCAGCAGGGCTAGGCGCAAATGCGCCGAGCGTCGCGGACGGGCGCGGTTAATAGGCGTTCATTATTACAACGCTGTGACGCGCGAAAAGATTTAATCTGTATACCGATTGTGAAGGATTTGTTGCGCGATTGTGACGGCGTGTGCCGGCTGGCCTCGGTATATTATATGTATACAGAATAATATGCGCCGCTGGCGTGGGCGCTGTCCCATCGGCCTGCCGCCATGGGGTATTGCCGCCGCCCCTTCTGGTGATAGCCTCTCCCTTTGGGGAAGCCCGAGCGAGGGGCGCGGGGCGATTTGAGGGGCGTCAAAAATGGTCGGAAGAAGAAACAGTATGCTCGCCGTCATGGCGGGGGCGGCGTTCGCGCTGCAGGCGGGCCTTGCGACGGGCGCCGCCGCACAGGGGAACACGCAGCTTGCGGTCGCGCCGCGCGTCTTCAAGTCTTTCAGCATCGCCGACATGCAAAGCATGATGGAAGAGCTAGGCTTCACCATTCTGGCGATGGGCGCTGCTCAGGATCCGAATTCGGGCGAACTCGCCGCCGTCATGCAGGTTCAGGTTCCGTCGGGCGGCGTCTTCCTCGCCACGGCGCGCAATTGCGGCGGGGCCAATTTCAGCGGCTGCGACATCCTGCAATATTCCATTTTCTTCAACGCGATGGGGCTGACGCTTGCGCAGCTGAACGATTTTCATCTGAGCGCAGCCGGCGTTTCGACCGGGGGGCTGATGGCAGACAATGTCGGCGTGCTCGGCGTGAAACGGTACACAGGCGGAGGGGTGACGAAGGAATATCTCATCTACACGCTGGCGATCTTCTTCGCCGATCTCGAGAATTTCTTTACTGCGATATCTCCCGGCACGATCGCCGAGGTGAATTATGGGCGCGCCTCCGCCGCTGAGACGAGCGCTGCACTCCACGAGGCGGCTATCGCGCACGGGTTCGCTTTGCCCGCCGGCGCCGAGCGCGTGGTGAACGCGGTCGGCGTCAACACGCCGAAATTCCTGAACGAGTATCTGGAAAGCGTTCTCAAAGCGGGCGGGGAATAGAACGCCGGTGAGATCGGCGTTTCTTCGGCGCAAATTATTGCCGCTCTTCCTTCGCGCCAAGGTCGCGTCCGATGAGGCGAAGCGCTTCTTTGAGCATGTCGTCTTCGCGCGAGCGCAAGGGTTCGGCGATGGCGATGTCCGGAATGACGCCGCGCGCCTCAAGGCTTCCGTTCGGGCGGATGATGTGCGCCTTCGGAAAACCGACTTCGATCCCGGTGTTGGGAAGCGAAAACGTTTCCATCGCGCCATAAGTGGTCGCGAGATCGGATGTTTCCTCGCCGAGGATCGTCGCAAAGCCATAGTCCTGCGCGAGCGCGGCGACCGTCACCGTGTTCGAATAGGAATGGCGGTCGATCAGCATGGCGACCGACCCCTTATAACGCTCGCCTTCGCGCGGCGCGGATTCGCCGAGGTCGAAATCGATGACATCGCCGAGTTTCGCCTTTTCGAAGGCGCGCGCAAAACGCGCCGAGGTTGACGTTGCATCGCCCGGCCGGAGACGCTTTGCATTCGACGCGATCGTCGCTTCGCTGACCTTCACATAGAAATGCGACGCAAACTTGAAGGGACGATCGGCGAACCAGGCGATCATGAGATCGCTGAAGGAATTGTCTCCGCCGGGATTGGCGCGCAGGTCGATGAGAACGGCCGGAACGCCTTCCGCGATGAAGGTCTCGAACGCTTCGTCGATGAACGCCTTGAAGGCGGCGTTGTCCCACATGTCGGCCGCGTCCGGCGCATTGTTGTAGAAGGGGCCGGGGCGGAGATATCCGACGCCGTCGATGACCTCATAACGGCGCTCGTTCCAGTCGAGCTCGAAGACAGGTTCGTTCGAGTCGACGAGCGCCTCGCGCGCGAGAGCGCGAACCGATACGCTTCGCCGCTCGCCTTCCGGCGTTTCGACGCCGAGCGTGAAAGCTTCTACTTCGCCAAACTCAAGCCAGAGCAACTGGCCGAAGCGAAATTCGAGCATGGTGCGGGAGAGATATTGATTGTCGGCGGAAAGATGCGCGGAGAGGCGCTTCTCAATCGCTTCAGCGCTTTCGCCATTGATGGAGAAAATGCGGGCGCCGCCAAGCGATGGCGCCGCGCCGCTCATATCCTGAAAGACCATCAGCTCATCGCCGATATAGCGGATCAGCAAAGGAAACGCTTTGCCGCCCTCAGCGCGGAAAGCTTCATAAGCCGCCGAGGGGAAGGCGATGTTGGCGTGCGCGACGTTTCCGTAAGCGACGAATTTCTGGAAATAGACTTCAGCATCAGTGCGCGTCATCGGCGCCGCGATAGCGCGCCTCATATCCGCGTAGAGCGTGTCATATTCTTCTTTCGGGCGATGCGCGAAGAGATCGAAGTGCGAGGCCTTCAGCCCTTCATAGAGGGCGTCGAAATCCTGCCGCACCGCATCGGCGGAATAGCTGCCTTGCTCCGGCGGCTCCGCGTCGCATGCGGAAGACAGCAGCAGGCTGAGGAGGGCGGGCAGCAATTTGCAGAGCAAGGGCAGGGCGCGCATGGATTTTTCCTATCAAGGTTTGCGGGCGGTGGATGGCGGCTTTGCTGGACAATCGCGGGCCCTGACGCCAAAGCTCCATGGGGACGGGAGGATTTTTTCCTCCCTTTTTCCTGACGCCTAAGAGAATCAAAGAGTTAGAAAAGGTGAGCGAACAGGGCGTTATCCGCATCGGGCCATGGACGCTCGATCTGTCGAGCGGCGAGATCGAAAAGGGCGGCGCCCGTCTGCGCCTCCCGCCGAAGGCCGCAGCGCTGCTCGCGCTCCTTGCAGCCTCGCCGGGAAAGGTCGTCGCGCGCGAGGAAATCACCGATGCGCTCTGGCCGGGCGTCACCGTCGGCGAAGACTCGCTCGCGCGTCTTGTCTCCACCCTGCGCAAGTCGCTCGGCGACGATCCCAAAGACCCGCGCTTCATCGAAACGCTTCCGAAACGGGGCTACCGGCTCGCCGTCGATGCTATCCCCGTCGACGACGCGCCGATGGCGGCGCCAGCGAAGGCGAGCAAGCGATTGCTGGCGATCGGCGCTGCGCTGTTGCTCGGCCTGATCGCGCTCGTCGCGGTCTTCTCGATGACGGTGCGGGGCGGCGACAAGGAAGCGTCTGCGCCCAATCCGCTCATCGCGCGCGCCGACGACTTCTATTTTCAATATACGCGCGAAGACAATGAAGCGGCGATCACGCTCTATGAACGCGCGATTGCGGCGAGTCCCGACGATCCGAATGCGCTTGCGGGCCTTGCGAATGCGCTGGTCCAGCGGGCGATGCGCTGGCCGGTCTCAAAGGACGACACGCGCGGCGAGATCACCATGCTTGGGGCTGCGCTCGAAAGCGGCAGGCTCGAAGAACCGGCGGCGCGACGCCATGTCGAGCGCGCGCTTCTGCTTGCCGCCGATGCGGTGCGGATTGCGCCGGACTCGGCCGCGGCGCTGAAGGCGCTCGGCCTTGCGCAAAGCGCCGCCGGGCGTTTCGACGATGCGCTCCGCTCATACGAAGCCGCGCTCGCGATCAATGCCGACGCTTGGGGCGTCCTCATCAATGTCGCCGACGTTCTTGAGATCACCGGCCGCGGCGGCGAGGCGCTTCCCTATTTCGAGCGCGCTTATGAGGCGATGAGCCGGGCCTATTCCAGCGAGTCTGCCCGGATCCGCCCCTGGCAGGCGCGGCTCGGGGTTGCGATCGCCGAACGCCATAGTGCGGGCGGCGACACCGCCGGCGGCGAAAACTGGTACCGGGCGGTGCTTTCTCTCTCCCCCTTCGACCGTGAGGCGACGCGCGGGCTCGCGGGGCTTCTCAGGGCGTCCGGGTCCGCTGCTGAAGCCGACCAGCTCTGCCGCGCCCTCGCCGACCATAGCGGCGGCGAAGGGTGTTAGGGCGCGACCAGACTCTTCAAATGGAATTTTGTGGCGAACCCGCCCCGTCTCGACCGGGGGACCTCCGACCGCACGCAGTCGGTGCTCTACTCCACTGAGCTACGGGCCGCCGTCCGGGAAAGTAGCATGCAAATCGATTGTTGGCCGCATCGGGACGTTCCGAGCGCCTGGCGGCTGGAATTAGCGTCCCCTATCGCTCGAAGCCGATCAATCCGGCGAGCTTGCTTTTCCGGAAGCCTTCCCTTATCACCCGCCGATTGAATTCGACCCTGCTGGACGGCGTCCCGGCGGGGCCGGCATTTTTCCGACGCCGCGGAGAAAAACATGTCGATCACAGCGGGCCGCAAGGCTGAGCTCATCAAGAAATTCGCGCGTATTCAAGGGGATACGGGTTCGCCCGAGGTCCAGGTGGCCATCCTCTCCGAGCGCATCTCGAACCTCACCGAGCACTTCAAAGACCACAAGAAAGACAACCATTCGCGCCGGGGCCTCCTCAAAATGGTCTCCCAGCGCCGCCGGTTGCTCGACTATGTGAAGCGCATCGACGAGACGCGGTACCAGAAGCTGATCGAAGAACTCGGCCTGCGTCGCTAGGGCGAGGGGCTTTGCGCTCTGCCGGCGCAGCGTTCATTCGGCCCGCCGGTCAGGTTTGGCGGGCGTGAGACGGCGAGTTGGCGCGGGCGCCGCGAAAGGGCGCTGCCCGCGCTTTTGGCCATTCGCCTGACCGCATTCCGATCGGTCAGGCGCGTAACGGTTCAGAACAACAGCAGGAAACGAAATTCATGAAGGTATCGGGCACGACAGCGATCATCACCGGCGGCGCCTCGGGACTTGGCGCGGCGACAGCGGAAGCCCTTCACAATGAAGGCGTCAAAGTCGCTCTCTGGGACCTCAACGCAGAGAAAGGCGAAGCGCTCGCCAAGAAACTCGGCGGCGTCTTCTGCTCGGTCAACGTCGCTGACGAGGAAAGCGTCAAAGCAGCGCTCGCCCGCACCATCACCGAAGTCGGCGCGCCGCGCATTCTCATCAATTGCGCCGGCATCGCGATCGGCGAAAAGACGATCGGCAAGAACGGTCCGCACCGGCTCGACGCCTTCAAGCGCGTGATCGACGTCAACCTCGTCGGCACGTTCAACTGCATCCGCCTTGTCGCGGAGGAAATGGAAAAGCTCGCCCCGCTCGAAGACGGCGAGCGCGGCGTCGTCGTCTGCACGGCGTCGGTCGCAGCCTTCGAAGGCCAGATCGGCCAGGCCGCTTACACCGCGTCGAAAGCGGGCGTCGCCGGCATGACCTTGCCCGTCGCGCGCGACCTCATGAATATCGGCGTTCGCTGCAACACCATCGCGCCCGGCATTTTCTGGACGCCGATGATGGCGGGCATGGACCAGAAGGTTCAGGACGCGCTCGCGGCGATGGTGCCGTTCCCCAAACGTCTCGGCAAGCCGGAGGAATACGCTTCCCTCGCGCTCGAGATTTGTCGCAACACCATGATCAACGGCGCCGTCATCAGGATCGACGGCGCCATCAGAATGCAGCCCAGGTAAGCCGCGAACGCCGCCTCAAAAAGGCGGCGTCGCCCTATCAGGGCTTCATACCCGAAGCGCCGATACGATCCGCGTACGGCGCAATGACGAAGAAGAGAAAGAAACAGATGTTCAATATCACCAAAAAATCGATTGAATGGGGCGGCCGCACGCTGACCCTCGAGACCGGGCGCGTTGCGCGCCAGGCCCACGGCGCCGTGCTTGCGACCTATGGCGAAACGACGGTGCTCGCCGCTGTCACCGCCGCGAAGGAACCGAACCCCAATTTCGATTTCTTTCCGCTGACTGTTAACTACATCGAGAAATTCTACGCCGCAGGGCGCGTTCCCGGCGGTTATTTCAAGCGCGAAGGCCGCCCGACGGAAAAAGAGACGCTGACCTCGCGCCTCATCGACCGGCCGATCCGTCCGCTGTTCGCCAAAGGCTTCAAGAATGAAGTGAACGTCGTCGCGCAGGTTCTGAGCCACGACCTCGAAAACGATCCCGATGTCATCGCGATGATTGCGGCCTCCGCGGCGCTGACGATTTCGGGCGTGCCGTTCCTCGGCCCCATCGGCGCGGCGCGCGTCGGCTACATCAATGGCGGCTACGTTCTTAATCCGCAAATCGACGAGATGCCGGAAACGAAACTCGACCTCGTCATGGCCGGCACGGCCGATGCGGTGATGATGGTTGAATCGGAAGCCAAAGAGCTTTCGGAAGAAGTCATGCTCGGCGCCGTCGCTTTCGGCCACAAGGCTGCGAAAGAAGCGATCAACTTCATTATCGACTTCGCGGAAGAATGCGCGAAAGAGCCGTGGGCCTTCAATGCTCCGGACAATTCCGAACTCGAAGGAAAAGTCCGCGGTCTCGTCGGCGAAGACATCAAGGCGGCTTACAAGCTCGTCGTGAAACAGGAACGCCAGACGGCGCTTGCGTCGGCGAAAGAAAAAGCCATCGCCGCGCTCGTCAATCCGGAAGATGAGAACGCGCCTTCGAAAGCCTCGGTCGCTTCGGCGTTCAAGACGCTCGAAGCCGACATCGTCCGCTTCGCCATTCTCGACGAAGGCAAGCGCATCGACGGCCGCGACACGAAAACCGTCCGCCCGATCGTCTCGGAAGTGGGCTTCCTGCCGCGCACGCATGGCAGCGCGCTCTTCACCCGCGGCGAAACGCAGGCGATCGTCGTTGCGACGCTCGGCACCGGCGAAGACGAGCAGTTCATCGACGCTCTCGAAGGAACGCGCAAGGAGTCTTTCCTTCTGCACTACAACTTCCCGCCCTATTCGGTCGGCGAAGTCGGCCGCATGGGCTCGCCGGGCCGCCGCGAAATCGGCCACGGCAAACTCGCCTGGCGCGCGATGAAAGCCGTCATCCCGCCGCAGGAAGAGTTCCCTTACGTCATCCGTCTCGTCTCGGAGATCACCGAGTCGAACGGTTCGTCGTCGATGGCGACGGTCTGCGGTTCTTCGCTCGCGCTCATGGATGCGGGCGTTCCGGTGAAGCGCCCCGTCGCGGGCATCGCCATGGGCCTCATCCTTGAAGGCGAGCGCTTCGCGGTGCTCTCCGACATTCTCGGCGATGAAGACCACCTCGGCGACATGGACTTCAAAGTGGCGGGCACGACCGAAGGCGTCACCTCGCTGCAGATGGACATCAAGATCGCCGGCATCACCGAAGAGATCATGAAGGTCGCCCTTGGCCAGGCCAAAGACGGGCGTCTCCATATCCTCGGCGAGATGTCGAAAGCGCTCACCTCGGCCCGTCAGGAGCTCGGCGAATATGCGCCGCGCATCGAGACGATGCAGATCCCGACCGACAAGATCCGCGAAGTCATCGGCTCCGGCGGCAAGGTCATCCGCGAAATCGTCGAGAAGACGGGCGCCAAGGTCGACATCAACGATGACGGCCTCATCAAGATCGCCTCGAGCGACAAGGCGAAGATCGAAGCGGCCTATAACTGGATCCACTCGATCGTCGCCGAACCGGAAGTCGGCAAGATCTACAAAGGCAAGATCGTCAAGATCATGGACTTCGGCGCCTTTGTGAACTTCTTCGGCGCGCGCGATGGCCTCGTGCACATTTCGCAACTTTCCGAAGGACGCCCGCAAACGGTGCAGGAAGTCGTGAAAGAGGGTCAGGAAGTTTACGTGAAACTTCTCGGCTTCGACGATCGCGGCAAGGTTCGCCTGTCGATGAAAATCGTCGATCAGGAAACCGGCAAAGAGATCGTCCGCGAGAAGAAAGACGAGGAATAAACCCCTCGCGTTTTCGCGCAGCAAGTTTGAGCGGGGCCCTTCGGGGCCCCGTTTTCGTTAAGCCCCGTTTTGGTTAAGAACGGGCAACCGCAAGGCGAATTCGGGGAGAGTTATCCTACAGCGCTGAAGCGGGCCTATACTGCTCTTTCGTCGACGCCGCCGCTCGCGGCTTCAATGACAAGGGGCTTCCGCAAAAGGCGCCTTTTCAGCTCGAAACCCAAGGAAACATGCGGGGTCAAGCTCGCTTTTTCGCGAGAACCGGGGGAAGTTCAGGCGCCGCCTTACGCGATCGCCCGATTGGAAAGAAGGAAAAGGCGCAAGTAAGCGCTGAACATGAAGAGCGAGGGATGAGATGATGTCTTCACGGAGCCGGTTCAAATACGCCGCGGGCTTTTCCGCCGCGTTTCTTCTCGCCCTCATCGGCGGATGCGACAAGAAACCCGGCGCCGAAGGCGGCGCTGGCGCGTCGGCGGAGCAGGCGGAAGAAACGGTTAATCCGTCGACGGCCTTTCTCGACATGGCGGATCGTCAGGCGGCCGAAGCGCTGAAGGAATCGCCCGAGTTCGCGACATCGCTTGGCGTTTCGGAAGAGATCGCAGGGGAGAACTACAATGCGCGCCTCGGCGATTACGGTTTCGAGGCTGATCAGCGCGCGAGGGAAATCAACGAGCAATATCTGCAGGAGTTGCGCTCGGTAGACCGCTCGGCGCTTTCGGGCACGGCGGCGATCACCTATGACGTCCTGAAAGTCTCCTATGAACTTGGCGCGCGCCGCAACGAATTTCCTTTTGGCGGCGCCGTCACCTGGGGCGTCGGTTCGCCCTATTCGGTGACGCAGATTTCGGGCCCGCACCTTTATCTGCCGCGTCTGCTGCTCACGCAGCATCCCGTCGATTCGAAGAAGAATGTCGAAGCCTATCTTTCGCGTCTTGGGGAATTCAGCCGCGTCTTCGACGAGGTCAGCCAGTCGCTCGTTTCGGATGCAGCGCAGGGCGTGACGCCGCCGGCCTTCGCGATTGACGGCGCAGTAACGGCGATCCGCGTCTTTACGCAGGCGTCGCCGGAAGAAAATCCGCTCGTCGCGACCTTGAAAGAGAAGATGGAAAGCCTTGACTCGCTGACGCCCGAAGAGCGCGGCGAGTTCGCGGCGCGCGCGGGCGATCTCGTGCGCGATGTCGTTTACCCCGCTTATGCGCGCCTTTCGGCGACGCTTGAAGGGCTGAAGGAACAGGCGGGCGGCGACGCCGGCGTCTGGCGTCTCGGCGAGGAGGGCGATGCGTTCTACCAGCTCGCGCTCAACAGCTATGGCGCTGACGGCATGACGGGCGACGAGATACACGAACTCGGCCTTTCCGAAGTCGCGCGCATTCAGGGCGAGATGGATGCGATCTTCAAGGGCATGGGCATGACCGAAGGCTCGGTCGCGGACCGCTTCGTCGCGCTCGGCGCCCGGCCGGACATGGTCTATCCGAATACGGATGAAGGCCGAGCAGCGCTGCTCGCCGAACTCAACGAGCAGATCAAGGAGCTGATGGAGAAGGCGCCGCAATGGTTCGGCGCCATTCCGAAGCAATCGGTCGAAGTGCGGCGCATTCCCGTCTATGAGCAGGATTCCGCGCCCGGCGGCTATTATACGGGCCCCTCGCTCGACGGAACGCGGCCCGGCATTTACTGGATCAACCTGAAAGACACGGCGGACTGGCCGAAGCACACGCTGAAAACGCTGACCTTCCACGAAGCCGTTCCCGGCCACCACTTCCAGATATCGCTGCAGCGCGCGATCGACGACCTGCCGCTTATCCGCAACATGATGGGCTTTTCGGAATTCTCCGAAGGCTGGGCGCTTTACGCCGAACAGGTCGCGGCGGAAATGGGTATGTATGCTGATGATCCCGTCGGCGATCTCGGGCGGCTCCAGAGCGAGCTTTTCCGCGCCGCGCGCCTTGTTACGGACTCAGGGCTTCACACCAAGCATTGGACGCGCGAACAGGCGATCGACTATATGGTCGACACGACCGGCGAGACGCGCGCCTCGGTGACGCGCGAAGTCGAACGTTACTCGGTGTGGCCGGGTCAGGCCTGTTCATACAAACTCGGCATGATCCGCATCAACGCGCTTCGCAAAGAAGCCGAAGAAGCGCTCGGCGACAAGTTCGACATTCGCGAGTTCCACGATCAGGTGCTGCTGACAGGCTCCATGCCGATGCCGGTGCTGGAGAAGAAAATCCGCGCCTGGATCGAAGCAAAGCGCGCAGCGTAAGAGGGCGTCATGGCGATACTCGCCCTCATCGTCAGCGCGAACATCTCGCTCCTGATGATCGTGCTCCTGCTCGCGAGTTCTCCGAATGCGTCGCCGGAGCTATGGCTCCAGATAAGGCTGATGATGGGCGCGATCGGCGCGGCTTATATTGGGGCGGCTTTCTTTTCGCTTCGGGCGCGCGCTGCGGGCGCGAAGAGGCGCGCGGCGATCATCGGGGCCGCGCCTGCGCTCTTCAGCGTCGTCCTTTTCGTTGTGCTGCTAGTCATAAGCGGTTGAGCGGATTGATTTGCCTTCATGAAGCCGTAAGGTGTGCGCCTCGCCGATAGGGGAACGACTGATGAAACGTCCGCTTGCGCTTGTTCTGGCCCTGGTCCTCGCCGTTTCCGCCTGCGCCCGCGCGCAGGATGAGGACGCCAAGCCCAAGGATGAAAAGGCCGCCGCCGGCGAGGCGACGCCTGAGCCGCGCAAGTTTGAGTCGACCGGCTCCGTCACGGCGAACGGCAAGAACATCCGCTACAAGGCGTACGCGGAAGAAACCTACATTCTCGACGACAAGAACAAGCCGCGCGCGTCGATCTTTTCGACGACCTATCTCGCTGACGGCTATGCCGATCCGACGAAACGTCCGGTCGCGTTCATCTACAATGGCGGGCCGGGTTCGGCCTCGCTCTGGCTTCATATGGGCGTCTTCGGGCCGAAGCGCGTGCGCCTTCCTGACGGCCCGTCGGACGACGGCGCGGCGCCGTTCAACATCGCGGCGAACCCGCTGACAATTCTCGACGTCGCTGATCTTGTTTTCATCGATCCCGTCGGCACGGGCTGGAGCAAGACGCTGGGCGACGCGAAAGGCGAAGAATATTGGGGCGTGACGGAAGACGCGGAATCGATCCGCGAATTCATCCGCCGCTGGCTCGTGAAAAACCAGCGCTGGAACTCGCCGAAATATCTCATCGGCGAAAGCTATGGCACGACCCGCTCGGGCGCGCTCATCGATGCGCTTGAAAGCGGCTGGACCGACATCGCCATGAACGGCATCGTGCTGATTTCATCGGTGCTGAATTTCGGCCTCGACGCGACCGATCCGGGTAATGACGTTTCTTATGTGGGCCTTTTGCCGAGCTATGCAGCGACCGCCTGGTATCATGAGAAAGTCAACCGCGAGGCGTGGGGCGGCGATATCGGGAAATTCCTTGACGATGCGCGCGCCTTCGCGACGGACGAATACATGCCGGCGCTCCTGAAAGGCCAGCTTCTCTCTCCCGAGGCGCGCCAGCACGCGATTTCGCGCATGGCTTCGCTCACCGGGCTCAGCGAGAAATACATCACGCTCTCGAATATGCGCGTGCCGCTGGGGCGTTTCATGCGCGAGTTGATGCGTGACGAAGGACTCACTGTCGGGCGCCTCGACTCGCGCTTCACGGGCCGCGAGGCGGACGGCGTTTCCGACAGCCCGGACGCCGATCCATCCGCCTACGGAATTGACGGCGCTTACACCGCCGCGATGCTCGACTATTTCGGGCGCGACCTCAAAGTCGACATTTCAGAGCCCTATGTGACGCTCGGCGGCGTTCAAAGCTGGAAATGGGCGACGCGCGATGCGGGCGGCGACAATTCCTATGTGAATGTCGCGCCCTATATCGAGCGCGCCATGCGCCAGAACAAGGACCTGCGCGTTCTTTCCGCAAACGGCTATTTCGACATGGCGACGCCGTTCTTCGGCACAGAGATGACGCTCGCGCAGCCCGCTTTCGATCGCGACCGCCTCACCATCACTTATTATGAGGCGGGGCACATGATGTATATCCATCAGCCCTCGATCGAAAAGCTCGCCGCCGATGTGCGGAAGTTTATCGCGCAGCCAGCGCAATAGGCTCAGCGCTCGCCGGGCGCCCAGTCTTTGGGCGCCATTTCGAAGCCGGCGAACTCGAAGGCCGGCGAGACCGTGCAGCCGATCAGCGTGTAGTCGCCAAGGCTTTCGCCTGCCTGCCAGCACCCTTGCGGCACGACGATTTGCGGACGCGCGCCCGACGCGATGTCGGGCCCGAGAATGTGTTCGCTCGTTTTCTTTCCGTCTGCGGAAAGAGACAGTCTCAAGGGCGCGCCTGCATAGAAGTGCCAGATCTCGGCGGCGTCGATATAGTGCCAGTGCGATCGTTCGCCTTTCTTGAGGAGAAAATAGATCGCCGTGCCGGCGGCGCGCTCGCCTGCGCGCGCGTCAGCGCGCCAGGTCTCGCGGTACCACCCGCCTTCGGGATGCGGCGAGAGCCCAAGCGCTTCGATGATCGCTTCGACTTCCACGCGAGCGCTACTCTTTCAGCGCGGCTTCGTCCGGCATGCCGACGATATGGAAGCCTGCATCGACATGCAGCGTCTCGCCCGTGCACGAAAGGCCGAGATCGGAAAGGAGATAGAGCGCGGCGCCCGCAACGCCCATCGGGTCCGTATCGTCCTGCAAGGGGCTCGCTTTACGATTGAAAGAGAACATGTGGCGGCCCGACGAAATGCCGGCGGCTGCGAGCGTTCTGATGGGGCCCGCCGAGATCGCGTTGACGCGGATCTGCTGGGGGCCGAGATCGCGCGCGATGTAACGCGTCGAGGCTTCGAGCGCGGCTTTGGCGACGCCCATGACGTTGTAGTTCGGAATGGTGCGTTCGCTGCCGAGATAGGTGAGCGTCACCATCGAGCCGCCATTCGGCATCATTTTGGAGGCGCGGTTTGCAGCGTCAACGAAGGAGAACGCCGAGACGTCCATCGTATCTTTGAAGATTGCGCGCGTCGTGTTCGCGACGAAAGAGCCTTCAAGCGCCGACTTGTCGGTGAAAGCGATCGCATGGACGAGGAAGTCGATCGTTCCCCACGCTTCCTTCACCGCAGCGAAGGCTGCATCCATCGACGCATCGGAGAGAACGTCGCATTCGAGAATGAGCTTGGCGCCGAGGCTCTCGGCGAGCGGGCGCACGCGGCGCTCCATCGCTTCGTTGAGATAGGTGAAGGCGATTTCCGCGCCCTGCGCATGGAGCTGCTGGGCGATCGACCAGGCGATGGAATTCTTGTTCGCGACGCCCATGACGAGGCCGCGTTTGCCTTTCATCAGCTCGCCTTTGGGGAAGGAAATCTCATCGCTCATCTTGGAACCCTTTCGCTTAAGCCGCGCCCATCGTGCGGGCGGCGAGCACCATCGTCAGAACAAAATAGGCGAGCCAGACAAGAACATAAATGCCGATTCTTGTCGGCGCCGGCAGGCGGCGCACCTCCTGCAGGATGCGCCGGAACCACCATAGCCCGGCGGTCGCGACAAGGGCGGAGGCCACAAGCGCGCCGGGGCTCGCGTCGAAATTCATGGATTACCCGTCACAGCGTGCGATGACGAGGCAGCCATTGGTGCCGCCAAAGCCGAAGCTGTTCGTCAGGAAGCAGTCGATCTTCGCATTGTCGATCCGCTCGCGGATGATCGGCAGGCCCTCGAATTCGGGGTCGAGATTTTCGATATGCGCCGAGGCGGTGAGGAAGCGGTGCTTCATCATGAGAAGGCCGTAAACAGTCTCCTGCGCGCCGACGGCGCCGAGCGAGTGGCCGGTGAGCGACTTCGTCGATGAGAAAGGCGGGATCTGCTTGCCGAAGACTTCGCGGATCGCCGTGGTCTCTTTGGAATCACCAATCGGCGTCGAAGTGCCGTGTGTGTTAATATAATCAACCGACGTCCGGCATGTCTCCAGCGCGCCGCGCATGCAGCGCACCGCGCCTTCGCCCGAGGGCTGCACCATGTCTTCGCCGTCGGAGTTCGCGAAATAGCCGACGATCTCGCCATAGATGGTCGCGCCGCGCGCTTTCGCGCGTTCATATTCCTCGAGCACGACGGTGGCAGCGCCGCCGGCGATGACGAAACCGTCGCGGTCTTTGTCGTAAGCGCGGCTCGCGACTTGCGGGCGGTCATTGTAACCCGTCGACATCGCGCCCATCGCATCAAAGAGGTTCGCCATCGTCCAGTCGAGTTCTTCGCCGCCGCCGGCGAACATCACGTCCTGCTTGCCCATCATGATCTGTTCGGCGGCCGCGCCGATGCAGTGCACCGACGTCGCGCAGGCGGACGAGATCGAATAGTTGATTCCGAGAATCTTGTAGGCGACGGCGAGCGTTGCGGAATTCGTCGACGACATCGCCTTCGGCACCTGCGTCGGGCCGATTTTCTTCGTGCTCTTCGACTCGCGCGTCTTGTCCGCCGCTTCGACGATCGCGCGCGTCGAGGGCCCGCCCGAGCCCATGATGATGCCCGTCATCGGATGGCTGATTTCATCCTCGGCGAGGCCCGCATCCGCGATCGCTTCCTGCATCGCGATATAGTTCCAGCCCGCGCCTTCACCCATGAAGCGCCGCGTGCGCCGGTCGAGCACGGCTTCGTAATCGAGCGTCGGGCGCGCCTTCACCTGGCAGCGGAATCCAAGCTCGGCGAAGTCTTCAGCGAAAGTGATTCCGGAGCGCCCTTCCTTCAACGCTTCGGTGACTTCGGCTGCATTCGAGCCGATGGAGGAAACAACACCTACGCCTGTGACGACTACTCGTCGCATACGATCCCTTTCATTTTCCCCCGAAAAATACGCGCTTTTAGAGCGTAAGTCCCGCGTCGAGCTGCGCGCGGGAGAAGAGGCCGACGCGAAGATCTTTCGCTTCGTAAATCTGGCGATTGTCGACCTTCACGACGCCGTCGGCGATGCCGAGAATCATCGGACGCGCCATCACCCGGCGGATGTTGAGTTCGTAGGTAACGAGCTTCGATGACGGAACGATCATGCCGCCAAGCCTCACTTCCTTCACGCCCAGAGCGCGGCCATGTCCGGGATGCCCCGACCACGTAAGAAAGAATCCAACCATCTGCCAGAGCGCGTCCAGACCGAGACAGCCAGGCATGACGGGGTCACCCGGAAAGTGGCATTCAAAGAACCATAGGTCCGGAGAAATGTCGAACTCGGCGAGCATATGGCCTTTGCCGTAGGCGCCGCCCTCGTTGGAGATTTCGGTGATGCGATCGAACATCAGCATTTGCGGCACGGGCAGCTGCGCTGAGCCGGGGCCGCGGAAGCCGTGCTGTCCGCATTCGAGAAGTTCTTCTTTCGTGTAGCTGGATTTCTGGATCAACATCCGCTGTGCGCCCTGGTGGTTTACGGGTTGGCGTTTGCGGGTTGGTAGAGAGGCGCTGCGCTTCGGTCAATTGTGCGACGCAACATTGCGGTTCGCCCCTAGAGGGCGGCGGCTATTCCGCGCCCCAGAGCCGGGAAACCGGGGCCCATCCCTTGAGCTCGCCGACGGAAATGAGCCGCCAGTCGCCGGAGGCGCGCTCGATGCGCGCAATGACGCCGGCCCTGAGGCGCGCGCGCACCGGCGCCTCGATTTCGGGCCGAACCAGGATGGCCGTATCCGCCTCGACGATGACATGGCTCACGGCGCGCAGGGTCGTCTGGTGGGCCCAGCATTCAGAGCCCTCATGGTCGCGTATCTTCCGCCAGTGATCGGTCGTTTCGGCGACGACCTGAACCGGCAGGCCGGCCTTGAGGAAGGTGTAGGCGACCGGGTGGTCGAAGGACGGGCCTTGCCGGCAATAGGTTTCAGCATTTTTCAGGCTGACGAAGCGCGGCACGGGAAAGCCCGACGGCGTGTCGGTTCGGGCCGCGTTTTCGCTTCCGTCAGGCGCTTGCGCGGCGACGGGGCCCACGGTCAAATAAGCTGCGAGAAAAATGAGGATAGCGGCAAGGCGGCGCATCACGCGGACTCGACGGAAATATGGGGCTGCGATTAACAATCCCTTTCTTGGGCGTGAGCCGTTAACACCCGGTTAACCAGCGGCGCCCGCGCGCGGATTTCGAACGCCGCCCTGTAGAAGAGACGAACGAGGATCGACATGCCGCCGGGCAGGCCAAAAGTTACCGTGACGCGCAAGCTGCCCGATTCGGTGGAGCAGCGGCTCTCGGCCCTGTTCGACACGGTTCTCAACGAGACCGACAAGCCGATGTCCGCCGCCCAGCTGATCGAGGCGGCGCGCGTCAGCGACGTTCTGGCGCCGACGCTTGGCGACAGGCTCGACGCCGCGTTCTTCGAGGCGGCCGGCGACCGGCTGAAGCTCATCGCGAATTTCGGCGCCGGGATCGATCATATCGACATCGATGCGGCGATCGCGCATGGCGTCACCGTCACGAATACGCCGTCAGTGCTTGCGGAAGACGCAGCCGACATGGCGATGGCGCTGATCCTCGCCGTGCCGCGCCGCCTTGTCGAAGGCGTGCGGGCGCTTGAGGACGGAAAATTCTCCGGCTGGTCGCCGACATGGATGCTTGGCCGCCGCGTGCGCGGCAAGAAGCTCGGCATCATCGGATTGGGCCGGGTCGGTCAGGCGATCGCACGGCGCGCGCGCGCCTTCGGGATCGAGATCCACTACCACAATCGCTCGCCGATCAATCCGCATGTCGAGGGTGAGCTTGAGGCGACGTACTGGGAAAGCCTCGACCAGATGCTCGCGCGGATGGACATTGTCTCCGTCAATTGTCCGCATACCCCGGCGACCTATCATTTGCTGTCGCGCCGCAGGCTCGAGCTGCTGCATTCCGACGCCTACATCGTCAACATCTCGCGCGGCGAGATCATCGACGAGGCGGCGCTTGCAGACATGATCGCCGCGGGCAAACTCGGCGGCGCCGGGCTCGATGTCTTCGAACTCGAACCGCGCCCCAATGAAAAGCTGATGGACGCGCCGAACGTCGTTCTGTTGCCGCACATGGCGTCGGCGACGATCGAAAGCCGCATTGAGATGGGCGAGCGGGTGATCATCAACATCAAGATGTTCGCCGACGGGCATAAGCCGCCGGACCGGATCATCCCAGGGCTGGAATAAGCGCTTCTTCTTTCGCTTCCGAGCGGCTCGTCGAGGCGAGGATGACTTTCGTCACGTCGGCGGGGCGGATCTTCCGGCCGGGCGCAAAGCGGGCGAGGCGCTCCTTGTTCGCCCAGAGATCGCCGACCTGAACATGGTCGCCCGTGCGCACTTCACGGTCCGGAATCTCGATGACGCCGATCTTGGGCGAAGTGATGCGGTGAACCGGTCTGTCCCGGCGCCACATCACGAAGAGGTCGGGCAGGAGGTGGCCCTCTGGCCCTTTATAGTGCTCCTGCGTTTTGACGACTTCTTCTACGACCGGCTCGCCCGTATCCGCGTCGCGGATTTCCATCAGGTCACGGATAAGTTCGTCGGCGAGTGCGTCGTAGCCGGCGCCCGGCGCGACGACGCCGTTGCGCTCGCGGCCTTTCACATTGAAGCGGATCGCGCCGGCATGATCGACATGCAGCACCGGAAAGAAACGTCGGCGCGCGAGTTCAGGGTTCTTTGGTTCGCCGAGAAGGAATCGCTTGATCGGCGACAGAGCGCTGCGGATCGACAGCGGAATCTTCGCGCGATAAGCCGCGCGCGCTTTTTCGATCGGCGCTTCTTCGGCTGAGTAGCCGAGATCAAGCCGGCGGGTGATGACGTCGAGCGCGCCATTCGCCGTGACTAGGGGCATGAGCCCGAGGCCCGCCATGACGATCACTTCGCAATCAGGGCCCGCCGCTTCAATGATCTGACGAACGGCGCGGTCGGTCGCGACGCAGATCGGATGCATCGGGTCGCCCGCCGCTTCCGCGAGCGCGGCGTCAAAGCCCGGATGGTTCCGGTCATGCAGATGAAAGCCGTTATGGCCGACATCGTGCGCTTCGGAGAAAATCGCGGCGAAGAGGTCCCACTCGCCGCTGCGCAATTGGTCGACGCACAAGCGCGCTTTCGCGTCGATGCGGTCGCAGGCGGCTTCAACGGCCCATTTCGCATCTTCCGCCGTTTCGATCGGATGGATGTGCATGCCGGGCCGGTATGGGTCGTCGCCATAACGCGCGATGACATCTCTTATGAGACTTTCGGGGAAGCTGCGCGCCGGAGAAGGCGTATCGTGCTGCAGCCAGTTGTCGATGTGAACGCCATTGCGGATCGGATGGAACGGGCAATGCGGCCAGTCGATGATCGCGACGCGCTTTCCTTCGGCGTCGAGCGCTTCCCAGAAAGCGGGCGCGCTCATGTGCTTCATCTCATCGTACCAGTAATGGTCGTAGGTCTTCGGGTCGAATTGCAGGATGTAATAGTCGCCATGCCCGGAAGGATCGCACCCGGTCGAAACCGACGTCCAATAGGGGCCGTCCCCGAAGCCGGGGTCGTTCTCGACTTCGATGCGGGCGAGGCGGCTGTCGATCTCGGCGAGAGCGGGCGCGGCGCCCGCCGCAATTTTGCCGTCGATCAATGATGCGCTTTGCCCGTCAATGCCGAGAAACAGCGTCTTCGCCCCCATGCCCATCCTCTTTCTTTGTCGCCCGCAAGACCCGATCGGGTACGCAAGATTTGCGCCGGAGAGCTGGGCGTCAACCGATCGCGGCTGCGGCCAAAAAACCCGGCGAGGAGCGTTGCTGACAGGTGACACCGGGGCGCTCATTCACGCGATCCCCACGAAGATATGATCAATTTTAAGTTGTTTTCAGCGCCTGCTTCGTAGACTTAGCGGCAGGTTCTGGCGCGACGGGTTTGACGCCCGGCGTGCGTTTAAGAAATGAGTAAGGATTGATGCGGCCCATGCTGCAGCGGTTGGCAGGAACAGTGTTGGCGATAGCGGCGCTCGCCGAAGGCGCGGCGCGCGCAGACAATGCGGATGCGCCGAATGCGTTCGCGCGCTATTCCGACCCGTCTGGCGTCGTCATCGCGGTGAAAACCGAGTTTCCGGCGGCGGGCGGCGCGGTGCGCATTTCCGTTTACCACAATGCAGAACAGTTTCTCGAAAGCGCCCTCCTGAAAGAGCAGGCGACGGTCGATGAGAACGGCGTCGCGCTGATTTCACTGAAAGACCTTGAGCCGGGCGATTACGCCTTCGCCGCTTATTACGACGCGAATGGCGACGGCCAGCTCAACCGTGGCAAGATTCTCGGCAAGCCGAAGGAGCCTGTCGCGTTTTCGAATGGCGTTCACCCGAGCATGCGCAAGCCGCGCTTCGATGAGACGAAAGTCAATGTCGCGCCGGGCGCCGTCGTCGTCATCGTTCTCGAAGACTAACTTTCTATTTAGCGCGTTTCAGATAGGGCGCGGGGTCGATCTTCGCAAAGCCCGGCGTGTGCTCGGCGAAATGCTCGAGCCAGTATTTGTGGCCCGCGCCATAGACGATGACGATGCGGTCTCCGGGCTTTGCGACATTCATGAGCTTTGAGAAGATCTTCGCATTGCGCATGAACCAATATGCTTGGAGTTCTGCTGCGGGCTGGTCTTCGCCGCGATCGAACGCAGAAAGCGCATAATAAAATTCGGCGGAAGAAAGCAGTCCCGTGTTGACCCGCAGGAGCTGTTCCCCAATCGGCAGGTCGCGCATCGCCTGCTGTTCGTCGGAGACCATTCCCTGAAACTTGTCGAGCATGGCCTGCAACGCTTCGCTCTGGCCCGTGGCCTCGGCGTGCGCCATTAATCTGTCGAACGGGAAATAGTCCGGCTCGCCTTCTGACGGTTGTTCGTCAATGCCGTAGACGCGCGAGACGCCCGCCGTTTTCGCAAGTCTGTAAGCGATCTGCACGCGTTCATTCGGGTTCTCGCTCAGTATCTTGTCGTCGAACTCGGCGAAGTAGGGGTCGATATAATCCGGCGCATCCGTCTCGCGCTCCGTCACCACGACTGTCGGGTTGAATGTCGCGAGCGCCTTTGCGACGCGCTGAAGTTCTCCCTGCCGGCGCTCTGTCAAAACGCTTTCGGTTTCGACCTTGACGAGATCGCTCGTGCTCCCCGCCATGTGGAAAGAGCCGACGACCATGATCTGAATTGTTTCATCGTCAGCCTTGCTTTTCGCCGCTGCAGGAGCGGCGACCGCGAACAGCGCGGCGAAAATGAGCCAGAGCTTTTTCATGATATCCCCCTTTTCCCGAAGCTGATCATGCGGCTAGGCGAAGGTCCCGCGCAATTCGGTCCGGCGGGGAAAACCGGCGTCCCGCCGATTAGTCCCGCGCGATCGCGCTGCAATCCGGACACTGAGGATCGGCCGGAAGGGCGATGGTGCGGAACTGCGCGGCGAGGCCGTCATAGAGCAGCAAGCGGCCCGCAAGGCTTTCGCCGAGCTTCAGAATTTCTTTCAGCGTCTCTATCGCCGCAAGCGTGCCGATGACGCCTGTGACGGCGCCGAGAACGCCTTCTTCTGCGCAGTTCACCTGCGCGTCGCGCGGCGGCGCCTCTGGCACGAGGCAGCGATAACAGGGAAGGCCTGCTCCCGCGAAAGGTTTGAACACGGAAAGCTGCGCGTCGAAACGCCCGACAGCAGCGGAGACGAGCGGCTTTCTTAAGGCGATCGCGGCCCGGTTGATCGCGTAGCGGCCAGCAAAGTTATCGATACCCTCGACGACGAGATCGTAGCTCGCGATAAGCTCGCCCGCATTCGCATCGGTGATCTTCGTCCGGTGCTCGATAACCTTGATGTCGGGGTTTAGGCGCGCGATCGCCGCATGCGCGCGCTCTGCTTTCTGCGCTCCGACGTCGTCCGTCGAATAGAGCACCTGGCGTTGCAGGTTCGAAAGCGCGACGACGTCGTCATCGGCGACGCCAATCGTTCCGACGCCGGCGGCGGCGAGATATTGCAACAATGGCGCGCCAATGCCGCCCGCGCCGATCACGAGCACGTGCGCGGCGAGAAGCTTTTGCTGGCCTTGCCCGCCCACTTCTTTCAGCAGGATATGGCGCAGATAGCGCTCGCGCGCCGCATCGGAAAGCATCACGAAAATCCTACCAAAGATGCGCCATATGCCCGAGCGGCCAGGCGACGATCATCATTACGCCAACGACGATCAGCGCGACGCCGAGCCCTTTGTTTACGCCGGCGGCATCGCGCGCCAGCATGCCGAACGCCACGCAGATAACGCCGACGATAATCAGCGCTTCGCGAAACGTGACCGGCAGGGCGTCTCCAAGCATTACCTTCCAGTCGACCCGAATCCGCCGGCGCCGCGCGCCGTTTCATCGAGTTCGTCGACCTCCTCGAATTGCGCCTGAAAGACCGGCGCGATGACCATTTGCGCGATGCGCTCGCCGCGCTTGATGATAAAATCTTCCGCACCGTGATTGATGAGGATGATCTTCACTTCGCCGCGATAATCGGCGTCGATCGTACCCGGCGCGTTGACGCAGGAAACACCATACTTGGCCGCTAGGCCCGAGCGCGGACGGATCTGCGCCTCCCAGCCCGGCGGCAGCGCGATCGCAAGGCCCGTCGGCGCCATGCAGCGCTCGCCCGGCTTCAGGACGATGGGCTCGCCCTCCGCAACGGCCGCGCGAAGATCGCAGCCCGCCGCAAGCGCCGTTTCATAGCGCGGCAATTCAAGCCCCTCGCCATGCGGCAAGCGCTTCACGCGAATATGAGGGGCGGCCGGGCGCTTGTCGTCGAACATCGGGTCTCCATGGATTGGTGCGATCTTCGCGCGAGTTTAGACCCGCCCGGCGCGCGCGTCATCCGCCAAGGCTTGCGGCGATCACTCGTTCCGCGCCCGCGAGATCGACGGGCTTTTCCATCGTGATGATGGGTGCGCCGCCGCCTGTCGGCGACGCCGCGATGGTGCGCTCGATCTCACGGAAGCCGTAGGTCCGGTAGAGCGGCTCCCCGCCTAGTGTCGCACCGAGCACAAGCCGCTTGAATCCTGCGCGTCCCGCCGCCGCTTCGCCGAGCGCGAGGATGAGCTTTCCGACGCCGCGCCGCGTAAAATCAGGATGCGTATACATGGCGCGAATGCGCGCGGCGTCTGTCGCCGGGTCGAGCAGCGCGGCGCTGCGTCCGGCGGTGTGGTCGCCGCCATAAAGCGTCGCGCGTTTGCCCCAGCCGCCGCAACCGGCGAGCGCGCCATTCGCCATGACAATGAAGTAGGTGCGGTCTTCAATGAGTTGCGTGTCGAGCCCCATGCTCGCATGGGATGCCGCAACCTCCTCAGGCGACAGAAACTCTTTCAGCAGCTTTTCGATTGCGAGAGTCATCAGCGCGCGAAGCGCGGGAATGTCAGCTTCTTCGGCGAGCCGATAGGAAAGCACGCTTATTCGGCCGCTTTCGCGGGGCGAGGGCTCGCCAGCGCCTGCGCGATTTTTTCTGCAAGTCTGCGGGCGACTTCATCCTTCGACATTTCGGGCCAGTTTTCCTCACCCGCATCGGAGAGGATCGTCACGGCGTTGAGATCGCCGCCCATCGCGCAATGTTCGCCTGCGGAAACGTCATTGGCGACAATCCAGTCGCACCCTTTTCGGCGGCGTTTTGCTTCCGCATGACCAAGAATATCGTCCGTCTCCGCCGCAAAGCCGATGACGAGACGCGGGCGGCCCGTCTTCATCTGCGAGACGGTCTTCAGAATATCAGGGTTCTCCGCAAGCGGAATATTGGTGAGGCCGCCGCGCTCTTTCTTGATCTTGTGCTCGGTTTCGATCTCCGGGCGGTAATCCGCGACGGCCGCGCACATCACGGCGCAATCGAGATGACCGACTGGCGGCAATTCCTTTTCGACGGCCGCCATCATCTGCCGCGCGGTCTCGACGCGCCGCGTCGTCACGCCTGCGGGCGCAGAAACGCCTGTCGGGCCGGAAACGAGGATCACCTCGGCGCCGAGGTTTCGAAGCGCGGCGGCGATGGCGTAGCCCTGCTTGCCGGAGGAGCGGTTGGCAATATAGCGCACCGGGTCCAGCGGTTCATGCGTCGGCCCTGCCGTGACGAGAATGCGTTGGCCCTTCAACGGGCCGCCCGTTTGCGCCGCGAAGAAAGCATCGACTGCGTCCGCGATGGCGGCGGGCTCGGCCATGCGGCCTCGCCCATATTCGCCGCAGGCCATCTCCCCCTTGTCGGGGCCGATGATCGCGACGCTGTCATCCTTCAGCGTGCTGAGATTGCGCTGCGTCGCTGCGTGCTCCCACATGCGTACATTCATGGCGGGCGCCATCATCACAGGCTTGTCGGTCGCAAGAAGCGCCGTTGAGGCGAGATCGTTCGCAAGGCCGTTCGCGGCTTTCGCCATCAGGTCGGCGGTCGCCGGCGCGACGACGACAAGGTCCGCCGAGCGCGACAATTCGATATGGCCCATCTCCGCTTCGTCGGTGAGGTCGAAGAGGTCAGTGAAGCACTTCTCGCCGGTGAGACTTGCGACGGAGAGCGGCGTGATGAACTCGGCGCCAGCCCGCGTCAGGATCGCACGCGTTTTAACGCCCCGCCGCGCAAGCTCGCGGATGAGTTCAAGGCTCTTATAGGCGGCGATGCCGCCGCCGATGACGAGGAGAACTGAGCGGTTGTTCATATCTTCCAGTTTACCCAAAGCATTCGTCAGACGCCATCCTCGGACTCTACCCTTGGAAGCCTCAAGGGCCGGTTGACAGGGGGCGTAATGCCGACTCTAGTCGGCGCGCATTCCGTCTTGGGGAGGGGCGTCGCAATATGGGTATTCTGAGGCTGCTCCTCGCCCTTTGCGTCGTGGTTCATCACACGCCCAAGGCCGGCATCATATTCACGAATGGCGGCGTCGCAGTTCAGGCGTTTTACATAATTTCCGGCTTTTTCATTTCAATGGTGCTCACCGGAAAGTACCAGTCGCTGAAGACGTTTTACGTTAACCGCGCGCTGCGCCTCTATCCGATCTATCTGGTGACGCTCGCGCTCGCCGCTGCGCAATTGCTGATCTCCGGGAGCAATTATTACCTCCACCGGTCTGACCTTGCGCATGTCACCGATCCCCTTTCTGCGGCGGCGCTGATATTGTCGAATCTGACACTAATCGGGCAGGAGTGGATCGTGTGGTTCGATCTTCACACGCCGACGGGCGCGCTCGCGCTCGATCTCGATATCAGGCCGCCCGCCGGCGACCTCGCGGCCTGGCGATATCTGCTCGTTCCGCAGGCATGGACGCTCAGTCTCGAACTCGCTTTCTACGCGATCGCGCCTTTTGTGGTTAAGCGGCGCCTCTGGGTGATCGCCGCGCTCGCCGCTGCAAGCCTCGCTGTCAGATGTTCCTGGGAAATCGCCGGCGTCGACTACAATCTCTGGGTGCGCCGTTTCTTCGCCTCAGAAGCTTGCCTGTTCCTGCTTGGCGTCGCGGCGTTCCGGCTTTCGAGCACGATAACGACATTCGTCGGTCCCGCTTCGCGTTATATCGGCTTTGCGGCGATCGCCGGGCTCGTCGTACTCATCGGCGTTCACTCGTCTGTCTTCGGCGTCAGCGCTGCGGGGCGCGCAGCGCTTTTCTTTCCGCTCGCTCTGTCTTTGCCGTTCATCCATGATGCGCTCGGGCGAAGCGAGATCGACCGCCGCGTCGGCGATCTCAGCTATCCCGTTTACATCGTGCACATTCTGGTTATCGCCGTCATCCGCTGGTTTTGGCCAGAGCTCGTGCAGCCCGCCATTACTGTTGTGGCGTCGCTGGCGGTGGGGATCGCCGCCTATCTTCTGATCGACCGCCCGGTTAACCGGCTTCGCCAAAAGCTCGTTTCTACGAGCAATGCGCGCCTTACTTCAGCGCAATAACAGCGGCGAGAACAAGGGCGCCGGCTCCCATGAACCATAGCGCAAACTGTGTCAGCCGGCTCTGGCGGGAAAGCGCTCTTGCGAGATCGTTCGTGTTTGGCCGCAGTCCGGCGCTGCGTTCACTCGCCGCTACGCTGAGCTGCTCGATGATCGTCGGGATCTTCGGCGCAAGTTCGAGCGCCTTCAGGGTCGCCTCGCGCAGGCGGCGCGCATGTTCGCGCGGGCCGATGGCGTCGGCTATATAGCTCCTCACGACAGGCGCGGCCGCGTCCCACATATTGATTTCCGGATCGAGCGAACGCGCGACGCCTTCGACCGTCACCATGGTGCGCTGGAGCAGGACAAGTTCGGGCCGCAAGTGCATGTCGAAGAGCGCGGTGACGTCGAAAAGTTGCTGCAGCACGCGGCTCATATCGACCTTGTCGGCGCTCTTGCCGAAAAGCGGCTCGCCGACGGCGCGCAGCGCCTGTGCGAAGGCGTCGATGGAATGGCCCGGCGGCACATAGCCCGCGTCAAAGTGGACTTCCGCCGTGCGCTGATAGTTGCGCGTGATGAAGCCGTGAATGATCTCGGCGAAGGTGCGGCGAGATTTTTCGTCGAGCCGCCCCATGATCCCGAAATCGATGAGGACGAGGCGGCCTTGCGCGTCGACCATCAGGTTCCCCTGATGCATGTCGGCGTGGAAAAACCCTTTGTGGAGCGCCTGCGTCAGGAACACCTGAATGACAGTGCGCGCGAGCGCCTTTCGGTCAACGCCGCGCGCGTCGAGCGCGGCGAGATCGCCAATCGGCGTCGCGTCCGCCCATTCAAGCGTCAAAACGCGTTTGGCGGTGAGCGGCCAGATGACGTCCGGCACGGCGACGCCTGAATTGTCTTTCAGGTCTTCGGCGAGCGTCGAGGCGGCGCCGGCTTCCATCCTGAGGTCGAGTTCGATCGCGGCGGAGGCTTTGAGCGTGTCGATAAACTTTACAGGCTCAAGCCGGCGGATCGTTTTCGAGACGCTTTCAAGCAGCCGCGCGGCGCGCGCAAAGCCGCGAAACTCCGCCGTCGCAATCTGTTCGATCCGGGGGCGGAGCACTTTGACCGCAACCTTCTGACCGTCTTTAAGGCGCGCGCGGTGAACCTGTGCGATTGAAGCGGCGGCGATCGGCTCGGAAAAATCGTCGAATATTTTTGCGAGCGGTTTGCCGAAAGCCGTTTCGATTTCGCGCGCGGCGTCAGCGCGCGGGAAGGCCGGCATCTTGTCCTGCAGGCGGCCAAGGTCGCCAGCCATTTCAAAGCCGATAATGTCGGGGCGCGTCGCCATGAACTGGCCGAGCTTCACATAAGCGGGCCCAAGCCCTTCAAAGGCGCTCGCAAGGCGCTCGCCGGGGCGCAGTGCACGGCCATTTTCGGTGGTTTTCGCGCCGATCCGCGTCAGCGCGCCGAAAGCGCGAACCGGGGCGGGCGCAAGGTGCTCGAATTCTTTCGGCACGATGGCGTCGCGCCGGGCGAGAATGAAAACCGCGCGGGCGAGGCGCGAATAATCGGCGAGCGCGCTGAACATGTCCGCTCCGCCCTAAATCCGCCAGCCGGAATGGATGGCGACGACGCCGGCGGTGAGATTGTCGTAGGTGACGCGCGAAAGGCCTGCCTTCGCGATCTCTTCGGCGAACTGTTCCTGCGTCGGGAAGCGGCGGATCGATTCGACGAGATATTGATAGCTTTCGCGGTCGCTCGCGACGACTTCGCCAAGCCAGGGAATGACCGAGAAGGAATAGGCGTCGTAGAGCTTTTGCAATCCGTCCGTAATCGGATGAGAAAACTCAAGGCAGAGAAAACGCCCGCCGGGCCTCAGGACGCGGCGCGCTTCCGCGAGCGCTGCGGCGCGGTCGGTGACGTTCCTGATGCCGAAGGCGATCGTGTAAACATCCGCGCAATTGTCGGGAAGCGGAAGGCTTTGCGCATCGCCGCAAACGCGCGTGATGCGGCCTGCGAATTCCTTGGCGTCCTTGCGCTGCAATCCAGCCTTCAACATCTCGAAATTGATGTCGCAAATGATCGCGCTTGCCGGCGCGCCGCCGCGCTCTTTCATGCGTTCGTCCGCGCGCGAAAGAAATCCGCTCGCAATGTCGCCGGTGCCGCCCGCGACATCGACAAGCGTCATGCCCGGTTGCGGGTTTGCGCGCGAAATGAACGAAGCCTTCCAGAGCCGGTGAACCCCGCCCGACATCAGGTCGTTCATCAGGTCGTAGCGGGAGGCGACCGAGTCGAAAACGCCGCGCACGAGGCCGGCTTTCTCGCCCGCCGCCACGTCGCGAAATCCGAAACTCGCCTTGGCGCCGTCAGTCGTCATTTTCCCCGCTTAGCCTCCCCGACGGCCCTGTAGAAGCAGCCTTGACGCCGCACGCCGCCTTTGCGAGTGTTAAGCCTCTGAAATCGTGGCGGTATTTCCACGAGGATGCTATAGGCGAAGCGGCGGGGCGCGAAAACACCTCTTTTGAGGTCAAGCGCTGTTTCTCAAGGCAGGGCTTAGGGGCCTACGGGGCAAGGCATGATAAAATCTGAACTGGTCCAGAAGCTGGCGGACGAAAATCCCAATCTCTTCCACCGCGATGTCGAGCGCATCGTCTCCATCGTCTTCGGGGAGATCGCTGAATCGCTGGCGCGCGGCGAACGGGTGGAGCTTCGCGGCTTCGGCGCGTTTTCGGTCAAGCACCGCCCGGCGCGCATCGGGCGGAACCCTCGTTCGGGCGAGCCTGTTCACATTGAAGAAAAGTATTCGCCCTATTTCAAAGCGGGCAAGGAGCTGCGCGACAGGCTCAACCGCGAAGGGCGCTTCACGCCGGGCGCGGCTGGCTAGGCCGCCGGGCCCGATTGCGAACGCGGGCAAATTTATGTCAACTCGCCGCCAATGAAGAAGATCGTTTCACGCCTGATCTGGATACCGGTCGGCGCGCTCGCCGTGCTCTTTTTCTTTGCGAACCGGCGCCCGGTGGCGATCAGCCTTGATCCCATTTCGATGGACCATCCGGCGATCGCGACGCCAGCGCTGCCGCTCTGGTTCTGGCTCGCCATCTTTCTTCTCATCGGTTTCTTCGCCGGCGCCGCCGGCATGTGGGCCTCTGGCCGTCCCGCCCGCCGCAAGGCGCGCGCCGAGATCAAGGCCCTCAAGTCCCAGTTGCAGGCGGCTCCGCCCTCACAGCCCGCAGCAGGCGCGAATGACAGCCTGCCGACCCTGAAAGCCAGTTAGGACGCCGCACTCCCCATGCCTGGCCTCATCAAGATATGCGGCGTCAAATCGGTGGAAACGGGCGTCGCCGCCGCAAAGGCGGGAGCGGACCTGATCGGCTTCGTCTTCGTGCAGAAAAGCCCGCGTTACATCGCACCGGAAGCGGCGGAAGAACTCGTCACGGAAATCAAACGCGCCTGCGAAGATCTGGGCTTTGACGCCCCGCACTTTGTCGGGCTCTTCATTGATGCGGGCGAGCGCCTGCTCGCGGAGGCGGCGCCTTTCCTGTCGCACTTCCAGTTCCACGGTCACGAAGACGCAGAGCGTGTCGCCGAGATCGGCGCCGAGTTCGGCGTTGAGATGATCAAGGCGCTCCCTGTCGGCTCGGCGGATGATTTCGCCGCCGCCGCCGCCTTTGAGGACGCAGCCGACATTCTTCTCTTCGATGCGAAGGCGCCGGCGGGCGCTGCGCTGCCCGGCGGCAACGGCGCCGCTTTCGACTGGTCGTTGCTCCAGCACTACCGGGGGACGACGCCGTTCCTTCTCGCAGGCGGCCTCGACGAAACGAATGTCGAAGCGGCGATCGCCGCGGCGAAGGCGAACGAAGCCTTCACCGGCGTCGACGTTTCATCGGGCATCGAAGTACGGCCGGGGGTCAAAGACCCTTCGCGCATCGCCGCCTTCGTCGCCGCCGCCCGCCGCGCTCTCTAGGCTCAATCCGCCTTCTCTTGCCCCGCAGGGGCCCCTGTCCCAAAATGGGCCTACCGGGGAGCACGCCATGTCATACCGCATAAAATTTTACAGACTTTTCAACGTATTGTTAGCCATACTCATTCTTGGCGGCGTTGCTTATGCTGCAGAGAAGGATGCAGCGCGCACGCTTGACGAAGCGCTCGCAGACCTCGCCAAGGGCGGCTCGGTCATCCTCATGCGCCACGCCAATTCTCCCTCAGGCCAGCTCGCTTCTGTCGGTATGACCGAGGGGTGCGTTCTCGGCGAAGGGCGCGGGCTCGATGCGAAGGGCTTCTTTCAGGCGCGCTTCATCGGCGAGTTCCTGAAGTCGGAAAACGTTCCAATCGGTATGGCCTATACGAGCGACATGTGCCGCACCTGGGATACGGCGCGTCTCGTTGCGGCCGGCGCGCCCGTCGAGACGGCGCCCGAACTCAAGACGACGAATGTCGGCGAGATCGATCTCTTCAAGCAGCGCCTCGCCGCGCGCCTCAGTGAGCACAAGAAGGAGAACATCCTCCTCGTCACGCATTCGAACATCGTCCCGCTCTATTCGGATTGGGAGAGCGAGGGCGAAATCCCTTCCGGCGTCGTCCTTATTGTCGATCCGAAACAATGGACGATCCGCGACAAGCTGAACCTCGATGTCGACCTTTCAGTGGATTGACATCGAACAGTCGCTTATGCGGTAGAAAGCCTCGCGCCGCGCCTTGGCGCTTTGACATTCAGACAGGGCAAGACTTGGAAAAGCTCAACACCTACCGCGCCGGACCTGACGCTGAAGGCCGCTTCGGCAAGTTCGGCGGGCGCTTCGTCGCCGAAACGCTGACCCCGCTCGTTCTCGATCTCGCCAAGGAGTACGAAGCGGCGAAGAAGGACAAGAGCTTTCAGGAAGAGCTCGACTATTACCTGAAGCATTATGTTGGCCGGCCCTCGCCGCTCTATTATGCCGAGCGGCTGACGGATTACGTTCGCGACCGCGCGGGCAAAGGCAAAGGCGCGAAGATCTATTTCAAGCGCGACGAGCTGAACCACACCGGCGCGCACAAGATCAACAATTGCATGGGCCAGATCCTGCTCGCGAGGCGGATGGGCAAGACGCGCATCATCGCGGAGACGGGCGCCGGCCAGCACGGCGTTGCGAGCGCGACGGTGTGCGCGCGCTTTGGCCTTCCTTGCGTCGTCTATATGGGCGCGACGGACGTTGAGCGTCAGAAACCGAACGTCTTCCGCATGAAGCTTCTCGGCGCCGAAGTGCGTCCCGTCACGTCAGGCCGCGCGACTTTGAAAGACGCGATGAACGAGGCCCTGCGCGATTGGGTCACCAATGTCGAGGACACGTTCTACATCATCGGCACGGCGGCGGGCCCGCACCCCTATCCGATGCTCGTGCGCGACTTCCAGTCGGTGATCGGCAAGGAATCGAAAGAGCAGATGCAGGAGGCCGAAGGGCGCCTGCCCGACGTCATCATGGCGTGCATTGGCGGCGGCTCGAACGCGATCGGTCTTTTCCACCCGTATCTTGATGATCTCGATGTCGAAATCATCGGCGTCGAAGCAGGTGGTTTGGGTCTGGAGACGGGCGAGCACGCAGCCTCGCTCACGGGCGGCAGGCCCGGCGTGCTTCACGGCAACCGCACCTATCTCCTTCAGGACGATGACGGCCAGATCAAGGAAGCGCACTCCATCTCGGCGGGCCTCGACTATCCCGGCATCGGGCCGGAGCACGCCTGGCTCTATGAGACGGGGCGCGTCTCCTACGTCTCCGCGACCGACAAGGAAGCGCTCGAGATGTTCCAGCTCTGCGCCAAGCTCGAAGGCATCATCCCCGCGCTTGAACCGGCCCACGCGCTCGCGCGCGCGGTGGAAAAAGCCGGCGAGATGAGCCGCGACCAGATCCTGCTGATGAACATGTGCGGCCGGGGCGACAAGGATGTCTTCTCGGTGATGGAGATGCTGGAAGGCTAGGCGCAGGTGAGGCGCAACAAATTCTGAAAGAGAGGGGCATTCGATGCGTAGGAAATTTCTGACGATTTCACTGGCTGCGTTTGTTGCGGGCGCGTTTCCCGTTCACGCTGAAGAACCCGCCGACATCACGGCGGCCGTGGCGCAGGATTACGATACGCACCTGAAGGAGCTCTTCCTCCACTTCCACCAGAACCCCGAGCTCTCTTTCCGGGAATACAAAACCTCGGCGCGCCTTGCCGAGGAGCTGCGCGCGCTCGGCTATGACGTCACCGAAAAAGTCGGCGGCACCGGCGTCGTCGCGGTGATGAAGAACGGCGAAGGGCCGACGGTTCTTCTGCGCGCTGACATGGATGGTCTTCCCGTCGAAGAGAAGACGGGGCTCTCCTACGCTTCGAAAGTGACGCAGGAAGATGTCGAAGGCGTCGTTCGCCCGGTCATGCACGCCTGCGGCCATGACGTGCACATCACGGCGCTTGTGGGCGCCGCGCGCCAGCTCGCCGCGCGCAAGGACAAATGGTCGGGAACGGCCGTGCTGATCGGTCAGCCGGCGGAAGAGCGCGTCGGCGGCGCCCGCGCCATGATTGCGGACGGCCTCTACAAGAAATTCCCGAAGCCGGATTATGCGCTCGCGTTCCATGTCGAAGCCTCGCGCCCCTCGGGCACGATTGAAGTTCTTCCCGAAATCGTCGCTTCGAGCGCCGACAGCGTCGACATTATCGTGCACGGCGTCGGCGGGCACGGCGCCTATCCGCACCGCGCCGTCGATCCCGTTCTTGTCGCCTCGCAGATCGTCGTCTCGCTGCAGTCGATCGTCAGCCGAACGATCAACCCGCTCGAGTCGGGCGTCATCACGGTCGGTTCCATTCATGGCGGATCGAAGCACAACATCATCGGCGATGAAGTCGATATGCAGCTCACCATCCGCGCGGACAGTCATGAAGTTCGCGAGCAGCTTCTCGACGGGATCGACCGCGTCGCTGAAGGCGTTGCGATTTCGCTCGGCGTTCCGAAAGACAAGATGCCGGAAGTGATCCGCTCGAAGACGGAAGCGACGCCGCCGACGATCAACGATACGGCGACCGCCGAAATCGTGCGCACAGCCTTCGCCGAGCATTTCGGCGCCGCCCGCATGGTGCAGGACAAGCGCGACGGCATGGGTGCGGAAGATTTCGCCTATTTCGTCACGCCCGAGCTTGGCGTCAAAGGCGTCTATTTCTCGGTCGGCGGCACGCCCGCGAAAGAGCTTGCGACGGCGCCTGGCCACCATTCGGCGATCTTCAAGATCGAATATGAGCCGTCGGTGAAAACCGGGGCCGAGGCGATGGCCGTCGGGGCGATGACCCTCCTCCAGAAGCCGTGATCTCGCACTCGCACATTTAATTTGACAATCAGATTGTCATAACGACAGTCTGGTTGTCATGTACGAGCTTGAGAAATCCCCCGAAGGCGACGTGCTCGCCATGATCAATGAGGTGCCGAAGGCGTTCTTCCGGCTCTCTGCGATCGCCGAAACGGTCTTCGCCGATCTTGGCGTCAGCGCGTCCGAACGCGGGGTGATGCGCACTCTCTTCATCGACGGCGAACGGACCGCGCCGGACCTCGCCCGCATGAAACCCGTGACGCGGCAGGCGGCGCAATCCGTTCTCGACGGGCTTGTCGCGAAAGGCCTTGTCGAAGCGACTGACAATCCCCGCCACAAGCGGTCGAAGCTCTATGTGCTGACTCGCGACGGGATTGATCTCTGCGTCAGGCTTCAGGACCGCGAGCTCGACGCGATCCGCGCGCTCTTGCCGACCGCTGACGCGGCGGACTTCGCTGGCGCCGCCGAAGCGCTCCGTGTCCTGAGCGAGGCGCTCGCCGCAAGGCTCGATCTCGCGGAGCCGCTCGAAGTCGAGTGAGGCGCTCCATTCTGCGCGCCTACTTTTCGCCTTGAAAAGACCCCGAAACGACCTTCGCCGAACGCGACGGCGCGCTTCTTCATGCGCGTTTTATTCATGTGAAACGAGGCGGGCTCGCTCACGGGGGCGGTTCTGTCGAAGGAGTGGAACATGAAGAATATTGTTGTCGGGATTCTGGGCGCGGGGTTTGTATTGTCGGCGGCGCCGGCGTTCGCCGGCGAATGGCGTTTCCAGCCGACGCGCTGCGCCGACCTTGTCGAAGATCGTTACGACCGCGCCGAAAGCCGTCGCGATGAGCGCTATAATTATGGCGCACGCGACAGACGCGAAGATCGCTATGACCGGCGCGAGAGCCGGCGCGACGAAGCGATTACCGTCTGCCCACGGAGTTCTTTCGTCTATGCGCCGAGTGCGCGCGAAAACCGAGCGCACGGGCGCCACTACAAGGCGCCGGAGCTGAAGCTCAAATATGACCGCAAGCGGCACATGTATTACCGCACCGAGCGCGGCCGGAAGATCTACATTCGAGGGTAGGGCGCGCGGGCGGGCAAGGCCCGCGCCTCATGGCGGGGAAGCCCGGACGCCGGCGGCGGCGTCCGGGCTTTGCCGTGAGGAAGGCCGCGAGAAAGACTATTGGGCCAGTTTCCCTTTGCCTTGCCGGCCGCGTCCGGGGTAGGAAGCGCTTTTTCCGGCCCAAGAGTTCCACACAGTCAAATTCCACAGAGTTTGCCGCCCCCGTGACCCGTATCGCCGCCCGTTTCGCCAAGACCGCCAAAGAAAACCGCGCGGCCTTCGTGCCCTTCATCATGGCGGGCGACCCGGACTACGAGACCTCGCTCGAAATCATGAAGGGCCTGCCCGCGGCCGGGGCCGATCTTATCGAACTTGGCGTCTGTTTCACCGATCCGATGGCGGACGGCCCGGCCATTCAGGCGGCGGGCCTCAGAGCCCTCAAAGCCGGCCAGACCTTGCGCAAAACGCTGGCGCTTGTTCGCTCGTTTCGGGAGCAAGACAAGGCGACGCCGGTCATTTTGATGGGTTATTACAACCCCTTCTACGCCTATGGCGTTGAGGCGTTCCTCAAGGACGCCAAGGAAGCCGGGGTGGACGGGCTCATCGTGGTCGACCTGCCCCCTGAAGAAGACGCCGAAATGTGCCTGCCGGCGCGCGCCGCGGGGATCGATTTCATTCGCCTCGCCACCCCGACGACCAATGACGAGCGCCTGCCGACCGTTCTCAGGAACGCGTCCGGCTTCGTCTATTACGTCTCGGTGGCGGGCATTACCGGCCAGAAAGTGGGCGATGCCGGCGTCATCGAGGCCGCGGTGACGCGCCTCAAGACGGCCTCAGGCCTGCCCGTGGCGGTCGGATTCGGCATTCGAACGCCGGAAAAGGCAGCAGAAACAGCACGTTCCGCCGATGCGGTCGTCGTGGGCTCAGCCCTTGTCGATCGCCTCGCCTCGACCCTTGATGCGGCGCGGGGCAAATCTGATATGGTGGTTAACTCGGTGTTGAGTCTGGCGCGCGAGCTTGGATCGGCGACGCACGCCGCGAGAGGAGTAAAGCGATGAACTGGCTCTCCAATCTGACGCCGCCAGGCATCAAGGACATCTTTCGTAAGCGAGATACGGGAACCGACACGCTCTGGGTGAAATGCCCGGGCTGCGGCGACATGATTTTTCACCGCGACCTCGAAGCCTCGCTTCAGGTCTGCCCCTCCTGCGGCCATCACATGCGTCTTTCTCCGGCTGAGCGGTTGAAGTCGCTTTTCGACGACGGCGCTTATGAATCGATCGCGCTTCCCGATCCGGTCATGGATCCGCTGAAGTTCCGCGACGAGAAAAAATACGTCGACCGCCTGAAAGACTACCGCAAGAAAACCGGCCGCAATGACGCGATCGAAGTCGCGGCGGGCGCGATTGAAAGCGTGCCTGTCATCGTCGCGGTTCAGGATTTCGATTTCATGGGCGGCTCGATGGGCATGGCCCTCGGCGAAGCGCTGTTGAAAGCGGCTGACGAAGCGGTCAAACGCCGCCGCCCGCTGATCGTCTTCACCGCCTCGGGCGGCGCGCGCATGCAGGAAGGCATTCTCTCGCTGATGCAGATGCCGCGCACGACGCTCGCCGTGCAGATGATGCGTGATGCGCGCCTTCCTTATGTCGTGGTGCTCACGCATCCGACGACGGGCGGCGTTACGGCTTCCTTCGCGATGCTGGGCGATGTGAACTTTGCAGAACCAGGCGCGCTTATCGGCTTTGCGGGGCCGCGCGTTATCGAACAGACGATCCGCGAGAAGCTTCCTGAAGGTTTTCAGCGTGCGGAGTTTCTTCTCGACAAGGGCATGGTCGACCAGGTGGTGCCGCGCGGCGATATGCGCGGAACGCTCGCGAGGCTCTTGCGCGTCCTGACGAAGAACGGCGCCGTCGTCGCCAAAACGAACGCCCCGGCGCAATTGACGCCGCCGGCGCCCGCAAAGAAGGCGGTGAAGAAAGAAGCCCCGCCCGCGCCGCTCGACAAGGCCGCTGAATAGGCGCTCTCCCATGACAGACCCGAACGCCGCCCTCGCTCGCATCGCCGAGCGGCGGCCCGTTTTGATTGATCTCGGCCTAGACCGGATGCTCGCCGCGCTTGAGCGCATTGGCTCGCCGCACCGCCGCCTGCCGCCAGCGCTGCATATCGCCGGCACCAACGGTAAGGGCTCGACAGTCGCCTACCTCAAGGCGATGCTCGAAGCGGCGGGAAAGTCAGTCCACGTCTTCACGTCGCCGCATCTTGTCCGCTTCAACGAACGTATCGTGCTTGCGGGCGAAGAGATAAGCGATGAGGCGCTTGCAGAAGTGCTCGTGCGCTGCGACCGGGAGGTCGGCGCCAAGTCGCTCACCTTCTTCGAGGCGACGACCTGCGCGGCGTTTCTCGCCTTTGCGGAAACGCCGGCGGATTATCTCATCCTTGAAACCGGACTCGGCGGAAGGCTCGACGCGACAAACGTTCTCGAGACCATTCTCGCTGCGCTCATCACGCCCGTCGCGCTTGATCACCAGCAATTTCTGGGGTCGACGATTGTCGACATCGCGCGCGAGAAGGCCGGCATATTCCGGCATGGCGCGCCCGCTGTCATCGGGCCGCAAACGCCGGAAGCGATGCAGACGCTCGCCAGCGCCGCCGAACGCATCGGCGCGCCTCTATTCGCTTACGGATCATCCTGGAATGCGTTCCTTGAACATGGCCGCCTCGTCTATCAGGACGATGACGGCCTGCGCGATCTGAGTGCGCCGCGCCTTATCGGCATGCACCAGATCGCCAATGCGGGTCTTGCTGTGGCCGGGCTCAAAGCCGCCGGGATCGAGCTCGATGATGAAACCCTTTCTGCAGGTCTGGAGAACGCAAGCTGGCCCGCTCGAATGCAGCGTTTGAAGCAGGGGCCGATTGTCGATTATGTGCGCGAGCACTGCGCCGGCGCGCCAGAAGTCTGGCTCGATGGAGGGCATAATCCGCATGCCGCCCGCGCCATCGCGTCGGCGATTGCGGACCTTGAAGAAAAGGCGCCCCGCCCGCTCGTGCTTATTTCAGGCATGCAGGAAACCAAGGATCACGAAGGCTTCTTCAGCGCCTTCTCGGGCATTGCTGCGGCGGCCTTCACAGTGAGAGCCGATCATGACGGGGCGGCGCCCGCGGAGTTCGTCGCCGCCGCCGCAGAGCGCGCCGACATTCCAGCCGCCCCCTGCGCCACTTTCAACGACGCATTGCGTCAGGCCGTTGGAAACGGCCGGACGCCTTTGCGCATTCTCATTTGCGGATCGTTGTATCTCGCCGGCGAAGTGCTGGCGGAAAACAGCTAGGCGACGCGGCCGCCCGATAGCGTGCTCTTGATCCACGCGTCGATCGCCGATTTCGGCGCAGCGCCGACTTTCGTCGCGGCGAGTTCGCCGCCCTTGAAGATCATGAGCGTCGGAATGCCGCGCACGCCGAAGCGGCCGGGCGTTTCCGGGTTTTCGTCAATATTGATCTTCGCAATCGTCAGCTTGTCGCCATATTGCGCAGAGAGTTCTTCAAGCGCCGGCCCGATCTGACGGCACGGCCCGCACCACTCAGCCCAGAAATCGACAAGAACAGGTTGGTCCGCATCAAGAACGTCTTTCACGAACGAGGCGTCGGTGACAGGCTTCGTGGCCATGATCAGAAAACTCCTTCTCGGCCCGCGCAGGACGAGGCGGGCGATCAACTTTCCCAGAAGATAGGCTGACCGCCCGCAAGATCAAGGTGTCAGCCAATATGACGCGCGAAGGCGTGATCGAGCATTTCCGAAGGAATTTCGGTGAGCCGCGCCTCGAACGTCCAGAGCAATGCGGCTCTCATCTTACGACCCGGATAGATTTCCTGAAGCAGCGCGCGATAGGCGGCGAGCTGGGCGATATAGGCGGGCGCGACATCCTCAACACGCTTCGGCGGCGGCCGGTTGGTTTTGTAATCAACGATGAAGACTTCGTTCGCCGTCACGGCGAGGCGGTCGATCTGGCCGGAAAGCGCCGCCTGTCCGCGCGCGCTCTTGAGCGTGCCGGCGATGGCGACCTCGGCCCGGCTGCCGGCCGCGAAAACGGGCGCGAATGCAGGATCGGCGAGGACTTTCAGCGCTTCGTCGCGCCATGCCGCGCGTTCGGTTTCTTCGACCTCGGGGGCGAGATGTTTCAACAGGCGATCAGCCGCGCTCGAGCGTGCATCGGGCGCAACAGACGGCAGCAGTTCGAGAAGGCGGTGCAAGGTCCGCCCACGGAAGAAACGATCGACAGGTTGTGACGGGGAGAATGCAGCCGCTTCAGATTTTGCTTCCTGCTCATCGGCAAGCGCAGAAGGCGACAGCCGGACAGGCGGGGTTTCCTTCGGCGCTGGCGCGTGAAGCCATGCGGGCGGCGGTTGCGTAGCGGCTATGGCTGGTACATTTTCGCCTTTGACCGGTGCAGTTTGCGACGACGATATGCGCAACACATCCCCAGCCCATGCCTCGCAAGGAGTGGTCACGACGTCATCCAGCCGTGCGAAGGCGTCAAGCGCGAGCGAGTGCCATGTCTTTTCGGTGACTTCCTTGTTTTCCGGATTCTTCTGATTGCCGTGCTCTATGCCGCAGACATAAAGCTCGTCGCGCGCGCGCGTCGCAGCGACATAGAGGAGCCGTCTGTACTCTTCATATTTGAGTTTCTTGGCGCGCTCGCGGGCGGCCTTCAGGCTTGGGCTTTCACCCTCTGCGCCGGCCGAAAGCGCGCAAACGCCTGTGGACGAGGCGTGGATTGCATTGCCCGAAGCGAGCGTGAACAGCGGGCCTGCTTTCAGAATGGGCGTTCGATGTGCGTCGAGCAGGAATACGATCGGCGCTTCGAGGCCTTTTGCGCCGTGCACGGTCATCACGCGCGCCGCGCCGCTTGTCTGATCCATCTCGCGCTTGATTTCGCCAGCGTTCGCTTCGAACCAGACGACGAAGCTTTGCAGCGAGCGCGGCGCAGACATTTCGTGATCGAGCGTCTGACGTAAAAGCTCGTCTATCGTTTCGCGCGAGGCCTCGCCAAGGCGCGCATAAAGGCGCGAGCGCCCTGACGGCGCTCCGGTCTCAAGAATATGGACGAAAAATTCGTATGCGCCCTCTTTCGCGGCGACTGCGCGCGCGCGGCGAATGGCGTCGACGGCGCTCGCCCAACGCACATTCTCGCCTGCGCGTGATGCAAGCGCGCCCCACAAAGAACCGCTGCGGTTTGGCGCAAGCTCCAGCAGGTCTTCGTCGGTGAGATTGAAGAACGGGCTCTTTAACACTTCCGCAAGCGAAAGATCGTCCGTGTCGAGCAGAACCGCGCGCGCATAAGCGAGCATGTCTTCAACCGCGGGGTCTTCAAGGAGCAAGAGCCGGTCGGCGCCGGCGACAGGTACGCCCGCGCGGCCGAGCGCCTTGATCGCCTCATGGAACAGCGCCCCGCGCGATTGCACGAGAATCATCACGTCGCCCGCTCGAACCGGGCGGCCCGCCGCTTCGAGCATACGCCCGTCATCAATCCATTTGCGGATTTTGCCGGCGACTTCTTCTGCGAGCATGCGCATCGGATTGACGGGCGGCGTCGAATCGACAGGCGCTTCCCAGGTGTTTTCTTCCACTTTTTCGGGTCGGGGCGTCAGCGGCCAGAGTTCGACGAGCCCTGCATCGCCCGCGCGATTGACGCCGTGTTTGAGGTCGTCTTCCCACAAGCCCTCGCGCGCGCCCGCTTCTTCGAAAAGCGCATCGACGAAATTCAGCACCGGCGCCGTTGTGCGGAAGGATAGCGTCAGCGGCTCTGCGACAAATTTTGCGGACGCTTCGATCCGCTTCGCGAGATCGACGCGCTTTTCCTGAAAGAGCGATGCATCGGCGCCCTGGAACGAATAGATCGATTGCTTCTGGTCGCCGACGGCGAAGAACGTCCGCTCAATTTCGCGTGCGCCTTCACCGGAGAAGAATTCGGCGAGCGGGCCTTCGATCACGTCCCATTGCGCAGGGCTCGTGTCTTGCGCTTCGTCGAGGAGGATGTGTTCCAGCCCCTGATCGAGCTTGTAGAGCACCCAGGCGGATTCTTCGCGCGTTCTGAACAGCGCGCGCGTTTTCGAGATGAGATCGTCATAATCGAGCGCGGCGCGTGCGGCCTTCTTGTGTTCGTAAGACTCCCAAAGCGCGCGCAAGACGGTGAGATAGGCGGCGGTGTCAGCGAAATTATCGGCGGCGTTTGCGTGGTCGCGCGCCGCGACGAACGCTTCCTGTTTGTCTTTGAGGAAAGGCCGCGCCCACGGGTCGGCTGCGTCTGTCGCCTTGTCGCCGATATCCTTGCGCGGATTGCCGCTTGTGAGGAACAGCCTGACAAGCGCCGCCCAGCGGGCCTCGTCATCGCTCGCGCTCAGATAGTCCGCAAGCGGCAGGCCGGCGCGTTCTTTCGCCTGTTTGCCGCCATTCATGATCGCTTCATAAGCGCGCTCAATGTCGGTTCGCTTGAGCGCAGCCATGAAAGATTGGCGGATCGAAGCGCTGTCTTCGCCTTTCGCCACGCCAAGCATTTGCGCCGTCTCGTTGATCAGCTCACCCCAACCGCCTGCACTCTGCAACGTCGCGGAAAGCGACAGCCGCGAGGTGACGCCGGCGATGAGGAGATCGCGCAGCGCGTCCGGCGCGAAGCGTTCGGAAAGGCGGCGGAAGGCGCGGCGTGTGTCGTTCTCGCGCGCGTCGGTCGCGACGTCGAGAAGCGCCGCCTTCGCGAGCGCCTGCGCGTCGCTTTCCTCGATCACCGAAAAGTCGGGCGCGGCGCCTGCTTCGAGCGGGAAGCGCTTCAGAATGCGCTCACAGAAGGAGTGGATCGTCTGGATTTTTAGACCGCCCGGCGTTTCGAGCGCGCGCGCGAAAAGCCGGCGCGCGCGTGCGAGATTTTCGGCGTCGCGTTTGCGTTTGCCTTCCAGCTTGCCGAGCGCTTCGCTGAGCCTGGCGTCATCGGCGAGCGCCCATTCGCCGAGCATTTCGAAGAGACGGCTCGCCATTTCGGCGGCGGCGGCTTTGGTGAAGGTGATGCAGACAATGCGGTCGGGTTGCGCGCCCGCGAGGAGAAGCCGCGCCACGCGGTCCGTCAGAACGCGCGTCTTGCCGGAGCCCGCATTGGCCGCAACGAATGCGGAGTTGACCGGATCGGCCGCGTTGCGTTGCGCGCGCGTCGTTTCTTCGAGAGCGGCCTGTCTTTCGGCGCTCATGTGTCGCCCCCGCTGCTCGCCCATTCGCGCCTGCGGGCGAGAAGGTCATAGTCGCCGTAATCGTCGACAAATTCGGCGCGTGGCTGCGAGAGATAAGGCGTGTCCGGATTATCGAAGGCGGCGACCCATTCCTTGAGGCCTTTCGCGGTCTCCTCCATGACCTTTTGCGCTTCCGCGCCGCGCTCGCCGATTTCGTCGTCTTTGCCTTTTCTGGCGAGCGCGCGGATGTAATGGAACTCTTCGATCTCTCGCTGGCCGAGCTTTTCGAAGCCGCCCTCTGCGACGATGAAGGCCGTCAGCGGTAATTGCACGCGGAAGAGCGCGATCTGCTTTTTCGAGGGGATCGTCTTCGACTTGTAATCGAAGATCGCAGCCTTGCCGTGATTGGTGAGGTCGATCCTGTCGGCGCGCGCGGTGAGCGTGAAGGGTTCATAGGGCGCATCGAAGGTGGTTTCGCCTTCGCCTTCGAGGATGATTGGCGCGCCAAGCGTCAGCCGTTCGGCGTGGAATTCCTCGAACCAGTCGAGCGTTGCGGAAACGCTGGGCGCGAAGAAGGCGTCTTCGCCCGGGCCATAGCCGAATTCCGGCGCGTGGCGCGCGAAGATTCCGCGAAGATCGCCGCCCGCTCGCGCATATTCTTCGAATGTTTTGTGAAGCAGCGAGCCGAGATGGTTTGCTCCGAAGGGATCATTCAAGGCGTCGAGCTTGCGAAGGCGCAGAACGTATCGCCCGAAAATGCTGTAGGGATCGCGCAGCCATTTTTCGATCCGCGTAACAGAAAGCTTGCGCGGGCGCGCCGCGACGGGCGGGCGCGGCGCAGGCGCGCTCACACGGACTAGGCCCGGCGCAGGCGCGTCGAGCGCAGCCATCCATGCATCAAAGCACGCCGAGGCGTCGAGCGGTGTCAGCGCTTCCGCACCATCGAGAATATTGCGTAGACGGACGATCCATCGCGAGGGTTTTGCGGGCGCGCCGCCGGTGCGCGCGGGCCGCGTGAGGGCGACGGTTTTCGCTGAGGCGAGCTGCGCGAAGTCGTGCGCGGCGAGGCCGATGCGCCGCTCAAGCGATGGCAGGCCGATTTCCTTGCGCATCGGGCGCGACAGAAACGGGTCGCTCCCCGCATCGCCCGGCCACACGCCCTCATTGAGCCCGCCCAGAATGACGAGATCAGCCGATTGCAGCCGCGCTTCGAGAGGGCCGAGAATGAACAAGCGCGGATGGGCCGGCGCGCGCCGGCGCACGGCGGCGCCCGCAATCATCTGAGCGAAGGCGGGCACGAAATCATTTGCGGAAATTTCGCCGAGCGTTTCCGCCATCGCGCTGAGGTCGGAGAGGAGCATCGCGCCCGCTTCGCCATCTTCGCCGCGCCACAGGCGCTCGGCGCCGGCTTCTTCGTTGTTCGATGCAATGTCTTCAGCGATGCGAATGAGCGCGGAGAGGTGTGCGGCGAAAGAGGCTTTCGCGCTTTCGGGCGAATGCGCGCAAGCGCGCTCAAGCGCCGCTGCAATCGGTTCGGCGGTTTCGGCGCAGTGCGACTGCGTTATCTTCTCCCGCAATCCATTCACTGTCGGCTTCGGCGCGAGGCCGCGCGCGGCTTCATTAAAGGCGGCGAGCGCGCGCCGCCGCGAGCGGTCGTCAAGGCCAAAGCCCGCGAGCGGGTGCTGGGCGAGCGCAATCGCCGCTGCGGGATCGCTTGGCGACGCCATCCAGACAGAGGCGAGGCGCAAATAAGTCCCGCACGGACTATTGGCGAAGGGAATTCCCGCCGAGTCATCGACAGCGACGTCCCAGCGCCGCATTTTCGCGGCGACGCGGCGCGAAAGGTTCCGGTCGGGCGTCACCAGCATGGCGGTGCGACCCGGCGTTTCAAGCGCTTCGCGCAGCATAAGCGCGGTCGCATTGGCTTCGGATTCTTCGTCCGGCGCGGTGATGAGGGAGAAGCCTTCGCTTGCGCTTTTGAGGCCGGGGTCTGCAGCACGCGCATTGGCCACCATTTCGCGCCAGTCATCGGTCGCGCTTGCGGGCCTCAAGGCGAGCGAGAGCAGCGCGCTGCGGGGCGAGGCGCCGCCGACAGGCCATGCACGAACATCGCCGGGATCGATCTTCAGCTTTTCGAGAAGCGCTTTGAGGCCCGCTTGCGGGTGCGCGTCTTCATCGGCGATGGCGGCCCACGCCTTTTCGTCGCGCGCGAGCGCGCGGTCGAGGCCGGGGAGGATGACGGCGCCCTTGGGAAGACGCGAGGCGACGCCCATCAACCGCGCGACAGCGGGCGCGCTCCCCGTCGTGCCGGCGATGATGACGGGCGTTTCCGGCTGCAGCTTCTGAAGACGCTCCGTCTGCAGATCGATGAGCTTCGCGCGCCGCGCCGACGGGTCCATGCGTCCTGCAGCGTCGAGATAGGCAGGCCACATCTCGGTCGCGATCTTGAGAAAGCTCAGCGAACGCTCCCAATGCGCGGCGTGCTGCGCCGGCGCCAGCGTTTGCAGAACGGAAAAGTCGACTTCTTCCGCGTAGAATGAATCGAGAAGCGCGGCGAGTTCCTTGGCGGCGGCGAGCGCGGCGGGCCAGTTCTCCTGCCCCGCGAAGGCGCGATCGGCGGCGGCGACAAGACGCGCGAGGACGAGGCGGCGTTCAAGGCTTGAAATTGCAGGCGGCAGATCGATGGCGTCGTCGCCCGCCTCTTCGTCGAGCGCGAATTCGTCTTCATCGATATCGCCAAGCGGGCGAATGCGCGGAAGAAGGCTCGCTTTTCCCTGACGGGCGACGGAGACGAAAGCTTCGCGAAGCGCGCGCACCGCGCGCCGCGTCGGCAGAAAGATTTCAACATCGGCGAGCGAAAGCGGGTCGTCACCTGCGGCATCGGCGAGATTTTGCGCAAGGTCGGCGAGGAAGGGCCGTCCCGGCTCAATCGAATAGAAGCGCGGGGCTTCGCACGCGAAAATATCAGGGTTGTCGCGCTTCGCGCTCATGCGCCCTTGCGCGCGGCGAGGCGCGCCTCGGCGAGCTTCAGGCCCTCCGGGTCGCCGACATGCATCCAGAAGCCGTCATGCACGGCGCCATAGAGCCTGCCTTCGGCGAGCGCCTTGTCCCAGAGAAGCCGCGTCGAAAAGGGGCCTTCCGGCGCGCCTTCGAGGAGGCGCGGCGAGAGAATTTGCAGGCCCGTATAAATGTAAGAGGCGCTCTCGCCGCTGCGGAAGGCGATGCGCGCGTCGTCGCCCATGTCGAAATCGCCCTTTCCTTCATAACCGCTCGCTTGCTCCGGCGAGACGAGAAGAAGGAGCGCATCCATATCGTCCTCGCGCCACTGCGCCGCGAGATTGGCGCAAGCCTCGCCCGCGCCATCGTCGAGAAGGATGGCGTCGGTGTTGGAGCAGAAGATCGGCGCATCTCCGAGAAGAGGAGCGGCTTTCTTCAGGCCCCCGCCGGTCTCAAGCAGCAGGCCGCGCTCATCCGAGATCGTGATTTCGGGCGCCGTGCGCTCCGCAAGGTGCGCCTCCATCATGTCCGCGAAATAGTGAACGTTGACGACGGCTCGGCGAACGCCCGCCGCCGCGAAGCGGTCGAGCGTATAGTCGATGAGCGGCTTGCCCGCGACTTCGACGAGCGGCTTCGGGCGATGATCCGTCAACGGACGCATCCGCTTGCCGAGGCCGGCGGCGAGCACCATGGCGGTTTCGGGCAGGGCGCTTTTCGTCACGATGCGAGGTCCGGCAGGTGTGCGGCGATGAAGGCGCGCACGGGCGCAAGTTCGGGCCGCGCAAGGTCGCGGCGGAAATGGTCTTCGACGCGCGGCGTGAAGTCGAGATAGCGCGGCTTGTTATCGCGTTTCACAAGGCGCGCGAAAATGCCGAGGATCTTGGCGTTACGCTGCGCTGCGAGAATGGCGTAATCGCGCCGGAACGCTTCTTCGTCGAAGCCTTCCTGCTTTCGCGCGCCTTCGACATAGCGCTCGATCATCGCTTCAGCGAGCGGCAGGCTAACATCGCGGCGCGCATCTTCGAGCAGCGAGACGAGATCATAGGCGCGCGAGCCGAGAAGCCCGTCCTGAAAGTCGATGATGCCGACGCGCTTGGCTCCGGCGCGACCCGGCAGCCAGAGGAGGTTCTCCGCATGGAAGTCGCGCAGGATGATCGCATTGGGCTCCGACAATCCGGAAAGCACGGGCGCCCAGGCGGCGTAATACGCCGCTTCAAGGCTTGAGGGCGCGGGCCCGCCGAGGCGCAGCGGCCAGTACCATTCGGAAAGAAGGCCGACTTCCGCCTCAAGCGCCGTGCGGTCATAGGAAAGCATCGTGTACTGATCGCCCGCAGGCGCGGCGGGGCGCGCTGCGTGGAGCGCAAGGAGCGCGTCGATCGCCGCCGAATAGAGCGTCTTTTCATCGGCGCCTTTCGGAATGGCGCGCGCGAAGAGATCGTCGCCAAGGTCTTCGATCAGCGCAAAGCCGCGTCTGGCGTCGGCCGCATAGATCTCGGGCGCGGAAAGGCCGGCGCCGCGCAACACGCCGGCGACAGCCGTGAAGGCGTGAAGGTTCGGTCCTGCAAGGCGCGCCATTGCATTGTAGCCGAGCGCGCGCCGCTCTTCCGGCGTTGCTTTCGGGGGGCAGGCGGCGGTCTCGGCGGCGGGGGGCGCGTTCATCAAAAGTGCGTTGCGGGCGCCGAGCGTCAATCGCTCATAGCTGCGTGTCGAGGCGTCGCCTGCAAGCGCGCGCGCTTCAGCGTCGCTCCAGCCGGCGGCGGATAAAAAGTCGGCGCGGTCTTGCTTGCGGTCTTCAGCGCGGGCGGGCGAACTCATTCAGCATCCTTCTTGCTGCCCTCCGCGAGGGCGGAAATTCCAGCGGCGGCGAGACGCGCTTCCCAGGCGCCGGCGCCGACAATGACGGCGTGCCGCGCGCCGCCGTGATGATCAAGCCGGATGATGAGCGCGTCGGCGGGAATGATCTGCTCTATGCGCTCCGGCCACTCGATGATGCTGATCGCATTGTCGAAGGCGTCTTCGAGACCAAGCTCCCAGGCGTCGTCGGGTTTTTCGAGGCGATAGAGATCGAAATGGGAGATCGGCGCCGCCGCGCCTTCATAGGTTTCGACAAGCGCGAAAGTGGGGCTCGGCGCTTCCTTCTCGCCGGTCGCCGCCGCGATGAGGCCGCGTGCGAGCGTCGTTTTTCCCGCGCCGAGAGGCCCGGAGAGGCAGACGATATCGCCCGCGCGAAGAACAGGCGCCAGCGCCTCGCCAAGGCGCGCGGTCGCAGCAGCATCTGCCAAAGGTATCGAGATCGGCTTCATAATCCTCGTCTCAGAGGCGGAATCATAAGGCGTGCGGCCATCGCCGCGATAGCCCCTACACGTTGCAGTAGTTGACGGGGCCCTCGATAATTTCATACCGAGTAACCCTTTGAACGGGGACGAATTTGACCGAGAGAGTTGTCATTATCGGGGCGGGCCAGGCTGGCGCGCAGGCCGCAGCGAGCCTCAGGGTGGAAAAATTCGATGGCGCGATCACGATGATCGGCGCCGAAACCGAACCTCCCTATCAGCGCCCGCCGCTCTCAAAGGCCTATCTGCAAGGCGCGCTCGAAAAATCGCGCCTCTATCTGAAGCCTGTCGAATTTTACGAGAAACACTCGATCGACCTGCGCCTCGGCGTGCGCGCGTCGGCGATCGATCGCGCGGCCAAGACCGTGACGCTCGAAGGCGGCGAGGCGCTCTCTTACGACAAGCTCCTCATTGCGACAGGCGCGCCGCCGCGCAAGCTCAAGGCGCCGGGCGCCGAACTCGCCGGCATCCACTATCTCCGCTCGATTGCAGACAGTGACGCGCTGGGCCCGGTGTTGAAATCCGGCGAGCGGATCGTCATCGTGGGCGCCGGCTATATCGGGCTTGAGGTCGCGGCGGTCGCGCGCAAGGCGGGGCTTCCCGTCACCGTGCTCGAAGCGATGGAGCGTCCGCTCCAGCGCGTCGCGGGGCCGGAAGTCTCAGCCTTCTACGCCGACCTTCACCGCAGCGCGGGCGTCGACCTGCGCATCGGGGCGATGGTCGCAGGCTTTGAAGGCGAGGGGCGCGTCAGGGCCGCGGTCCTGAAGGATGGCGAAACGATCCCTTGCGGCGCGGTGCTCGTCGGCGTCGGTGCCGCGCCCGAGACCGGGCTTGCGGAAGCGGCTGGTCTCAAGGTCGAAAACGGCGTCTGGGTCGACGATCACGCGCGCACGGAGGACCCGGCGATCTGGGCCGCGGGCGATGTGACGAACCACCCATCGGCTCTCTATGGCCGCCGGATGCGGCTCGAATCCGTGCCGAACGCCATCGAGCAGGGCAAGGCCGCCGCCGTGAATATGGCGGGCGGCGACATGGTCTACGACACGGTGCCGTGGTTCTGGTCAGACCAGTATGACGTGAAGCTGCAGACGGCGGGCATCAGCGAGGGCGCTGACGCGCGCGTCGTGCGGGGCGCGCCAGGCGAGCGCAAGCTCGCCGTCTGGTATCTGAAAGAGGGACGCCTTCTGGCGGTCGACACCATGAACGACCCGCCGTCCTTCCTCATCGGCAAGAAGCTCATTGCGGCGAAATCAACGCCGGACCCGAAAATCCTTGCCGATTCCGCAGCAGACCTTAAATCCCTGCTTTCCTGAGCATCATTTCGGCCTCAAAGCCTCCTGCAACAGAGAAATTGCGCATGCCCAAGATCACCTTCATCGAACATAGCGGCGCTGAACATGTCGTCGACGCCGACGTCGGCCTTTCCGTGATGGAGGCGGCGGTGCGCAATTCGGTGCCGGGGATCGACGCCGATTGCGGCGGCGCGTGCGCCTGCGCGACCTGCCACGTCTATGTCGACGCCGCATGGATCGAAAAGACGGGCAAGCCCGAGGCCATGGAAGAGTCGATGCTCGATTTCGCGCATGAGCCGAAAGAGAATTCGCGCCTTTCCTGCCAGATCAACATGACGGCCGATCTCGACGGGCTCATCGTGCGCCTGCCGGAATTCCAGGGCTGATTTTCGGAAAATTCCCGAAATTCGATGAAGCGTTCTTGACGGGGCGGCGGCTTTTCGTTTCCCTGAACAAATGCAGAACCTCCGTCTCGACCTTGCTACCGTCGGCCGTCTCGCTGCTCCCGCCCGGCCGGATGTCACGCTCGCGCTGACGCGCGGCGTACTCCGTCTCTTCGCTGATCTCGGGCTCGCCCCGCTTGCGGAATTTCGTCTGCCCAACGGACGGCGCGCCGATGTGGCCGGGATCGACCGAAAGGGCCGGCTAGTCTTCGCCGAAGTAAAATCCTGTCAGGCGGATTTCGACGCCGACAATAAGTGGACGGATTATCTCGACTTCTGCGACGCTTTCTATTTCGCGGTGGCGCGCGATTTCCCGCTTGATCTCCTCCCCTCTGCCGAAGGGCTCATTCTCGCCGACGCTTATGGCGGCGCGGTGGTGCGCGAATCGCAGGAGCGCCCGCTCGTCGCCGCGCGCCGAAAATCGATCACCTTGCGCTTTGCGCGTCAGGCGGCCGCAAGAGCCGCGTTCAATGTGGAGGACATGCCGGAATGACGCTCGATCAGGATCGCCGGATCATCAGGGAAATGCTGCGGGACGATTACGCCATGCTGTCAGGACCTGCCGGCCCGCGCGACTATGACCGCGTGAAACATTATTTCCACCCGGCGGCGCGTCTCGTGCGGACGGGGATCGGCCCTGACGGCGAGCCTTTCACCACGGTGATGAGCGTCGACGACCACCACGCGGATGTCGATGAGAAGCTCGCAAAGCTCGATTTCCTTGAGGAGGAGCTAGAGCACGACTGCGAGATTTTCGGCAATGTCGCGCGCGTCAGGAGCGTTTACCGTTCCGTCTATGGCTCCGGCGGCGCGGCGCGGGAAAATCGCGGCGTCAATTTCTTCAATCTCGTGCGCGAGAATGGCGAGTGGAAGATCATCTCCGTCGTCTGGGACAATGAACGCGACGGGCTTTCCCTCGGTTAGTTTTGGCGCCCCTTGATGCTCCGCGTGGCGATTGCTATTTAGGCGGTCACACGAGGAGATTATGTCCGAGCTTGTCACCCGCTGAATGACCACGCCGCGCCCGCGCTGATTGCGCGCGCGCCCCGTCATCTCAGCATCGGACATTTCAATGAACATCTCGAAGGCGGAGCAGAGAACGCTCCATGCGCTCGCGCGCGGCGGCGCCGTATTCGTCGAAAAAGACGACGCCGGAAAATTCCTCGCGGTCAATTGCATCACGCGGGAAGGCTGGACGCTTGAAGACTGCACCATGCCGGTCTTCCGGAAGTTGCGTAAGCGCCGGTTGATCGGATCGCAGGAGGGCGGGCCTTATCGCATCACTCTCGCCGGGCGGCGCGCCGTTCGCCCGCAACTCGACAACCGCGCATGAATGCGCCGCGGCTGGCCGCCTCTGCGCGGCCAGTCCCGTCGCGCGGGGCTGTAAAGGCGTGCGAAAGGGCTTATGCGTGAAGCGCTTCCGTGAAAAGACCGGCATTCATGCGACCCCTTTGCGTTATCATCCTCAATTACGGCACGCCGGCGCTGACGATCGCCTCCGCCGAGAGCGCGCTTCCCGAAGTTGAGGCGCTCGGCGGGGAACTCGTCATCGTCGATAATGCGTCGCCGGACGATTCATGGGCGCAGATCAATAACTGGCGAAAGGCGCTGCCGGCGCTGGCGCCGGTTGAGCTCATCCTTTCGCCGCGCAATGGCGGTTTCGCCTTCGGGAACAATCTCGGCCTCAAGGCGCGCAAGGCGGAATTTTATGTCCTCCTCAACAGCGACACATTGGTGCGTCCGGGCGCCTTCGCCGCGATGCTCGCCGCAATGCGCGCCGATCCGCGCCTTGGCGTTGTCGGCCCGAAAATCACGGACGAGGCGGGCGCCGAACAGACGAGCCGTTTCCGCGCGATTTCGCCCCTCGGGGAATTCGTCGAAGCCTCCGGCCTTGGCGTCTTTTACAGGCTTTTCAGGCGCGCCGTCGTGCCGATTGCGCCGGGCGAGACCGACGAAGCCGACTGGATCGGCTTTCCCTGCGTCATGCTCCGCTCACAGATGATCGACGAGATCGGCGGGCTAGATGAGGGCTATTTCATGTATTTCGAGGATTGCGACTATTGCCGCCGCGCCGTGAAGAACGGATGGCGCCTCGCGACGGTCGCCGATGCGGAAGTCGCGCACTTCCACGGCAAATCGTCATCCGTCGAAGGGAACATCAAGGCGAAAAAACGCCTGCCCGCCTATTACTACGCTTCGCGCGCGCGCTATTTCACACGCTGGTATGGCAAGGGCGGATTCATCGCCGCCAATCTGCTCTGGTATGCCGGACGCATCGCCAGCCGCCTTCGATTCTTCGCACTCAAGACGCCGCACCGCGTTCCCGAGGGCGCTGCGGGCGACATCTGGGCGCGCGAGAAACCAAAGGCCGGCTAGCGCTTCTTATTCCTGACTGGTGAGCGTCAGATACATCAAAGTCAGATAAACAGCCGGCACGATTGCGAGCACGATGAATTCAACAGCGCCTGGAGCCGGGCAATCGCCCGCCCAAAAACGATATCCAACGAAAGTCACCGCCGCCAGAACGATGACGATGCCGATATACCATGGTGTAAGGCGGTTCCGCTTGCGCCCTTCGTTCGCCATTATCTTCTCCTCCGTAGCCTGAAAGACTCTCGGAGGAAAAGCTAAGGCGCGGGCGCAAGCGAGAAATTGATCTCCGTCATATCAGGCGGAGGGTCTCGCCAAGTTATGTGCGAAAGGCGGGCGCCGCTAGAGGTCGCCGACGCTGCGCACTTCGACCGGGCCGAGATTGAGCGAGCGTATGCCCGCTTCAATCTTCGCTCGGTCGCCGACAATCACCCAGACAAGGCTTTCAGGGTGCACGACTTCATCCGCCGCCGCGGTGATGTCGGCGCGGGTCAGGCCTTCGTACTTTTCTTTCAGCGTCGCCGGATAATCCCATGGGCGGCCATAGCGCGCGCTCGAGGTGAGGCTGTCGAGCACGTCGGCGGACGTTTCGAACGAGCCCGGCAGCGAGCGCGTATTGGTGAGCACCGTGCGGTGGAGTTCGTCCTCCGTCGCAGGCCGTGTCTTGCGATAGGCGGTCATCTCCTTGATGAGTTCGGCGACAGACTCCTTCGTCTTGTCGGTCTGAACCGGCGCATAGACGAGCCATGGCCGCTGGCCGCGCGCGCTCGCGAGAATGGTGTAAGCGCCATAGGCCCAGCCTTTTTCTTCGCGCAGGTTCATGTTGACGCGCGCGGTGAACTGCCCGCCGAGAATGTCGTTCATCGCATTGATGGCGACATTGTTCGGCGCGACCGTCGGCGGGGCGACTTCGCCCGCAAGGATGAGCGACTGCGGCGAGCCCGGCTTGTCGACGATGATGACCTTGCCTTGCGCAGGCAGGCTCACCGTCGTCACGTCTTTCGAAAGGCGCGGGCGCGCCGGAGCGCGCCAGTCGCCAAAGGCGGCTTCGAGCAGCGGCTTCATCTCCGCCATGGTCGCGTCGCCGACGACGAAGATCGTCGCATTGTCGGGGCGAAGCCACGTTTCATGGAAATGGACGAGGTCATCGCGCGTCAGGCCGCTGATCGATTCCTTCGTGCCGGAGCCGGTGAGCGGAACGCCGTAAGCGTGGCCCTTTCCATAAATCTCAGGCGGCAGGAGGCGCAGCGCCAGTTGGACCGGATTCGCCTTCTCCTGATCGATGCCGGCGAGCCAGCGCCCGCGCAGCTTGTCGATCTCTTCCGACTTGAACGTCGGATTGCGAATGACGTCCGCCAGAATATCGAGCGACGCCTTGAGGTTTTGCTTGAGCGCCGACATTTCGACGCCCGTCGTGTCGAGCGTCGAACCGGCGCTCATCACCGCGCCGAGGCTGTCGAGTTCTTCGGCGATCTGCGTCGTCGTGCGGCGCGCGGTGCCTTCGTCGAGCATGGCGCCCGTGAAGGATGCGCCGCCAAGCCGGCCGCCTTCGGTCGCATCCGCCGCATAGCCCGCATCGAACTGCACGGAGAGTTCAACGACCGGGACGGCGCTGCGCGTCGCAAGCACGACCTTCATGCCATTCGATAGCGTCGCCTCCTCGATGGGCGGGAAGGCGAGATCCGGCGTCGATGCGACGGCGGGCATGCCCTTGCTGCGGTCGACGTCCGAGGCGACCGTCGAATATTCCGGAAACGGAAGAATGTCGAGCTGATAGTAGCCGGCGTTCATCACGTCGCGCGCGGCGGCGAGGACTTCCTTCGGCGTCGCTTCGTCGAGCCATTCGAGCTGCTTCAGGATGAAGCCCGGGTCGTCGGCGTAAAGCGCGCCTTGCGCAAGCGTCACCGCTTTGCCGCCGAATCCGCCGACCTTTTCGAGGCTGCGCAGGATATCCGCCTTGAGCGATGTTTTCGCGCGGTCAAGTTCGGCTTTCGTCGGGCCCTTGAGAAGGAAGTCGTCAATGACGGCGCCCATTTCGTGCTTCACGCGGTCGAGGTCGGCCTCAGGCTTGGCGTCGACGGTCACGGAATAGAAGCTCATCAGCTCCTGATCCTGCATTGACGCGCTCGCCGAGGTCGCGAGTTCGAGATTGTAGACGAGGCGCTGGAAAAGGCGGGACGTCTTGCCGCCGCCGAGCACTTGCGCAGCGAGCTCCAGCATCACCGCATCGCGGCTCGTGCGCGGCGGCGCGACCCAGTTGCGGTCGACGCGCGGCTGCGGCACGCGGTCATACATGATTTCGAATTTGTTCGTTTCGAGCTTCGGCGCGTTCGCCTTGGCGCGCGTCAGCGGCGGGCCGGACGGAATGTCGCCGAAATATTTCTCGACCAGCGGTTTCGCTGTGTTCGCGTCGATATCGCCCGAGAGAACAAGCACGGCGTTCGAGGCGCCGTAATAGGTCTGGAACCACTCCTTGACGGTTTCAAGCGAAGCCGCGTTCAGATCGTCCATCGAGCCGATCGCGGAGTGGGAGTAGGGGTGCCCTGCGGGAAGCAATCCAGCGAGTACGGAATATTCCGAGCGCCCATAGGGCTGATTGTCGCCCTGACGCTTTTCGTTCTGCACGACGCCGCGCTGGTTATCGAGCACTTCCTGCGTCACCGCGCCGAGAAGATGGCCCATGCGATCCGATTCAAGCCAGAGCGCGCGGTCGAGCGCCGTCGTCGGTACGGTTTCGAAATAGGCGGTCCGGTCGAACCACGTATTGCCGTTGACGTCCGTCGCGCCGACTTCGTCGAATGGCAGGAACCATTCGCCGTCGTAGTTCTCCGAGCCGTTGAACATCAAATGTTCAAAGAGGTGTGCGAAACCTGTCTTGCCTTCCGGCTCATCCTTGGAGCCGACATGGTACCAGACCGAGACCGCGACGAGGGGCGCTTTCCTGTCCTCATGCACGACGACGCGCAAGCCATTCTCGAGAGTGAACTGCTCATAGGGCAGGGTGATCTCGGACGCCGCTTGCGCGGCGGACGACAAGAACAGCACGCCGGCGGCCAAAGCCGCCGATTTCAGGTGGCGCATCAGGAGCCTCTCTTTTTGGTTCGCAATTATGAGCGATTATCCGGTCGACCGATGAACTTTGCGTTGCGGGGCGGGCCCGTCAAGTTTGGGCCATTCGGTCTATCGCGGCAAAGGCGCGCTTCGTCGCTCGCGCGGCGTTTCGTCCCGTTTTGGCGCGGGCTCATACCGCAGAAACTGGAAAAAGCGCAGTCTTTCAGAAAGGACGGGGCCTCATGTCCAGCAATATCGTAATCGTCGATGGTCACCCGCATGCAGGCGGCGGGCATTTCATTCACGCTCTTGCGGACGCCTATGCGAAGGGCGCGAAAGCGGGCGGGCATGAGGTCTCGCGCGTCGATATCGCCGCGCTCGACTTTCCTCTGCTCGCCGATCCTGCGGACTGGGCGAAAGGCGCGCCGCCAGCCTTGAAGGCTGCGCAGGACGCCGTCTCGGCCGCCAATCACCTCGTTTTTCTCTACCCGCTCTGGCTTGGCGCGATGCCGGCAAAGCTCAAAGGCTTTCTGGAGCAGCTTTCAGCGGGCGGCTTCGTCATGGAGGTGAGCGAGGACGGCAAGAAGTGGACGCAGAAACTGAAAGGCAAGTCTGCGCGCATCATCGTCACAATGGGCATGCCGGCGGCGGTCTATCGCTATTATTTCGGCGGACACAGCCTGAAGAGCTTCGAGCGAAACATCCTCAAATTCGCCGGCGTCAATCCCGTGCGCGACACGATCATCGGTCTGGTTGAGAACCGCAGCGACGCCGATCGCAAGCGCGTGCTCAAGCGCATCGAAGCGCTTGGCGCGGATGCAAGGTAGGGAATAGGGAATGGAATTGAGAATCGGGGCAGGCTTCCGGACCGTGTCCTTAATCCTGATACGGAGAAGTTCATCGCCGGCTCTGTCGAATCGCGCGGTGGATTGCTCCTCGCTATTCCCTAACCCCTATTCCCTCACTTCGGCGCGCGCTTGGCGAGAATGCGCTGGAGCGTGCGGCGATGCATGCCGAGGCGGCGCGCCGTCTCCGACACGTTATGATCGCACAGCTCATAGACGCGCTGAATATGTTCCCAGCGCACGCGGTCGGCTGACATCGGATTTTCCGGCGGCACGGGCCGTGCGCCAGGATTGGCGAGCAGCGCCTTGACGACGTCGTCGGCGTCTGCGGGTTTCGGCAGGTAATCGACAGCGCCCGCCTTCACCGCAGCGACGGCGGTCGCGATGTTGCCATAGCCGGTGAGCATGATGACGCGGCAGTCTTCGCGCAGCTCATGAATGGCGTTAACCACTTCGAGCCCGTCCCCGTCTTCGAGGCGCAGGTCGACGACGGCGTAGTCGGGCGGCGTTTCGCGGGCGAGGCGGATCGCATCCTTCGCGCCGGCGGCGAGCACGGGCGCAAAGCCGCGTTTCTCCATCGCGCGCCCGAGGCGAACGCGGAACGGTTCGTCATCATCGACAATAAGAAGGCTGGCGCCCTCGGGTTCAGCACGAAGGCCCTCGTGCTCGTCTTCAGTTTCCGTGGTCATAGCGCCCTTTGTAGCCTTAGTCGCGCGCAGGTCCAGCCTGCCCAAGGGGGTGAAATGCCGTCCCCGGAGGGAATTCGCAAGTCGCAGTCGACCGATTTAGGCCATCGGTTCGGCGGCGAGCGCGCTCAACGGCCAGGAAAGCTCGATCCAGGCGCCCGTCGCCCCGCTGCCGTCATCCCAGGGGGCGTTGTCGAAGACGAGCCTGGCGCCGGTCCTCTCAAGCAGCGTCTTGGCGATGAAGAAGCCGAGGCCAAGGCCGCTCTTCTGGCCGACAGCCGTGCGAGAGCGGTGTCGTTGCGACAGATAGGGCTCGCCGAGGCGTGTCAGGATCTCCTGCGAGAATCCCGGCCCGTCATCGTGAATGGAGATGTCGAGCTTGTCCGCCGTCCAGTGCGCCTTGATGAGCACTTTGGAGCGCGCAAAGCTCGTCGCGTTCTCAATGAGGTTGCGCAGTCCGTAGAGAAGTTCCGGACGGCGCCGAAGGATGGGCGGCGCGCCGTCGCCGATCATTTCGAAAATCACCGCCGGCCCGCGCGGGCGGTCGGTGAAGGGCTCCGCCGTTTCGCGCATCAGCGTATCGACGCCGAGCCGGTCATGCATGGCGTCGCCTTCATCGCCGCGGCGAGAAAGCCGGCCGAGGATCTCCCGGCAGCGGCGCGCCTGCGAGACCAGAAGCTTCGCGTCTTCCTCGAGCGTTCCCTGACCTTTGAGATCGTCCGCCATTTCTGTCGCCGTCACCTGGATCGTCGCGAGCGGCGTGCCGAGTTCGTGCGCGGCGGCGGCGGCGAGCCCGCCGAGCGCTGAAAGGCGCTCCTCACGTGCGAGGATGAGCTGCGACGCTGCGAGGGCGCTGCGCATCTGCTCGGACTCTTGCGCGATCCGTCGCGCGTACGCCGCGAAGAAAGCGACGGAGAAAGAAAGCGCGACCCATGAGCCCGCAATGAAAATTCTCGGAAGCTCCAGCACTTCGCCGGGCCGCCACGGCAGGGGCAGGTGATAAAGGCCGAGCACGCTGATGCCCGCGATCGCGAGCGCGCCGATCAGGATGGTGAGGCGCAAGGGAAGCACGCTTGCGGCGATCGTCACTGGCGCAAGGATGAGCGCGGCGAACGGATTCTGAAGGCCGCCCGTCAGGAACAGGAGCGCGCAAAGCTGCACGATGTCGAAGGCGATATAGGCGGCCGCTTCCCGTTCGCTCAACACGCGCTGCGGCGAGAAACGCAAAGTGACGAAGAGGTTGAGCCAGGCGCTCGCCGCGATCACGCCGAGGCAAAGCCCGAGCGGCGCCGGGAAGCCGAAGCCGAAATGCACGAGCGCGATCGCCGCGGTCTGCCCGGCGACGGCGAGCCAGCGCAGCACGGTGAGGGTGCGCAAGCGCACCTGGCTGCGAAGGCTTTGGAGCGCCGCCTCTGCGGCGACAGGATCGACCGACTTGTCCATCAACTCTTTGCGCGAGGGTTCCAGCAATGGGCGATATGGGTCTATAGACCTCCGACGCCCGAATTCGCCAGCATCTTCCCAGCATATTCAGTGAGACGGTCGCTATGTGGAAATCTCTGTTGAACTTCAGTGGAAAAACCGTCGGGCGCGCGCTCGGCGCTGCCCTTCTGGCGACGGCGCTGACAGCCTGCGGCGGCGGCGAGCCTGCGGCGGGGCCAGTCCCCGCGCAAGGCGTCGTCCGGCTTTCGGATCAGTTTACGGGCAAGTTCGCGTTGATCGACATGAACGGCCAGCATGTCACCAATGACGACTTTAAGGGCAAGGTTCTCATCGTCTATTTCGGATTCGCAACGTGTCCCGACGTCTGTCCGATGGCGCTGTCGCGCCTCAGCGCGGCGCTGAACGAGCTGACTGAGAAAGAACTCGCCAAGCTGGTTCCCGTTTTCATTACGGTCGATCCTGAGCGCGATACGCCCGAGGCGCTGAAGGCCTATCTCGGTTTCAACAAGCGCATTCTGGGGCTGACCGGGTCGCAGGCCGATATCGATGCGGCCCGCGATGCGTTCAAAGTCTATGCGCGCCGCCGTCCCCTGCCTGAGTCCGCCCTCGGCTACACGATGGATCACTCGAGCCTTTTCTACATTGTCGATCCCTCGGGACAGCCGACGCTCGCCCTTGAGGACACGCTGACCCCTGAGGAAATCGCCACAATGCTGCGCCGCAGCATCAGAGGCTGAATTAACCTAACTTATTGGTTTTTGGTAAATCTCCCGAGCGCACTCTGGGACGAGAGGGTGATCCTTGACGGATGCCGTTCGCGTCGCAACATTGTTTGTGTGACAGATTGATTGCATTGCGCGAACGGTGCGTGGCAAGATTCGTCATTAGGGTTGAGGGGCCGTGAATATGCCGGCGCAAGTCGGCGAGTGGCGTTAAGGTAGGAGTTCCCAGGGGCCATGCTCTACACCGCGTACGAATTAGGTTACGCCGCGATTTCCCCGGCGAGGATTGCGGCCGGCATCGGCGCGCGGATGTGGCGCTCGCCATTTAATCCGATCGCAGACAGTTGGCTCGCGCGCACGGCCGCCGCGTCGCTCGACATGTTTGAGCACGCCTCGCGCCGCTATCCGCGGCCTGAATGGAAAATCGAAGAGACCGTGATCGGCGGCGTGCCCGCCGCCGTCGAGGTCGAGACGGTGCTGCACAAGGATTTTGGCGATCTCGTGCATTTCCGCCGGGACGAAGACGCAGTCAAAGCCGGCGGCGGCGAGGCCGATCCGAAAGTCCTCATCGTCGCGCCTTTGTCTGGCCATTACGCGACGCTGCTGCGCGGAACGGTGGAAGCGATGCTTCCCTCGCACGACGTCTACATCACCGACTGGATCGACGCGCGCCACGTGCCGATCATTGCAGGCCGCTTCGATCTCAACACCTATATCGACTACGTCATGGATTTCCTGCGGGAGATCGGGCCCGGCGCGCACGCGATCGCAGTCTGCCAGCCCGGGCCGGCCGTGCTTTCCGCCGCGGCGGTGCTCGCTGAAGAAAACGACCCTGCACGCCCGTCGACCCTGACGATCATGGGCAGCCCGATCGATGCGCGCCGCTCGCCGACCGTGCCGAACCTGCTTGCGCAAGAGCGCCCGTTCGAATGGTTCGAGAGCAACATGATTCACACCGTGCCCGCGCCTTATGCAGGCATGCTGCGCCGCGTTTATCCGGGCTTCATCCAGCTCTACTCTTTCCTGTCGATGAACTCCGACCGGCACGTCAACGCGCATTACGATTATTTCGAGCATCTCGTGACGGGCGACGGCGATTCCGCCGACAAGCATCGTCAGTTCTATGACGAATATCTTTCGGTCATGGACATGACGGAAGAATTCTACCTGCAGACGATCAGCGAAGTCTTCCAGAAGCACTCTTTGCCGAAAGGCGAGTTGATGCACAATGGCCGCAAGGTTCGCCCCGATGCGATGAGGGATATCGGGTTGATGACGGTCGAAGGCGAGCGCGACGACATTTCAGGCATCGGACAAACGCAGGCCGCGCACGATCTGTGTCTCAACATTCCCGACCGCATGAAGATCGACTATGTGCAGGAAGGCGTCGGCCACTATGGCGTCTTCAACGGTTCGCGCTGGCGCAAGGAAATTCAGCCCAAGGTGCAGGAATTCATCCGCGCGCATGATCGCAATGTACGCGGCCGCCAGCACTTGAAGCTCGTCGCGCAATCCTGACGCGGAGCAACCGGCCTGACGCGGATTAACCGGAATAATCATTGGCGCGCGGCGGCGCATCAATGAGGTCATTCACCCTTGCAATGAGATCGACGGGAAACTGCGCGGCCGCCTTTCGGTGCGCCTCGATCGATTTCCATTCCTCATAGAGCGCGAATTCCGCCGGGTCGTCGAGACTCGAGAGAACGCGGACTTTCCCGCATCCTTCCGAATTTGCGATCGCCGGCGCGAGTGCGAGAAGCGCTGTCTGAAGAGCTTCTTCCGCGCCGGTTTTGGCCCGGTAGCAGCTGATGCGCGTTACTTTCATCGCCGGAATTCCTTTCAAGCCAGTTCGCTTCCGCACAAGAAATCCAGAATGCGGCGCGCGATGCAAGAGCGCTGTCAAAGCTTTGATCGCATAAAATTCGATGCGAAGACGGGTCCACATTTGCGGAAAACTCTCTAAGCTCGCCAGCCAATTATCCGCGCTCAATTATCCGCACACTGGGCAGGGCGACGGGTATCGAAGGGCAGCAGGCCGGTTCGGCGCGAGACAAGCGCGGCTGGCGATTTGAGGGGCGATTACGAATGAAAGCCTTCTACGCGCATGTAGATAACATCAGCGGATTCATCTGGGGCGGCACATGGAACGGCGAACAGGTTCTGCCGCTCGGCTTCCTTGCGGTTCTGCTTCTCGGCACTGGCGTCTTCTTCATGCTGCGCTTGGGCTTCCTGCCGATCCGCAGGCTCTTTCCCGCGATTGGCGAAGCGTGGAGGGGACGCAAGGCGCAAGGCGAAGGCGGCTCGATCACGCCGTGGCAGGCGCTCTCGACGGCGCTATCAGGGCAGGTCGGAACAGGCAATCTCGCCGGCGTCGCGACGGCGATCACGCTCGGCGGGCCCGGTGCGATTTTCTGGATGTGGGTGACGGCGCTTCTCGGTATGGCGTGCGCTTTCGCCGAGTCGAGCCTTTCGGTGCGTTTCCGCGAAACGCATCCTGAAACCGGCCGCGTTCACGGCGGGCCGATGTATTACATCAAGAACGGCCTCAACAAAGGCCGCTCGAAATTCGGCGGCCTTTGGGGATGGCTCGCGATCCTGTTTTGTCTGGGTACGATCTTTTCCGCGATCGCGACCGGCGGGATGATTCAGGCGAACTCGATCGCGCAGGCTGCTGGTGAAACGGCGCGCACGATGGGCAGCGATCTCGAGCCGTGGATGGTCGGGCTTGTTCTCGCCGGCCTTACCTTCGCGGTCATCATCGGCGGCATCAAATCGATCGGTTCTGTCGCGGGCAAGGTCGTGCCGACAATGGCCGGCCTCTATGTCATCTGCGCGATGGCCGTCATCATTCTGCACATTCAATATGTGCCGGAAGCGTTCGGGCTCATCTTCTCGAACGCCTTCGGCCTTGAGCAGGCGGCTGGCGGCGCGGCCGGTTACGGCGTCCTTCAGGCGGTGCGTTACGGCGTTGCGCGCGGCCTCTTCTCGAACGAGGCGGGGCAAGGTTCGGCGCCGATGGCGCATGCGGCGGCGAGCACGGCGAATCCCGTCATGCAGGCGGAAATCGCGATGATCGGCGTCTTCATCGACACCATCGTCATCTGCTCGATGACTGCGCTGGTGCTGCTCACCGTTCCGGGCGACTTCAAGCGCAATGAAGCGCGCGAGGTTGCTGAAATCTGCGTCGCGAGCGGGCACATGACCATCCCGGCTGGCGAAGCGCTGACCGACATCTTCCCGAGCGCTTATGATGAGGGCCGCGCAGCGATCATCGCCGAACGCGGGCCCGAAGCGCGCTCGCTTCTTGAAGCGTGCGCGGCGAGCGGCGGCGAGGTGAGCGAAACGGCGCTTGCCGCGGCGAACGCAGACATCGTGAAAGACGTGCGCTTCGCCTGGCAGACGGATGCTGAAGCCTCCGCCATCACGACGCGCGCCTATGCCGCCGGCATTCCCGGCGGGCAATGGATCGTCGCGGTCTCGCTCTTCCTCTTCGCGTTCACGACCATTCTCGGCTGGTCCTATTACGCGGAGACGGCGGCGAGTTATCTCTTCGGCGAGCGGGCGATCGTGCCGATGCGTTATGTCTGGGTACTGATTGTCTTCCTCGGCGCGTTGACAAAAAACACAGACGGGCTCTGGCGGCTCGGCGATATTGCAAACGCCTCGATGGCGCTGCCAAACCTCATCACCATCCTGCTCTTGAGCGGCACGGTGGTCGCGCTCGTGAAAGAGTACGGCCGGAAATAGGCTCTCAATGCCGCTCGATCTCTATCTCGCCTTTGTGGCGGCGACCGCGCTCCTCATCCTGATGCCGGGGCCGGTCGTCGCGCTCGTCGTGACCAATAGCGTGCGATACGGCGTGGCGCGCGGCCTCCTCACCGTGGCCGGAACGGCGAGCGCGATGGCGGTGCATCTCGTTCTTGTCTGTTTCGGGCTCGCCTCGCTTCTTGCTCAGCTTGGCGAGGCGATGTTCTGGCTGAAATGGGCGGGGGCGGCTTATCTGCTTTACCTTGGCCTGAAGGCGCTCTTTTCCCGGGAGGCGCTTGCGCCAGCCGATGGATCCCACGCGTCCAAATCGGCGCGGCGCACCTTTGCGGAAGGATTCGTGGTCGCGTTCTCCAATCCCAAGCCGCTGATTTTCTATGCGGCGTTCTTCCCGCTCTTTGTCTCGCCTGATCGGCCGGCGCTCCCCCAGCTCGTGCTGCTCAGCGTCACCTTCTTCGTCATCGGAGCGGGCCTCGACAGCCTTTGGGCGGTCGCGGGGGCCAAAGCCCGCCCCTTCCTCGCCCGCGCCGGGCGGTGGGGGAACCGCGTCACCGGCGGCGTTCTCATCGTGGCGGCGGCCGGGCTCGCTGCGCTCCGCAAGAGTTGATCGCCTGGCCTTGGGGGCCGCCGCGGCGCCTTGTCATTTTCTCGCCGGAGCCATTTTAACCCGCGCCTTTGTGCGCTAGGACGACACGCGAAATTCCGCGCGCGGCTCCGCGCCCGTCATTCCTTCATTTCGCCACCACCAAGGAGTCCTCGTCCCATGGCCCGCAATAAAATCGCCCTTATCGGTTCAGGCATGATCGGCGGCACGCTCGCCCACATCGCCGCGCAGAAAGAACTCGGCGACATCGTTCTCTTCGACATCATGGAAGGCATTCCGCAAGGCAAGGCGCTCGACATCGCCGAGTCCTCGCCGGTCGACGGCTACGACTCCGCGCTCAAGGGCGCCCAGGATTACAAGGACATTGCTGGCGCCGATGTGTGCATCGTCACCGCCGGCATTCCGCGCAAGCCCGGCATGAGCCGCGACGACCTGCTCGGCACGAACCTCAAAGTCATGAAGGCCGTCGGCGAAGGCATCGCCAAATACGCGCCGAACGCGTTCGTCATCTGCATCACCAACCCGCTCGATGCGATGGTGTGGGCGCTTCAGAAATTCTCCGGCCTCTCGCCGAACAAAGTCGTCGGCATGGCCGGGATTCTCGACTCGGCGCGCTTCCGTTATTTCCTCGCCGAAGAATTCAACGTCTCGGTCGAGAGCGTGACGGCGTTCGTTCTCGGCGGTCACGGCGACACCATGGTGCCGCTGACGCGCTATTCGACGGTCGCGGGCATTCCGCTCCCCGATCTCGTTGAAATGGGCTGGACCACGCAAGCGAAAGTCGACGCCATCGTCGATCGCACGCGCAAAGGCGGCGGCGAAATCGTCGCTCTGCTGAAATCGGGCTCGGCCTATTACGCGCCAGCCGCGTCCGCGATCCAGATGGCCGAGAGCTATCTCAAGGACAAGAAACTCGTCGTTCCGTGCGCGGCGCACCTCACCGGCCAGTATGGCCTGAAAGATCTCTATGTCGGCGTGCCGCTCGTCATCGGCGCTGAGGGCGTCGAGCGTATCGTCGAAGTGAAATTCACCGCGGAAGAAAAAGCGATGTTCGAGAATTCGGTGAACGCCGTTCGCGAACTGATGGATGCGTGCACGAAGCTCGACCCAAGCCTTGCGTAAATCGCAAGCCTAAGCGCTGAGAACACAAAGCCAGAAGGGCGCGCCCTTCTGGCTTTTTTTATTAGTTGCGCCCTTTGTCGACGGGCCCCGAGTAGAAGCCCTGCGTGAACCGCCGGCTCTTGCCGGGATGGCCCGCGTAAAACCCTTGCGTGCGCAAGTGCCGGATCCGCGAGTGATAGTGATGCTCGACGATCACTTTCGTCCGCTCGATGACAGCAGGTTTGGCCGCTGCTTTCGACGGAGCGCCGCCTGCGAGCATCGCCTCCCGCTTCACCGCCGCGCCGCGATAGACCGTGACGCCATGCTCTTTCTTGACCGTCACGGCGTTCCCGCCGGCCTTTCCAAGACGAACCACATTCACGCCATTGCTTTCGACGCCGTCGGCTGACGCGCTTGCGCCAAATCCGAGAGCCAGCGCCGCAGCGGCGATAACCGCCAGTTTTTTCATCGCCATACTCCCACAGACCGCGCCTCAGGGCGCGGCTGTCCCATTTTGACCCTCGGCGAGAGCAGCGGCAATCGCGAAGGGGCCGCGCGCATCCGTATTTTCGCGATAAATCCGCCGCCGGCGCCCCTGATGCGCGAAAGCTGCAGGACGCGCTTCCGCGCCGCGCGAACTCTCCCGCCGGATTGCTTCCGCCCCGCAAATGGCGGCATGGTCCGCGCCAATGAGAATTCTCTATTCGCACCGGACCAAATCCGCCGACGGGCAATATGTCCACATCCGCGCGCTCACCGAAGCGCTCGCGGCGCGCGGTCACGAGATTATTATGGCGGGTCCGGACGATAGCGGCGTGAAAACGCCGAAGCGCCTCGATGCGGGCGCCGGCGAAGGCGGATTAAAGGCGCTGCTTCCAAAACCGATCTATGAAGCGGCGGAAATCGCCTATTCGATCCCCGCTTATTTCCGTCTCGCGGAGAAAGCCGCCGGCGCGGATATTCTCTATGAGCGTTACAATCTCTTCTATCATTCCGGCGTCCGGCTCGCGCGCTCGCGCAGGCTGCCGATGATCCTCGAAGTAAATGCGCCGCTTGCGGATGAACGCGCGCGCCATGGCGGCCTTGCGCTGAAGCCGCTCGCACGGTGGAGCGAAACGTCGATCTGGCGCGCGGCGGATGCTGTCCTTCCCGTCACCGGCGTTCTTGCGAAGATGATCGAAAAAGCGGGCGTGCCGCCGGAGAAGATCACCGTCATCCAGAACGGCGTCGATGCAGAGTTCCTCGCGGCGGTCGATCCGCGCGAGACGCGCGCGCGTTACGGCCTTGAAGGCAAGCTCGTGCTCGGCTTCACCGGCTTCGTGCGCGAGTGGCACGGCGTCGACCGGATCGTGCGATATATCGCGCAGTCCGGCCGCAAGGATTTGCACCTGCTTCTCGTCGGCGACGGATCGGCGCGCGAGGGGCTTGAGCGGCAGGCGCGCGAGGCTGGCGTCGCCGATCAGTTGACCGTCACCGGCGTCATGCAGCGAGACGCGATGCCCGCCCATGTCGCGGCGTTCGATATCGCGTTGCAGCCTGCTGTCGTCGCCTATGCGTCGCCCTTGAAGCTCTTCGAATATATGGCGCAGGCGCGCGCGATCGTCGCGCCCGCGAGCGAGAATATCCGCGAAGTGCTGACGAGCGGGGGAGACGCGCTTCTCTTTGCGCTCGACGATGAAGCGGCGCTGTTCGCAGCGCTCGACCGGCTTGTCGCGGACGCATCGCTGCGCGAAAAGCTCGGCAAGTCCGCCCGCGAAAGTCTTCTGCGGCAGGGCTTCACCTGGGCTGAAAACGCAGCGCGCGTCGAAAGGATCGCGGCGAGATTGATGGAGGAGCGCAAATGACGATCCGTATCGAGACAGAAAGGCTGCTTCTGCGTCCGTTCGCTCCGGCCGATGTCGAGAACCATGTCGAGATGATGGCCGATCCGCTCGTCGCCAAAACGCTGACGGCGGACGGCAATCTTCGCTCCCGTGGCGAGGAATGGCGCCTTGCGGCAGCGCTAATCGGCCACTGGGCTATCCGAGGCTACGGCTTCTTCTCCGTCATCGAAAAGTCGACGGGCGAATGGGTGGGCCGGGTCGGCCCGTGGCGGCCTGAAGGCTGGCCCGGCGTCGAATGCGGCTGGTCGATGAGAAGCGCAGCCTGGGGAAAGGGCTACGCGCCCGAAGCTGCGATCGCCGCGATCGGCTGGACTTTCGAGGCTGACCCGTCGCTTCAGCGGATCATTTCCGTCATCGATCCGAAAAACCAGAACTCGCAAAACGTCGCCCGCAAGGTCGGCGAGACGAAGTCCGGCGAGGTTTTCGACTACCAGAACCTGAAGCTCGATATCTGGTCCGCCGAGCGCGGCGCCTGGCTCGCCCGGTTCAGATAAATTCCTCTTGCATTTTTTTCGGGATCGCCAATTTTTTCCGCGGCCGCGGCGATGATGCGCGCGGCGGGGCGCGCCGTCCCCTGTCTTCCGGCGGGGAGAAGTTTTGATGCTGCTGTTCCGAAATTATGTCGCGCCGAGCAAAGTCGAAGGGCTTGGCGTTTTTACCGCCGAGAAGATCAAGAAGGGTGCGCAGGTCTGGGCGTTCGATCCGACATTCGACCGTCTCATTCCGACCGAGACTTATGAATCCGCGCCGCTCTTCCTCAAGGAGCAGCTCGACCGTTACGGCTATCCGTGTCCCGACCGGCCGGAGTTCATCGTCTATGAGGTGGACGCCGGGCGGTTCATGAACCACTCCGATACGCCGAATACGGACTTTTCGGAATTTGGCGACGCGCGAGCCTTGCGCGACATTGAGGCCGGCGAGGAGATCACCTGCAATTACGGCGATTTCTATAAAGAGTTCGAACTTCTTCCGAATCTTTCGGAGAACGCGAAGAAATAGCGCGCCGGCGCGCCTTGACGCGCCAGCCTCCATCGCCATCATGCGGCGGGTCAGAATAAGGACCCGTCTCATGAAATCTTCCTTGCGTGCATTCGTCGCCGGACTTGCGCTCGTTGCGGCTCCCGCCTTTGCAGAAGAGGCGCCGTCGGCGCTTTCCCCGGAGCAGGCCCGCCGGGTCGAAACGCTCGTCGAGCGCGCGCAAGGCGATGACACGGCGTGGTCCATCCTGGAAAGCCTGACGACGGAAGTCGGCCCGCGGCTCGCCGGTTCGGAAGCGGAGGCCCGCGCAAGGGAGTGGGCGGTCGCCAAGATGAAGTCGCTCGGCTTCAAGAATGTCCGCGTCGAGACGTTCGAGCTTCCCTATTGGTCGCGCACGCGCGAGGCGGCGTCGATCGTGTCGCCGTTTCCGCAAAAGCTCGCAGTCACCGCGCTCGGCGGGTCGGTCGCAACGCCGCAAGGCGGCGTGACCGGCGAGGTCGTTCGTTTTGAAACGCTGGAGGCGCTGAAATCCGCGCCGATGACGGGCTTTGAAGGCAAGATCATCTTCGTCGACGAAACGATGACGCGCACGCAGGATGGTTCGGGTTATGGCGTTGCTGTCGCCAAGCGGTCTGGCGCTGCGAATGAAGCCGGCAAGCGCGGCGCGCTCGCGGCGATCATTCGCTCGGTCGGCACTGACAGCCATCGCAACCCGCATACGGGCATGATGCGATATGAGGAGGGCGTTACGCGCACGCCGACCGCCGCGCTTTCCAATCCCGATGCGGACCAGCTCGCGCGCGCGATCGCTCACACGAAAGGGCCGGTCAAACTCAGCCTCGATATCGGCGTTGAAACGCGCCCGGCGGCGACTTCCGGCAATGTCATCGGCGAGATTCCGGGTGAGACGGATGAAGTCATCGTTATTGGCGGCCACCTCGACAGCTGGGATCTCGGCACCGGCGCGATCGATGACGGGGCGGGCGTCGCAATCACGATGGCGGCGGCGAAACTGATCGACGGGCTCAAGGGCAAACCGAAAAGAACGATCCGCGTCGTTCTCTGGGGCTCGGAGGAAGTCGGCCTTCTCGGCGGCAAGGCTTATGCGGAGGCGCACAAGGACGAGCTTTCGCGTCACGTGCTCGCGGCGGAATCGGATTTCGGCGCCGGCCGGATCTGGCAATTGCAGTCAGGCGTCGGCGAAAGCGCGCTTGGCAAAGTGTCGTTGATCGCCAGCGCGCTGAAGTCCCTCGGCGTCGGTCCGGGCGCGAACGACACGAAGGGCGGTCCCGACGTGACGCCGCTATCCGCCGTCGGCGTGCCCGTATTCGAACTCGCGCAGAACGGCTGGGATTATTTCGATCTTCATCACACGCCGGACGATACGCTCGACAAGGTCAATCTGGACGATCTGAAACAGAACGTCGCCGTGTGGGCCGCCGCCATGTATCTCGCGTCGGATCTGCCGGGCGGTTTCAGGAATGAGGGCGCAGGCGAAAACAGCAGCCGCTGAGCTTACCGGCTCTCCGCAACGCGTTTCAGGTTGGCGAGGCCGGTCTCGTAATCCTTGCCGACCATGGCGTCCATGAAGAAGCCCATATAGGTGAAGAGCGGCTGGAAGTAGAGCGCGGCGCCTTCCCGGCTGTGTGAATCGAGCGCCCATGTCACGCGCACGCCGTTTTCATCGGGCGCAAGATTGAACGCCGCGTAGGCGCGTCCCATGTCGCCGAAGTCGAGCTTCATCGCGACGTGGCGTGGCGCATCGAGCTCCGTGATTTCTTGGCCGCCATCGCCAAGTTTCGCGCTTTCCCAGTTCATCGTCTGGCCGACGCCTGAACCGGCCACGGTCATCTTCATGTCGGGGTCATAAGACGCCCAGGGCGACCACGCGCTCCATTCATTGAAGTCGCTGACGAGCGCGAAGACTTCTTCCTGCGGCGCGTTGATGACGATGCTGCGCTCGACATGCGTCTTGTCCGGCAGCACGAAGCCGAGCGCGATCACGATGGCGAAGATCGCTGCAAGGCCGATCAGGATCCTTCCGAGCATGGCGCGGGCCCTCCCGTTTCTGGCTTTGAGGAGGAGAGACTAGTCGAAAGGCCCGGCAACGTCACGGAGCACCCATGCTGCACTTGCGCCGCAAATGAAAACGGCTCCCCGAAGGGAGCCGTCCAATCTTGCTGTCTCTTGGAACGCTTAATCGTTGGACGTCGAGCGGTCGACTTTCTCCGCGATACGGGCCGACTTGCCGCGGCGCTCGCGCAGATAATAGAGCTTGGCGCGGCGGACTTTACCGCGGCGCACCACTTCGACGGAGTCGACGAGCGGCGAGAAGACCGGGAACACGCGTTCCACACCTTCGCCGAAAGAAATCTTGCGGACCGTGAAGCTCTCATTGAGGCCGCCGCCGGAACGGGCGATGCACACGCCTTCATAGGCCTGCACGCGCTCGCGGTCGCCTTCGCGGACTTTCACGTTCACTTTCACCGTATCGCCCGGCGCAAACTCAGGCAGTTTCTTGCCGAGTTCTTCGATATGCTCTTTCTCGAGCTGCTCGATAATGTTCATCGGTCGTCGTCCTTCTTGTTCTTGTCGCGCCGGATAGGACCGTTACTGATGTACCTCTCCCAGAGGTCCGGTCGTCGCGCCCGCGTAATTTCTTCCGCCATCCGACGCCGCCAAGCCGCGATCTTTTTGTGATCGCCTGAGCTGAGAACGGCCGGTATTTCAAGTCCTTCAAAGAGCCTCGGGCGCGTAAAACAGGGGTACTCAAGGAGCCCCTGCTCAAAGCTTTCCTCGGCCAGCGATGAAGGCGAGCCTAATACGCCGGGGAGAAGCCGGACGCAAGCCTCGATCAGGGCCATGGCGGCGACTTCGCCGCCGGCGAGAACGAAGTCTCCAAGCGAGATTTCCTCGATCCCGCGGGCCTCGATCAGGCGGGCGTCCACCCCCTCGAAACGGCCCGCAAGAGCGACGAGGCCCGGGCCGGCGGCGAGTTCGCGCACTCTCGCCTGGGCGAGGGGGGCTCCCCGGGGCGAAAGGTAGATGACAGGCCGGTCGTTTCGGGGGACGGAATCGATCGCCTTGGCGAGAATATCGGCTCGCATGACGAGCCCCGCCCCGCCGCCCGCCGGCGTATCGTCGACCGAGCGATAGGGATTGTCGGAAAAGTCCCGGATGTTGACGGTATCGAGCGCCCAATGGCCCTCAGCCCGCGCCCGGCCCAGAACCGAGGCGTCGAGGGGGCCCGGAAATAGCTCCGGGTAAAGGGTCAGAACGGTCGCTCGCCATGTCATCGCCCGTCAGATGGCATGAGGGGGGATGGGCGGCAATAGCGCCGGGCCCGTCAGGGCGCGGGCGCGCCGAGAAGCCCGGCGACAGCCTTGCTCGCCGCGATGAACGCCGGATGCCCGCCGCCCCAGACCTCGACCGCATAGACGGCGATGAGCGCCGGCAGCGCTGTCAGATAAACCGGGTGGGCGCGGCCCTGCGTCAGCGCATCCCAAATTGCGGCGCCTATCATTGGCGTAATTGCGAGCCAGAAGCCAAAAACGACGAGCGGGTTTTCGACCGAGGGGAAGAAATGCCTGAACCTGAACCAGGCGGGCCCGAGAATGGAAAGCGTCGCCAGCAGCATGAGGCGCTTGTGAAAGTCCGGCCGCCTGCGAAGCGCGATTGCGGCTGCAACCAGGGCGCCGAAGAGCAGCGGTTCGATGATTGTCGGCAGGAAAGCCGAGTAAGCCGCATCAACGCCCATCAGACCGATGTCGCGACCTAGGATGCTGAGGCCGGCCGCAAACGCGAAGGGAACGATGGTCGCCGCCAGAATCGCGCCGCCAAGCCCGAGGCGCATGTGAAGCCTGACGTTCCGGGTGCTGATGAGAATGGTTTGCGTCAGGAAGAGGAAGATCCAGCAGAACATCAACGCCGCGTGAATCCAGATCGCGGGAGGCGGCGAAAATGATCCGCGAGAGACAGGCAGGAAGAAGGTTTTCGAAAATCCGATAAACGCAATGGCGATGACAAATATCGCCGCCAGCACGAAGAATGGCGAGCGTTTCGCCGCCCGTCGCGCGGGCGCGGCTTTCTCGGCGATGGTCAGATGAGCCCCCTCGTTTGGAGCATGATAGGCTGTCTACGGAGTTGCGGGAAGACCCGCGCCCGCCCCGATTGTGTCAGCAAGAGGGCGCGCTGCCTCGAAAAGCAAGGGCTTGTGGCGCAGGTCACAACAGTCGGCTTTCGCGTTGCGGCATGCCCTTCGTTCAATTGACACTCTCAATTCGCCGCGCATAGAGTGGCGGCGCGCGGAAAGCTCGGGGGAGACGTTTCTCGCTTGATCTGTCAACGGATTGTTGGCCGTCCCATCCCCCGTTAGTTGAAATGTGCGCTCTGGATACAGCCAGTTCTTCGCGAAGCGGAGCGTGCGGCGAGTGAATGGGGGGACGGGATGAGGTTGCTGGTTGCGCTTTCTGTTGCTCAGGCGCTGCTGCTCATCCTGTTCGGCGTGAGGCTTTTTGCTCTCGACGCGCGGCTTCATGAATTCACGAATTCCACTGCGGCCATGCAAGTTGAGGCGGCTCACGCCGCGAAGGCGCCGCGCGTTTCCGCCGCCATTCCTCAAGGCGGACTATCCGTCGATGAAATACGTCAGGTGATCCGCGAGGAGCTCGCCGCTTCGGGCGAACGCCAGCCGCAACCGAGTTATCAGGCGTCTGTATCCGCACCGCCTGTTCAATCGAATCCGCCTCCAAGCGCAGATACGGAAATGCTAGCAAAGCAGCTGGGGCAGGATCTCGATTATTTAGTGAGCAAAGGTTCGATCAGCGAAGCTGAGATGTCCGAGTTTCAACAAAGGATGGCGCGCCTGCCGCCGGAGCAGCGTGCGCAAATGCGCCGTAAGCTGACTAAGGCGATAAGTTCGGGCGATGTCGAAGGACGGCTTTAGGGTTTAGTCAGTTCACCAACGAGAAGAGGGAGAATTTTATCATGGTGAGTCGTAAGTGGGTAATGGCGGGCGTTGCGGCGCTCGTTTCAACAGCGGCGGTCGCCGGCTATGTGCAGCCGGCGCCGGTCAGCGTCGACACGACGGCGCGCGTCGCCCTAGGCGATCAGGTGACGGCGCGTTATTCCAAGAACAACGTCGAATTCATCGGTTGCGGCATGCGCCACATTTCTGACGGCGTGGGCGGCATCTACACATGGGCGTTCTGCCAGGCGACCGACGCGAAGGGCGTTCAGGCCTTCTGCTCGACGGAAGATCCGGGCCTTGTCGCCGCTCTGGCGTCGGGCGGTGAATTCGGCTTCATCACCTTCAGCTGGAATGCTGCGGAAGAATGCACGCGGATCGGTTTCTCGAACCAGTCCTTCTATCTGCCGAAGAAACTCGACAGCAATTAATCGCAGTCGGCGCTCATTGCGCGACTGTGAGAAAGCCGGCGCAAGCCGGCTTTCTTGTTTTGCGCGCTTGCACGCTGCCGGGCGAATCTGGCTTCAGGCGGGCTCTTCGTCTTCCGGCTGCCCTTCTCCCTCTTCGAGAAAAGCTGCGTCCACGGTGAGACGCCCGCCTTCGAGGTCGATCTCGGGGACTGACTCCTTCGTGAACGGAATCAAAATGCTCTTCTTGCGGTCAGGAACGTTTGCAAGCTCGAGGATATCGCCCGCGCCGAAATTATGGATCGCTGCGACGCGTCCCGCCGGCGCGCCTTCCATGGTGAAGACCGAAAGCCCGACGAGGTCCTCGAGATAGAATTCATCTTCCTCTGTTTCCGGCAGCTTCGCGCGGTCGACGTAAAAGAGCGTGCCGGAGAGCGCGGCGGCGTCCTCCCGGGTCGCGATTTCAGGCGCGCGAGCAAGGACGATACCAGGCTTCATCACGCGGATGACGGTGAGCGAAAACCGCCTTCCGTCTTCCGTCGTCACCGGCCCGTAGGCGGCGACATCTTCCGGCGCGGCGGTGAAGCTCTTGATCTTCGCATCGCCCCTGACGCCGTGGGCGCCGGCGAAGGCGCCAAGGCAGACGCGCTTGCCTTTTGTCATTCCCTCTCTCCCGCTGCATAGGCGGCGGCGTCCGCTTCGCTTGAATGGAAAAGCCGGCCTTTCTCCGTCCATAGAACGATGGCGAAGGCGCACATGCCAAGGCAGGCGAAGCCCATGACGATCGGCGTCGTCGTGCCGTCGTAAAAGCGGCCGATCAGCCCGCCGAGAAATCCTGCGACGGTCGTGCCGGCGAAGCCGTTCGCCGCAGCGGCGGAGCCCGCAATATGCCCCATCGGCTGCAGAGCGAGCGACGACATGTTCGCGCCGATCAGCCCGAGGCAGAAGAAGGAAAGCCCGGTGAAGAGGATGAACAGGACGAGGCTGTCGCCCGCGATCGAGACAATGGCGAGGTGGACGATATTGATGATGACGAATGAAAGCAGCGCGGTGTGCGCGAGCCGCCGCATGCCGAACCGCCCGACGAGACGCGCATTCGTCATCGAGGCGCCGGCGAGCGAAATAGCGACCGCGGCGAACGCCATCGGGAAATAGGGGCCGAGATCGAAGGTCTCGATGAAGATCTGCTCCGACGCGCTGATATAGCCAAAGAGGGCGCCGAACACGAGCGCGCTGGAAAGCGTGTAGCCGATAGAGATCCGCGTCGTAGCGAACTCTTTGTAGGACGCGAAAACCTGATGCAGGTTGAAGGGCGTGCGCGCGCTTGGGGGCAGCGTTTCAGGCGCGCGCCAATAGGCCCAGATCGCCAGCACTAGCCCGTAAAGCAGCAGCGCGACGAATATGCCTCGCCACGGCGCTGCGATGAGAAGCAATTGGCCGAAGCTCGGCGCGAGGATCGGCGCCGCCATGAAGATCGTGATCGCAAGCGACATCACCTCGGCCATGCGCCGGCCCGAGCACTGGTCGCGCACGAGCGCGATGCTGGCGACGCGCGTCGCGGCGGTGGTCACGCCCTGAAAGGCGCGCGCCGCGAGAAGCAAGGTGAAGGAAGAAGCGACGATGCTCAGCGCCGATCCGACGATGTAACCGCCGAGCGCCCATAAGAGAACGCGGCGCCGACCGAAATGGTCGACCAGCGGCCCGAAGAACAATTGCGCAATGCCGTTGCCGAGCAGGTAGACGACGATGATGAGCTGCCGGTCATTGTCCTGCGCTGCGCCGAGCTCCGTGCCGATAATGCCAAGGGCCGGCAACATCATATCGACGGCGAGCGCATTGAGCGCCATGAACGCGGCGGTCAGGGCGACAAGCTCCGGGAAAGGCAGGCGCGGGGCGAGGCTTTCGTCATGCGGGCCGTCGCCGGTGAATTCTTCATTGCTGGACATGGCGTCGGAATAGTCGCGACGTCCCCCGCGCGCAAGCGCGGGAGGAAATAGCAGTTCGAACTGCATCTGGACCATGCAGCGCGCGTGCGGCGCGCCTAGGCTCAATCCAAATTCAGGGAGAGCCAGATGATCATTGACGCATGGATGCAGCATCCGACCGCCCGCCTCTTGGGGCAGCCATGGATCGCCAGCCTCAACCGCTGGACCGGCAATAAGGAGACGGGAGATCTGCCGCTAGCTTTCACGCTTGGGGCGATGGAGCAGGGCGGGATATCGCACGGCATAATCTCCGCCTGGACGGCGCCGGCTGGTGATCTCATTTCCAATGATGAAGTCGCGGGCTGGGTGAAGGAGTCCAAGGGAAAGCTCTCCGGCGTCGGCTCGGTCGATCTTCGCAAGCCCATGGAAGCGGTGCGCGAAATTCGCCGCTGCGTGAAAACGCTCGGCTTCAAGGGCGTTCGCGTGCTTCCGTGGTTGTGGGAGACGCCGCCGACGGACCGCCGCTTTTACCCGATCTACGCCGAATGCTGCGAGCTTGGCGTGCCGTTCTGCACGCAAATCGGCCACACCGGCCCTTTGATGCCTTCGGAGGTTGGCCGGCCCATCCCCTATATCGATCAGGTCGCGCTCGATTTTCCCGAGCTTGTCATTGTCGGCGGCCACATAGGCTATCCGTGGACGGAGGAGGCGATCGCCGTCGCCACGAAGCATCCGAATTTTTACATCGACACCTCGGCCTATACGCTGAAGCGCTATCCGGAAGCGCTGATCAAATACGCGGCCGCGCATGGAAGGAAGAAAGTCCTCTTCGGCACGAACTGGCCGATGATCGCGCCGTCGAAAGCGCTTGAGGGAATTGACGCCGCGCCGCTCGATGCGGAAGCGAAGGCGCTTTTCCTCGGCGCCAATACAGCGCGCGTGTTCAAGCTTGCGGTGTGAGGCGCCCCTTCCGGTTGAATTTTGAAAAGCGGAATGACGAACAAACAACGCCCTTCATGGTTAATATCCTCAATGCGGGGATAGTTATCCGACAGCGCCGCCGGCGCCTTTATAATGCCGCCTGAGCAAGACCCTTTGTGAAAGGCGCGTTGATGAAACTCAGCAGGGAACCCTCCCTAGCCCTCCCTTTCCAAGGGAGGGAACTTCGCCTTCCGTTTTGATACGCGGTGCGTTCGATAAAGGACGGCTGGATTCCCTCCCTTGGAAAGGGAGAGGGTTAGGGAGGGCTCATTGCAGCGGATCCAAGTGCGCTAACGCATCCGCAGAATCGAAAGGCGCCTTTCGTCTCGCAAGTCGTTGATTTTTCAGGAGTAGAGCGGAGCGCCATGTTTCACGTGAAACATTCACCCGGCGGCGGGTGTCTCGGTTTTTGCGGCGTGCTCGGCGGCGAGATAGGCCTCGGAGCGCATTTCAATAAGGCGGGAAGCCGTGCGCTCGAATTCAAAAGAACCGTCGCCCGCGACATAGAGTTCGTCCGGTTCGGCGTCCGCCGAGCAGACGAGTTTCGTTTTCGTGTCGTAGAGCGTGTCGACGAGTGTGATGAAGCGGATCGCCCTGTCGCGCAGGGAAGGGTTCATCTGCGGAATGTTGTCGAGAAAGAGCGTCCCGTAACGCCGGGTGAGCGCGAGATAGTCGCTGGCGCCGAGGGCGCGCGCGCAAAGCTCGTCGAAGTCGAAACGCGCCGCGCCGCGCGCCGTGCGGTGTGCGACGAGCGTTCGGCCTTTCACTTCGATCCGGTCTTCATGTTCGCGCGCGCCGGATATGAACCGCGCCCACGCCGTATCCATCGCGGCGTCGGCCGTTTGCCCGAGCGGCGAATAATAAACCGGCGCGCCGGCGAACTGCGCGAGGCGATAGTCGCGCGCGGATTTGAGTTCCACGACGTCGAGCCGCGTCTTCAGCATATCGATGAAAGGAAGGAACAGCTGCCTGTTCAATCCGTCCTTGTAAAGATCGTCGGGCGGGCGGTTGGACGTCGCGATGATGACGACGCCCTCGGCGAACAGCGCCTCGAACAGGCGCCCGAGGATCATCGCATCGGCGATATCCTTCACCTGAAATTCGTCAAAGCAGAGAAGGTGCGCATGGCGGGCGATGTCGTGGGCGACCGGGGGCATCGGGTCGTCGAGCGAACGGCGGCTCGCGGCCTTGTGACGGCGCTTGGCTTTTTCATCGAGCGCGCGCCAGGCGGCGATGCGCTCATGCGTTTCCGCCATGAATTCGTGGAAGTGCACGCGGCGCTTGGCATGCGTTTTGGTGTTGTTGAAGAAGATGTCCATCAGCGCGGTCTTGCCGCGCCCGACGGAGCCCCAGAGATAAACGCCCTTCGGCGCCGGCGCCTTGCTCCGCATCAGACCGAAAAGCCCGCCGCGCTCCCGGTGGAGCGCGTCTTCAAGCGCCTGCAGCCGGATGGCGGCCGCTTCCTGCGCGGGATCGGCGTCCAGCGCGCCGGTCTCGACGAGTTCGTTATATCTTTTGAGCGGGCCCCTCATGGGCGGGTCTATAGCCCGCGTTCCGCGGTGCGAAAAGGCCGGCGCTCAGGCGCTTTCAGTCTCGGGAAAGCGGTCGCGCAATCCATTGGCGAGCGCGACCAGCGAAAGCATCACCGGCACCTCGACCAGAACGCCGACGACAGTCGCCAGCGCCGCGCCCGAATTCAGGCCAAAGAGACTGATTGCGACGGCGACGGCGAGCTCAAAGAAGTTCGACGTGCCGATGAGCGCGCAGGGCGCGGCGACGGCGAAAGGAACCCGCCAAGCCCAAGCCGCGCCGAACGCCACTGCGAAGATGGCGTAGGACTGCACGATCAGGGGAATGGCGATCAGCGCGATGACAAGCGGTTGATTGAGGATAACCTGTCCCTGAAAGCCGAAGAGCAGAATGATTGTCGCAAGTAGTCCGACCACTGAATAGGGTTTCAGGCGCGCCGTGAAAGCGTTGACGCGCTCTGCGCCGCCATTCTTGAGCAGCAGCGCTCTCGTTATCGCGCCGGCGATGAGCGGAATAACGACGTAAAGGCAAACCGAAAGAATGAGCGTCGCCCACGGTACGGCGATATCGGTGACGCCGAGCAGCAAAGCGACGATCGGCGCATAGGCGAACACCATGATCGCGTCGTTCACGCTCACTTGCGCAAGCGTATAGGTCGGGTCGCCGCGCGTAAGCTGCGACCAGACGAAGACCATGGCCGTGCAGGGCGCTGCGCCAAGAAGGATCAGTCCGGCGATATAGCTGTCTGCATCCGGCGCCGGAATGAGGCTGGCGAAAATGTGCTTGAAGAAAAGAACGCCGAGCGCCGCCATCGTAAATGGCTTGATGAGCCAGTTGACTGCGAGCGTGATGATGAGCCCCTTCGGCCGATCGCCGACGCGGCGAAGACTCGCGAAATCGACGCCGATCATCATGGGATAGACCATCGCCCAGATGAGAATGGCGACCGCGAAGTTCACATTGGCGTATTGCCATGACGCCATCATCGTGAAGACGCCGGGGGCGAGTTTGCCGAGAATGATGCCGGCGCCAATGCACAGGGCCACCCACAGCGAAAGATAGCGCTCAAAAATCGACATCAGGTTTCTCGCGGAATTTGAATCAGTTGGCGGGGTCGGAGAGGAAGGCGTCTATCTTCGCGCGGATGTCGGCGAAGACGCGTTCGAAGGCTTTGCGCTTCTCCGCATCGCTGCCCGTCGCGGCGGCGGGATCGGGAAAGCTCCAGTGGAGCTTCTTCGGCGCCGCGCCGTTCCGCGTCGGCCAGATCGGGCAGACTTCGCCCGCCGCGTTGTCGCAGACGGTGACGACGACATCCATCACCGGCGCGCCTTCGTCCGCGAATGCGTCCCAGCTTTTGGACGAAGGGGATGCGACGGAGATCTTATGTGCGGTCAGCGTTTCGATCGCGAAAGGGTTGACCTTTCCTGTCGGGTTTGAGCCAGCGGAAAAGGCGCGCCATGTACCGGCGCCGGCCGTGTTCATATAGCCTTCGGCCATGATCGAGCGAGCCGAATTGCCGGTGCAGAGAAAAAGGATGTTGCGCATTTGGAGCCGTCAGCCGTTCGCCGGCATGGTCGGGCGGCTATCGCCGTAAGTCGTGCTGTCTCCGAAAGTGTGGAAAAGCTCCCAGACGGCGCCTTCCGGGCCGAGCGCCCAGTATTTGTTGCTGCGCGCGTAGCAGCAGGTCGCGTTCGCTTCTTCAGTGATCGAGGCGTTCGCAGCCTTCAGCCTGTCGGCGATCTCCTTGAGCTCGTCGTCGCTTTCGACCTGCACGCCGACATGATCGATGGCGTCGGCGTCTCCGCGGGCCGAAATGGCGATGTTCGCGGCCGGGTCATCGAGCATCCATTTGGCGTAGCCGGGTTCCTGTTTGCTCGGTTCGCTTCCGAAAAGAGCAGTGTAGAACTTCGCGGATTCCTCGAAGTTCTCAACCTTGATGTGGATATGCAGGCGTCTCATGCAGTCTTCTCCTTGATGACATACGGTCCGCACAGGCGCGGGTCGCCCTGGCAGCAATCGGCCATAAGAAAGTCGACGAGCTCGCGCACGCCGCCATAATTGGCGGCGTAGATAACGCTTCGTCCCTGCTTGCGGGCGACGATAAGGCCTGCGGTCGATAGCTCTTTGAGGTGAAAGGAAAGCGTCGGCGCGGCGACGCCGAGGGCTTCAGCGATTTCGCCCGCGGAAAGGCCTGCGGGGCCCTGCCGCACCAGAATCTGGAGGGCTTCGAGCCTCGTCTCCTGAGAGAGGGCGGAAAAGGCAGCGACGGCTTCTTTCGTTTCCATATTTCCATAATAATGGAAATATCAAAATATGCAAGGGGTGCAACGCCGCCTCGTTGAGAATCTTCAAAGCGAGCGGCCCTGTTCCGACTTCGGGCGGTATCGATTAGAGCAGAAAAGGGCCGTCGCCGGCCCGAAGGGATAGGAAGGTCAGCAGGAACATGGCCGGTCCAGAGGCTGCCAGCGCGATCGCCGAGGGGCGCGCCGCCGAGAAGGCGGGGCGGCTCGCGGATGCTCTCGCAAGCTACAAGCGCGCGCTCGCCGCCGCTCCGGCCGACGCGGAAGCGCGCCGCGCCTGCTCGGGCCTCCTCGCGCGGATCGGCGCCGAGCATCAGGCCGCCGGCCGGCTCCAGCAGGCCGCGGATGCCTTCGACAGCGCCCTCATGCTCGACGACCGAAATCTCGGTCATGCGCTTCAGCTTGCGCGCCTTCTCATGGCGCTGGGGAACCCGCCAGCGGCGCGCCATGTTCTGGCGCATGCGGAACGCCTTGCGCCGAATGAGCGCGCAGTCGCTTCATTGCAGGCTGATGTCGCGCGGATGCTCGGCGACTGGCCGGAGCTTGAGCGCGTTGCGGTGAAGCTCGCGGAGATGACGAAAAGCGACCCCGCCGCATGGCGCGCCGTCGCCAATGCGCGCGTGCAACAGGGGCGGTATGGTCCGGCGCTCGAAGCATTCGAAAAAGCGATCCACAAAAGTCCGTCAGCGGAAGACCTTGTCGAGCTTGCACGTCTCGCGCTTCAGGCTCTTGATTTTTCGCGCGCGGAAAAGGCGATTACCGAGGCGGAGGAGATCGCCCCTCGCTCTCCCGCCGTTCTGGCGACGAAGGCGCTCCTGCTCACCTATCAGGGAAAAACACAGCAGGCGGAAGAATATTGCCTGCGTTGCCTCGAAATAGATCCAGGCTTCATTCAGGCTTATCCGCAGTTGAGCGCGCTCCGGAAGGGAAGGCTGACGCCATCCGAAGAAGAGCCTCTGAAAGTTCTTGTTCGCAATGAAAGCGCTTCGTTTGCTGCGCGGGCGACAGCCGGCTTTGTCCTCGCCCATAGCCTTGATGCGCGGGGCGAAGTCGATCTCGCTTTTTCGGAATATGAGCGCGCAAACAGTCTCAGCGCGTCTCGCGCACGAGCGGAAGGCCTTGTATTCGACGCCGATGGCGCTGATGCGTGGACTGATCACATTATCAAGACGTTCCGCGGCGCGCAGGCAAGGCGCGCCTTCGCGGCGCCGACGCCGATTTTTATCGTCGGGTTGCCTCGTTCCGGTTCAACGCTCATCGAAAGCGTTCTCGAAGCGCATTCGAAAGTCGCCTCCGCTGGCGAAGCGCCGATGTTGCCGCCAATGTTCAATGCGTGGCTGAAAGCGCGCGGTATCGACAATGATGGTGTCCTCACCGAAGAGGAACGCGGGCGTTTCGTGGAAACCTATCTCGCTGGCGCGCCAACGGACGCCGCGTATTTCACCGACAAGAATCTTCTCAATATCGAGGCGGTGGGTTTCGCTGCGCAGCTCTTCCCGTCAGCGCGATTCGTCAACATCCGCCGCAATCCGCTCGAGTGCGGCCTTGCGATCTACCGGCAGGACTTCCTGAAGTTCTGGACGTTCACGACGGATCTGAAATCGATCGGACGGCGTTACACGCAATATGCGCGCCTCGTCGCTCATTGGGAGCGCCATTATCCGGAACGGTTCATGACTGTTCAGTATGAAACGTTCACGGACAATTTCGAGGCTGAAGCGCGCCGGCTCGTCGCCTTCTGTGGCCTCGAATGGGAAGACGCTTGCCGCGATTTCCAAAAGGCGGAACGCGTTGCGGCGACGATAAGCGCTGCGCAAGTGCGCGAGCCGGTCCGGCGCGCGACGGCGCGCGCTGAGGCTTATTCGAAATATCTCGGCCCCTTGCGCGAGGCGCTGGCGGCCGGCGGCGTCGACCTTTCAACCGGCGCCCTGAAAGGGCAAGGTTAAAGCCGACGCCGGGAATCGCCTTACTGGCTCGTTTTTTCTTCTGCGATCCAGTTGTCGACCGTTTCATCGAGAATGCCGAGCGGCATTGCGCCGTTCATCAGAACGACCTCGTGGAATTCGCGCAGATCGAACTTGTCGCCAAGCTCCTTTTCGGCGCGGTCGCGCATCGCAAGAATGGCGAGCTGGCCGGTTTTATAGGCTGTCGCCTGACCCGGCCACACGACGTAACGCTCGATTTCGCGGGTGACTTCTTCCTCGGTCATGCCCGTCTTCGAGACCATGTACTCAATCGCTTCCTCGCGAGACCAGTGTTTGGCGTGCATGCCGGTGTCGACGACAAGGCGCACGGCGCGGAACATTTCCGCCTGCAGACGGCCGAGATCGCCGAGCGGATAATCCGCATACATGCCCATGTCCTTCGACGCGAGACGCTCTGCATAGAGCGCCCAGCCCTCGGCGTATGCGTTGAACGGCGAGAGCTTGCGCAGCACCGGCACGTTCTTGATCATCTGCGAGGTCGAGAGCTGGAAGTGATGGCCCGGCGCGCCTTCGTGATAGAGCAGCGTCGGCAGCGTCCAGCGCGGGTTGTCCGCCGTGTTCTTGAGATTGATGTAGAAGCGGCCCGGCCGCGAACCATCGAGCGCGGGCGGATTGTAGTAACCGCCGGGCGAGGAATCCTGTGAATATTCCGGCACGCGCACAACTTCGAGCGGCTGCGGCGGCAGCGTGATGAAGTATTGCGGCGCCTTCTCCATGACCTCCGTGTTCAGCTCGACGAGATAGTCGAGCATCTGCTGGCGGCCTTCATCCGTATTCGGGAATATCTGCGCCGGATCGGACATGAGCTGTTTCACGCGGGTCGAAACATCGCCCTCGGTAAGGCCCTGTTGGATCAGGATCGCGTCCATCTCCGCTTCAATGCGGGCGACTTCCGACAAGCCGATTTCGTGAATTTCGTCGGCGGTCATGTCGGTCGTCGTGTTCGACTTGAGCGCGGCGGCGTAGATTTTCGAGCCGTCCGGAATGCGCCAGACGCCGGCGTTGTGGTCGGTCGTCTTCGCCATGTCTTCGAAGAGGGCGATCAGCGCTTCATAGCCGGGGATGACTTGCGAAGAGACAATCTCTTTCGCTTCGTCGACATAAGCGGTGCGCGCTTCTTCACTGAGCCCCTCGATCTTCTCGAGCTTGGCGGGCAGCGTCGTCACGAGGGGGTTTGCTTCCGCGCCGCCCTCGATGAAGTTGCGCATGCCGTTCAGCGCCTTGTCGATGATGAAGTCCGGCGGAACGACCCCGTGCGCGCGGTCATCTTCAACGCGCGCCTTCACTTCGCGCAGCACGCGGCCGAACTCGTTGACGCGCGAGATATAGCGCTTGACGCTCTTTTCGTTCTTGATGACGTGAATATCGGTGAGGAACTGCGGCAGGTCGACCGTGACGCCTGAGATCTGGTTGACGCGATAGCCGCCATATTCGAACTCGGCCTGGCGGATGAGATCGTCGAAGAACCAAGCGGTGATTTTCCAGCTGAGGAGTTCCTGTCCTTCGAGGCCGTCCGGCCCGTATTTGTCGAGCCCGGCGCGCGCGCGCTTCAGCTTGGCGAGAGACTTCTTGTCCTGCGCCTCCGTGTAGTCGGAGAGCTTGCCGCTGTGAAAGTCGAGGGGGGTGTTGTCGATGATGCCGAGCTGGGTGATCAGCTCCGGGGAATCGATCGCGGCCTCGATCGTGACCTTGTTGATGTAATTGTTGACGCCGACCGGGGTCGCCCAGAACCAGAAATAGGCCCCGGCGGCCAGGATGAGAACGAGGCCCACAAGGCCGAGCAGAATATTTAGGACAATGCGCATGAATGGCCCCTCCGCCTTTCGCATGAGATTCCTGTTTCGCAGATTATCTTGACATTGACGAGACCATCCGCCGCCAATTGCGGGCTGCCGGTCGTATGGGGCCGGGCTGCATGCGGGCGAGCTGCCCGGCGCATTCGCTTTTTGGATGGAACGCCTTATAAATCATCCTCTTGCCGATCAATCAGGAAGTCCGGACATCATGAGCGACGCTGCTGCCAACTCCATTCTCGCCGAGGGCTTTGAGGCCCACAGAAAGGGAGATCTCAAGACCGCTCTCGCCCGATATGAGGCGGCCCTTGCGGAGAACCCGGCCGATCCTGACGCGCTTTCCGTCTATGGCATGGCCCTTCTCCACGCGCGCCGTACGGACGAGGCTGAGGCGCCGCTCGTCAAAGCGATTGAGCTCTCGCCTGAGAGCCCCGGCTATCACGCCAACCTCGCCGAATACTGCCGGGCGACAGGCCAGATCGATCGTGCGATCGAAGAACTCGAAACGGCGACACGGCTCGCGCCGGACTTTGCGAAGGCCTGGCAGATTCTCGGCGAGAGTCTCATTGCGAAGCGGGAATACGAGAAAGCTGCGGAAGCGCTCGACCGGGCGCTCATCCTCGACAGCGGGAATCTGGCGCTTGCTCTGCGCCTTGCGCGGGCGCATGCCGCCGCGGGTAATTATCCCGCCGCCTTCTACGCTTTGGAGCATGCTGACAAACTCAAGCCAGACGCTCCCGAGACTTTGCAGGTTCGGCTCGATTTTGCGCGCGTCAATCGCGATTGGCCGACCCTGGAACGGACCTCGCAGCAACTTCTCTCCAAGCAGCCCAAGAACGCTGCCGCCTGGCGCGACCTCGCTCTTGCTTTTTATGAAAGCGCGCGCTTGCGCGCCTCATTGGAGGCATTTGAGAATGTGCTCAAGTTCGAGGGGCGCACGCCGCCCAACCTCACAGCTTACGCTAGCGTCGCGCTTAGGGCGGGCCTTACGGAAAAAGCCAGTGCAGCACTTGAGGAAGCGGACCGACAAAAGCCGAACGCGGCCTTGCGTTCCACCCAATCGCTCCATCGCCTACAGGAAGGCGATATCGAGCAGGCGCTCTCGCTTGCTGAAGAGGCGGTTTTGCTCGACCCGGATTATCTGCCCGTCTATCCGCATTTGAGCGCGCTGCGTAAGGGCAAGCTCAAAGAGTCGGAAATTGAGGCGCTGACGCGCAGGGTCGAAGACGCATCGAGATCGCCAGCCGAACGGAGCATGGCGAGTTTCGTCCTTGCTCATCACCACGACGCCAAAGGCGACATCGACAGAGCGTTTCAGGAATACGCTCGCGCGAATGCGTTCGCCAACGAAAACAGGCGTCTTGAGAACGTCGAATACGATGCCTCCGGCGCCGAACAGCGCATTAAATCCATCTGGGACCGCTTTTCGGATCAGGAAGACTTCGCTGCCGCGACTTCCGGCGCCGCCGAAAGTCCCGCAACGCCGATCTTCATCATGGGTGCGCCGCGGTCAGGAACGACCTTGCTTGAATCTGTCGTCGGCGCTCATTCGGGTGTTCATGCCGGCGGAGAGTTGCCGGCGATGGCGACGCTGCTCGAATTATTCATGCAGCGCGGAGCGTTTGCGGGCCCCTTGAGCGAAGATGAGCGAGCCCATTTCGCGGGCGCCTATTGGGCGCAGGCGCCTGCGCTCGATGGTGCGCGGTTCATGACAGACAAGGGGCTCCTCAATGCGGACGCAGTGGGATTGATCGCACAACTCTTTCCTGCTTCGCCGATCATCAGGGTGCGGCGCAATCCGGTCGAGACGGCTCTGTCAATTTATCGCCATGAATTCACGAAGTACTGGGCGTTTACAGGCGGCTTTGAGGATATCGCCCACTTCCTCGCGCTTCGCGAAAAGACCGCGGCGCATTGGGAGTCCGTTCTCGGCGACCGCTTCGTGACGGTCCAGTACGAGCCATTTGTCGAAAACTTTGACGCGGAAGCGCGCAGGCTGGTGGAGCTTTGCGGTCTCGATTGGGAAGAGGGCTGCGCAGAACGCGGCAAGCCGGGTTCCGCCGCCTCGACGATCAGCGCCGTGCAGGTGCGCGAGCCGGTGAGCCTTTCCGGCCGGGCGCAGGCTTACGCGGCGCATATCGAGCCGCTTTTGCGCGCGCTTGAAGCGGCGGGGCTCGATCTCGAAACCGGCGCGCTGAAATCTTAGGCCGCGCCGGTCTTCGCGGTTGATAGCGCCTCATCGAGATCGACTTCATAACGCACGCGCGGCGCCTTGAGGCCGCCACTGACGAGCGCGCGCCTGACGTCAGGCGATGCGCCGGAAATGACGACATTCACGCCGCGTCGCTCCGCTTTACGGATGAAGCCGGAGATGGCGTTGGCGCCGCTCGAGTCGACAAGCGCTGCTCCCGAAAAATCGAGAATGAGCGTGTGCTGGCCGGAGAGAACGCGGTCGAGCGCCGCGCCAAGGCTTGCCGCCGATCCGAAGAAGATCGCGCCGGAAAGCCGGTAGACCGCAACGCCCCGTTCGCCGGCCGCCGCCTCATAGGCAGTCCGTTCTCCGGCTGGGGCGTCTGGCATGTCAGGCTGGAGGAGCGGGCCATGGCTGCTGAGCGCCGCGGAATCCGCCATGCGCTGAATGAAGGAGAGCGCGCCAATGGCGACGCCAGCGACGATCGCCTGAGTGAGGCCCTGGAAGACAGTGAGCAGGAAGGTCGCCGAGAGCGCGGCGGCGTCCGACATTGAAGAACGCATCAGGCTCGCCATGGCGTGCCGTTCGACCATGTCCCAGGCGACGACGGCGAGCACGCCGGCGAGCGCTGCGAGCGGCGCATAGGAAGCGAGCGGCGCGGCAATGATCATGAAAGCCAGCACGAAGACAGAATGCAGCATGCCCGAGACTGGGCCGTGCGCGCCGGCGCGCACATTCGTCGCTGTCCGCGCGATCGTGCCCGTAACGACGAGACCGCCAAAAATCGACGATGCGATGTTCGCAACGCCCTGCGCGGCGAGTTCGCAATTCGAACGATGACGCCGGCCCGTCATCGCATCGGCGACAGTCGCCGACAGCAATGACTCGATGGAGCCGAGCAGGGCGAAGGAGAAGGCGTCGGGGAGAACCGCTGAAATCTTCGCAAGGCTGATCGGCGGAAGTGAAGGCGGCGGAAGCCCGTTCGGGATGCCGCCGAAGCGCGAGCCGATCGTCTCGACCGGAAGATTGAAGAGAGCGGCGACGACGCCCGCGCCTGTAACGGCGATGAGGATGACCGGAAGGCGCGGCGCAAACCGTCGTAGGGTCAGGATGGTGACGATCGTTCCGAGAGAAACGGCGATCGCATAAGGGTTCGCGCTGGGCGCGCTCGCGACGGCGGCCTCCAATGTGGAGACGATGCCATGACCGCCGCCCCCTTCCATGGTCAGCCCGAAGAGATCGGCGATCTGACTTGTGAAGATGACGATGGCGATCCCCGCCGTGAAGCCAACCGTCACGGGATAGGGAATGAGCTGCACATAGGTGCCGAGCCGCAGGAATCCCGCCGCAGCGAGAAAGAACCCTGAGATGAACGTCGCGAGCAGCAAGCCGTCGACGCCGTGCTTCTGTACTGTCGCCGCCACGAGGATGATGAAGGCGCCGGCCGGTCCGCCGATCTGGAACCGGCTGCCGCCGAGCGCCGATACGAGGAAGCCGCCGATGATCGCCGCATAAAGACCGCGCGCCGGCTCGACGCCCGACGCGATGGCGATCGCCATCGAAAGCGGTAGCGCGACGATCGCCACGGTGACGCCTGCGAGAGCGTCCGCGCGAAATTCCTTGAATCGGTAGCCCTCGCGCAGAATGGTCACGAGTTTCGGCGTGAACAGCTCAATATAGGTTTTGACCGCCGAAGGGCGGGACGGCGATGACGCCGCAGGATTTGTCATGACGGGCTCCCGCCCGGTTTTCACCGGGCGTGAAAGGGACGCACGCCTATCATCGGCGAGGCGTGCAGGCGCCGCCTGCGGCTATGGAGCTACGCTGATGGTGTCAGGCCTTGGCAGGCGCGGCTTTGTGGGCGGCGGGGCTTTCGCCTTTCGCCGGACGGTTCACCATCATCTTCTTGATTTCGGCGATCGCTTTCGCCGGGTTTAGGCCTTTTGGACAGACCTGTGCGCAGTTCATGATCGTGTGGCAACGATATAGCTTGAATTCGTCTTCAAGCTTGTCGAGGCGTTCGTTGGTTTTCTCGTCGCGGCTGTCGCTGAGCCAGCGATAGGCCTGCAGCAGCGCCGCTGGCCCGAGATATTCTTCGCCGTCCGGCTTGTCGCCGTTCCACCAATAGGACGGGCAGGAGGTCGAGCAGGACGCGCAGAGAATGCACTCGTAAAGGCCGTCGAGCTTGGCGCGCGCTTCCGGCGACTGAAGGAATTCCTTCTCGCGCTCGCTGGCGTCAGCTTGCAGGAAAGGCTGGATATAAGCGTGCTGCTTGTAGAAGTTCGTGAGGTCCGTCACGAGGTCTTTCACGACCGGCTGGTGGGGCAGCGGATAGACGGTCACGTCGCCGGAGCCGAGTTCATGCATGCCCTTGGTGCAGGCGAGCGTGTTGGCGCCGTTGATGTTCATCGAACATGATCCGCATACGCCTTCGCGGCAGGAGCGCCGGAACGTCAGCGTCGGGTCCATCTCGTTCTTGATCTTGATGAGCGCGTCGAGAACCATCGACACGCCAGTCATCTCGACTTCATAGCTGTCGACGCGCGGGTTCTCGCCGCCATCCGGATCGTAGCGATAGATCTTGAACGTGCGGTACTGGCCGCCATCCTTCTTGGCCGCGGTGAAGGCCTTCCCCTTGCCGGTCATCTTCGAGTTCTTCGGAAGGGTAAGCTCAACCATGCGTCGCCGCTTTCGTGCCCAGAAGGTTCAAATGGGAAGCGTCCCAAACAGAGATCTTGTCCGGGCGCAGAGATGTGAGCCGGGAATATAGCAGCGCTCGCCCGCGTGGAAAGGGGCCTGTCGTCGCAGCGGAGGCCGAAAATTGGAGCCGGGCCGGGCAGATAGCCGGCGATCCCGTCCAATCGCCGTCTCAGCGCCGTGCTCCGAAAGGGCCAGCTAGAGCGATTTCTTGATCTTCTTCAGATCGGCGAATTTCGGCGCGCGTTTCTCCATCTTGGCGATGAAGCTCTCCTTGATGTCGTCAGCGCGCAGCATGCCGGCGTTCCAGACGCCGATATAGTTGAGTGCGTCGGCGGTGGAATGATCGCGCGAATAGTTGATCATCGCCTTGCAGCCAGTCACGGCGAGCGGCGAGTGGACGGCGATCTTCCCGGCGATCTCCATGACGCCGGCGAGGAGCGCTTCATGCGAGGCGAAGACCTCGTTGACGAGACCGATCTCTTTCGCTTTCGACGCGGGGAGGCGTTCGGCCGTATACGACATCTGCCTCGCCCAGCCTTCGGGGATGAGCCGCGCGAGACGCGGGAAGGTGCCGACATCCGCGGTCATGCCGACTGCGGTCTCCTGAATGCAGAAGAAGGCGTCTTCGCTCGCATATCGACAGTCGCAGGCGGTGACGAGATCGACGCCGGCGCCGATCGCGCCACCCTGAATGGCGGCGAGCACGGGCTGGCGAGCGTTCTCAAGCGCTGAAAATGTGTTCTGCAGCGCTTTCACCTTGTGCGTGAAGAGCTCTGCATCGAGTTCGCGATTGCTCTCATCCGGATCGAGACCGCCTTGCATGAAGACCGAGATGTCCATGCCGGAGCTGAAATGTTTGCCCTCGGAGGAAAGGACGATGACGCGGGCCCAGGCGTTGTCCGAGATGTCGTTGACCGCTTCGGGAAGTTCTCGCCAGAACTCCGGGATCATCGAGTTCGCTTTGTCCGGCCGGTTAAAGCGGATATGCGCGATATGGTCGGCGATATCGACGGTAAAGCATGTATAGGCCATTGCGGGCTCTCCTTCATCCTCGCGCCAGCATAGCTGCGGGGAGGGCGAAGCGACAGGCGGCCATGCAGCAGCGGGGTCAGGCGGCGCAGGGCTCTTCAGCGCGCGCCCCGACGGCGCTCAAGGCGCGGGCCATAGTGAGCGCGAAAACCGCGGCGAGGGCGAGAAATCCTATCGGGATGAGCGTCGCCGCGCCGAGGGTGCGGGCCACCAGCGGCGCAAGAAAAGCGAAGGCGAGCCCTGTCTTTTCATAGGGGCGGAAACCGTCCTTGAGACCTTCGGATGCGAGGAGCCCGAGCGCAGGCGCGAGCGCCATGAAATCGTAGTCGTAGACATAAGGCGTTGCGAGAAGGGCAGCGGTGATGAGGCCTGCGCTCTTTAAGGCGAACGGCGCTGTGCTGCGCCAGAGCCAGACCATGGATGCCGCGATTCCCAATCCAAGCGCCGCCTGCGCGGCCATGGCGGGCGCTTCCGGCGCGCCGAGCGCGCGCAACGCTGAATAGAGGCTTTGGAGTTTCGCCCAGCCGCCGCCGCCATCGGCGAGATAGGCGGTGCGGGCGAAAGCGGCGTTCTTGAAGAAGGCGGGCCAGATATCGGCGCCGAAGGCGAGCGTCGCCGCGCCGCACAGAAGGAGCGTAGTCGCGCATGCGGCTGCGATCGTTCGCCAACGCCCTGTCGCAAGAAGGACGATCGGAATGAGAAGGCCGAAATGAGGTTTCAGCGTCAGCAGGCCGAAAAGAACGCCCGCCAGCAGTGGGCGTTTGTCGAGCATCAAAACGCCGCCTGCGAGAAGGCCGGCGATGAGGAATCCGTTCTGTCCATGTGCGAAGTTAACGAACACCGCCGGGTAGGCGAGCGCGAGCAGCAGCCATCCTCTCATCGGGAATGAGATGCGCGCGGCCCAGAGATAAATCGGAAGCGTCGCCGCCATCCACGCGACCCACGCCGTCTTGAGCGGGAGCATTGCGAGGATGATGGTGACGAAAAAGAAGAAGGGCGGAAAGAAGTAGGGATAGAAGGGCGGATTTTCTTCTGCGAGTAGGCGCTGATGCGCTTTGAAATGTTCGCGCGCGTCATAGACCGCTTCGGGCGAGACTTCCGTTGCGAGCGCGCCGGCGGACCAGAAGCTGAAGAAGTCTTCTCCGGCAGGCCGTCCGTTCGCGCCCTTCGGATCGCCAGCGGTGACGGCGAGCACGCCAATGATCAGCACCGAGAACAAAAGCGTGACGCGCGCCACGCGCAAGATGCGCGCGGCGTCGATCCAGTCGCCGGATTTGATGGCCTGCAGCATGGCGCGAGCCTAGACCGAGCGCGTTAATGGCGCGTTAGGCTTTAGGCGGCGGCGATGTTCAATTGTATCCGCGCGGTATCGCCCTTCGCCAGAATTGGGAGTTCTCTGGCGCCGGGAAGTCCGGTGAGCGGCTCCAGGCAGAAAAAGCCTTCGCCCTTCGGCGCGTAGACATGAAGGAAGGGGGCGTCGCTTGAGAGCGTTGTTCGGCTGGTTCCCGTTTCAATCAGAACGGTTCCGCCAAACCCCGAATAGCTGTGATCGAGAGGGGTTTCTGGAAGGACGCCGCCATTCGAAAAGTCGAGCGCTTGAGGAATCGGGCCTGCCTGGCCCGGCGCGTTCCCTTGCGGGGGCGTCCAGAAGCCTTTGGCGGAGAAAGTGAGACGCGTCGCGGGCGTGCGCGGAAAATAAGGGTGGAGGGCCGGCGCGGCAGGCATTGGGTGATCGCCTGCGTTCGTCACCGTAAGAACGATCGAAAGCCCCTTCTCCGAAAGGACAATCCGCTGTTCAGCGACATACGCGAATGGAAAGCGCCCTTCCGCCTGTCCATCGTGAACGAGGCGAAGGGTGACGCTCGCATGTGACTCATCTTCGAGCGTCCATGGCGAAATCCATCCTTCGCCATGAAGAGCGGATTTCGGATCGCAGGCAGGCACGGTCGGGGCCATGTCCCAGTGGCGGCCTGCGAAGTCGAGCCCGCCATAGAGCCGGCCGAAATAGGGAACGCAAACGAAAGAAGCCGCAGACCGGGGGTCTTCGCGAATGGCGTCGAGAGAAGCGGCGGGGCGCAGCAAATCTCTTCCGCTTTGGCGCAGAAAGGTCAGCGCGCCGCCGAGGGCGGGCGCGACGCCAGCTTCATATTCGCCTGCGCTCAACTCGAGTTCGGTCATACCCCGGCGCCATCGAGCTTAATTTCTGAACGCTTTGTTTTCCGCAAAGCGCCGCTCGAAATCAATCGACGATCGCTTTGGGCGCGTCAGAGGCGCTCATAGGCGCCGAGCGTCAGGAATTCCGCGAACTCCGGCTGGAGGCAGAGGTCTTCGAGGAGCGTCGCAGCCTCGTCAAAGCGACCGGATTCCCAGCGCGCTTCGCCGACTTCGCCTTTTACGACTTCCAGCTCGTCCGAAAGCGCGTTCTTGAAAAGCTCTGGCGTCATTTTGCGGCCGTTTTCGAGGACAGCGCCGTTCCTGATCCATTGCCAGATCGAAGCGCGTGAAATCTCCGCGGTGGCGGCGTCTTCCATGAGGCCATAGATCGCGACGGCGCCGAGTCCGCCGAGCCACGCTTCGATGTATTGGACCGCGACGCGAATATTGGCGCGAAGGCCCTCTTCCGTAAACGGACCTTTGCAAGGCTCGATCAGGTCCTTGGCGGTGATTTCGCCGTCATTGTCGCGCGTGATCTCAAGCTGGTTGGTTTTGCCCGGCTTGAAGGCAGACGAGTAGACATTGTTGACGACTTCCGCGAGCGCGGGGTGCGCGATCCACGAGCCGTCATGGCCATTGTCGGCTTCGCGCTGTTTGTCGGCGCGCACTTTCTCTTTGTTGATCGCGTCCTGCTCAGGCGTCTTCGCCGGAAGGAAGGCGGACATGCCGCCCATGGCGAGCGCGCCGCGGCGGTGGCAGGTGCGGATGAGAAGGCGCGAGTAGGCGTCAAGGAAATGCTTGTCCATCGTCACGGCGTGACGGTCGGGCAGCATGCGGTCAGCATGCGTCTTCAGCGTCTTGATGTAGCTGAAGATGTAGTCCCAGCGCCCGCAGTTGAGCGCGGCGGCGTGGTCTTTCAGTTCAAAGAGGATCTCATCCATTTCGAAGACGGCGGGCAGCGTCTCGATGAGCATGGTGGCCTTGATCGTGCCGACAGGAATGCCAAGCGCTTTCTGGCCGGCGACGAAAACATCGTTCCACCAGCGCGCTTCTTCGCAATGCTCAAGTTTCGGAACGTAGAAGTACGGCCCGTGTCCAAGCGCCGAGAGCGCTTTGTGATTGTGGTAGAGATAAAATCCGAAGTCGATGAGGCAGCCTGGCGCGTTCTTGCCGTTCCGGCGAACATGCTTTTCATCGAGATGCAGGCCGCGAACGCGCGCGATGAGCACCGCGGGGTCTTTTTTCAATGTGTAGGATTTTCCGCTCGCCGGGTCCGCGAATGAAATCGTGCGATTGACGGCGTCGCGCAGGTTGATGTGGCCTTCGATGACGTTGCGCCAGGTGGGCGAAAGCGCGTCTTCAAAGTCCGCCATGAATACTTTCACGTCGGCGTTGAGCGCGTTGATGATCATCTTGCGGTCGACGGGACCGGTGATTTCGACGCGTCGGTCGAGGAGCGCTGACGGGAGAGGGCCGACTTTCCAGTCGCCTTCTCTGACTGATTTGGTGTCGGCGCGGAAATCCGGAAGGCCCCCGGCGTCGATCTTGGCTTGCCAGGCCTTGCGCGCAGCAAGAAGGCTGGTGCGGCGCTCGGCGAAGGCGTCAACGAGCTCGCATACGAACCGGCAGGCGTCCTCGGTCAGGATCCCTTCGTCGGCAGGGGTGATCTCGCCCAGAAATTCAAGGCCGCTGCGGGTCAGTGTCATGGAGGTCTCCTCATCAGGCTCAAACGCGCCCGCGCCTGTTGCGGGCGCGAAAGACAAACCGCCTCGCCGCCCCAATTGCAAGTCTCGCGGGCTGAATTTTGGGCCAGGGCGCAAAAAAACCGCCCGGCGGGCTGATGGCCTGCCGGGCGGCTCCGGACTTCGGTTCTTAGGGGGAGACGCTACTTCTTCTTCGCGGTGAAGTTCTCGATCTTGTTGCGCGGCGTGGAGGCGCTCGAGACGAGTTTCAGCGCAAGCTCCGTGCTCTCTTCAATCGCCGCCTGATGCAGCGTCAGAGGCTCAAGCGGCTTCTCGCCTGAGAGCGACTCGAAGCCTTTTGAGTTCAGGAAGCGCGCCGACATGTCTTGCGGGTAGCCTTCGAGGCTGACAGTCCTTCCGGCCGTCGCCAGTTCCTGACGGAAGCGGTCGGCGAGCGCGACGAAGTTTGCAAGGCTCGACGCGACATTCCCGCGCGGAATGCCGTAATCAGCGATGTCATAGCGGCTAAGGAAAGCGACATCGCCTTCCTGCGAGATGTAGGCCGATGTGAAGGCGAAGCGCTGATTGAACGCAGCGACCGTCTGGTAGTTCATCGAGACGCCCTGGAAGAACGAGATCGTGTTCATGCCAATGCAGCTCGTGTAATTCGCGCCGGCGCAAGCCATCGGCGCGATGATCATCGCAAGGCCGCCGCCGACATTGACCGCAATGTATGGCTGGCCGTCTTCCGATTTCATCTCCTGCCATGTGGCGCCCATTTCCGTGAGGATGGGTCCAATGTTCGAGATGTCGAAGCTCGACACCATGCCCCGCGGATTGGAAACCAGCTCCTGATCCTGCGCGTGAGCGCTTCCAAGCGCTCCAGCCAGAACAGCGACCGCCGCCAATACTCTTTTCATGAGACCCCACCTTACGATTGTGTGACCATGCGCCAGACGGCTCAAACCCGCCCGAGACGCTCCCGCCAGATACCCAGGAGATCATAAGCGCAAAGGGCGAGGCGCGCCAAGGCGCCGATTTCAACGTGACAAGGCCGCTTCCGGCGTGGATAAGCGCGCTCCATGGAAAACCCTGCCCAGACAGAAAGCGCGCCAGGCCTCGTTTCGCGGCGCGCCGCCCTCGATATTCTGACCCTAGTGCGCGGCGGCGCTAACCTCGATGAGGCGCTCGAGCGCTGCCGCTCTTTTGGCGAACTCGTCGGCCCCGATCGCGGCTTCGCCCGCGCGCTTGCGAGCACGGTCCTGCGCCGGCAGGGAACCCTTGATGCAGTGATCGATCCATTTATCGACAAGCCGCTGCCGAAGCGCGCGGCTCGCGTGACCGATATTCTGCGCCTCGTCGGAGCGCAGTCGGCCCTGATGGGCGTCGCCGATCATGCGAGCGTTGCGACGGCGGTCGATCTTGCGAAGAGCTTTCGCGAAACGGAAGGGTATGCAGGCCTCGTCAACGCCATCGCTCGCAAGATAACGAGGACCGGGAAGAACGCCGCTGAGAAAGCTCCTGAACGCAGCGATACGCCGGGATGGCTGTGGCGCTCGTGGGAGCGCGCCTACGGTCCGGCGGTTGCGAAGGCGATCGCTGTCGCGCACCGGCAGGAGCCCCCGCTCGATCTGACCTTGAAGCGGCCGGACGACGCAGGGCGGCTTGCGGAAGCGCTTGGCGCGGAAATCTTGCCGACAGGCGGACTGCGCCTCGCGACAGTATCGAATGTTACTGAGCTGCCGGGCTTTTCCGCAGGCGAGTGGTGGGTTCAGGACGCCGCCGCATCGCTTCCGGCGCGGCTTCTTGGCGATGTGCGCGGAAAGCGCGTCTTCGATCTCTGCGCTGCCCCCGGCGGAAAGACCATGCAGCTCGCCGCGGCCGGCGCGCGCGTCACCGCCGTCGACGTTACCGGCGACCGCCTGAAGCTCGTCGCCGAAAACTTGCGCCGGGTCTCGCTATCGGCGGAGACGATCAAGGCGGACATACTCAGATGGTCGCCCAGCGAAAAGGCGGATGCGATCCTGCTTGATGCGCCGTGCTCGGCGACCGGCACGATCCGCCGTCACCCTGATATCCTCTACTCGAAGTCCGAAACGGATATCGCTGAACTCGCCGTTCTGCAGGCGCGGATGATCGACAAGGCGGCGAGCCTGCTGAAGGAGGGCGGGGTTCTCGTCTATGCGACATGCTCCCTCCAGCCGGAAGAAGGCGAGCGGCAGGTAGAGGCGGCGCTCGCCCGGCACGAGGAACTGGCGAGAGAGCCTGTGACGGCGGAGGAAGTCGGCGGCCTCACGCAGGCTGTAACGCGGCAGGGCGATTTGAGGACGCTCCCCTGCTTTTGGGGCGAGCGGGGCGGCATGGACGGGTTTTTTGCAGCGCGGCTACGGCGCAAATAGTTCGTCTTCGGGGCGGTTTCGCCTTAACCCGTTGTAATGGCGAAAAAACTTGCGCCGAATTCGGCTCGGGGAGCCTTGAACGGCCGACCGGTCCGCACGATATTCACCGTCTGAATTAGGAAAGGGAAGGTGCTGTTCACATGAACGACTTTCAGAGGAATTACGGCGGCGCTGTAGCCGGGACGCGCGGCGTCGCGATCGACGAGGGCCTGCGCCAGTACATGCTTGGCGTTTACAACTACATGGCGCTCGCGGTGGCGGCGACGGGCCTTGTCTCGTTTTTCGTCGCGTCGAATCCGGCGCTCGTCATGGGCATCGCCAAAGGCCCGCTCCTGTGGGTGATCTTCTTCGGCATCCTCGGCATCGGCATGTTCGCCCCGCGCATCATCTTCAGCGGATCGAAAGCCGCCGCTCATGGGTTGTTCTGGGCCTATGCGGGCGCATGGGGCCTGCTGATCGCGCCCATGCTTTATTCGTTCCGCATCGCCGGCGCGGAGATCGAAGTCTATCGCGCCTTCTTCATCACGGCGGCCGTCTTCGGATCGATGAGCCTCTTTGGTTATGTCACCAAGCGTGACCTTTCGGGCCTCGGCAGCTTCTTCTTCATGGCGAGCATCGGACTTGTCGTGGCGATTATCGTGAATGCGATCTTCTTCCACAGCACGATGGCGAGCCTCGTGACGTCCGGCCTTGTCGTCCTGCTCTTCTCCGGCGTGACCGCCTATGAGACGCAGATGATCAAGTCGCTCTACACTGAGGGCGGTGCGATGAATGAGCGGGCCTCGATCTTCGGCGCGTTCGCGCTCTATGGCTCCTTCATTACGCTCTTCGTGCACATCCTGAACATTCTCGGGATCATGCGAAACAACTAGGTTTCGCGCACAAGAAACATTCGCCCCCGCCGGAAACGGCGGGGGTTTTGTTTTTGGGTGATGTGTGATCCCGTGACAGAAATACTTGATTGGCGAGCCCGCCGGCGCGGGGGTACGGTGCGTAAATGACGGTTCGAGATTGTTTTGATCTGCCGATGACGGGCGTCGACGCTGAAGGCGCGCGCGGCTACGAGAATTATGTCGGCGAATATTTGAGCTACGGCGCGCAACTGCGCGACCTGTTCTCTCATGCCGATGCGGCGCCCGAGAGCGCCATGCTGAATGCGCATGCAGCGGCGCTTCACCTTGCGTTCGAAGGCGCGGAGGGTTGGGCGAATGCGGCGCCCTATATCGCAAGGATGAATGAGGCGGCTATCGGAGCGAGCGAGCGCGAGCGCCTGTTCTGCGCCGCCGTCAACGCCTGGAGCCGGCGAGATTTCATTGCGGCGCTTGACGAGCTTGAAGAGCTGACGGTGCGCTGGCCGGCGGATCTTTGCGCTCTCAAATGGGGCCAGTATCACGCCTTCAATCTGGGCGATCAGCCTGCGCTTTTGCGTTTCGCCGAACGCGCGCGCGTGGTGCATGAAGGCCGCCCTTACGTTCACGGCATGATTTCCTTCGCGCTCGAGCAGAATCATCGTCTCGGCGAAGCCGAAGAAGAAGGGCTCAAAGCGGTCGAGATCGCGATCGACGATGCGTGGGCGCATCACGCTGTTGCACATGTCATGCTGACGGAGCATCGCGCGGCGGATGGCGTGCGCTGGCTGGACCATTGCGCCCACACCTGGGAGCGCAAGGGCGTTTTTATTCGCGACCACAATTGGTGGCATGCGGCCGTCTTCAAGCTGGAGCTAGGCCAGCTTGATGAGGCGCTTGCGATCTACGATGCACGGCTGTGGGGGAGCTGGCCCGAATTTCCGCAAGAGCAGATTGGCGCCGTATCGATGCTCTGGCGATTGGAGCTGCGCGGCGTCGATGTCGGCGACAGATGGGCGCCGGTCGTCTCCGAAGCGCGCAAGCGCGCCGGCGAGCATCTGCTGCCTTTCCACGATATTCACTACCTCTATGCTCTCGCGCGCGCTGGAGAACCTGCCGAAGCGGAGGCGTTTCTGGCGTCGATTGAAGGCCATGCCCGCTCGCAATTCGGCCCGGCGAGAGCGGCTTGGGGTGAGGCTTGCCTTCCGGCGGCGCGAGGTGTTCTGGCGTTGGCCCGGGGTGACGATGAAACAGCGGCCGCGCACCTCGCGTCGGCCCTGCCTGAGCTCGGTCGCATTGGCGGCAGCCACGCTCAACGTCACCTTTTCGCCGAGGCGTTCGAGGCGGCGACGGCGCAAGGCGCTTCCTGGCCCGCCAGAACGGGCTGACCGGGTTGGGAAAGGCCTCAAGGCGTTGTTTCCCCTCAGTCGGAAACGCGCTATGGCGAGCCTTTCCGAAGAAGGCGTTGATAAAGGCCGCCAATGACCAACTATCTCCATAAGGGCGATCTGCCCGAAGGGCTCAATCTGGGGCCCGTCGTTGCTGTCGATAGCGAAACGATGGGGCTCAATACGCATCGCGATCGGCTCTGCGTCGTCCAGCTTTCATCGGGGAATGGCGACGCGCATGTCGTTCAGCTCTCTGACCGGGACTATTCCGCGCCCCGCCTGAAGGCCCTTCTCGCTGACCCTGCCGTCCTGAAGATCATGCACTTTGCTCGTTTCGATGTCGCCGCCTTCAGCAAATGGCTCGGGGTGACGACGGCGCCGATCTATTGCACGAAGATCGCCTCGCGGCTTTCCCGGACCTATACGGATCGGCATGGCCTCAAAGATCTCGCCCGGGACATGCTCGGGGTGGAGATCTCAAAGCAGCAGCAATCCTCCGATTGGGGGGCGCAGGCCCTGACGCAGGCTCAGGTCGATTACGCCGCGTCAGACGTGCTTTACCTGCACGCTTTGCGAGAAAAGCTCGACGAAATGCTCGCCCGCGAGGGGCGGGCGGGCCTCGCCCAGGCCTGTTTCGACTTCCTTCCGGCCCGTGCGGAGCTCGACCTTGCGGGTTGGCCGGAGATCGACATTTTCGCTCATGCCTAACGGCGGAAGCGTGATCGCGTCCTCAAGATGACTATATAAGGAAAAAGTGCTTCTCTCAGGGCTTGGGGAAAAGCGGCTTAACGCTTTGGCGGCTAACGGGTTCATGACGGCGATCAATGGCGGCAGTGTTGACCGAGGCTGAGCGCGAAACGGGGGGCGCGCCCCCGCAGCGCTCGCGGATTCTGGACACCCTGCCAAACCGGCAGCGGTTGACGGGCGAGCAAGCCGCCGCCCGATCGCTCCTGATCAAGCGCCTGCGGATCGCGTTGCCGGTCCTGGCGCTCGTTCTCGTCGGCGCACTGCTGCTCAACACCCGATCGGGCGGCGATGAAGACGCCTACCTTGATGATTTCGCAAATCTGGATGCGACGCCCGAAGAGCTTCGCATGGCCAACCCTCGTTTCGCCGGGGTCGATGATAAGGGTCACCCTTACGACATCACGGCGGATGCGGCGCTGCAGACTCCGGGCGTCAAGGAGGTCGTCGAACTCGTTCAACCGCGCGCTGTCACGACGGGCGCCGATACGAAAACGGTGGTGACGGCGAATAAGGGCGTCTTCCAGACCAAGGACAACGTTCTCGATCTCAGCGATGGGGTGACGCTTAATCACTCCGTCGGCGAGGAAACATATGTCTTCACGACTTCGGCGGCGACAGTGTCGATAGGCGATGAAACCGTGCAATCGACAACTGGGGTCGAAGGGGAAAGCGGATCAGGAACGCTGCGCGCGGACCGGATGCGCGCCTACAACAGCGAAGGCCGGATTGTGTTCGAAGGAAATGTCAGTATGCGCATTTACCCGGACAAGGCCAAGCTGCCAGAAATGCTCACCAACGACACGCCGGATAGCGAGGAGGGGCCGCAGTGACTTCAAGAATCGGATTCATGTTCGCTTTCGCGACGGCCGCTCTTTTCGGTTCGGCTCATGCGCAGTTGACCATGAAAAGCGACGAGCCGATCGACATCACGGGCGATAGCCTTGAAATCGTCGATGACGTCGCGACCTGGACTGGGAATGTGCGCGCCCTGCAAGGCGAAGCGATCCTGACCTCTTCCAAGCTTGTCGCGACTCTTGAGGATGGCGGCGGCTTCAAAACCATTCGGGCGATCGGCGGCGTGCGCTATTCGAACGGCAAGGAAGCGATCGCGGGCGAGACCGCCCTTTACGACTCGGTGGCGCGCACGATCACGATTTCCGACAATGTCGTGGTCACCCAAGGCGAAACCGTTATGACGGGCGGCACGCTGGTCTACTGGCTGGATACGGGCCGCATTGCGTTCAATTCGCCGGGCGGGGAGCGCATTCGGGGCATCTTCTACGCAAAGTCCGACGAGCCGCAGCATTGATTTATAAAACTTTAATGAGAGGCGCCCCTAAATGAGCGACGACATGACGCCAACGAGCCAATCCCAAGCGGCGCCTGCCTCTGCGCCCCACGCTTCCGCAAGCCAAGCCTCAGCAAAGAAACCGAAAGTGGTTGAAGGCGGGGGCGGATTGTTTGCGGAAAATCTGCGCAAGACATTCAAGCGGCGTCCCGTCGTTCGCGGCGTGTCGATGAGCGTCAGGCGGGGCGAAGTCGTCGGCCTCCTCGGACCCAACGGCGCCGGCAAGACCACCTGCTTCTACATGATCACCGGCCTCATTCCCGTCGATTCCGGGTCCATCACGATCGACGGTCATGATGTGACCCGGCTGCCGATGTATCAGCGCGCCCGCCTCGGCGTGGGCTATCTGCCGCAGGAGGCGTCCATTTTCCGGGGGCTGACGGTCGAGCAGAACCTTCGAGCGGTCGTCGAGCTTGTCGAGAACAACAAGGACCGCCAGCAGGCGCTGATCGACGATTTGTTAACAGAGTTCAACATTACGCATATTCGAAACGCTTCTGCCCTGGCGCTCTCTGGCGGCGAGCGGCGGCGCGTGGAAATCGCGCGGGCGCTGGCGACGGGGCCGGCTTTTATGCTTCTCGACGAGCCTTTCGCCGGCATCGACCCGCTTGCGATCGCGGATATCCGGGAACTTGTGGCCCATCTGAAGGAGCGCGGCCTCGGCGTTCTCATCACAGATCATAACGTTCGCGAAACGCTCGACATCATCGACCGCGCGTACATCATTCATGAAGGAGAAGTCCTTATTGAAGGGAAGCCCGGCGACATTGTCGGGGATAAAGACGTCAGAAGGGTCTATCTGGGCGATCGGTTCCAGATGTAGGGAGAAGCGAAAGAGGGCGGTGTGGCGTTAGCTCCGAAGCTTGAATTCAGGCAGTCTCAACAGCTCGTCATGACGCCGCAGCTGCAGCAAGCAATCAAGCTGCTGCAGATGTCGAATCTTGAACTATCCGAATACGTCGAAGGGCAACTCGAAGAAAATCCGTTTCTCGAACGCGGCGCAGAAGCGCCGGAGGCGGACGAATCTGCCTCGCCTGCTGGCGAGGGAACAGGGGCGGCGAACGGCGCCGAAAGCGAAGCGCCCCTCGATCTCTCTCGCGACGACACTGTCGGAACGGCGCATGAAGCGCTCGATACGGGCGACGATGAAGCCTTCTCCGGTCGGACGAGCGATGAGGCGGTCGCTGGCGAATTTCGAGTTAACGAGTGGTCATCCGTCGGTTCCGGTAAAGCTGTCGATCTCGACGACCGCGAATTCGGCGCGACCTATGTGAAAGAGATTTCGCTGCGCGAGCACCTGACCAATCAGCTTCATGTCGCAACGCGAGACTCGCAGCAACTTTTTATCGGCGCCTATGTCATCGATCTCATTGATGATGCGGGCTATCTGCTCGAGTCGACGGAAGCGGTGGCCGAGCGTTTAGGCGCCGACATTTCCGATGTCGATGAAGCGCTGAGCCTCATCCAGACTTTCGATCCGTGCGGCGTCGGCGCGCGCAATCTCAAGGAATGTCTCAAGCTGCAGTTGATCGAAGGCGATCGTTTCGATCCTGCGATGGAAGCATTCATTGAGAACATTGAACTTCTCGCAAAGTCCGATCTCAAAGGGCTGATGAGAGCCACATCCGCGAGCGAAGAAGACGTGCGCGACATGATCGCTGAAGTGCGCGCGCTTACGCCCAAGCCCGGTTATGCTTATGGCGGCGAAACGATTCAAGTCGTCGCGCCCGACGTGTTCGTGCGCCCGGCGCCGGATGGCGGATGGATTGTCGAACTCAATAACGAGACCATGCCGCGCGTTCTGGTGAACCAACACTATTACGCAGAGATTTCGCGCGCGGGCGGAAAAGAGTCAGACAAGGTGTTCGTCAACGATCAGTTTGCGAACGCCAACTGGCTTGCAAAGAGCCTCGACCAGCGTGCGCGGACGATCCTCAAAGTCGCTCAGGAAATCGTTCGCCAGCAAGACTCATTTCTTGTCTATGGCGTCAAGCATCTGCGTCCGCTCAATCTGCGCACTGTCGCCGACGCAATCTCGATGCACGAGTCGACTGTCTCGCGCGTGACTTCGAACAAATATATGGCGACGCCGCGCGGCCTCTTCGAGCTCAAATATTTCTTCACCGCTGCGATCGCATCGAGCGAAGGCGGCGAGGCGCACTCTGCTGAGGCCGTGCGCCATCGCATTCGCGAACTTATCGCAGAAGAGACCCCGGACGCTGTCCTGTCGGACGACAAGATTGTGGAAATCTTGCGCAATGAAGGCGTCGAAATCGCCCGCCGAACGGTTGCGAAGTACCGCGAGACTCTCGATATCCCGTCATCTGTGCAGCGCCGCCGCCAAGCGGCTCGCGGGGCGATCTAGACCTTTTGTCGGATCGCCGGCTGACGGTAATATGTGGAACGGGGCGTGCAGCTCGCCCGCCCATAAAAGTGGAGGTCCAATGGATATTCAGGTTTCGGGAAAGAACATGGACCTCGGCGAAGCCTTACAAGGCCATGTCAGCGGCCGGCTCGAAGAGGGCGTGAAGAAATACTTCGATCGCGGCGCAGAAGCTGTTGTGACCTTCACGAAGGCTCGCCACCTCGTCGAGTGCGAGATCACGGTGCACCTCGCCTCCGGCGTCTTCCTGTCCGCTCATGGCGAAGGCGGAGACGCCTATGGCGCTTTCGATGACGGCGTTGAAAAAGTTGAAAAACGTGTCCGCCGTTACAAGCGCAGGTTGAAAAAGCACCATGTGAACGGAAAAGAGCCGCTGCCGGCTGAGGCGGCCTCTTACTATTTGCTCGCACCTCTTGAGCCCGAAGCCGAGGAAATGGACGCCGAAGAGGAGACTCTCGCGGGCGATCCAACCCCGGTAGTTGTGGCGGAAAGCCAGACTACCGTCCGGGAAATGACGGTGGGGGCGGCCGTCATGCAGTTAGACCTTGCGGAAGCGCCGGTGATCGTGTTCAAGAACGCCGCCCATGGACGGTTAAATGTTGTTTACCGTCGGCGAGATGGCCATATCGGGTGGATCGATCCGACCCCCTGAGCGGCAAGATTCTCGCAAGCTATGGCCAGTGCGGTCCAAGGTGAGGCCGAAAGGGCGGATTCGCGTTTGGTGTAAGTGCGATGGGATTGGAAGAGTTACTGAGCGCCGACGGCGTCATCCCGAGTTTGAGAGCTCGCTGCAAGCGAGAGGTGCTGTCAGCCCTCGCGGAGCGAGCCTCTGAACTTATTGGGGTTCCTGCCGAAACGATTCGCGAGACCCTTCAGGAGCGCGAGCAGCTGGGCTCGACCGGTGTTGGCCGTGGGGTCGCGATTCCGCACGGGAAAATTGAAGGGCTAAGCCAGGTCGTTGGCGTGCTTGCACGCCTTGAGACCCCTGTTGATTTCGATGCTGTCGACGATCAGCCGGTGGATCTGGTGTTTCTTCTTCTGGCGCCCGTCAACGCGACAGCCGCGCATCTCAAGGCGCTGGCAAAGGTGTCACGTCTCCTGCGGGATGATGAGGCGCGCCAAGCGCTGCGCGGCGCCAAGACGGCTGAGGCGCTCTTCGCCATCGCCGTCGATCCCGGCCGCCCCTTCGCTGCCTAGCGTCTAACTCGGATAAATGGAGGGTCGCGCCACCGGCTTGCGTTAGTGAACGCTGACCGGGTTCATCTCGTGCTGGCGTGCGGCCGCAAAAGCGAGATCGCGATCTCCAACGAGGGCGATGCGTTCCCCGTCAGCGGCGTGCACCGAGTAGAGCGTGGCGTCTTCCGGTACATCGGCGATAGGCTCGCCCTCATCGTTCACGAGGTCATCGAGAACATCGCGAGCAAGCACGGCCCGGACATAGACGAGCTTGCGCCCGCCGAGTTCGGCGAACTCTTGCGCAGTCATCGGGTTAGCGCCCGAGCCGGTAAGAACGTGGATGTGCTTTGTTTCGGCCATTTCGCGTGGTGACCTCTTGCCTGGTCAGCGGCGTAAACCATGCCGCAGATTGTCTAGCAAACGATGAATAACGCCCGTTACGACTAGCCTCCCATATTTAGAGATATTTTATAACATTTCAACGTCTGACCGCCGCCCATTCGCGCGTCAGGCGAAGTCGGAGAGAATTTGAGCGTAAAGGGAAGGATCAATATTTCCGCCTGAGAGAGTAAGGCCAATGGTGCGGCCCGCTGCGGGGATCTTCCCGGTAAGGACGGCGGCGAGGGCAACCGCGCCGCCGGGCTCGACGACGAGCTTGAGATATTTGAAGGCATAGGCGACCGCCGCCTGCACCTCATCATCGGTGATGGAGGCGCCGGCGGACACGCGCCGCGCCATGATTGGAAGGGTGAGTTCTCCCGGCGCGGGGGAGGCGAGAGCATCGCAGAGCGTTCGCCGGCTGATGTCGGCCTTGCGCAGCACGCCGTCCCTGATGGACGCCCACGTTTCGTCAAAGCCCTCAGGCTCGGCGATGGCGATCTGCGTGGCCGGGGAGACCTCCTCAAGGATGGTCGCGCAACCTGCCGTCATGCCGCCGCCGCCGCAACAGGTGATGAAGACGTCGAAGGCTGCTCCGAGCTCCGCTGCCTGACAAGCCGCTTCCAGCGCGAGCGTGCCTTGCCCCTCGATAATGTCGAAGTCGTCATAGGAAGGGGCAAGGGTCATCCCTCTCTCGGCGGCGAGGGTTCGCCCGATCGTCTCGCGATCTTCCGAGTAACGATCATATGTGATGATAGTCGCGCCATATCCGCGAACACGTTCCGCTTTCAGAGCGGGCGCATCCGCCGGCATGAGTATCGTCGCCGGGATATCAAGAAGTTTTGCGGCCAGCGCCACGCCTTGCGCATGATTGCCTGATGACCATGCAAGGACGCCGCGCTTCCGCTGATTGGGGTTCATCTGCGAAAGGAGGTTGTAGGCGCCGCGAAATTTAAATGACCCGCAATGCTGCAATACCTCTGCCTTCATGAGGATGCGGCCGCCAACTTTCTCATTAAGGGTTTCATTTTCGATCAGCGGCGTAAGCAGCGCTTTGCCTTTTAGCCGTTCAGCCGCCCGACGCACGCCATCTGGTGTCGCCATTCTTTCTGTCATGTGTTCGTTTCCGGATAATGTTCGTCAGATTGTGTTCTGTGAAAACGGCTTGATTTGGACCGCTACATGGCGAACTCCGGAAACGTTTTCAAGCGAGTTCCGTCTGCTGATCGCCGGCGAGGTACCGGTAGGCGACGCCGCCAGCGATGTTCCAAAGGGCTGAATAGACGATCGTGTACAGATAGGTCGCGATCGCAAACGGCCAGAAGCCGGGCTTGGCCGGATTCCACATATCGCGCTGGATTTCGAGCATTCTGGCTTGGACTTCCTGCATCGCATCTGCGCCTTGTTCGGCCGAAGAGATGACCTCCATGAAGGCCGCAAAGTAACCGGCCGCGCCTATGGAGAAATAAATCAGCATGATGACGATGAAGACAACCATCCAAAGCAACCAATAGAAAAATAGACGCCAGGCGTTGCCCTGTGTCAGACGCCAGGACTCCGCAAGGCCGATTTTCCGAACGCCGATCGTCGCCGGCAGCGTGAGTGACATTCTGAGCAGAAACCAGGCGATGGCGCCGCCGAAAGCGAGGAAGCCCATCGGGGCAATGATCGCAGCGATCGTTGGCGCTAGCGCCGCCGCGACGGCCGTCACAACGAGCAGGGCGAGAGCGCCAGCAACATAGGAAATGCCCAACATTATAAAGAGCAGGATGATCGACAGGAGGATATTGAACTCATCGCCGCCAAATTGGAGATAGAATGGCGAACGAAGCCTGTTTCCACGAATGATATATTTTAGAACTCCCGCTGCCATCATCGGGTAGACGACCGCCATCGCGAGATAGAGCAGGCCCATATATTTGGCCATCGGACCCATCGCCGCCAGGACTTCCTGAGGATCGCTCTCCGGATCGAGGGCCGCAAGACTCGTCGAGATTTCGAGATAACGCGGCATGATGAAGATCATCACCGCCACCATGATCAGCGCGGGTAACCAGAGCGCTTTGATGAATTCGATCGGCTTGCTGAAAAAGAGTGCAAGCCCGGCGGAGAACGCCCTGATCACTGGCAGCTTCATTCTTCCCCTCTCGCGTTTCGCGCATGCGGCGTTGCAGGGAAGATAACGGGAAAATGCGTTTCTGTCGCCCGCTGGGGCGGCGCAATCTTAATGCTCTATCCGGCAAGTTTCCCAGCAAAGGCGAGGAGAGCAACCCCTAAGAGAACGCGGTAAATGACAAAGGGTGTAAAGCTGACGCGCTGCGTGAGCCGCATGAACGCTGCGATGGTGAGGTAGGCTGTGATGAAGGAGAGCGCCGCGACGATTGCGGCGGCGGAGATAGTGGCCTGCGCCCCCTCTTTGACAAGATCAATGCTCGCGAAGACACCAAAGGCGGCGATCGTCGGGATGGCGAGAAGCATTGAGAAGCGAGCCGCTTCAGGCCGGGCCCACCCGAGATAGCGCGCCGCCGTCATCGTAATGCCGGAGCGGCTCGTGCCTGGAATGATCGACAGCATTTGAGCGGCGCCAATCGAGAGTGCTTCCCGCCACGTGACACGTTCCAGCCCATGCTTGTCGACCGGACTGCGGTCGGACAGCCACAGAATGATTCCGAAAATGATGCTGGTCCAGCCGATGACGATCGGCGAGCGTAGGGCATCGACCAGATCTAGCGCCACAAGGACGGCTGCGAACGCCAGCACGGGGATCGTCGCCGCCGCAATCATAAGGAAGAGCCGGCGGTCAGCCGTCGCCTTCAATTGCAGCGTGTCAAGGCCACCTCGAAATAGCGTCGCGGTCTCGCTTCTGAAAAAGAGGAGGACCGCCGCCAACGAACCAATGTGCCCGGCGACATCGATCAGCGGGCCTTGATCGGCCCAACCATTAACGATGATTGGCGCGAGAATAAGATGGGCGGAGGAAGACACCGGGAGGAATTCGGTGATCCCCTGAATGATGGCGAGCACGATGAGCTGAACGAGCGGCATGGCGCCCCTCTTACGCCGGTTTGCGAGCGCCGCGCTATCGGAAAACGCTTATAGCCGGCGTGGGCGGTCGCCCTCTGCTTTCGCGAGGTCTTGACTTCCGGACCGCAGCCGGCGAGCGGTGCCTGATGAGCGAATTGCTGACCATCCTTGTCGATGCGGACGCCTGTCCCGTGAAAGAGGAAATCTATAAGGTCGCATTCCGCCATTCGGTTCGGGTCATTGTCGTCGCAAACAGCTACCTGCGGACGCCCGACCATCCGCTCATTGAACGAATTACCGTAGAACCGGGCCCGGACGTGGCGGACGATCGGATCGCGTCGCTTGCGGATGCTGCGTCCATCGTCGTTACTGCCGACATCTTGCTTGCAGATCGGTGCATCAAGGCAGGGGCCAGCGTGTTGGCCCCGAATGGACGGCCATTTACGCCGGACTCGATTGGCGGCGCGATTGCGCTGCGGGCGGTCATGTCGGATTTGAGGGCGGGCGGCGATATACTCGGCGGGCCTGCCCCTTTCGTTCGCGCCGATCGTTCGCGGTTTCTGTCCGCTCTCGACGAGACATTGGTGCGGCTGAAGCGCATTCAGTGATCATGCCGAGGGATGAGCGCTCGGCTGGTGCTATACTGAAAAGAACAAGGTAGGGTTCATGGAGCTGCGCGCCGCTGCGGAGAGAGCCATGACCGAAAATTTGCTTCCGGGCCCGCTTGTTTCGACGAAATGGCTCGCTGAAAATCTCGGCGAGCGAGACCTCCGCATTCTCGACTGTACTACGGTGCAAGCAACGTCCCCTGAGGGTGGGTACGTATTTGAGCCCGGCCTGAAGGAATGGCGCGCGGGGCATATTCCGGGCGCGGTCTTCTGCGACGTGCTGAATGAGCTTCGCGATCCGGACAACCCGCTTCCGCTGATGATGCCAAAACCAGATGCCTTCGCGAGGGCTATGGAGGCGCTTGGCGTTGGTGAGGGGACGCGCGTTATCCTCTACGATCGCGGCGCGAATGTCTGGGCTGCGCGAGTGTGGTGGAGTCTTCGCGTCTTCGGATTTGACAACGCGGCGATACTTGATGGCGGCTGGCGAAAATGGACGGGTGAAAACCGGACTGTCTCAACTGAAGCGTCGCCACGCCGAGAAGCGCGCTTTCAGCCGCGATTCCGCCGCCGCTTGCTTGCCTCGAAAGATGAGGTTCTCGAGTCGGTCAAGAATGGCGGGGCCGCGCTTGTTCACTCGCTTTCCCGAGAGGAATTCAAAGGCGAAGTGACGCGAATGCCGCGTCCAGGGCGGATAAGCTCGAGCGTCAACATCCCGGCGGCAGCGCTGCTTGATCCGGTTACAAATACCTATCTTCCGTTGTCGGACATTAAGGCGCGTTTCGAGCGAGCCGGCGTTTTCAGCGCGCCGCGCATCATCACTTATTGTGGCGGGGGTGTTGCGGCCTGCGGCAATGCACTCGCGCTGACCCTGATTGGGCGAGAGGATGTCGCAGTCTATGATGGTTCGCTTGCGGAATGGACGGCCGATCCAGATGCTCCAATGGAGACCGGTTAGGCGAGCCGCGATGAATATCCTAAATTGCCGTCAAATCTGGACTTCATGACGTCTCTCAGGAACAGCCTCTCTTATTATAGACCAGTAGCCGCCCTGTTGCTCGGCGCAACGCTGCTCTTCGTGGGGCAGGGCGTATTCCTCATTCTGACGCCATTGAAATTGGCTGAGCATGGCTACTCAACGGTCATTATCAGCGCTGTCGGCTCCGCATATTTTGCAGGTATCATGACGGGCGCCTGGTTCGGGGACCGTGTCGTGCGCGCGTTCGGCAATGTCCGCGCATATGGCGGGTTCATTGCTCTGATCATGTGTGCGGCGCTGCCGCTAGCGTTCTTCGAAAACGCGATCACGTGGGCGGCGTTTCGGTTCCTGCACGGATGGGCGGCAGCGGGCGCGTTTCTCGCGATTGAGTCCTGGCTTCACGCGGCGACCCCGAATTCCTGGCGCGGAAGAGTCATCGGCGCCTACACAGCTCTTACTTTGGTGGGCCTTGGCGCCGGACAGCTTCTGATCAACGTCTTTGGGCCGGCACGCGTGCAGGCCATCAACATGGGGGCGATGCTCTTCGCTCTCAGCATTATCCCGGTAATGCTCAGTAAGGCGAACGCGCCGCCGTTGAAGGGAATGGCGCATCGATCGCCAGTCGGAATCTATCGTCACTCACCAGTTGCAGCCTCAGGATGCGTTGCAGCCGGTTTGTTGATGGGGGCGTTCTGGTCGCTCGGGCCCGTGTTTGCGTCGGCGGCGGGAATGTCTGCTGGCGGCGTCAGCGTCTTTATGGCGACCGTCATCTCCGGTGGGCTCAGTCTCGTGTGGTTGATTGGCCGGATTTCGGACCGGATTGATCGCAGGCTCGTTATTGCTTTGTCGGGCGCAGCGGGGTGTGCAATCTGTATCTTCATCGTGCAGTTCGAACTGGTCACGCTCGCAAGGTTATGGCCGTTCGCATTCGCTTATGGCGGCGTCATCTTCTCGCTCTATCCTCTATCAGTTTCGCACGCTGCAGATTTCGTTCTGCCCGAGGAGGATATGCTGGAAGTGACAAGAAGTCTTCTTCTCGCCAATGGTTTTGGAACCGCTATGGGCCCCATGTTCGCAGGAGAGGCGTTCACTCTGCTTGGGCAAGAAGGGTTCTTCATGTCAGCGGCGGTGGTTTGCGCTGGCATTGCTTTCCTGGCGATTGCTCGAACGACTGTGCGTCCGCCCGCTGCTGCAGAATTGCGTAAGCCATTTGTGCACGTGCCAGAGACAACGCCTGCAGGTCTTTCAATGGACCCGCGCATCGAAGATGTTCAGCAGGAGCTGGCGTTTTCCCAAGATGCGGAAACGAAGACGGAGGTCGCAAGTGCGGAAGGGTGATATCGTGCTGCATCAGACTCGCCAAGGCGTCGCCGCCTGATGGGCGTATTGTCGCTTCTGTTCGAAACCATGCGATTCCATGAGCGTGGTTACGACCTGCTGGCTGACAGCAGGGCGCTCATTGCACTTTCCTTCTTCATTCCGTTTTTTGCGGGCGCATCGGAGATGGCCGGGCAGTCTGTCACGCTTGTGCTCAATCGCGTGTCACGATTCCGATTTGCGGCCAGCCTGGCTTTCACGGGCATCGTTTACATATTAACAGCGTTCATATGGGCTTTGCTGACATTGCTCATCGCATCGCTATTTGTATCGCAGGCGCCGCCCCCGCTGCTGGTCTGTTCTGTGATCGCGTTGAGTTTCGGACCAAGACTCTTCGGAATGCTTACGATTGCGCCTTACTACGGCGAGTTTCTTGGGCGCCTGCTCGATGGTTGGATGATCGCTTGCGCAGCGCATGGAATACATGCGCTTGGTTTACCCGGCCACGTTGCTGCAATCTGCAGTGTCGCCGGGTGGGCGATATGGAGCCTGTCGAGAAATGCGGGCGATAAGCTACTGCTTCCTGTGATAGGTCGCATCGAGGTATTCGTTGCAGGTTCGCCTCTTGTGCTCTCGTCACGCAATGTGAGCGAGTTGATCAAGGAAAGAATGGCGGCGTTGCAGAAGGCGGCCCGCGATGATGATTGAGCATTGGGCGCTCCTTTCGATGCTTCTTGGCGCCGCAATATTTCTGCTCGCCGGGGCGCTTTCTCCTATTGAGTCCTTTGCATGGTGGGCGGGGTGGCTCGATGAGGATCCAGCGTCATTCCCGGAAAGAGACGCCGAGGCGTTCGACGGCGGGAAAGAAGAGCGATTCTTCGCTGTTTACCTCGCGGGCATCGACTCGATCGCTGGCGACAAGACAACGCGAAGAACCGAGCGGTTTCTTACATTGATCGAAGCTGCGGCGCCGGAAGTCACAATCGTAAGCGATGTGTTTCCCTACGCGCCAAGCGGTCGGCCGTTGCTTGCAGGTCCGCGCCTCTTCCTGAAGACGTGGCGCGCATTGTATAGGCTCAAGCTCCGTAGAAGGAGCAGTATCCTTTCGAATATCATCAATCTCCGAAACCTCTATCAGGTCCTTGTCTCGGCGGACCACAGATACGGCCCGATATTCAATGCGGGCGCCGCTCATGTCATTCTCGATGCGTTGTTACGGGCCGGTTACGATTTGGAGAAGGCCCCCCCCATTTGCATCATCGGCTATAGCGGGGGGGGACAGATTGCCGCCGCAAGCGCAGAATTTCTCAAGGCAGCGACGGGCGCGCGCATCACAGTCATTTCAGTGGGCGGCATTATCGCCTCGACGCCGGGCGTTGCGGCTTTGGATATGCTTCACCACCTTTATGGTGAAAAGGATTCCGTGCAGCGCCTTGGCGCAATAATGTTTCCAGAGCGATGGGGTGTCTTTCCTTACTCTCACTGGAACCTTGCTAAGGCTCAAGGTCGTATTCAGGCTCGCTGCATCGGTGCGATGGGGCACGACCGGGTGGGAGGATATTTGGGGGAAGGGGTCGATGAGGATGGCGAACCTTTCATTCGGAAAACCGCGACCGCTGTCGCTGAGGTTCTTAAAGCCGAAACGGCCGCTATTAGCGCATGCGCCCAGCCATGATGCAGATCAAGGCCGCGATGGCGAAGGATCGTCCAGGTTCCTATATTAGCCGAAAGGTCGGTTTTTGGAGCTGTGCCGAAAGGCTGGGACAAAGGAGTATTCCATGACAGGAGTCGATAAAGACAAGCTTGGCGCCCCAGAGGAAAAGAGGGGGGATGCGCCTCAATTCGAAGCGGCGGAATTGCTTGCGCTACTGCGTCGCGATCTGCAGCATATCGAGAAAGAGCTTTCTGCTTTCAATGCAGAGTCCACATCGCCTGTAACGAAGGACGTCGCGGCGGCCGCGTCGGACTTGCGTGAGGCGGTCGGGGGATTTCTTGAGAAGGCGCATGTAGCGACAGAAACAGCAAGCCATGGTATCGGGGAGCAGGCGGAGAAATTCCGTGAACGGATAGAGCGCCATCCCATGGCGGCTGTCAGCAGCGCTTTTGCGCTCGGCTATTTCCTCGGCCGGACTGTTTTCCGAAAGGGACACGATGCGCCGAATTCTTGATTCCCTGAAATTTGAGGGTGAGCACGCGTTGCGCGCAAGCGTCTGGGCGTTTTCGGGCGCCGCGCTTGGGGCTTCAGCCGCGGTATTTGCGGCCGCGGCGCTTGTATCAGGTCTCATGACTTTCATGCCGCTCTACGGGGCGCTTGCTTGCGGCGCTGCATTGCTCATTGCGCTAGCGGCGATCTGCTTTGTTTTTGCATCCCGCTCGCCGCATCCGCGCAAAGTTCACAGGGCGCCGCCTGCCCCGATTCAAAGTAGCCTTCCGGAAATGGCCTATCGCCTGCTGGAATCAGAAATAAGCGCCCAGCCCGGCAAGACGGCGGCGGCGGCTGTCGTCGCAGGTCTCATGCTCGGCGCTCTCGACGCTCTTGAACGGAACGAGAAATCGCACCCGCCGAAATGAGAGGGCGTTAGAAAATGAGGTCCAAAATGCATCCGAACTTCCGCGAGCCCATTTGAATTACCCGGGCATCCGCCATCTCGCGTAATCACGTGTGCGCTATCGGCTGAAATAACTTTCGGCGACGCTGCACGCCATGCCAACGAGCATAGGCGTTAGTTCTTCTGCTGTCTTTGTTTTCGCACGCGTATGCACCCAGCCGAGATAAGTCGTGCTCCGCGCAAGCATGAAGAGTGGCAGATAATCCAGTTCGCGATCAGATAAAGGGCGTACGCTGCGGTAGCCATCAATAACCGCCGATTGTAGATCGTCGAAATAAGATTCGTTGATGTTGAAATATAGTGACGTCGCGAGCTCGAACAAAAACCATCCGTATCCGCAATCATCGAAATCGATGATGCGTAACTTGCCGTCATCCACCAGCACGTTTTCTGCAACGAGATCTGCATGGATGAGGCCATATCGATCGGCGGATTCTCCGTAGGCGGTGAGTTCTTCAAATACTGTCCGGCGGACCTGGTTCATGAGGCTGCGCTGGCCGGGAGAAAGGGCTTCTAGTTCCCAGAATCGACCCCATAGCGGCGTCTCGCCGGCAAGGCCTTCAGCGTTCCACGCATGTCGTTGGAAAAATGCGGGCGGGCGCCACTGCGAAGACTGGTTATGTACGCGGCCCGCCAGCATGCCGAGCGTATAGAAATTTCGGGCGAGCGTCGCCGGGTCGCTAGTCTGCTCTTCCTGAAGGCCGCCGAGCCGGTCCCCCTCGACCCACTCGAAGAGATCGATCTGGCGTGCGCGGTCCATATAATCACAGGCGAGGACAACGAACGGTTCGCCCTTTGTGGTTAAGCGGCACTGCGGCGTCTCAACGCCAGCGCCATGCAGGGCCTCCATCCAGGCCAGTTCGGATTTAAGGCTCTCATCTGAGTGATAGCCGCCCCGATGAATCCGCAGGGCGAGCTTTTCTCCGTATGGCGTGTCGACCCGGTAGACAGCATTTTCGCGAATTTTGATCTCAGAGATTTCAGCTTCGCCAAGGCCCCAAGCGTCCAGCGCCTCACGCGCCAAACGCTTCAGGAGAGCATTTTGTTCCGCCGTGCTCTTCTCGTTAAAGCTGCTCATTTATCCGCGTCCACGTTCTGTAATTCATATTCGCTGCAAGAAATTATGGCTTCAGTGCAGCCGTCAGTTCTGAGAGAGTTTCATCCAGCAGGGCGATCAAAAGATCGGCGTTGTCCGGTGAAAATGGCAAGGGTGGACGAATTTTGAGTACGTTGTCGAATTCGCCGATCTTACCCATGAGGACGCCCTTTTCACGCATCGTATTAACGAGGTGTCGCGCTAAGTCGGGGGCGGGAGTCTTCCTTTCGCGATCGCTAACGAGGTCCACGCCAAAAAACAGGCCAGCGCCGCGAACATCGCCGATGCACTCGTGCCTGGATTTGAGATGTTGTAGGCCTTCATAGACGTAGCGTCCCGTCGCCGCCGCGTTGGCGACAAGATTTTCTCGTTCAATGACATCCAGAACGGCGAGGCCCGCTGCGCACGACACCGGATTGCCGCCGAAGGTATTAAAGTACATCGTATTGTTTCTAAAATGATCGAAGACGTCAGCGCGCGCCACAACACCTGATATTGGGTGCCCGGCGCCCATAGGCTTGCCAAGTGTCACGACATCCGGCGTCGCGCCTTGGCCCGTATGTCCCCACATCTTCCCTGTGCGCCCGAAACCGGCCTGCACTTCATCGGCAATGTATAAGCCGCCCGCTTCGCGCACCAAGCGGATCGCCTTTTCCAAGTAGCCAGACGGGATAACCGGCAGACCTTCGTTGGCGAAAATCGGGCATATCAACATGCCCGCCAGTTTAATTCCGGCTCTCTTGAATGAATCGACCGCTTCGGCGACTTTCGACACATAGGCGTCCGCCAGCGCTTCGCCTTCCAGATTATCAAGCGCGCGATAAGAGTCCGGCCATGGGACCATTCGGATATTCGGCCCAAATCCATCGAATGGCGGGAAGATCGAACTCAGTTTCGAGACTGCGGTTGTGTTGCCGTGATAGGTGGCGTTTGTGCAGATGAATCCTTCGCCTCCGCTCCACATGCGAGCCATGCGAAGCGCGACATCATTCGCCTCACTGCCCGTGCAAGCGAACAACACACGCTCGAAACTCCTGTCGAACGTTGCGAGGAGACGTTCCGCGTAATCAAGAATTGTCTCGTGCAAATATCGCGTATGCGTGTTCAGCGTACGCGCTTGTCTGGTCAGGGCGTCTACGACATAGGGGTGACAGTGCCCGACACAAGGCACATTGTTATAGCAGTCAAGATAACGACGACCGCCCGTATCGTAGAGCCACACGCCTTCTCCGCGAACAATGTGTACGGGATGGTCGTAAAATAATGGATTGCCTGGGCCGAGGAGTTTTTCTCGGCGAGCGAGCAGTTGTTCCGTGGTGCTTGCGTTCATGCCCGACTTCCTTGCATCGCGGAGGCGGCGAGCTTTGCCTGTGTGAGAACCGGCGGCAATATCAGCGCAAGGCTCAGCACAAACAGAGCCGCGCCGAGAATATTGACCTTGACGAATTGGCCGTCGCCTATCGCTGCGGCGGCGAGCGCTGGCCCAATTGCAAGGCCGACCATTTGCATAGCGACGGCGTAGACTACGACGCGTCCGCGCAGATCGAAGCTCGCCATCGCCGCCATGAGGAACGGATGCGTCATGTTCCATGCGAAATTATAGACGAATGTGGTTGCGGCGAAGACGAGGAAGCTGAACTCGCCTACGATGAAATAGAGGCAGACAGCGCCGGCGGCGATTCCAAGCATGAGCGGCAGCGCTCTGCCGAAGCGCGCGCCGACTACCGCCGCTAGGAGCGCCCCGGCGATGCCGGCGAATTGAGACAGCGTCAGCGCATTCGCAACCTCTTGCTCTCCAATGCCAGCCTTGACTCCGATGAGAAAGAGATACGCCCAGACGACGCCCTGGGCCAGAAAATAGCTGAGCATGGCGAAGAGCGCGAAGATCTTCATCCGTAGGCCGATATTGACGGAATCCGCTTCGTGCTGTGCAGCCGCTTCACCGCTGACAGGCAAGAAACGCACAAAAGCAAGCGCGGCGAGTGGGAAGGCGCCGAAGAAGATGAGCACTCCGTCCATGCCAACGAGCGCATATGCAGTCGGCATCAGATAGAGAGCGATAGCGCCATAAGTCAGCACCCACATAATCAGATAACCGAAATTTCGGTCCGGCTTTGCGGTCAGGCCTACAATTGTGAAACTCAACGAAACAAGACCGCCTGCGCCAAGCCCTGCAAGCACGCGCAGAGCCGTGAATAGTGCGAGGTTATCGGTGAACACACAAAGAAGGTTCGCCGTTGCCATAACAAGCAGCGACCCCGCGCACACGACTCGCCAGTTGAAGCGGCTGGCGGCGAAAGTCAGCAGAATTGTGGTCGCGGCGATGCCGAACATCTCCGCCGAGGCGACAAAGCCCGCCTTTTGGTCGGAAAAGCCAAGGTAAGCAACCAGCCCTTGAACGAAACCAGGCTGCACGATGAAAACTTCTGGCCCGACGACGGCCATGACTAAAGCGGCCGTCAAGCCGAGACTCGAATTGATATCAACCTTGCCATCATTGCGTATGATCGCGTCTATCATGCTGGCCTTCCTTCGATTCTGCCTCAACGCGGAACGCGTCGACAATGCGCTAAGACGCTTTGATGCTGGAGAGCATACGATGCGGGAAGTTGCGCAACATCGCCGGGCGTACGCCCTCGCGTTTGTTTCCGAACATGACGAATAGCCCCTCGACCGTCACGCACAGCTCGCTTGCGAGATCGGCGACAGCGTTTCGGGAGGCTCGCGGGTTGACCTGTTTGATGACATCGCGCGCCAAGCGCCAGTAGTCCCGGTAAAATGTGTCTCTCTTTTCCTGAACGTAATCATGCGCGAGGGAAAGCGACCAGAGTTGATAATGGAAGCGCTGAGCGTCTGAGGAGCGCGCCGTATCAATTAACCACTCGACCCACATGATGAAACGTTCATCCGCTGTCAGATCTTCGCGGTCGATAATGCTCGCCGATTTATTGAGATATTGGTTGTTCACGTGGTCAAACATTGACCGGAACAAATCCTCGCCGCTCTTGAAGTAGTAGGTGACATTGCCGGGGCTAAGCCCAAGCTTGTTCGCGACATTGCGTATGGTGATTGCGCTTTCACCGTGCTCGAGGAACAGCTCGGTTGTCGCTTCGATGATTTCTGTGATCCGCGCGCGTCCGCGCGGTTGCACTGCCGTGCCGCGGCGATGCCGCGCAATCGGTGCAGGCGCATCTTGAACGGCGGTAGTGGCGGGCTGGGGCATCTCTACTACCTGGTCAATTCGATCCAGATACTGATTTGATTCCTTCAAGCTCCTCGAGAAATACCGGGCTTTCGGGCAATGTCGATCCGCCATCGACGCAGATTGTTTGTCCGGTTACGTACTTCCCTTCGTCGGAGGCGAGGTACACCATCGGCCAAGCGATATCTGCGGGCTCGCCCAACGACCCTATGGGAATATACTTCGCCATTCGCGCGAGGCCTTCTTCATCGGCGAGAAGCTCCATCGCCTTGGTGCGAATGTAGCCCGGTTCAACGCCATTCACCGTAATGCCGTCCCGCGCAAGCTCGATTGCAGCCGTTCTGATAAAGGCATTCATGCCGCCCTTTGAGGCGGCGTAATAAGATGTCCCGGGCATCGCAACGCGCGGTCCTGTCACGGAAGAAGTAAAGAGCAGTCGCCCGCCTCCCTGGGCTCGCAGATGCGGGATCGCGGCGGCGCTCAGCCGGAAGCACGCCTTAAGGTTGACGGAAAGAACGGTCTCGAGATCATCTTCGCTGTATGTTTCAACTGGGCCGCCGAGAAATGAGGCGGCGTTATGGACCACAATATTCAGTCTGCCCCATTTAGCCACAGTTTCGTCAATGACGCGGCGGCAGGCTTCCTTGCTGCCAATATCGATCGCGGTTAGGGCCGCGTCGCCGCCGGCGTCTGAAATGCGCGCCAGCGTCTCCTCGCCATTCGCGCGGGTGCGCGTGGCGATCATCACCTTCGCGCCCTGGTAAGCGAAAATCTCCGCAATTCCTGCCCCGATTCCTTGCCCCGCGCCGGTTACAATGGTGACTTTTCCTTCTAATCGGCGTGCGGACATTGGCCAAAACCTCATTGCTTCGTCTGCGGAATGTGCTGTCAGCGTAACACTGACGGAAAACTTGTACAACGGTACTATTTTTAATCCGAGATTGTGGTTACCCTCAGGCTGGGAACTCGAAATTCGCCTTTTGGGGACGACTTATCGTTGCAACACGGCTGCAAATAGGGATGGCAACCATGGCTTCTAAGCACCTGCTCAATACCGCTTCCAGCGCGATCGCGCTGCTTGCCGGGGCCGCCTTGACCGCTTTGGCGACGGCGCCGGCCGCCGCAGAAGTTTTTGATGAAGTCGTGGTGACGGCGCAGAAACGCGAACAGAATGTCCAGGATGTCGGCGTTTCCATAACCGCGTTCTCTGGCGATCAGGTGCGTGAACTCGGTTTCACAAACACGGTCGATATCGTGAACTTTACGCCCGGCCTGAATTACACATCGCCGAACGCCGAGGGCAGCCAGGTAAATTTCTTTCTCCGCGGCGTCGGCCTCAATGACTTCACCGATGGCAATGAAAATCCGGTCGCCGTCTATTTTGATGATGTTTACCGGGGCGCAATAGGCGGCCTTGCCCTCCAATTGTTCGATATGGAGCGCGTAGAAGTGTTGCGGGGGCCGCAAGGCACATTGTATGGGCGCAATACAACGGGCGGTCTTGTTCACTTCATCTCGAAGAAGCCGACGTCCGAATTGGACGCCTATGCGCAATTCAGCGCCGGCTCATTCGGCGAGATTAAATCTGAGGCTGCGATCGGCGGGCCGCTAAGCGATACGCTGTCAGCGCGCGTCTCATTCGCCAGCAATAATAACAACGGGTATACGAAAAATCGGTACCCTGGAATTGACGATTATAATGAGACTGACGCGATCGCCGGCCGTCTACAGATTTTTTGGGCGCCGAGGGACAATGTCGAAGTGTTGTTGAAGGGGCACGGCGCAAGAAACCACGCGCAAGTCGGCGCATGGCAACACGAGGTCGTTGTCGCTACCGAGGCTGGCGACAATCGCCGCGTTGTCGGGCCGACGGAAGACCTCTACGGCGCGGGGGCGGGAAATGACGCGTTCGGCTATCGTGATACCGATGGCGATCCCTGGGCGGGCGAATATGATCGCGACGGCAAGGTCGAGGTAGAAGCGACGGGCGGGTCCGCGCACGTCAATATCGGCCTTGGCGATGGCGTCACCCTGACTAACATCGCCGCTTATGACCACACAGACCGTCTTCAGGAAGAAGACACTGACGCTGGGCCGGCGCCGCTTATCATGCCGACCTTTGCAGCGAAGACCCGCCAGATCACCGAGGAGCTTCGTCTGCAGGGCGATTATGACAGCTCGAACTGGGTGCTCGGCTTCTATTATTTCAACCAGAAAGTCGATGGCGCGTATGACCTCGACCTGACTAATCTTGGCTTCGTCTATTTCGACGCCGATTACACGCAGAAATCAAAATCCTGGTCGTTCTTCGGTCAATATGAGCGCGAATTCGCGCCGGGTTGGTCGTTCGTAGCCGGTCTTCGATATGCGAAAGATACAAAATCTCTCGATTACCAGAATCTTGAAACCACCGGTCTCTATGAGGCGGCGACCTTGGGCTTTATTCCGCCAGCTGATCTTGGTCTCTCAGTATCGCCGCCATTGACGAACTACCGCCCCAATCCGGGTGACGCCTTTATCTTCAATGAGAGCACGGTGGGCGACCTCGCCAATGTCAGCGATTCCAATCTAACTGGTAAGTTCGAAATTGATTATCGGCCTAATGACGACTTGCTGTTATACGCGTCTTACTCGCGCGGCGCGAAGACGGCAGGCTTCAATACGGGATTCCTTGACGGCACCTTCATCTTCGCAAGCAACACAGAGGCGACAATTCCGTTTGGAAGCGAAAAAATCAACGCTTACGAAACCGGATTCAAGGCGCGGCTGTTCGATGGCGCAGCGCGCTTGAATGGCGCCGCATTCTACTATGACTACAATGATTTTCAGACTTTCCGATTCGAACTGCTGAACTCTATCATCTTTAACACCGATGCGCGCGTCTACGGTGGCGAGCTTGAGTTCCAAGCCAGTCCTGCGCAGGGGCTCGATGTAGCCTTTGGTCTGTCTCTCCTTGACGCGACCGCCCGCAACATTCCCGCCATTGGCACGGGGACTTTGCACGACCGCAAAATGGTTTCGGCGCCGGATGTCAGCTTCAATGGCCTCATCCGCTACGAGCATCCGTTCGCCAACGGCATGCTGGCGGCGCTCGTAAAGACTCGCTACCAGGGCGAGACCTATTACGACATCCAGAACTTCGACACGTCTCGTGCTGACAGCTATTGGGTTTCCGACGCGCGGCTTCAATGGACCACGCCGAACGATCACATTCAATTGGCCGTCTTCGTCAACAATTTCGCCAACAAAGAGTATCGTACGTATACGTTTGATTTCTCAAGCTTTGGCTTTAACCAGGTCGCTTATGGCGCGCCGCGTTGGTTCGGCGGCTCGATCAGTTACAATTATTGATCGAAGTTTCGGTATAAAAACGCCCCTGCGGCTTGCGTCGCAAGGGCGTTTTCATGGCTCCGTCAAACAAGTCTCGATATAGAAGATCCCAGCTTCTGCCTAAGCGCGGTAGCGGACAGTCGTCTATACTGGAAAGCACTCACAAGCGCTCGGCGATCGCTCCAATTCTCCGAAGGGGACGTGTTGCTTAATTGAAGGCACCAGCCACGTCGCGTTCAGAGCCGTGGAGGCTCGTGGGCGTTCGCCCTTCACGATCACAGGGTAGCCTAGAGACGCAAAGATTCTGGTAGTTTTTGAAAAAATGGCGCACCCGAAAGGATTCGAACCTCTGACCCCCAGATTCGTAGTCTGGTGCTCTATCCAGCTGAGCTACGGGTGCGCAACCCTTGCGGGCAGGAAGCGCCTTTAAGCGCATCACGCTGCGGAATGCAAGCTCCTCACGCCGATATGTCAGGTCTCTTGGCGTTCTGCTTCGTAGACCGCCCTGGCGATGGCTCGGGCGAGGCAGTCTGCGGCGAGGAGGCCAATTCTCGTCAATTGGAACGGCGCGGCGGGAGCCCCTTCACCCATTGCGAGAACAAAGACGGCGTCTCCGTCCGTAGGTCCATGAACCGGGCGGATCGCCCTCGCCACGCCGTCTTGCGCCATAATCGCAACGCGGCGCGCTTCAGCCTGCGTCAGGGAAGCGGAGACGGCGACGACGGCGATAGTCGTGTTCGTGCGGGCCGGGCTGGCAAGCTTGGTGTCGGGCGGCAGGTCGGCGGCAGGTTTCCAGTCTGCTGCCGGTCGGCGCCCCCCGAATTCGCCTTCCTCCTCGAAAGGCCATGCCCAGAAAGCGTCGCTTTCCGGCATTTTGACGGATCCGAAGCTGTTCACTGCCGCTATTGCTCCGATGATCAGCCCGTCATCGGTGACGTAAGAAGCGGATCCGACTCCGCCCAGGCCGGCGCCGGCGCGCGCGCCATACCCTGCGCCGGCGCGTCCCTGCCGCAGCGGTGCGCCTGCGGCTTCACAAGCGGCATAGCCGAGGTTTGGGTAGGGGGTGGAACCGCCCCATCCTTTGTCGCCGCCGTTTGCGAGGTCATAGAGAATGGCCGCTGGAACGATCGGCGAAGGCGGCACGCCCGCCTGAGCGACGAGGGTGAAACCCCTGCCTCGCTCGCCAAGCCAGGCGGCGACACCGTCCGCGGCGCCCAGGCCATAAGAGGAGCCGCCAGAGAGAACGATCGCATCGGCTCGATCGACGAGTGTTGAAGGGTCGAGAAGGTCCGTCTCTCGCGTGCCCGGACCTCCGCCGCGAATGTCGCCGGCGCAAATGCATGGCGTATCGGGAAGGATGACGGTGACGCCCGTTTTCACCCGGAGATCTTCGGATTGGCCGACTTTGACGCCGGGGACATCGGTAATGTCGTTTTTCGGGCCCTTGCGGGTCGTCATGACTATTTCCTCTCACTGCGTTTAGAGGGTCGCGGCGCTGGCAAAGTCATCTTACAAAGTCTGACGAAGAAAGTGAGGGCTCTCATGCGTAACTCAGCGGCGCGAGGCGTCATTGTTTTGCACGCGATGTTGTGCGTGCTGCTTTCGGCCAGCTGCTCCAGGCATCCAGAAGAACAAGCGTCGGCGCAGACTGCGCCTCAGAGCGCAGAAGCGCCGCCCTCGCCTGAGAAGCATTACTTCATATCCGCTGCCAATCCCTACGCTGTTGAGGCCGGCGAGAAGATCCTCGCGCGCGGGGGGACGGCGGTCGACGCGGCGATTGCGACCTCTGCGGTCCTCGGACTTGTCGAGCCGCAATCCTCAGGGCTGGGCGGCGGCGCTTTCATGATGTTCTTCGACCCGGCGACAGGCTCTCTTGAGACCTATGATGGAAGAGAAGTCGCGCCGGCGACCGCACAGCCCGATCGCTTCCTAAAGCCCGATGGGGAGCCGATGGCGTTTTATGACGCCGTGGTCGGCGGGCTTTCTGTCGGCGTGCCCGGTATCGTGCGTATGCTTGAGCTTGCGCATAACGAGCATGGAAGCCTTCCGTGGTCGGAACTTCTGGCGCCGGCCGCGGGCCTCGCCGAAAATGGTTTTGAAGTTTCTCCGCGCCTTCATGGTCTCCTCGAACTCTATCCGCGCATGAAGCGACTGCCGGCGGCTGGCGCCTATTTTTTTGACGAAGCCGGCGAACCTTGGTCAGTCGGCCACGTTCTGAGGAATGAACCTTACGCCGAGACGCTGCGCACCCTTAGCGAGGAGGGGCCGGAAGCCTTCTATTCAGGTCAGATTGCGCAGGAAATCGTCGATGCTGTGAATGGCGGTCCGCAGCCTGGCGGAATGTCGCTGGAAGACCTCGCGGGATATCAGCCGATGAAGCGCACGCCCGTATGTGCGATATATCGGGCCTATGAGTTCTGCTCGATGGGACCGCCGAGTTCGGGCGGTGTCACATTGCTTCAAATGCTTGGCATGCTGGAGCGTTTTGATCTCGCTGGCGCTGGCGCAGAGACGATTGAGTCCCTCCATTTGATCTTTGAAGCGAGCCGGCTCGCTTATGCTGACCGCGACCGATATCTGGCGGACCAAGACCAGGCCGCCGCAGCAGGAGGCCTCAAGCAGGAAGATCTGGTCGCCGGACTGCTCAATCCGCCCTATGTCGTCTCTCGATCCGAACTGATTGATCGCATGAAGGCTGCTTCAGAGGTGAAGCCGGGCGATCCCTCCCAATTCGCGATCGAAGATGACGCTGGGCAGTGGCGAAATCTCGCAAATGACGCTTCGCCGGAACCGCCCTCTACAAGCCATTTCGTCATCGTCGATGGCGAAGGCCGGGTAGTCTCGATGACGCAAACGGTTGAATCGGCGTTTGGCAGCCATCTGATGGCGGGCGGCATGATTCTCAACAATCAGCTGACGGACTTTTCATTCCTCCCCGAACGTGATGGCGTGCCGGTCGCCAACGCTGTCGCGCCGGGAAAGCGCCCGCGAAGCTCAATGTCACCTGTTATTGCTTTTGATGAGAAGGGTGAGGTTTATCTTGCTCTCGGCTCGCCCGGCGGTTCGGCGATCATCGGCTATGTCGCCAAGACGATAATCGGCGTCATCGATTGGGGCCTGTCGATGCAGGACGCGATCGACTTGCCGAACGCCGTCTATCCGCGCGTAGCGCCGATTCTGGAAGAAGGCCGCTTTGATGCGCAGACCATCGAAGGGTTGAAACGTCTTGGACATCCAGTCGTGGAGCGCGAGCTTAATAGTGGCGTTCACGGATTTCGCCGGCTTCCCGATGGGACTTATGACGGCGGCGCGGACAAGCGTCGAGAGGGAGTATGGCGGACGGGGGTCGTCAACGCCGACTAGGCCCTCAGCTTGTGGGCAAGAACAATGCGAACACGGCGCCGCCGGGGTTCGAGGATTTCAGTTCGAGTTCGCCTCCGTGGGCGCGCATGATTTCATAGGCAATCGCGACGCCAAGGCCTGACCCTCCCGGTTTGAGCGATCCTTGAAAGGGTTCGAACAGGCGCGCCCGCGCTTCATCGGGTAGACCAGGCCCCGTATCTTTCACCTCAATGACGATCATGTCGCCGCTTTGAGTTGCAGCGATGTTCACTAGTTTTGGCGTGACGCCTTCCACTTCCTGCGCGGATTGCTCGGGGAGCATCGCATCGATCGCATTGCGCACGAGATTGAAAAGAGCCCGGTAGAGCTGATTGCGATCAGCCGTGATCTCGAGCGTCTCTGGAGCATCATTTTCGAACAAGACGTGGAGGGAGGCTGTATCGTCGAAAACCTCTTCGACGAGGTCGCGTAGGGGAAAGCGCGATTTCGTGAGCGAGCCGGGTTCCATCCGTGCATAACTCAACGTATCGCGAGAAAGCGCGATGGCGCGGTCAAGCGCTTGAATGAGCCTTGGGCTCAATTTCCTGACGCGCGGGTCCTCGCTTTTTGCGAGGCGATCCGACATGAGTTGCGCGGAAGCGAGAATATTGCGCAGATCGTGGCTTAGTTTCGAGATGCCGGCTCCGAGCGCTGCAAGCCGGCGCCGTTGCGACAGAAGCTCGTGCACGCGGAGCTGCAGCGCATGAAGGCTGCGTTCGGCGACGCCGATTTCATCGGCGCGATTGCTTGGGGCGACGATGAAACGCGAGTCTTCCGGGTTCTCCTGGTAAGCTGTCATGTCCCGAGTCAATGCGCGAACAGGCCGCACGATAATGCGGTTCAAAGACCAATAGACCAGGGATGCCGCGAGCGTTGAGATGAGCAGAGAGAGGGCGAGGATATTCCACGCATAGACCATGAGGTCCTGCCGTAAGGCGCGCTGCGAAATGATGATGTCTACAGTCTCGCCATTTGCATAAGTCGGGGCGCCAATGATGCGGACCATGTCGTCGCCGCGAGAGAAAAAGGTTCCCCAAGCATTCAAGATGAGTTTTGCGGCGCTTTTGTCTCTTAGATCCACATAATGCATCGGCGGTGGGCTGGATGGATCAACATTGGGTGCGAAAAGTTGCACATTCGCGCCTTCGCGGTGGACCGTGACGCCTAGAATATTCGCTGTCGCGAACAGTTGGTCGGCGACCTCCGGATCGATCATTTCCGCGTCCGGCGCTTCGAGAGCGAGACCGACAAGATAAGCGGCCTCAACTCGTTGTTGTAGCCACGCGACACGTTGTTTGGCGACGGACGGGATGAGAAGCAAAATCTCTGCGAAAAGCACGAAGAAGATCGTCAGCAACAGCAGTTTGGTTGACAAGGATCGTCTGATCTTGCCGGGGAGCGATGCTGGCGAAGGGGCGACGTCTGATCCCATGCGTATCCTAGTCGAAAAGAGACAATAGTCGGACGACCGAGCGCGTCCGGTCTGAAAAGAGAGTCGGAGCATACCACGCTCCTGCAGCGCGTTTGAGAACTTCGCCGCGAGTCGGGTATGGCGCGATCATAGCTGTAAAAGCGCCAATCTTCATTCCGTTCGCGATGGCGAGCGCCAACGGCTGGAGATGGTCGCCCGCGGCCTTGCCGACAATGGTCGCGCCGAGGATTTTGCCTTTGCGTCCAACGACAATCTTGGCGAAACCTTCCGTACGCTTTTCAGCCTGCGCGCGGTCATTGTCCTTGAAGTCCCACTGGACGCTTCGAGCGCCCGGATCGACCTTGCGGGCTTCTTCCTCCGCGAGTCCGATAGTGGCGATCTCCGGATCACAGTAGGTCACACGCGGGCACAACGCGTCGCGGCGTTTCGCGGGCATTTTGAAGAGTGCATTACGAATGAACGTACTTGCATGATCGCCCGCAAGATGGGTGAACTGAGCTCCGCCGGCCGCATCTCCAATTGCATAGATGCGCTTGTTCGAGGTGCGCAGACGGAGGTCAAGCTCGATTGCGTCCTTCGACAAGCGAACGCCGGCTTTCTGCAGATCAAGGCCGGTGAGGTTTGCACGCCGGCCGACAGCAATCAGAAGGTGAGACCCTTTGATCGTCCCGCCAGCGAGCAAAACTTCGACCTCGTCCCCTTGCGTACTCACCGACTTCACCGCGCTTCCCTCGCGCACCGACACGCCTTCTTCGGTAAGCGCCTTGCGGACGAGCTCGGCGGCGTCAGGGTCTTCCTTGTTGAGAATTCTGTTGGCTTCGACAATCGTCACGCGCGCGCCGAGCCGGCGATGCGCCTGAGCAAGTTCGACGCCGATCGGTCCTCCGCCGATGATGATGAGGTGATCGGGCAAGACGCGGTTCGAGAAGATCGTTTCATTGATGAAGTACGGAACGTCTTCTATCCCGTCGATCGGCGGGATGAAGGCGGAGGAGCCGGTCGCAATGACGAAGAATTTCGCACTGATCACTGTTTCTCCGGCGCGAATGCGCCGAGCGTCAATAAAAGACGCGGCTTCCCGGATGACGGTGACACCCAAACCTTCGAAGCGTTCCTGACTGTCATGCGGCGCGATTGCGTCTATGACAGACTGGACGTGATCCATTACCGAGGCGAATTCCGTGCGGGGCTCGCCGACAGAAACGCCAAATTTGGAGGCGCTACGCGCTGTTGCGGCGGCGGAGGCGGCTGCAATCAACGCCTTTGACGGCACGCAGCCATAATTGAGGCAGTCACCGCCCATTTTTCCTTTTTCGCAAAGGACGACGCGTTTGCCGAGTTGCGCTGCCCCTGCTGCGACGGACAGACCGGCCGATCCAGCGCCGATGACGCAGATGTCAGCCGAAATGCTCCTCATCATGCGGCGGACCCTTCGCTGCGCTTGGCGCGCGCCATACGGTAGATAATCGGGATAAGCGCGAGAACGCTGAGCGCAATTATAGGCGTCAGGATTTCTGGTTGAAGCAGAAGGCCCGTTAGTTTGATTTCTTCACCGCGCGCGAGAATGGCGCCCAGCCCGGCGCCCGCGCTCACAAAGGCGAATGCGCCGGGAATGATGCCGATAAGCGTCGCAAGGAAATAAGTACGCAGACGGATCTCCGTGAACGCCGGAACGATGTTCACGATGAAGAATGGAAAGAGCGGCACGAGACGTAGGAGCAGGAGGTAGGAAAACGCATTCCTGTTGAAGCCGGCTTCCATTTTCTTGAAGAAGCCGCCGGCGCGTGCGGCGAAAAAGTCTCGGAAAGCGGTCCGTGCCGCAATGAAGATGATGCTTGCGCCGGCGGATGCTGAAAGAACGACTGCGACGGTCCCGATCACCGATCCGAAGAGGAAGCCCCCGAGAAGCGACATCACAGTCGCGCCGGGCAGGGAGAGGGCCGCGACGCATACATAAGCGAGCATGTAGAGCGCCAGCGCCCAGAAATAATGCGCCTCCACGAAGGTCTGCAGCGCCGCATAGTGCTCCCGAAGGGCGGCAAGGGTCAGATAGCGGTGCGCCCCGCTGGCGAAGAAGAGCGCGGCGGCGAAGCCAATCGCCAGCAGCGGCGCGGCTCGCTTCAGCGCGCTTTTCAGGGGACGGGCCGCTGCCGGTGCGCCGCCTTCGGTGCTTTCCATGGGGTTCCTTCCCGACAAGGCCTTGTTTCGGCTCGGTTCCTCGCTTCTATGGCAGGTTCTGGCAGGCCGCATAAGCCGCTTTGCGCGTGCGGAAGCTCAAGAAAATGGCCGGGTTCGGTCACTTTTCCGGGAAATTCGGCCCAGAAGGACCATTTGGTAGTGTCTCAGTTTGAATTTTCAGCCTGCTTTTTGTATGGGCCGCGCTTTTTGGGTTCTGGCGCGCCGGCGTCGATCAGACCGATAATCCACTCCATATCGTGCAGCGTGTCCGTCAGCCCTGCAGCCATCGCGGGCGTAACTTTAAGCGACTTATGGATGCGGCAGAAGTTGTAATAAACGAAATACAGCGACAGCGAATGGATATGGTTCTCAATCTTCTTTGAGAAGCCGTTCGTCAGGCGCGTGAAGCGGCGCATGGACATGCGCATCGTCAGGTTTTGCCGCTCAACGTAGGAAGTCGAGATTTTGTCCTTATCCGGATCGCCTTCGACAACCATTTTCTTGGTGCCGATGCACTCTGCCGGACTGTAGCGGCCCTTAGCACTCTCCGGCGCCGCGCCGTAAAGCTTCACAAGCTGGGCAAAATCAACGTCGCCGCCGAATGCGCCTTCCACGGCCTCAAGGTAGGCCTTGTGGCCGTCCGTTGTCAGCTGAACGCGATTTGCGAGACGGGTGCGAACATCATCCATGAACTCGATTGCATAGCCACTGTCGCGACCACCTACGAGGTAGGAAACGATCATCTTGCTGTCGGCGTCCAAGGCGGTCCAAGTCCAAACGTCGCCAGCGTCAACCGGAGCGGCCTTCGCCTTGGCGACATTTTTGGCCTTGGCGTAGCAGAATGACCAGATTTCATCGCACTGGATGCGGGAAGCCGTGACCTCGCGGACCGCCTCGTCATGATAGGCGGCGCAAGCCTCGCCGGCCTCTATCAGAAGTTTAGTTACAGTATTGATCGAAACGCCGGCTACTCGGCTGACAGACCGGAGCGAGGAGCCCTCTACAAGCATGGAGAGGATTTGGACGCGCTTATGAAGGGGCAGCTTGTTCACCCCCCTGATATAAGCGCACTAAATAAAGTTAGCAAGCATTTTGTTCATTTTAAATTATCGAATCGATCACTTCTTTGAAATTCGGCGCCAATAGCGTCGGCACATAAGCTTGAGGAATCCGGAGTCTCGTGGCGATGGTGAGATCGTCAAGCTTTTGTTCCACGCGTTCTTTTTGAAATTGCAGGCGAATTTCCTCTGGGCAGAACAAGGCCAGCGCAAGATATAGACACTCGTACTCAGACAGGGTTTGCGGAGACGGCTGTCCCCCGGGGGTATCTATTTGATTTAGAAGGGTTTCAAAGCTTTCAGGTGTAGACGTCGCTTTGTTATCGGGGCCAAGTACATGGAGGGCCTCTTTCACGATAATCAGTCGCTGCCAGCAACGATTCTCACCTCGCGCGACAGCGACCACATTCGGCCCAAAAAACTTGGCGATGTAATGCGTGCTTCCGGGAGGGAATTTCAAAAACATCCCTCTCATGACGGTGCGATCCATCGCCCGCATGTACCAGCGGACTTCTTGCCCGCTTAGCTCCCGGATTTTGTCGAGAATAGTGTCGCGCCCGATATGAATATCGAGGCCTTGGCAGAAGTCATACAGTTCTTTGTAGCTCATCTGCCAAGGATTATTACGATTTAGGCGTCTTCGCCACCTTCTCCCCTCGCTTCGACTTCCATTTCTGCAATTACTCGCAGAATTTCCGCCGCAAAGCCCTGAGGAGTTACGTCTCTGTCGGTGCCCGGAAAGAGCTTGATGTCGGCAACACCAAGCGATCCGTCACCGAAGAGGCGGTTTTTCGCAACATCAACTGATGTTCCCATGCTCTTTCTCCATCTCGCAGCAGCACCCTTGGACGCAATTTCTGACCGCTGCTGCTCTGTCAGACTTGCGTTTCTTGCCTTTGCACCCGCCAGACCGCTTTTCCGGCGGTTCGGGGTCTCGTGCCGATTGTCCTCCATCTCGCCTGTGGCGATTTTAGCGATAGTGACCGCACACGAATTGGTGTCGGCGGGTCTCTTCTCGCCTTTGGGGCCTTTCGGCATAAATCCCTGGTCTCCTCATGCGATCGCGGACACGCCGCGAATCGACGCATCCGTCCACACAATATAGGCTATTTGTCAAGAGTATTCATTACCTGAGGGTTAAAAAAGGAATGTTTTCTAAATTAGAAAAAGAAAACAACCACTTAAGCCTCAGAACATCCCCCTTAACAACGCCTAACAAATCACTAACACGCACCGTCCCGGTGAGTCTTGGGGAAAAAGTTGCGACTAGCGAACTTTTTATCAAGTGCGACGCCATAGCATCATTACTCAAAATGCATACTAGTATCGCCTTATGGTTGAATTGAGGCGATCTAGGAAACTTCATGGAAAAGCATCAAATCTTGATCGCGGCGACAGTGATCGCGGTGGGTCTCATTATCGCTGCCCTGTTCGGGCGATATGAAATCCAGCCCCACGGCGGCCCGCTCGCGCTCGTCTATCGAGTGGATCGCCTAACTGGGACGGTCGAAAGCTGCCAGATAGGCTTAGCCATGGCAGAGACGGTCGGTAACATGGATATGAAGGCTGCAAAGCAGCCCACTTGGTGCAAGCCGAGCTTCGTCTCTGGGAACCTCTAAATTTCAAACTGAGACACTACCGACCATTTCGTCTGCTTGACGGGGGCGGGCCCCTCGGTTAGGAAGCCGCTCCTTTGCGGCGCGCGCCGCGATCACAGATTCCGCGAGAGTGACGACCCATGAAACGGACCTATCAACCGAGCCGGCTGAAGCGCAAGCGCCGCCACGGTTTCCGCGCGCGCATGGCGAAAGTGGGCGGCCGGAAAGTCGTAAGATCCCGCCGCGCCAAAGGCCGCAAGCGGCTCTCGGCCTGACCGGGCCGGCCACAGCGCCGGGCGGGCGCGGGGCGCTCGCCGTGGAATTTCTCCGAAAGAGAGCTGACTATCTTGCGCTGCGCGATGGAGCGCGCGCCGGAACGCCTGCATTTCTCATGGTCAAGCGTCGTAGGGGCGATGGCAGCGAGACCGTGCGCGTCGGCCTGACGACCACAAAGAAGCTTGGCGGAGCCGTCATCCGTAACCGTATTCGCCGTCGTCTGCGCGCCGGCGTCCGAGAGGTTTTCCCCCTGAATGCGGATGCTGGCTGCGATTACGTTCTGATCGCTCGGGCCGCTGCATTTGATCGCGATTGGGCCGAATTGCTTGACGATATGAAGCGGGGCCTTCTAAGGCTCTCGCGCGTCGCTACTTAATAGGCTTCCCGCCTGGTCGGGCCCCGCCTCCGTAACGCTTGAGAGCAATCCATGGATCGTAATCTAATTCTGGCGGTAGCGCTTTCCGCTCTCGTCCTCATCGGCTGGGAGCTGTTCATTAACGGCCCGCAACGCGAAGCGCTTCAAGCCCAGCGCAAAGTTGTAGCCGAGCAGGCGCAGATGACTGCGTCGCCAGCTGCGGAGCCTGAGCTTGGCGTCACGCCTGTCGCAACGGAAATGACCGTCGAAGAGGCGCTCGCGGCGACGCCCGAGAGGGTCGAGATCGACACCCCGAACTTCAAAGGCTCGATCAATCTTGTCGGCGGCCGCATCGATGATCTGCTTTTAAAGCAATATCACGAAGAGCTTAGCGACGAGAGCCCGATGATCCGGCTCTTGAGCCCCGCCAACACCGAACACGGCCATTACATTCAACTCGGCTGGGCGATCGGCGGCAAGCTGGCTGAAACCGTACGCTGGACGGCGCCGGAGGGCGCGAAGCTGACCCCGCAAACGCCGGTGACGCTGACGCGCCGCGAAGGCGGCCTTGTCTTCCAGAAGACATTCGCCGTTGACGACATCTTCATGTTCACAGTCTCGCAGACTGTCCGCAATGAGAGCGACGCGACGCAGACATTGACGCCCTACGGCGTCGTCATCCAGCACAGCATTCCGACAGGCGCCGGCAAGTACATGATCCTCCATGAGGGGCCGATCGCAATCGCCGGGAAATCTCTTTACGAACGGAAATACAAGAAGGCGGTCACCGCGGTAGTGGAGGCGAAGGGCGACAAAGGCTGGGCGGGCATAACCAACAAATACTGGCTCGCCGCCGCCATTCCGCCGCAGGGCGAAGAGTTCAATCTCAAAATTCGCAATGTTTCGAAGACAGCGGTCCCGACCTTTCAGGTCGCCTACGACCTCTCTCCGCGCACGCTTGGTCCGGGTGAAACAACGACGCTCACATCGCACATCTTCAGCGGCGCCAAAGACGTCGACATTTTGCAGTCCTATGAAAAGCCGGTGGAAAAAGGCGGCCTTGGCATTTGGGATTTTGATCGTGCGATCGACTGGGGGAACTTCTTTATCCTCACGCGCCCGATCTTCTACACGCTCAACTTCTTCGGCGACCTCACCGGTAATTTCGGCATCGCCATTCTTCTCCTGACGCTCGTCATCAAGGCGCTGATGTTCCCGCTGGCGAACAAGGCCTATGAGTCGATGTCCAAGATGAAGAAGCTGCAGCCGGAAGTGCAGAAGCTTCAGGAGCGATACAAGGACGACAAGGTGAAGCTCCAGCAGGAGATGATGGCGCTTTACCAGAAAGAGAAAATGAACCCCTTGGCCGGCTGCCTTCCGGTCATCGTCCAGATGCCGATCTTTTACGCGCTTTACAAAACGCTCTTCGTTACGATCGAACTTCGGCATGCGCCATTCTTTGGCTGGATTCGTGACCTCTCGGCGCCTGATCCGACGACGATCTTCAATCTCTTCGGCCTGCTTCCTTACGACCCGACATCGCTGCCCGTCATTGGGGCGTTCTTGGGCATTGGCGTTCTTCCGCTTCTTATGGGGGTTGCCATGTGGTTCCAGACGAAGCTCAATCCGCCGCCGAGCGACCCGATGCAGGCGCAGATCTTCGGCCTCATGCCGATCATGTTCACTTTCCTCTTCGCCTCTTTCGCGTCGGGCCTCGTCCTCTACTGGTTCTGGAACACATTTCTTTCGATCGGCCAGCAATGGGTGATCATGAAACGCAATGGCGTGTCGGTGGATTGGGGAACGAACCTCAACCTGCCGTGGATGAAGAAATAGCCGGCGGTGGCGAGCGAACATTCGCCAGAAACGATAGAGGAAGCCCGGCGGCTGTTCGCAGGCCCGTGCGACTTCATGCTCGGCGTCGTGAAGATGGACACGCTGCCGGATGAGGCATGCGCGGAAGTCGCCTTCGCGGGACGATCGAATGTCGGCAAGTCTTCGCTTCTGAATGCGCTCACCGGGCGCAGCAATCTCGCGCGCGCCTCGAACACGCCGGGGCGAACGCGCGAGATCAACTATTTCGATCTCGGCGGCGTCGTGCGCCTCGTCGACCTTCCGGGCTACGGTTATGCGCGCGCCGCGCGCGGTGACGTTGAAGCGTGGACGCGGCTGACGCGGGACTTCTTGCGCGGACGCGCCGCGCTGAGGCGCGTTTTCGTGCTGGTCGACGCCCGCCACGGGCTCAAGCAGACCGATATTGAGGTCATGAACCTGCTCGACACGTCGGCGGTGAGCTATGCGATCGTCCTCACCAAGGCGGACAAGGTGAAGCCGACAGCGCTCGAAGCGCTGAAGGAGGCGACGGCGAAGGCGATCTCGCGCCGTCCTGCGGCTCATCCGACCGTGCGGGCGACCTCCTCCGAAACCGGCGAGGGGCTTCCAGCGCTCAGGGCCGATATCGCGGCGCTGGCGCGAGAATAAGCGGCGTCAACGCTTTCTTAACCCTCCCGCGCGCCGAGTGAGGGTATGGCGAACGCGCGCACGACAGCAAAGAAGGCCGAAGCGAAGCGCGATGGCGCGCAGTCGCTTGCGGCGCGCTTCCTCCAGCACCTGCAGGCTGAGCGGCGCGCAAGCCCGATGACGGTGCGCAATTACAGGGCGGCGCTCGACCGGTTCGAGGCGTTCCTCATCGACTATCTCGGCCGGCGACCCGCCAAATGCGATCTCGCCTCACTCGACGCGCGCGCATTTCGATCATTCCTGGCCGCACGCAAGTCGGACGGCGTCGATGCGCCGACCCTGAAGCTCGATCTTTCGGCGCTCCGCAGTTTCTTTGCGTTTCTGCGTCGGCGCGAAGGCGTCGACAACGATGCGATCACTGCGATGCGGGGACCGCGCATGAAAGAGCGTCTGCCGCGTCCCGTGAGCGAGGCGGATGCGCACGCGCTCATTGAAGCGGCGGAGACGAGCGACGATCCAGCATGGATCCGCGCGCGCGATGCGGCGCTTTTCACGCTGCTCTACGGCCTCGGCTTGCGCATTTCCGAAGCGCTGTCCTTGAAGCAAGGCGATGCGCCCTTGCGCGACCGACTGCGCGTTGTCGGCAAAGGCTCGAAAACACGCGACGTGCCTGTTATCGGAGCGGCGCGCGAAGCCATCGACGCATATGTGAGGCTCTGCCCCTATCAAGGGGATACGAACTGCTCACTCTTCTATTCGGTGCGCGGCAAGCCACTCAGCCCTCGCCTCGCGCAGCGGACCATGGAGAAATATCGCGGGCGGCTGGGTCTTCCGGATTCAGCGACGCCGCACGCCCTGCGCCACGCCTTTGCGACGCACCTTCTCTCGGCGGGAGGAGACCTGCGGGCGATACAGGAGCTTCTGGGCCACGCGTCGATCGCGGCGACACAGCGCTACACAAAAATCGACGCTTCGAGGCTTCTTTCAGTCTACGAAAAGGCTCACCCGAGAGCCGCTGGCTGACGGCGCGGGGACGTCAGGTATTTCGTCTGGTAGCTTCTGACATCGCGCTTCAATTCCGGCAGCAGGATATAGAGCGCGATGATGTTCGGAATGCACATTCCGAAGAGCATTGAGTCGATGAAATTGAGGATCGACGACACTGAAACCGCCGCGCCAGTGGAAAGAATGACGCAGAGGATGAGCTTGAACGTCACGTCGACCCTCTTCGACGTTCCGAAGAGATAGGCTGCAGCCTGTGCGCCGTAGAATGACCAGCTGACGAGCGTCGTGAAGGCGAAAAGCATTGACGCGACAAGCAGCACATAGGGGAACCAGGAAAAGGCGCTTGCGAAAGCCGCCGAGGTGATCTCGATCCCGCGCACGTCCGCGTTGAAGAGAAACGGTTCATAGGCGCCGGTGATGATGACGACGAGCGCTGTAACCGAACAGACGACGATCGTATCGATGAAGGGCTCGAGCAGCGCCACATAGCCTTCCGTCAACGGTTCGCTGGTTTTCACCGCCGAGTGGGCGATCGCCGCCGAGCCGACGCCCGCTTCATTCGAATAGGTCGCGCGGCGAATGCCGTTGATGAGAGCGCCGACAAGTCCGCCGCCAGCGGCGTCAAGGCCGAAGGCGCCTTCGAATATGCTCGCGATCGCTTGCGGCAGATGCTCGATATTCATCGCAATGATGATGAGCCCTGCGCCCATATAGATCGCGCCCATCAAAGGCACGAGCACGCCAGTGACGCTTCCAATGCGGCGAATGCCGCCGAGGATGACAATCGCGACAAGGCTGGAGAGGACCACGCCATAAATGACGGGCGCGTTCGGATCGGTGATGTGAAGAACGTTGGCGAGCTGCGCGTAGGACTGATTCACCTGGAAGAGGCTGATCGAGGCGCCCATCGCCATGACGGCGAAGAAGATTGCTGCGCCTTTGCCGACCCATTTCAGGCCGTGCCGCGCAAAGGCGCTTTCGATGTAATACATCGGCCCGCCGATCGTTCGGCCTTCCGGCGTCACGGTCCGGTATTTCACGGCGAGCGCGCATTCGGCGAATTTCGATGTCATGCCGAGAAAGCCGGCGAGGATCATCCAGAAGACGGCGCCAGGCCCGCCGAGCGCGATTGCAACGGGAACGGATGCAATGTTACCAAGCCCGACCGTGCCGGAGAGGGCGGAGCTCAGCGCTTGAAAATGCGAGATTTCTCCGTGCCCGGTATGCTCTTCCTGCTTGCGGAAGACGAGGCTCCAGGCATGGCGGAAGCCGCGCAGGTTGATGAACTTGAACGAGACCGTAAGGATCGCCGCCGCAGAGATCAGCCAGACGACGACAAGCGGCAGCGAGACGCCGCCGATCGGCACGGAAAAGAAGATGATCGAGCTGATGAAGTCTGAGAACGGCGTCAGCGCTCTATCGATTGCATCGGCGAGGCTGGTCGACTGGCTGGAATCCATTGGAGGCGCGCCTTTCCCGGGCGCTCGCCGCCCGACCGGACCGAGACCCTAATGGATTTCTCAGCCGCCCGTCACCTGCGGACTTCAGAGGCCTTTCAGCGACTGGTCGAGATCGTGGCGCAAATCCTCGACATCCTCAACGCCGACGGAGATGCGCACGAGCGCATCGTCGACCCCAAGCTCCTTGCGGCGCTCGGGAGGAATGGAGGCGTGAGTCATGATGCCTGGGTGCTCGATGAGGCTTTCAACGCCGCCAAGGGACTCGGCGAGCGTGAAGAGTTCGACCCGTTCCAGCATCGCTTTCGCCGCATCGAGCCCGCCTTTGAGGAAGACGGTGATCATGCCGCCAAAGGCGTCCATCTGTCGGCGCGCCACCTCATGGTTCGGATGGCTCTTGAGACCCGGATAGTTGACGCGCGATATGGCCGGATGCGCCTCAAGCCATTCGGCGAGAGCGAGCGCGTTCGAGGCGTGGCGTTCAACGCGTAAGGCGAGCGTCTTGAGGCCGCGCAGCGCGAGATAGGAATCGAACGGGCCCTGAATGCCGCCCACGGAGTTTTGGAGGAATTGCAGGCGCTCCGCGATGTCCTTGTTATTGACGACGAGGACGCCCCCGACAACGTCCGAATGGCCTGCGAGATATTTCGTCGCCGAATGCATGACGATGTCGGCCCCGAAATCGAGCGGGCGCTGGCAATAGGGCGAAGCGAAGGTGTTATCGCATCCGACTTTGAGGCCGTGCTTGTGCGCGATCTTCGCGACGGCTTCGATATCGACGACTTTGAGGAGCGGGTTCGTCGGCGTTTCGATCCAGACGAGTTTCGTCTCAGGGCGGATCGCGCCCTCAAGATTCTCCGGCTTCGTTAGGTCGACATAGGAGAAGGAAAGATTCGCCGTTTCCTTCCGCACGCGTTCGAAAAGCCGGAAAGTGCCGCCATAGACGTCGTCCATCGCGATGATGTGCGAGCCTGCGGGGAAAAGCTCCAGCATGGTCGCGATCGCCGCCATGCCTGAGCCGAAGGCGAAGCCGCGCGCGCCATTCTCAAGGTCGGCGATGCAGCGCTCGTAAGCGAAACGCGTCGGGTTATGCCCGCGCGCATAGACGAAGCCTTTGTGAACGCCCGGGCTTTGCTGCGCATAGGTCGAAGTCTGGTAGATCGGCTGCATCACCGCGCCGGTGAGCGGGTCAGGTTCCTGCCCCGCATGGATGACACGCGTTGCAAACGCCGCGCGATTTCGATCATTGCCGCTCATATCAGCGCCTTTTTCGTTGCGTCGGACCAGCCGACATAGACTTCGCCATTCGCCTCGATCACCGGACGCTTGATGAGCGTCGGGTGAACGGCCATCAGCGCGACGGCGCGCTTTTCGTTGACGCCTTCCTTGTCGGAATCATCAAGCCCGCGCCATGTCGTCGAAGACTTGTTGAGAAGCTTCTCCCAGCCGACAGCCTTCGCCCAGACCTCGATCTGCTTTTTCGTTACGCCGTCCGTGCGCACGTCGACGATCTTGAGATCGGCCCCGGCGCCTTCCAGCGCCTTGATCGCCTTGCGGCAGGTGTCGCAGGTTTTGAGGGAGTAGATTTTCAATACCGCCACTTAAGCCACCTGCAGTCTCAGATAATTCAGCAAATCCGTCCGCGTAATGAGTCCCTCGAATTTCCCGCCGGAAAGCACGACCGCGACGTGGCCTTTCGCGAAGACGGGGAGGAGTTCTTCCATTGGCTCAGCCGCGTCGAGCGTTTCGACGCGATAGGTCATCGCGGATTTCACCGGGTCTTTGAACTTGTCGCGGTTTCTGACGACGGAGAAGAGAAGGTCTTCCTCGTCAAGAAGGCCGGCGAGCGTTCCGTCTTCATTGAGCACGGGAAGCTGCGAGATGTCGTAAAGCTTCATGCGGCCATAGGCGACCATCAGCGTGTCATCGGGCTTCACCGTTACGGTTGCGCGTTCGGAGTGCTTGCGTGTGATGAGATCGGTGAGGTCGCCCTTGGGCGCGCGCTTCAGGAAACCCTGATCGTACATCCAGTAGTCATTGAACATTTTCGAGAGATATTTGTCGCCGCGGTCGCAGACGAAAGCGACGACGCGCTTCTTCGCCTTCTGCTCGCGGCAATATTTGAGTGCGGCGGCGAGGATAGTGCCGGAAGATGAGCCGCCGAGAATGCCTTCCTTCTTCAGAAGGTCGCGCGCGGCTTCGAAGCTCTCCTTGTCGGTGATGCCATAGGCTTTTTTCACGCGTGAGAGATCGCAAATGTCGGGAATGAAATCCTCGCCAATGCCTTCGACAAGCCATGAGCCGACAGCGTTCGGTTTGACGCCCGTGTTGACGTACTCGGTGAGAATCGAGCCCTTCGGATCGGCGAGAATGATCTCAACATTCGGCGCCGTCTTCTCGAAGAAATGCGCAAGGCCTGAGATCGTGCCGCCTGAGCCGACGCCTGCGACAAGCGCATCCATGTCGTGATCCATCTGCCCCCAGATTTCCGGGCCAGTCATTGTCTCGTGCGCTTTGGGATTCGCGGGATTGCCGAACTGGTTGACGTAGAAGGCGCCCGTTTCTTCTGCGATAGCTTGCGCGACATCCTGATAATATTCCGGGTGCCCCTTGCCGACATCGGAGCGCGTCAGGCGCACATCGGCGCCGAGCGCTTTGAGATGGAAAATCTTTTCCTGCGCCATCTTGTCGGGCACGACGATGGTGAGCTTGTAACCTTTCTGGGCAGCGACAAGCGCGAGCGCGAGGCCCGTATTGCCCGCAGTCGCTTCGACAATGGCGCCGCCGGGCTTTAGCTTGCCGTCCTTTTCCGCCTGCTCAATCATCGCAAGGCCGATGCGGTCCTTGATGGAGCCGCCGGGGTTTTGCGATTCAAGTTTCAGGAAGAGTTCGCAAGGGCCGGTGTCGATGTTTGAGATGCGCACCATCGGCGTCTTGCCGATGCCTTCAAGCACATTGTCGAATACCGGTCCGAAGGGCGTTTCTTTCATGGCGATCTCCGCTCGCGATTTTGGGCGCAGTTAACCCGCGCTCGCGCGTACGGGCAAGGCGAGGCGAGGCGCCTATTTTTTGCGAATATGCTGCGCGCGCTTGTAATCGCGAATAAAAAATCGCGCAGGGTGAAGCGCTTCGGCGATTTCGTGATCAGCGGGCGAGGGCTCGCCAGTCATTTCGGTCAAAATCATTGCAGCTGCGAGAGGCGCCGTTACGAGTCCGCGCGAGCCGAGGCCCGACAAAATATGGGTGCGCGGAACCACTTCCGCGGGTGGATAGGCGCGTTGCTTGCCGAGCCGCAGATCGTCATAGCTCGGCGCGAAGAAGCAGAGATCGGGCAGCGGTCCGGCGATAGGAATGCGGTCCGGCGTCTGGCATCGCAAGGAGGCGCGGGGCCTCGCATTGTTTGCGTCGAGGCCGGGCAGAATTCCCGAAACCGCCTCGATATTGCTTTGCGTTGCGGCAAGGCTTGTCTGCGCGGCGGCGCCCTGTGTGATCTTTTCATAGGTGGCGCCGATGACGAGACCGCCGCGAGGCGCGGGCGCCGCATAGGGGCCGAAAGCGATAGCGTGCGCCGGCGGTGTTTCATCGGGAAACCAATCGATCTGGCCAGCGATTGCAGAAAGCGGCAGCGCGCGCGCTTCAAGAATGCGGGAAGCGTCAATGCTGTTTGCGATGACAAGCGCATCGAAATGATGCGCGGCGCCGTCATTCATGCGCACAGTCACGCCGTCTTCATCAGGCGATATTGAGACCACGCTTGCGTGGATGAATTGCGCGTCTCCTGCGAGCGCTGCGACGTAAGCCGGCGCATCGACAACGCCTCCCTGCGGAAAGAAGAGGCCGTCTTCGCGGGCCGCCATCCAATCCGGCGGTAATAGCGCATCATCGAGCAGACGCTTCTGGCGCGCACGAGCCTCGTCGTTCTCAGCACGCAGAAGAACGCCGCAAGGGGAAAACCAGTCGCCGCCGATCTCGTTCAGTAGGCGGATCGTATAGAGATAGGAGTGAAGAAAGAAGCGCGAAGCCGGCCCGCCGCCAAGGTCGAGCCGCGGCATGATGAGGCCCGCAGGATTGCCGGAGGCCCCTGCTGCAAGGCCCTTTTCTTCAATGATCGTTGGCTTGAAACCAGCGCGCCGCGCCGCATGGACAAGGCTCGCGCCCGCAACGCCGCCGCCGATGACGCCAAGGCTTGCGCCGGGTTGCGGCCGGGAAGGCTTTGTATTCCGGAACCACGGCGCGCGGCGCAACGAGGCGGGGGGCGCATCGATCCGTCCACAAAGCATCTCTCGTTTGCGGCCGAAACCGGGGCGCTTTTCGAGGGCGAAGCCCGCCGATGCGATCGCTCGGCGAACATCGCCCGCGACGGTGAAGGTTGCGAAAGTCGCGCCCGGATTTGAAAGGCGCGCGCATTCGGCGAAGATCTCGGGCGACCACATTGCAGGGTTTTTCGCAGGCGAAAAACCATCGAAGAACCAGGCGTCGACGCCGCCTTCGGCGCGCTGAAGCGCTTCCCTTGCTTCGCCATAATGGAGCGTCAAAGCGACATCGTCTTCGAGTTCTATGCGGTGGACGCCGGGAATGCGAGGCGGCGAGGCTGCGCGGAGTTTTGCGCTATAGGCGGCAAGTTCCGGCCAGGCTTCATGCGAGCGCGCAAGATCGTCCGCCCCAAGCGGAAAACCTTCGACGGAGAAGAAGCGCAGCCGCGCGTCTTCCGGCTTCTTCGTTTCGCGCCAGAGCTTCCATGCGGAGAGGAAGTTCAATCCGGTGCCGAAGCCGAGCTCGCCGATAGAAAAGACGTATACGGATGAAAAGCGCGCAGCGAGATTGTTGCCTTTGAGGAAAACGTGTTCGCTTTCGGCTGCGCCGTCGCCGGAGAAATAGATGTCGTCAAAAAGAATGGACCGGGGCGCTGACGCGTCCCAGTCCACCTTTGCGGCGCTAAGCCGCTTGTCTTCTTCTTCCGCCTCGCCGGTCATGGCGAGGGGTTCTAGCGCTTACTTCGCCGAGAACGGAAAGAATTTTTCAAAGCCCGTCGCCGGGAACGCGTTCAGCGAGGTCGAGAAGGGCTCGAACGAGCCGCGCGCGGCTTCGAAGGAGGCTTCCGTCAGTTCGCGGGCGCGCTGGACGCGCGTTTCGAAAAGCTTCGTCCAGTAGTCGCGCTGAAGTTCGAGCGCGTCGACGGGCGATTTGGCGCGCGCGAGGTTGTTGACGAACTCGACGGCTTCCTGGGTTTCTTCACGGGCCGCATTCATCAGCTCGGCGTTGACCGAGCGCATGTGCTCTTTCGCGGTCTCGAGGCTGTCGCGATAGGTCTCGATCATTTCATCGGCCTGTTCGCGGAGCGATTCGGAGTTCTCGGAAACGGCGGCGACGAACGACTCGAACTGGTCGCGCGCAGCGTTCGAGATGGTCTCGATCGAAGCGAAGGCGTCGTTGGCGGCGGCTTGCGCCGTCTTGCCGGCGTCGGCGATCGCTTCTGCGGTTTTCGCCGTCGTCTTGCCGGCGGCGGTCTTCTTGGCGGTGGCCATCGGGCTCTCCCTTATTGGTTCAGGCGCGACACAAAATTGTGCAGCGCAACATGAGGCTCACATAGTTGATCTTGTGCAGTGCAGCAAGACTGTATATGTAACGAATTATTTCAATTTATTACAAAATCAGGAAGTGAGCCGCATCAGCGTGTCGGCGGAGGCGTAGCCATCCGCGGGGAGGTTTTCGCTTCGCTGCCAATCGCGGAGCGCGCGTTTCGTCTGGGCGCCGATGACGCCGTCGACCGGGCCGGGGTCGAACCCTTTATCCTTCAAAGCCTGCTGCAGCGCCTGCCGCTCGGACAGGGAGAGGGCGCGGTCATCGCGCGGCCATGAGGAGGCGATTTGCTGCTCGCTTCCGGCGATGCGCTCGGACAGCAGGCTGACCGCCAGCCCATAGGCTGTCGACTGATTGTATTTGAGGATCGCTTCGAAGTTCTCGAAGACGAGGAAAGCGGGCCCGCGCGCGCCGGCCGGCAGCAGAATGCGCCCGCGCATGTTCGGATCGTAAGCGCCGATGAGTTCGCCGCGCGCCGCGCCGATGCCCATCGCCGCCCATTCGGCGAGCGCATGATGCTCATCGGAATTGGCGAGCGAATAGTCGAAGCCTTCCGGCAGTTTGATTTCGACGCCCCACGGCTCGCCCGCGGTGAATTTCGAAGCGGCGAGATAGTTCGCGGTCGAGGCGAAAACATCGCCGAGATTGGACCAGATATCGCGGTGCCCGTCGCCATCGTCGTCGACGGCGTAAACGAGATAAGTCGTCGGAATGAACTGCGTCTGGCCCATCGCGCCCGCCCAGGAACCTTTGAGCTGGCCGCGGTCGGCATAGCCGTTCTGGATGATCTTGAGCGCGCCGATAAGCTGCGAGCGGCCATAGGCCGTGCGCCGGCCCTGCCAGGCGAGCGTTGCGAGCGCCTGAATGGAATCATAGTCGCCCATCAGCGCGCCGTAGGATGACTCAAGGCCCCAGATCGCAACGATGACTTCGGCGGAAACGCCGTAATGCTGTTCGATGCGCGTCAGGAGCGCCCGGTTCTCGGCGAGCTTGGCGCGGCCATTGGCGACGCGCGTCGCTGAAACCGCGCCGTCGAGATAATCCCAGATCGCGCGGGCGAATTCCGGCTGGCTGTCGTTGAGTTCGAAAACGCGGTCATTGGAGCGCAGGCCGTCAAAGGCGCTCGCGATCACCTCCTGCGAGATGCCGGCCGCCGCCGCCTCGGCGCGGAAGCCTTCCAGCCAGTCCTCGAACGAAGTCGATTGCGCCGCCGCAGGCCCGCTGGCCAAAACCCCGCCCGCCAACAGGCAGGCCGCCGCCACCGAAAGCACCCCCGCTCTTCCCCGCATGCCGCCGTCCATCCGTTTATTCAACTTCCGTCTTCCCTGAACTCTACCGTAATTCCCGCACAAGGCGAGACTGTGGCCGCCCTGAAACGCTCCTGGGCGCCGCCTTTCGCCCGCTTTCGGCGACTCGCCGATTTCGGGGTTATGCGCGCCCCGCTTTTTCCCTATGTATGGCCCCAGCTGGTTAACCAATTGCGAGACCCTGAACGTTCGCGGCCCACCGGCCCTTCCGCAGGCTTCTATTGAAAACATGCTGTGGAAAAACCGCCTCCCGGCGCGCCGGTTCCCGAACCCAATAGGGCGAGAGGAAAAATCCATGCGTAAAATCCTGATGGCTTCCGCCGCGCTGTCCCTGATGGCGGTGGCCGCCGCCTGTTCCGGCGGAGAGAAGGCGGCGCCTGACGCTGCGTCTTCCGGCGCGCCGGCCTCTGTCGAAACGGGCGCCGTCGCGGCGGACCGCGACCACCTCGAAGCGATGCGCGCCGAGATCGCCGTCGTCGACATGCATCCGGACGTTTCGTTCCTCACGCCTGAGGAGAGAGAAGTCGTCAATCTTCTCAACAAGGCCGCGAACCTGATGAGCGAGATCTATCTGCGCCAGGTGAGCGCGGAGAACCCCGCCACGCGCGACGAGATTGCGGCGAGCGACAGCCCCGACAAGGCGCTGCTGCTCGATCTCTTCGATCTCCATTTCGGTCCTTGGGATACGCTCGACCACAACAAGCCGTTCTGGGGCGACAAGCCTCTGCCGGACGGCGCGGGCTTTTATCCCGCCGACATGACGAAGGAAGACTTCGATGCGTGGATCGCCGCGCATCCGGAAGACGAGGCGGCGTTCAAGAGCGGCTACACCGTCATCAGCCATACGCCGACCGGCGGGCTCGAAGCTGTTCCTTACTCGGAGCATTATCGCGAATGGCTTGAGCCAGCGGCCGCGCTCCTGCGCGAAGCGGCGGCGATCACCACCAATGAAAGCCTGAAGAAGTTCCTGACGCTGCGCGCCGACGCCTTCCTCTCCGACGACTATTATGAGTCCGAGATGGCGTGGATGGACCTCGACGGGCCCATCGAAGTCGCGATCGGGCCATATGAAGTCTATACGGACGGTCTCTTCGGGCTGAAGACGGCTTATGAAGCGTTCATTACCGTGAAGAATCCGGAAGAGAGCGCCGCGCTCGACAAGTACAAGAAATACCTCCGCGATATGGAGGCGAATCTTCCGGTCGACGAATCCTACAAGAATTTCCGTCGCGGCTTTGAATCGCCGATCGCGGTGGTCGAACAGGTTCACGGCGGCGGCGACAACGTTCCCGGCGTGCAGACGATCGCGTTCAACCTGCCGAATGACGAACGCGTGCGTGAGGCGAAGGGCGCAAAGAAAGTGCTCCTCAATAATGTGATGGGCGCGAAGTTCGACCGCATTCTCTCGCCGATGGCGAGCCATGTGCTCGTGCCCGATCAGGCCGCGCTCCTGATGCAGAAATATATGGGCGCTGAAACGCTCTTCCATGAGCTGTCGCACAGCCTCGGGCCGGGCGTCATCACGAAGAACGGCGTCGAGACGACTGTAAGCGCCGAATTGCAGGAGCTTTATTCCGCGACGGAAGAAGGCAAAGCGGACGTCATGGGCGCCTACAACATTCTCTTCATGATGGAGAAGGGCGAGCTGCCCGTTTCCGAGAAGGAGAATTTCCTCGCGACATATTTTGTCGGTCTCTTCCGCGCGGTGCGCTTCGGCGCGCATGAAGCGCATGGGCGCGGCGCCGTGTTCCAATACAATTACTTCAAGAACGCGGGCGCGGCCGAGTGGGACGAAGCGGCGGGCCGCTATCGCATCGACTTCGCCAAACTCGAAACGGCCATTCGCGGTCTCGTCCACGACATCGTCGTGCTGCAGGGCGACGGCGACTATGCGGCGGCGAAAGCATTTCTCGATGAGAACGCCGAACTTGATGAACATGCCGACCGCGTGATCGCATCGATGATGGATATTCCGGTCGACATCCAGCCGGTCTATCCGGACGAACTCTGAGGTTTTGCGCCGCGCGAATGTTTCACGTGAAACATGGCGCGCGGCGCGGCCCAGCAATTCTGCGGGTTGCAGCGGCAAAAGGCGCCTTTCGCCGCCGCGAGAGAGCAGGGAGCCAGCCGAAGATGCGGAAGCGTTCCCTCTCCCGCTGGGGCGGGAGAGGGCTAGGGTGAGGGTGGCGGCGTCAGCCAAGCGCGCAAGCGTGTCGAGTTTTGCATGCGCCGCAGCCCTCACCCCCGACCCCTCTCCCGCTGAAGCGGGCGAGGGGAGGAGGCGGCGCAAATGAATGCTAGCTCTCATCAGCGGCCCTCCTGATGTGGTGGAATGAATTGGTTGAAAGCGCCATGATAACCCCGCCTGCGATAGCGGGGATAAGTTTCGATCTTTGAACGGAGGCAAGGGGTTAGATGGTTAACGCCGTGAGGGGGGAAGATCGATTGCGAAAGGCGCCGCGCTGGCGGCCTGTTTCATATTCGCGGCGCCGGCGTTCGCACAAAGCGACCCCGCCCATCTCTCCCTCGTTGCGGGCTATAAGGCGGCGTTCACCTGCTCTGCGCATTTCAACGCCGGGCGCAGCGTCGAACAAATCGCCGGCGATGAATTGAGCCGCATCTATCCTGATTATCGCGAAGCGCTCGGCGAGTTGCCCGATGCGGTGATCGATGAAGAAGCGAAGACCGTTTCGGTCGCTTATGCAGAGGGCGCGCCGCCGCGCATTTCCGCCTGGCGCCCGCGCCTTGGCTGCGCGCAGCTGGCGACGGGGGCAGACGCTTCCGCCGCTGCTTTACTGCCGAAGATAACGCATTTCAGGGTGAAAACGTCGATGCGCAAAGCCGGCGCCGAGCCGGCGGAATTGTTTTCGACTGTGGTTGAAACGCCCGCGCTCGACCCTGTCGTCGCCGCTGGCTTCGATCGCGCGACCTATGGCGAGGGAACGGAAACGACGGCGGTGCTCGTCATTAAAGATGGCGTGATCGTCGCCGAGAAATATCGCGACGGTTTCGGGCCGGACGTTCCGCAGCGGACATGGTCGGTCGCAAAGTCGATCGGTGCGACGGTGATCGGCGCGGCGGTGATGGACGGCCTCATCGACGTGTCGGAGCCCGCGGGCCTTGAAGCGTGGTCGGCGCCGGGCGATCCGCGTGCGGCGATCAAGATCGAAGACCTGATGCACATGTCGAGCGGACTCGATTCCGGGCCTGCGGGCAATCGCACGGATGACGTCTATTTCGGCGGCGGGCGCGTTGTCGATCATGCGATCACGCGCCGCCTCATCGCCGAGCCCGGAACGCGCTGGACCTACGCCAATAACGACACGATGACGATGATGCGCGCCCTTCGTGAGCGGATGAAATCGGACGAGGCGTATCTGCGCTATCCGTTCGAGCGCGTGCTCGCCCCGCTCGGGATGAACCATACTTTCCTCGAAACGGACTGGAACGGCGACTTCATCATGTCGAGCCAGGTGTGGACGACGGCGCGCGATCTTGCGCGGCTCGGGCTTCTTTATCTGGGTGACGGCGTGTGGAACGGCCAGCGCCTTCTTCCTGAAGGCTGGGCGGCGTTCGTTGCAACGCCTGCTCCGGCGCAGCCGCCGCTCGCCCGGCCCGACGGGCGCGTTCTTCCCGGTTATGGCGCGCAGTTCTGGCTTTTCGGCGAACGTCACGGGCTTCCGGAAGGAAGCTACGCGGCCATGGGCAATCGCGGACAATATGTGATGATCGTCCCGGCGCGGAACATCGTCATCGTCCGCCGCGGCTTTGACGACAATGGCGGCGCGCAGTTCGACATCGCGAAATTCTCGGCGGATGTATTGGCGGCGCTGGGGGAGTAGCTACATTCTCCGTCATCCCGCGCGCGCTGCGGCACGCAAGTGCTGCTGCGCAGATGCGGGACCCAGGGGCGGCGCGCGCCGAAAATTGTGGCTCTGGGTCCTGAATCTGCGCGCGCCTTGCGCGCTTGTTCAGGATGACGACGGAGGTTTTCTCACCCGCCCATCTTGGCGAGCGTCACTTTCGACCCGGGACGCCGCCCGAGAATTTCAGAGATCCAGACGCTCGTCTCGATAAGCGCATCAAGATCGAGCCCCGTCGCAAAGCCCGAGCCGTGGAGCGAATAGACGACGTCTTCCGTCGCGACATTGCCGGACGCGCCCTTCGCATAAGGGCAGCCGCCAAGGCCCGAGATGGAAGCGTCGAACACGCGAACGCCTTCTTCGATCGACGCCCAGATATTGGAAAGCGCCTGCCCGTAAGTGTCGTGATAGTGGCCGGCGAGCGCGGCGACAGGGACCTCGCTCGAAACAGCGCGCACCATTGCTTTCGTTTCCTCATGCGTGCCGACGCCGATGGTGTCGCCGAGCGAGATTTCATAGGCGCCCATCGCGTGGAGCGCTTTCGCAACGCGCACGACATTGGCGACGGGAACCTTCCCCTCATAAGGGCAGCCAAGCACGCAGGAGACATAGCCGCGCACTTTGACGCCATCCGCTTTCGCCGCGTCGAACACCGGCTTGAACCGCTCAAGGCTCTCTTCGATCGAGCAGTTGATGTTTTTCTGGCTGAAGCTTTCCGACGCCGCGCCGAACACGGCGACGGTATCGGCCTTCGCCTCGCGCGCGCCTTCATAGCCTTTCATGTTCGGCGTCAGCACCGGGTAGGAAACGCCGGGCTTGCGCCTGATCGCCGCCATCACTTCCGTCGTGCCCGCCATTTGCGGCACCCATTTCGGCGAGACGAACGCGCCCGCCTCGACCGCTTTCATGCCGGCGTTCGCAAGCCGCTCGATCAGCTCGACCTTGTTCTCGATACTGACAGTCTGCTTTTCATTCTGAAGCCCGTCGCGCGGGCCCATTTCGATGATGGTGATGTTCGAGGTCATAAGCTGAAAATCCTCAGGTTATGGCAGCAGAGCTAGGGCGAGTACGGCCCCTGAGATGAACAGAGAAATCGAAATGAGCGAGGTCTTGTAGGCGAGCCGGCGTTTTCCAGAAAAACCAAAATAGGACGAAACTCCGTGAGCAAGAAGAAGTGCTGGCGAGCCTATCCAATATAGGAATTTGTAGAGGCCCAAAAAGAACCGGTGAATATACGGATTGTGGGGCATATCCTGAAAACCGACGCCGAGTGGCGACATCAACATCGCGTAAACGAGGAACAGGACAACAATTGTTGCGATAACCCAATAGCCGAGGAACTCCTGAGCTCTGAGGGACATCGCTCTATTTCGGCTTACGCCGACTCCTCAAATTCGACGAGCAGATCGCCGTCCTTCACCTGATCGCCCGCTTTGAAGCGGAAGGATTTGATCACGCCGTCATGCGGCGCCTTGATCGCGTGCTCCATCTTCATCGCTTCCATGACGAGCAAGGTCGCGCCGGCTTCAACGCTGTCGCCGGGCGCGGCTTTGAGGAGGGTGATGACGCCCGGCATCGGCGCTGTCAGCGAGCCTTCGGCGGAGTGGTGGCCGAGCGCGCCCGAAAGCGGGTCGGGGAAGGCGATGTCGACGGCGTTCGCGCCGATGAAAACGCGCAAGCCCTCGCCATGGCGCACAGCGGCGGCGGTGAACTGCGCGCCACCCTGCGTGATGCGGAAATCGTCGCCGATCTTCTCGGCGCCGAAGGAGAAGGTGAACGGCTCGCCGCTCGCCCCGCCTTCGCGGCGGATTGCGGCGGTCGCGCTCGGTTCGATCGTTACGTCGAAGCCTTCGGCTTTCTCGACCAGGCGCGCAATTGCGGGCGCGCCGTCAAGTTCGATCCAGTAGACGGACTTCGCGGGCTTGTTGAGGCGGAAACCGACAAGCGCCGACCACGGATCGTTTGAGAGGTTCTTCGTCGCTTCCGAATGACGCCAGAAGAGCGCCGCCGCGAGCGCGCGATTACCGAGGTCGGGTTTTGCAAAGAGCGCGTCCGAGTGTTCGTCGATATAGCGCGTCGAAACATCGCCCGCAGCGAAGTCAGCGTCGGCGCTGAGCGCGGCGAGAAAGCGCGCATTCGTTTCCAGTCCCGCAACGCGCGTTTGGCCAAGCGCCGTGCGAAGGCGCGCGAGCGCTTCCTCGCGCGTGGCGCCATGCGTGATGATCTTCGCAATCATCGGGTCGTAATGCGGCGTAATCGTCTGGCCTTGCGCAACGCCGGAATCGATGCGCGCGAGGTCGGCGGGAAGACGCAAGGTCGAAAGATCGCCAATCGACGGCGCGAAATTCTGGTCCGGGTTTTCAGCGTAAAGCCGCGCCTCGAAGGCGTGGCCGTGCTCGATGATCTCTGTCTGCTTGAGCGGCAGGCCTTCGCCGGAGGCGACGCGCAATTGCCATTCGACAAGATCGACACCCGTAATCGCTTCGGAAACCGGGTGCTCGACCTGCAGGCGCGTATTCATCTCCATGAAATAGACGTTCTCGCCGCCGTCATAGAGAAACTCGACCGTGCCGGCGCCGCGATAGTCGACGGCGCGGCCCGCATTGACGCCCGCTTCGAGAAGGCGCGCGCGGACATCAGCGGGAAGGCGCGGGGCGGGCGCTTCCTCGATGATCTTCTGGTGGCGTCTTTGCACGGAGCAATCGCGCTCGAAGAAATGCACGACCTCGCCCTTGCCGTCGCCGAAGATCTGCACTTCGACATGGCGCGCGCGCGGCAGGTATTTTTCGATGAGAAGGCGCGGATCGCCAAATGCGGATTTGCCTTCGCGCGCAGCGCTCGCGACGCCTTCTTCAAGGTCTTCCGCGCGCGCGACCATGCGCATGCCCTTGCCGCCGCCGCCCGCCGTCGCTTTCAAAAGCACAGGGTAGCCGATGCGCGCGGCCTCGCGCTTGAACGTCTCGAAGGATTGGTCCTCGCCCTGATAGCCCGGCGTCGTCGGCACGCCCGCTTCTTCCATCAAGTCTTTCGCAGCCGATTTCGAGCCCATGGCGCGGATTGTTTTCGCCGTCGGGCCGATGAAGATGATGCCTGCTTTCTCAAGCGCCTCGGCGAAAGCCGCGTTCTCGGAGAGGAATCCATAGCCGGGGTGGATCGCTTCGGCGCCCGTGCGCTTGGCCGCTTCGATGATGCGCTCGGCGCGCAGATAGCTTTCCGAAGGCGCCGGCGGGCCGATGTGAACGGCTTCGTCGCACGCCTTCACATGGGGCGCGTCTTTATCCGCATCCGAATAAACCGCGACCGTCGCAACGCCCATGCGCCGCGCCGTCTTTGCAACGCGAACGGCGATTTCCCCGCGATTGGCGATGAGAATTTTCCTGAACATCAGCGCTCGTTAAACCTCTTGAAAGGCGGGGTGATAGTGAATGCGGCGCGAAAGGTTTTCCGGCAGGTCCGCATAGTCGATGATCTGGAAGGCGTCGCCTGCATCCATCGCCGCCCATGAAATGTTCTTCGCGCGCGCCGGCGCAAAACCGAAACGCGAGTAATACTCGGGCTCGCCGAGTACGACGACGAGGCTCGCTCCGCGCTCTTCGCAAACCTCAAGCCCCGTTTCGACAAGCGCCGCGCCGACGCCCTGATTTTGCATGGACGGTGCGACGGCGAGCGGGGCGAGGCCAAGCGCCGGGCCCTCAAGCTCGGGCTCGGCCGTCACGAGGCTGAAGGCGCAATAGCCGGCGAGGGCGCCGTCGATGAAGGCGGCGAGTTCAAGCGCCACGGCGTCATCCGTCCACAGACGTTCGACAAGGCGGGCTTCTTCCTCGCGGCCGAAAGCGTCGCGCAACAGCGCGAGAATCGCAGCGCGATCTTCGGCCTCCGCCTCGCGTATGTGGAGAGGTCCGCTCACTCGCCCTTCACCCAGTTGGGTTTCCTCTTTTCAAGGAAGGCCGTCATGCCTTCCTTGCCCTCGGCGCTCGCGCGCATGCGCGCAATGCGGCCCGCCGTATCTTCCATCACGGCGTCGGTGATGGCGTGGCCTGCAACAGCGCGAATGAGTTCCTTCGCTTCGTGCTGCGCATTCGGCCCGCAGGCGAGGAGCGATTTGAGGGCGCCGTCGAATGTCGCTTCAAGCTGCGCCGTCATCGCGACCATATGGACAAGGCCGATGCGCCGCGCGGTTTCTGCATCGAAGCGCTCGCCGGTAAGGAAATAGCGCCGCGCCTGGCGCGCGCCGATCGCCTCGACGACGAAGGGCGAAATGACTGCGGGGATGAGGCCGAGGCGCACTTCAGAAAGCGCGAAAAACGCATCTTCCGATGCGATGGCGATATCGCACGCCGCGACAAGCCCGACGCCGCCGCCCATCGCCGGGCCGTTGACGAGCGCGATGGTCGGCTTCGGCGAGGAATATATCGAATGCAGCATATGCGCGAGGCGCCTTGCATCGTCTTTGTTTTCAGCCGCCGAAGCCTCGCCCGCGCGGCGCATCATGTTGAGGTCGCCGCCCGCGGAAAAGGCGTCACCCGCGCCGGTGAGAACGATCGCGCGCACATTCTGGTCGGCGTTGAGCCGGCCCATCGCATCGCAAATGCCGCCGATCAGCTCTTCATTGAACGCGTTCTTCAGTTGCGGGCGGTTCATGGTGAGCCGCGCAACGCCGCGAGAGTCGATCGTGGTGATGATGACTTGTTCTTTCATGGTGCGTTTCCTGCGTAGCTGAGTTTTCAGTCGTTACAACGCCATTCGGCTTCGTCATTGCGGCGTGTGCAAGAGAGAAACATCGGCGCCGCGAATTCAAGGTAACATCCGCCATCCTCGGTCTGTCGATAGCGGTACTCCGAGAATCGAATTGTTGGCTTCGGTATTGCATCTTTAAAAGATTCTATTTCGTTCAAAGATAAGGGGCATCGCTCGTTGGACTCAACGTACGCATTCACCTTTTCGAAAATCGCATCGCCAATCTGCTTGCTTTGCTCTATGCGTTGGTCGTCGATCCGTATTCCTGTCAGGATCGCGATGAGCAAGAGCAGAAATCCGATCATTGTGAAGACGTGGGCTGTCTTGAAGGTGATATTCCTGAAGAATATCGCGCCAAGCAGCGCGATCACGCCGATTAGGGACTGAACGAAACCGGTAATCAGCCCGACGAACCCTATAATAATGCGAGGACTCATCAAGCCTTCCGCCGAGCCGGACAATGCGATGAAGGCTACGCCCATCGCTGCGTACACAATTCCAAATCGTGCATTTCTCAGGAAAAGCAGCATGAGTTGGTTACATCCTGAACACGCCGAACTTCGTCTGCTCGACCGGCGCATTTAGGCTCGCTGAAATGCACAGGCCAAGAATATCGCGCGTTTGCGCCGGGTCGATGACGCCGTCATCCCACAGCCGCGCGGAGGAATAATAGGGCGAGCCCTGATTGTCGTAATCGGCGCGAATCTTCGCTTTGAATTTCTCTTCCTCTTCCGCCGGCCATTCCTCGCCGGGGCGAAGGCCGTCGCGCCGCACGGTTGCAAGCACGCTCGCCGCCTGCTCGCCGCCCATGACGGAGATGCGCGCGTTCGGCCACATGAAGAGGAAGCGCGGTGAATAAGCGCGCCCGCACATGCCGTAATTGCCGGCGCCGTAAGACCCGCCGACAATGACGGTGAATTTCGGCACGCGCGCCGTTGCAACAGCGGTGACGAGCTTTGCGCCGTCTTTCGCGATGCCGCCGGCTTCCGCCGACCTGCCCACCATGAAGCCCGTAATGTTCTGCAGGAAGACGAGCGGCACGCCGCGCTGGCAGCACAGCTCGATGAAATGCGCGCCTTTCTGCGCGCTTTCGGAAAAGAGAATGCCGTTATTGGCGAGAATGCCGACGGGGTTCCCGTGAATATGCGCAAAACCCGTGACGAGCGTTGAGCCGTAAAGCGGCTTGAACTCGTCAAAGCGCGAGCCATCGACAATGCGCGCGATGATTTCGCGCGCGTCATAAGGTTTTCTCGGGTCCGCCTCTACGACGCCGTAAAGCTCTTCGGCGGCATAGGCGGGCGGTTCGGACTCGGCGAAAACGAGCTTTCCCTGCTTGACCCAGTTGAGGCGCGAGACGATGGCGCGGGCGAGGCCCAACGCATGGTCGTCGTCTTCCGCGAGATGGTCCGCAACGCCGGACTCGCGCGTGTGCACGTCGCCGCCGCCGAGGTCTTCCGCCGTCACGATTTCGCCGGTCGCGGCCTTGACGAGCGGCGGGCCGCCAAGAAAGATCGTGCCCTGACGGCGCACGATGATCGCTTCATCGGACATCGCCGGAACATAGGCGCCGCCCGCCGTGCAGCTTCCGTGGACGACCGCGATCTGCGGAATGCCCATGGACGACATGTTGGCCTGATTGAAGAAGATGCGGCCGAAATCATCCTTGTCCGGAAAAACCTCATCCTGCATCGGCAGGAAGGCGCCGCCGGACTCGACGAGATAGACGCAAGGCAGGCGGTTTTCCTGCGCGATTTCCTGCGCGCGCAAATGCTTCTTCACCGTCATCGGGTGGTAGGTGCCGCCTTTGACCGTCGGGTCGTTGGCGACGATCATGCACTCGGTTCCGTTGATGCGGCCGATGCCGGTGATGACGCCCGCCGCGTGAACGTCGCCTGAATACATGCCCCAGGCGGCGAAGGCGCCAAGCTCCATGAAGGGCGCGCCGGCGTCGACCAGCCGCTCGATGCGCTCGCGCGCGAGGAGCTTGCCCCGCGCTTTGTGGCGCTCGGCGTAGCGCTCGCCCCCGCCTTCGGCGACGGTCACCGCATTCGCCTTCAGTTCCTCGACGAGCTTCTTCATCGCGGCGGCGTTCGCGGCAAAGCCTTCCGAGCGCGTGTCGATGGATGAGTGAATCCGCCCCATAGCCTCAACTATCCCGTTCTAATCGCTTGGCTCAAACTAATTCGGTTGTCCGACAATAGCAATATGTGATAAAGAGACCCTAAAGCTGAAAAACCCGCCATCCGGGCCAGCCATCCGGAGAGGAGACCCGCCATGACCAGAAACGCCCCCATGCTGAATTTCGGCCTCGACCCTGAGCTTGAAGAGATGCGCGAGATGGTCGCGCGCTGGGTCGCCGATAAGCTTGCCCCCCGCGCGGGCGAGATCGACGAGAAGAACGAGTTCCCCCGCGACCTCTGGCCGGAGCTCGGCGAGCTCGGCCTTCTCGGCATCACGGTCGACCCCGAATTCGGCGGCACGGGCCTTGGCTATCTCGCGCACTGCGTGGTGATGGAGGAGATTTCGCGCGGGTCCGGTTCGGTTGGCCTTTCCTATGGCGCGCACTCGAACCTGTGCATCAACCAGATCAAGCTCAACGCTTCGAAAGAGCAAAAGGAGCGTTACCTGCCGAAGCTCGTCTCCGGCGAGCATCTCGGGGCGCTCGCAATGTCGGAGCCCGGCGCAGGGTCGGACGTCGTGTCAATGAAACTCAAAGCCGAAAGACGCGGCGACCGCTACATTCTCAACGGCAACAAGATGTGGATCACCAATGGTCCGACTGCTGATGTTCTCGTCGTCTATGCGAAGACCGATCCGGAAAAAGGTTCGCGCGGCATGTCGGCCTTCCTGATCGAGAAAGGCTTCAAAGGGTTCTCGACCGCGCAGAAGCTCGACAAGCTCGGCATGCGCGGGTCCGATACGGGCGAGCTCGTTTTTGAAGATTGCGAAGTGCCGGCTGAAAACCTGATGGGCTCGGAAGGCGACGGCGTGCGCATTCTGATGAGCGGGCTCGATTATGAGCGCACGGTGCTCGCGGGCGGCCCGCTCGGGATCATGCAGGCCGCGATGGACGTCGTCATTCCTTACGTTCACGACCGCCACCAGTTCGGCAAGCCGATCGGTTCGTTCCAGCTCGTGCAGGGCAAGATCGCCGACATGTATACGACGATGAACGCCTGCAAGGCTTACGTTTACACAGTCGCCGCCGCCTGCGATCGCGGCGAGACGACGCGTCAGGATGCGGCGGGTTGCATTCTTTATGCGGCGGAAAAAGCGACTCAGGTCGCGCTCGACGCGATCCAGCTTCTCGGCGGCAATGGCTATATCAACGAATATCCGACGGGCCGCTTGCTGCGCGATGCAAAACTCTATGAGATCGGCGCTGGCACCAGCGAGATCCGCCGGATGCTCGTCGGCAGAGAGATCTTCGAGAAGAGCGCCTGATAGTCATGCGTCACACCTTCAAGCCGCTCGCCCGGGAGCCTGTCTATGCGAAGGTCGCGCAAGCGATCGAGCAGGACATCGTCTCGGGCGCCTTGAAGGAAGGCTCGGCGCTGCCGACGGAAGGCGAGCTCTGCGAACAGTTCGGCGTTACGCGCTCATCTGTGCGCGAGGGCATTCGCCTGCTTGAGCAGGCGGGCCTCATTGAGCGCGGCGCCGCAAAGCGCCTCATCGTGAAAAGTCCGAAAGCGGCGGAAATCGCCGCCGTCGCGAGCCGCAGCCTCGCTCATGGCGGGGCGACGTTCCGCGAAGTGTGGGAAACGCTCGCTGCGTTTTATCCGGGCGCGGCGCGCCTTGCCGCCGCGCGGCTCGACTCAAAGGCGCTCGCCGCGTTGAAAGAGGCGCATGCACAGCTCGCCAAGGCTCGCGCTGACGATATTGAAACAATTGTCAGCGGCGCGGTCGATTTCTTCCAGCTTCTCGCGGCGGGCCTCGACAATCGCGTGATGCTCGCCATGCTTCAGTCGCTCAACATGATGATCGGCGCGAGCCTTGCGCGCATCATCGACGCCGCGCCGAACGCGAAGAAACGCATCGCCGATGCGCAAGGCGAAATCATCGCCGCCATCGAAGCGCGCGACGAAACGAAAGCCGCTGAATGGATGGCCAGGCACATCGACGACTTGATGCGCGGCTACAAAGTCGCGAAGGTCGACCCCGAAGCACGGATCTATTACGGGGCTTGAGCCCCTCGTTTCTTCCCCCGTTTACGGGGGAAGTGGCCCGAAGGGCCGATGGGGGCCTGCTGCAGTTCGGGTATGTTGATCGCCAGAGTGTAGCGTTTGACGCTGCAGCCCCCTCCGTCAGCTTTGCTTACACCTCCCCCGTAAACAGGGGAGGAAAGAGCGATCAGGCGCCGGCGATCTTTTCCAATGCTTTTCTGAATTCCGCCGGAAGCGGCGTCGGGCGCCGCGTTTCGCGGTCCACATAAACATGCACGAAATGGCCTTCGGCGGCGGGCGCGTTCTCGCCCGCTTTGAAGATCGCGAGCTCATAACGCACGGATGAATTGCCGATCTTGGCGACGCGAAGCGCGCCTTCGAGTTTCTGCGGAAATTCAAGCGGGGCGAAATATTTGCAACCCGTCTCGACGACGAGGCCGATGACGGCGCCGCCATGAATATCGAGCGCCCCGGCGCCGATCAGATATTCATTCACGATGGTGTCGAAATAGCCGTAATAGGCGACGTTGTTGACGTGCCCGTAAATATCATTGTCCGCCCAGCGCGTCTGGATGGGGAGAAAGTGTTTGTAGGCGGCGCGTGGTGAGTTCATAGCGAATAGCGAGTAGAGAATAGTTGAAAATGCATCTGGAAATTCCTTCTACTCGCTACTTTCTACGCGCTATTCGCTTTCTCACAAAACTTGCCCATACATCGCGAGCGCGTCGTCATACGTCACTTCGCGCGGATTGTTCTGCATCACGCGCTGCGCTTTCATCGCGTCTTCGGCCATGCGCGGCAGGTCGTTATGCGAAATGCCGAGATTGGAAAGGCGCCGTTCGACGCCGGTCGCCGCGACAATCTCCATCAGCTTGGCGATGAAGGACTCCGCGCGCTCTGCATACCCGCCCGTCGAATCCGCGCCGATGACGTCGCCAAGTTCGGCGTAATTCGCGGCGGCGACGCTGGCGTTGAAACGCAGGACCGGTTCAAGCATCAGCGAGTTCGAAAGGCCGTGCGGAATGTGGAAGAGCGCGCCGAGCGGATAAGCCATGCCGTGCACCGCGCCGACAGGCGAGTTGCAGAAAGCCTGCCCCGCCAGCATCGCGCCGAGCAGCATGTTCGCACGCACTTTTGCATCGCCCGGCGTTTCGCATGCGGCGACGATGTTTTCGGAGAGCAGTTTCAGCGCCTCGCGCGCAAGCGCATCCGATACCGGGTTTTTCTTGTGTCGGTTCGTATAGGCCTCGATCGCGTGCACCATCGCGTCGACGCCCGTCGCGGCGGTGACGTGGCGCGGCAGGCCGTAAGTGAGCGCGGGATCGAGCACGGCGATATCGGCGAACATCTGATCGCCGAGAATGCCGATCTTCTGGTCATCGTCGGAGGTGACGACCGCAATGTCGGTCACTTCAGAGCCCGTGCCCGACGTCGTCGGGATGAGCGCAAGCGCGCTGCGTTCGCCTTTGATGTTGCCCGTGCCGTAAATCTCTTCGAGCGTTTGTGAGGAGTTCAACAGCACCGCGATGATCTTCGCCGTGTCCATCGAAGACCCGCCGCCAAAGCCGATGACGCCGTCCGCCTTGTGCTGGCGCGCGATCTCAACAGACTTGCGAACGACGCGCGCTGGCGGGTCCGCCTCGATGCCGTCAAAGAGCAGGTAATCGAGCCCTTCATTTTCAAGGCTCTTCAGCGCCTCGCCAATAAGCCCCGCGCTGATGATGCCCTTGTCGGTGACGATTACGGGCCGCTTCATGCGCGCTTTGACGATTTGCCCAAGGCGCGCGGAGGAGCCGGTTTCGAAAATGATCTGCGGAACGGTGCGGAAGGTGAAGTTCATGGAACCGATATTATCTTTCGCCGTCATCCTGAACAAGCGCGCAAAGCGCGCGCAGATTCAGGACCCAGAGTGATGAACCTCGGAGCGTGCGGCCCCTGGGTCCAGGCTTTCGCCGGGATGACGGCGAGGGGTGAGCGAAGGGCTTACCAATTTAGCTCTTCGTACAGATCGCGCCACTGCGGATTTTGCTTTTCTATAAGCGCAAGCTTCCAAGCACGCCGCCAGTTCTTGATGCGCTTTTCTTCGGCGATTGCATCGGTGATCGATTCAAAATGCTGATACCAGACCAAGCGGTCGACGCCATATTTTGAAGTGAAGCCGGGAATAAGCTTCTGCTTGTGCTGCCATACTCGCTCGCCGAGATTGGCTGTAACACCGGTATAGAGCGTCCCGTTTCTCTGCGATGCAAGAATGTAAGTCCACCCGCTCATGTAAGTTTGCTAACAGATCGACCCCACGCCGTCATCCCGACGAAAGTCGGGACCCAGGGTCGCAAGCTTCTGAGCGTGTGGCCCTTGGGTCCTGAATCTGCGCGCGCTTTGCGCGCTTGTTCAGGATGACGGATTTTAGTTGAAGCGTACAAGCCGCCCCGGCCGTTCATCCGTCACCTGATCGTCGAGCACCACAGGCCGGCCTGCGACGAGCGTTGCGCGGAAGCCGGAGACGTCTTGCAACAGGCGCTGGCCGCCGGCGGGAAGGTCTTTCACCATACGCGGCGGGCGGAGCGCGAGGTCTGAATAGTCGATGACGTTGATGTCGGCGCGCGCGCCGACCTTGATGCGGCCGCGGTCTTCGAGGCCAAGGTAATCAGCAGCATCCGCCGTCAGCATCTGGATCGCGCGCGGCAGTTCGATGCGGTCCTTCGCACGATCCCGCGTCCAGTAGGAGAGGAGATAAGCAGGGAAAGACGCATCGCAGATCGTGCCGACATGCGCGCCGCCGTCTGACAGGCCGATCATCGCATTCGGATGCGTCAGCATTTTGTGGACATTGTCGTAAGAGAACTCGGTGTAATTATAGATCGGGAAATAGATGAGCTGTTTTCCGTCGAGTTCGAGCAGAACGTCGTAGAGTTTCTCCATTGTCGTCACGCCGTCGCGGCGCGCTTCGGCGCCGAGAGAGCCCTGTTCGCCCTGATCGTAGTTCGGCTTGTCGCCGAGGCGATAGAATTTGTTCGCGACCCAGTCGATGGCGCCGATCAGCGTGTCGACAATCGGCGGCACGGAGGAGCCGGGCCCTGCGAGCTTGATTGGCTTGTCGGCGAGGCACCGCTTCTTCCACTCCGGATCGCGCATGATCTTCACGCGTTCTTCCAGCGGCAGGTCCTTGATCTCGCGGTAGAGCGGCTGCGCCATCAAAGGATGCATCGAACATTGAAGGCCGTTGAAAACGCCGATGCCGCGCGGGGCGACCTGCACGCGGAAGTCGACGCCGTCGGCGTTGAGGCGTTCGGTCTCTTTGAGAATGCGCAGCCATTGGTCGGGCGCAAGGTCGCGCTGCATGAGAGAGATGGAGCAGGGGCGCCCGCCGCCCGCGCGCGCGAAGGCTTCGATGAGCCCGAATTCTTCCGGAAACTGATCGCCGGGGCGCTCAAGGTTGAAATCGTTAACGGCCTGCAGAACGCCGCGCTTGCGGCCCTTCATGGCGCCGGCGAGAGCGATCAGCTCCTCGCGCGCGGCTTCCGATGAGGGCGTCCAGTCGCCATCCGCCGTGCGGTGAACGTCGCTTCGCCCGATCGAGAAGCCGCAAGCGCCGGCGTCGAGCGCCTCGTCGAGGAGCGAGCGCATCTTCTTGAGGTCGTCTTCAGTTGCATGCTCGTTCGCCGTCGCGCGCTCGCCCATCACATAAACCCGCAAGGGGTCGTGCACTGCCATCACCGCGAAGTCGATCGTGTGCGGAATAGCGTCGATCTTGTCGAGATATTCAGGAAAGCTCTCCCAGCCCCAGCTGATCCCTTCGTGAAGCGCCGTACCCGGAATATCTTCGACGCCTTCCATCAGGCGGATGAGGCGATCATGATCTTGCGGGCGCACCGGCGCAAAGCCGACGCCGCAATTGCCGAGCACAGCGGTCGTCACGCCGAAATTGACGGAGGGGCGCATTTCCTCGTCCCACGATATCTGCCCGTCATAATGGGTGTGCAGGTCGATGAAGCCGGGCGTGACGATCGCGCCTTTCGCGTCGATCGTCCGGGAGGCGGGGGCGTCGCATTTGCCGATCTCGACAATGCGGCCATCCTTCACCCCGATATTGGCTTCATAGGCTTTTCCGCCGTCGCCATCGTGGATGAGGCCGCCCGTAATCTTGAGATCGAATGCCATCTTCGCGTTCCTCCATCCACCGGCGCGTCGCCGTTCATTTTTGTCGGCGCGGAGGATAGCGCGGGCGGCGTGGCGCCGCCAAACAGGCAATGCAGCGATCTGGATGCAGCGCCCTAGAGGTAGGCGTGCGCGACGATGGCGAGGAGGAAGAGGCAAGCCCAGAAGGTGAGGCGCGTGCGAAGCGCGCCGTACCACGCGGGAAGGAGGCCTTCCGTCACCGCGCGCTTGTCGCGCAGCCAGAGATAGACGAGGACGCCGATCGCGATGAGATAGCGCGCGCCGGAGGGAAGGCTGACGAAGAGCGCGCCCTGAGGCCACGCCGCGAGCCAGGCGGCCATCGCTGCGATTATGCCGGGGCCGAGCGATTCAGGCGTCGGCATGGATTTGGAAAAGACGCCGCCCGCGCCGACGCCGGCGAGATAGCTCGCAATGATTGCGACATAGCCGAGCGCGAGTTCGCTGAGGTCATAGGCGGTTCCCGCGGAGACTATCCACGGCGAGAGCCAGACGCCCGCCGTCGCGATGGCGAGCGGAATGAGGCCGTAAAGGCCCATCCTCGTGATCGATTCTCGTGACTCCCCCACGGGATACCCCCTCCGGAACGCATACCGGAGAAGAGGATAGCCTGAGAATTTCTATTTGCGAAACGCCGCCGCTGCGAGCCAGCCGGCGATGAGGGAAATGATGACGCAGCCAAGGCCGTAGGCGAAGGGCTGGCTGTGCGCGAGCTCGTAGATTTCGCGCTCGAGCCCGACTTTCCTGACGGAGAGTTTGGCGCCGTCACGGGAGATGAGGGCGCCGTCCCGGAAGAGGAAGACTTCGACGGCGTAATCGCCCACAGGAGTCGCCGGCGCGAGTTCGACATCGATCGAAAAGAGCGCGCCTTTCCGGAATTTGACGCCGCCTACCGCCTCGCGGAACCGGCCGACCTTGCGCACATGCTCGAGGAAGGATTCAGCGATCGAAAGCGCGCCCGTCTCCTGCACATAGCGAGCCGCTTTCGGGCTCGCGGCGACGACGCCGGGCGCGATCCACGCGGCCTCCGCCCCAAGGCCGAGCGCGCGGCGCAAAGGGGGCGATGCGATTTCATCGAGCGGGCGGTTCGCGCTCGTAAGAAGCAGCTCCGGCGCGCCGATGTCGATCGCGGGGCCGGCTTTCCAGATCAGGTCCTGATGCAACATCGGCCGCATCCGGAAGATCGAGCCGGGCCCGCGCACGACGGCGACGATGTCATAGCCGGGCCCCTCTTTCGGCGCGACGGCGCCGTCAGCATCGGAGAGCGCGCCGAAGAGGACGATCTTGGCGCCGGAAAAGCCTGCATCGACCTTGATGAGATCGTCGGTGAGCGCGATCGCGATGTCTGCTGCCCGCGCAGGAAGCGCGGCGAGGAAGAGAGCGCAGAGGATCGCGAGGAATCTCACAGCGTCTCCACCACATAGGGCTCTTCCGGCGGGAGGGCGAGTTCGAAGACGAGGCGCGTGCAAACGGCGAGAACGATAAGCGCGAGCAGGGCGCGCAGGTGCTCGGCCTTCAGAAGAACGCCCGCTTTCGCGCCCGCCTGCGCGCCGAACACGCCGCCCGCGAGCAGCAGCAGCGCGAGCACGATGTCGACCGTCTGGTTCGCAACGGCGTGGAGAATGGTCGTGATCGCCATCACGAAGATGATCTGGAAGAGCGAGGTGCCGATGACGACATTGGTCGGCATGTGGAGGATGTAGATCATGGCGGGCACCATGATGAAACCGCCGCCGACGCCCATGAACGCTGACAGGACGCCGACGAGGAAGCCGAGCACGATCGGCGGAATGGGGCTGATATAAAGCTGCGAGCGGCGAAAGCGCATCGCATAGGGAAGGGCCGCCATCCACGCCCCGCGGCGCGTCCGTTTTCTCGCCGGGCGTTTTGTCGGATCACGCAGGATCGCGCGCGCGCTCTCGGCGAACATCAGCGCCCCGACAATGCCGAGGAAGATCACGTAAGCGAGCGCGATATAGAGATCGATCTGGCCGCGCGCATTGAGATAGCCGAAGAGGATGACGCCGGCGAGCGAGCCGAAGCCGCCGCCGATGACGAGAAAGCGGCCCATCTCGAAATCGACGGTCTTGCGCTTCAGATGCGCTGTCAGTCCGGATACGGACGAAGCGACGAGCTGCGCGCCCTGCGTGCCGACGGCGATTGCGGGCGGAATGCCGTAGAAGATGAGAAGCGGCGTGATGAGAAAGCCGCCGCCGACGCCGAACATGCCGGAGAGAAACCCGACCGCCCCGCCCATCGCCAGCACCACGAACGGATCGACGGGCATTTCGGCGATAGGCAGATAGACTTGCATGGGCGCGCTTGCTCGATCGCCGCGGGCGGGTTTGGGGTTGAAAGCGGCGGGCGCCGAACTGCGAAGGCCGCCTGGCGAGATAACGCCGCCGCGCCCGCAACTGTCAATTGCGAGCCGGCCTCGAAAATGAATTAGAGGCGATTTAGTTGCGGGCTATTGCGCTGAAGCGACTTCGTTCGCCGCCGGATCCGGCGTTTGCGCTTTCCAGGCGGCGACTTTGGCGTCGAGCGCCCGGCGTTCTTCCGGCGAGAAGTTGGAGGCGAGGCGGGTGGCGAGGTCGCCGGCCTGAGCATCGCCGTTCTGCGCCGCCAGCGAATACCAGAAATAGGCTTTGCCCGCGTCCTGAACCGAGCTCGCGCCGCCATCGGTGGTCGGATAGAAGATCGCGCCGAGATTATACTGGGAATCGACGAGGCCGAGATTGGCCGACTTTTCGAACCACGAAATGGCGGCCGCCTGATCTTTCGGTCCGCCCTGTCCGAGCGCGGCCATCACGCCGGCGCGGTGCATGGCGAGAAGGTTTCCGCCATCGCCGGCGCGCTGATACCAGATGCGCGCTTGCGCCGGGTCTTGCGGGACGACCTGTCCGAGCTTGTAGAGCTCGCCGAGCTGAAGCTGCGCGGGCGGATGGCCGAGCGCGGCGGCTTGCTGGAGTTCCTGAAGCGCGGCGCGGGTCTCCCCGTCGGATTTCGCATTGCTGAGCTTTGCGACGGCGTCGAGGTAAAGCGTGCGCGGTTGCGTGACGGGCGCCTCAGGCGCTTCGGGAACGCTCGCTTGCGGCTCGGTCGTTTGCTCCGGCGCGCTTTGAATGTTGTTGTCCGTGGGGGCCGGAGCGGCGACCGGTTTCACCGCGTCGCCCGAGCCAAGGTCCTTCACGACAAAGAAGAGCGCAGCGGAAGCGAGGACGACGGCGCCGCCAAGCGCGAGCGTAACGGGTTTGACGCCGCCGGCGCGCGTCAGCGTCTGGCGCGCGCTCCGAACGAGGCTCGGGGCGCCTTCATCAGCCGTGGCATCCGCTTCTTCCGTATCTTCTTCGCTCGCGGGAGCCGCGCCTGGCAGCCGGGCGCGAAGCGCGGAAAGGGCGCCGGCTGCTTTCGCGAATAGCGAAACGCTTTCGCGTTCTTCTTCAGCTTCCTCGCGCGGTTCAACCGGCGTCGCGAGCGGTTGCGAGCGCTCCGCTTTCGGCGCGTCGACGCTTTCGCTGACCGTAAGACCCTGTTCGGCGAGACGTTTGCGGCGGATCTTCGCGGCGAGAATGGCGCGCTGTTTGGGCGTCAGATTGCGGCGCGTTCTCGGCTCGCCGCCAATCTCGCCCGTCGTGTCGCCGGCAGTCTCGCCGCTCACATCTTCGCTCAGCGCTTCGCTGGCTTCGGGCGTGCGCAGCCAGCTCGGCGCCGTTTCGTTCGTCTCGCGCGGCGCCGGGGCGGCGCCATTCAAGTCGTCGAGATCGGCGAGCAGCGCTTCAAGCCCGTCCGTGGCGTCTTCCGTGCGAGAAGGCGACGTTTCCGGGCTTTCAGTCTCCTCGACGTCGCGCAGGAGTTTCAGCGGATCGGTCTCAGGCTTTTCAGCAGCGAGTTTTTGTTCGGAGAAGGAAAAGCCGTCTTCTTCGTCTTCGTCCTCGTCGCTTTCGGCGATTTCGTCTTCATCCCGGGCGCGGCCGAACATGGCCTCGCCTTCCTCGTCCTCTTCGAACGCGGCGAAGGCTTCTTCGACGGACGGCGTGCGGACGTCTTCTTCTGCTTCTTCCGCTTCGGCTTCCGGCTCAGCGGCGGCCAGTTGTTGGGCGGCCTCGGGCTTTACAAGCTCAGGCGCTTCCGCCGCGAGCGCTTCTGCGGCCGGCGCGGTTTCGCCGATGCGCGCGAGCATCTGCTCAAAATTGCGCTGCAATTCGGCGATGCGGCTTTCGGTGCGCTCGGTCACCTCGGCCATCACGGCTTCGATGTCCTTGCGCGCGCCGCTCGCTTCCGGCGCCTCGGGCTGACCGAACTGGGATTTCAGCTCGGTGATCGTCTCCGAGACTTTCTGAACGCCTTCGGAGCTGCGGCGCTCGGCGGCGTCGATCTGATCGGAAAGCTTCTTGATGAGGCCTTCAAGCGAGCGGATCTGGTCGCCGGAGCGCTTGATCTCGTCGCCGAGGATGCGCAGGCGCGCGCCGGTGCGCTCGACAAATTCGGAATCGACAGACTCGCCGGCCTCTGCCCGAATTTCGGCAGCTTCGGATGCAATGCGTTCGGCCCGCTCGATGCGCTCGGAAAGGCCGTTGAGCGTTTCCTTGAGCGAGCTGACCGCTGCGGTCTCGCTATCGCTGCTCGCCGCCGCGCCGCCGCCCGATCCGACCGTGTCGATCCGGCTTGCAAGCTCCTGAAGCTGGCGTTCGGTCGATTCGAGCCTGCCGGCGGTCGATTTCTGCGCGGCGTCGAATTGCAGCGCGACCTGGCCGACGGCGAGTTCGAGGGCTTTGAGCGCCTCGATGCGCTGGCGGTCGCCCGCGCGAGCCTCAAGTCTCTTCAGACGCTCTTCGACGCCCGGCGAGCCTTCCGCGCGCTCGATGCGCTGCAGGCGCTCAAGGACCGTGCCGAGATTGCGGGTGAGGTCCTCCATCGCGGCCGCGCTCTTCGTTTCGGCGGCGATGGCTCGTTTATTGAGGTGTTCGATCGCGGTGACGATGTCAGAGGTCTTGATGCCTTCGATTTCGCCATTGGAGCTTTCGGGGTCGCTCGCTGCGTAAATGACCTGGCACAGCCATTCGCCGACCGTCATGCCTTCCCGGCGCGCGGCTTCCTTGGCGGTCTCGCGCGCATCCCGCTCAATGCCTTTGACGCTCCACGGCGCGCTGGATTTCATTGTGAACCCCGAATTCCGAATGCCGGCGCTGTTTCCGCCCCACGGGGAAAGCTCGCGCCGCGAGAATAAGTTGCAGTCAAACGCACCAATCGAGCGGTAAGGTGCTTCGCTCCACCCGCAAAGGGTTAAATCGGGCGATTCTTCCCCATGTCTCGCCCTGTTCCGGGCGGGTTTCGGGGCGGCTTTCGGAGCGACTGCGGCCAGCGCTTTGCCGATCGCGCCGGGGTCACTAGATTGGCCCTGAAACGCTCCACGCGATCCCCAAAGGAAGAGCCTCATGACCACTTATTCGCCGCCGATCCGCGACATGCAGTTCGTCATCAACGACGTCCTCCAGATCTCCCGCTTCTCGAACCTGCCCGGCTTCGCCGATGCGACGGAAGACATGATCAGCGCTATTCTTGAAGAAGGCGGCAAGCTCGCTGCGAACGTCCTTCACCCGATCAACCATTCGGGCGACCAGGAAGGCTGCACGCGCCACGCCGACGGCTCGGTGACGACGCCGAAAGGCTTCAAGGAAGCTTATGACGCGTTCCGCGAAGGCGGCTGGCAGGGCTTGTCCTTCGATCCGGAATATGGCGGGCAGGGGCTGCCCTTCGTCATCGCCATGGCGTTCAACGAAATGGTCTCGTCAGCCAACATGGCGTTCGGCATGTATCCGGGCCTTGCGCGCGGCGCGGCCGACGCAATCCATGTCCACGGCACGGACGAGCAGAAGCAGACTTATCTGCCGAAGATGATCGCGGGCGAGTGGGGCGGCACAATGAACCTCACCGAGCCGCATTGCGGCACGGACCTCGGCCTCCTGCGCGCGAAAGCGGTTCCGCAAGGCGACGGTTCCTACAAAATCTCCGGCCAGAAGATTTTCATTTCCGCCGGCGAGCACGACCTCACGGACAACATCATCCACCTTGTGCTCGCGCGCATCGAAGGCGCGCCGGCGGGCGTGAAAGGCATCTCGCTCTTCATCGTGCCGAAATTCATGGTCAATGCCGACGGCTCGCTCGGCGCGCGCAACGGCGTTTCCTGCGGCAAGATCGAAGAGAAGATGGGTATCCACGCGAACTCGACCTGCGTGATGAACTATGACGAGGCTGTCGGCTATCTCCTTGGCGAAGAGCACAAAGGCCTCAAGGCCATGTTCACGATGATGAACGAAGCGCGCCTTGGCGTTGCGATGCAGGGGCTGTCGATCTCCGAAGTCTCCTATCAGAACGGCGCGGCCTACGCGAAAGATCGCCTGCAGGGCCGCGCGCTCACCGGCGTGAAAGCGCCCGACAAGCCAGCGGACCCGATCATCGTTCACCCCGACGTGCGCCGCATGCTGCTGGAGCAGAAAGCGACGATCGAAGGCGCGCGCGTGTGGATGTATAATTCGGCGCTGCAGGCCGACCTCGCTCACAAGTCGGAAGATTCCGGCGACCGAGAAAAGGCCGACGATTATCTCGGCCTGATGACGCCGGTGCTGAAGGCTTACCTCACCGAGAAGGGCTATTGGCACGCCACCAATGCGCAGCAGGTGCTCGGCGGGCACGGCTATATCGGCGAGTGGGGCATGGAGCAGTTCGTGCGCGATGCGCGCATCGCCATGATCTATGAAGGCGCGAACGGCATTCAGGCGCTCGACCTCGTCGGCCGCAAGCTGATGAAAGACGGCGGGCGCGCCTGGCAGGTCTGGTTCGCCGAAATCGATGAGTTCGTGAAAGATAATCAGGGCAATGACGAACTGAAGCCCTTCCTCGACGGCCTTTCTGAATCGAAAGCCGATCTCATCGACGCGATCCAGTGGATGGGCGCGAACGCGATGACGAACTTCGACAATGCGGGCGCGGCCTCAATGGACCTCCTCCACATGTTCGCGCTCACCGCGCTCGCTCAAGGCTGGGCGATGACCGCCAAGGTCGCGATCGAAAAGAAAGCGGCGGCCGGCGGCGACGCGTTCTACGAGAACAAGCTCCTCACGGGCCGCTTCTTCCTCGAGCGCATCCTGCCCGACCGCAAGGCGAACCTCGCCAAGCTCAAGACAGGCGCAGGCTCGCTGATGGCGCTTCCGGCGGAAGCGTTCTGATTATTAAGCATAAGGCAGGCATTTCTTTGAGAAATGCTTGCCCGTTGCTAATGCCTTTATTTTGTTTCAGTATCGCCTTCTTGCGCGCGAGGGGCGATTGCATGTGTTTGCCGTGTGAAATTTGGCGCGTTGAGCGCTCTTGGGCGTTGTCCGCTCTGGTGATTGGCGGGCTGCTGGCGTGACCTCGGATAATGTTGATCTCGCGCCGTTCGGATATGAGGCGCCGCCGAGCGCCCCCGAAGCGCGATCAGGCGCTGCCGCTTTCACCAAAGATGAGGTCGCGTCACTAACGACGCCGGTGAGAGCATGGGCGCGCTACGTCGCCAAGCTGATCGACGCGGCGCTCGCAGGGGTTGTTTTGCTTCCCGTCGCTCTTGTTGTCGGTTTTCTGCTGGGAATGACCTCGTTCCTTCACATGCGCATTGCTGAATTCTGGGCTTCGGCGACCGAGGGCGAGGCGGCTCGCGTCTTCGAATATGTGTTTGGTCTCGCCGTGTTTGGTGTCTTTTACCCTTTGTTCGAAGGGGTCTGTATTTCCAACCTTGGTACAACGCCGGGCAAGCTGTTATTAGGTATTCGATTACGCGACGCCGACACTGGACGCAGGCTCACAATGGGCAAAAGCATTTCCCGATCATATGCGGCCTATTTCCTCGGTCTTGGTGCTTCTATTCCGATTGTCGCTTTGGGTACTCAAATCTGGAGCTACAATTCTCTGCTCGCGAATGACGCGACTTTATGGGACAGGCGCCATCATGTGCTTTATGAGACGCACGAAGTGTCATTCGTTAGGTGGACGATTGCTGTCATTGTGGCTTTGATTGGCGTCGCTACATCCGCTGCGTTGAGGTAGGCGGAGACAAAGAAAGCCTGATTGAGGCGTTCTGATCACCGCGAAATCCAACTGACCCGGCGAAAGACGGTTCAATGGGCCTCCCTTTCCCGTTCTGCGCCACCTCGGCGCCGCCCCGATTGCTTGTCTGCCCCGGAAACTCCTGTACGGTGCGCGGCAATCGCCGGTTCCGGCATTCGTTTGAAAACAGGGGATAGACCCATGCGTAAATTGATGATTGCGCTTCTCTGCGCGAGCGCGCTTACGGCCTGCGGCCAGCAGGGCGATGTGAAAGCGCCGGCCGCGCAGACCGTTGTCGCAACGCCTGAAGAAATTGCTGCGGAGACGGATCGTCTCAACAAGTGGTTTGCCGATCGCTGGGAAGAGCAGCTCGAGTTCAGCCCCATCCAGAGAACCTTCCTTGGGCAGAAGATCGACTATGACAAGATCGACGATCTGTCGGAAGCGGGCGAGGACGAGCAGCTCGAGTGGCGCCGCAAGACGGTCGCCGATCTCAAGAAGAATTTCGATTACGGCAAGCTGACGCCGGAAGCCAAAACCTCCTACGACATCTGGGTTTATGAGCTCGACCGCGCTGAAAAAGGGCTTCCCTTCCGCCGTCGGCAATATGTCTTCACGCAGATGCAGGGCCCGCAGGCCTTCCTGCCGCAATTCCTCATCAACTTCCATAAAGTCGACGATGAAAGCGACATGGAAGCCTATATCACGCGCATCGGCGGAATTTCGCACGGGCTCGACCAGCTTCTTGAGCGCGCGAAAGTCGAAGCGGGAGAGGGCGTGCGCCCGCCGCAATTCGCTTATGACGGCGTTCTGAAACAGGCCCGCGCGCTTGTAACGGGCGCGCCTTTCGGCGGCGAGGGCGATGCGCCCCTCTGGGCCGATGCGAAAGGAAAGATCGCCAAGCTCGTCGAAGACGGCAAGATCGATCAGGCCCGCGCGGACGCGCTGACAGGCGAAGTCGAAACCGCGCTGAAGGAAAAGTTCAAACCTTCCTATGACGCGCTGATCGCATGGTTCGAGGAAGACAGGCCGAACGCCGATGAAATCGCAACGGGCGTCGGCAAGCTGCCGCAGGGCGAGGCTTTTTACAAATACGCGCTCTCCTTTGCGACGACGACCCAGATGACGCCGGATGAAGTGCACGAGCTCGGCCTTTCCGAGGTTGCGCGCATCAAGGGTGAGATGGAAGCGATCAAGGAGAAAGTGGGCTTTGAAGGCTCGCTTCAGGACTTCTTCAAATTCGTTCGCGAAGACAAGCAGTTCTATTATCCGAATACGGATGAAGGGCGCGAGGCCTATCTCGAGGCCGCGCGCGCGCACCTCGATGACATCAAGGGGAAACTGCCCGACTATTTCGGCATCCTGCCGAAGGCGGACCTCGTCGTGAAGCGCGTCGAGGCCTTCCGCGAGCAGCCGGGCGCGGCCCAGCACTATTTCCCGGGAACGCCGGATGGCTCGCGCCCCGGCGTTTATTACGCCCACCTCATCGACATGACGGCGATGCCGATCCCGCAGCTTGAAGTCGTCGCCTATCATGAAGGCATTCCCGGCCACCACATGCAGATTTCGATCGCGCAGGAGCTGACGGGCGTGCCGGAATTCCGCACGCAAGCGGGCTTCAACGCTTATTCGGAAGGTTGGGCCCTCTATTCGGAACTGCTCGCCAAGGAAATGGGCGCCTATCAGGACCCTTATTCAGATTTCGGTCGCCTGACGACGGAGATCTGGCGCGCCATCCGCCTCGTCATCGACACCGGCGTTCACAGCAAAGGCTGGACCGAGGAAGAGGCCGTGAAATACTTCATGGACAATTCGCCCGCCGCCGAAGGGCAGATCCGCTCGGAAGTGCAGCGCTATATCGTCTGGCCGGGCCAGGCGACGTCCTACAAGATCGGCATGCTGAAAATCCTCGAGCTTCGCGAGAAGGCGAAGGCGGCGCTTGGCGACAAGTTCGATATCCGCGCTTTCCACGACACCGTGCTCGGCGGCGGCGCGCTTCCGCTCGATATCCTCGAGCGCCGCGTCGATGAATGGATCGAAGCAACGAAGAACAGCTAGGCTCTCGGGCGCACAAACAAGAACGCCGCGCGCAGCGACTGCGCGCGGCTTTTTTGTGCGTTACTTTCTGCGTTGTTCCGGACGCTCGCCCTTGTCTTCTTCATCAGAGTCTTCGCTTGCGGGCGCCGCTGACCCCGGATTGTAGCTCGGCGGGTCGCTCGCCGGGAAAGACTGGTCGAGCGCTTCGTCGACGTCTTCGCCGGTTTTCTTCGGTTTTTTCGCTGGCTTGCCCATGGCGCTACAGCCTCCTGTATTGCGTCTTGCCCGACGCAAACAGGGCGAAGCGCCGATTGGTTCCCGTCAGGAAGCGCGCAAAAGCCGCCAGTCGGGGCGATCGTCGAAGACGCGCGCGGCGTAGGAGCATTGCGGCGCGACTTTGCGGCCTTGGGCTGCGGCGTCCGCGACGGCGCGTTCGACAAGGGCGAGCGCAAGGCCTTTTCCGCGCGCGGCGGGCGGCGTGTAGGTGTGGTCGATCACGAGATTGTTGTGGTTGTCGATCACGTAAGTGAGTTCGGCTTCGCCTGCGCCGCTATCGATTGAATAGCGCCCGCGGCCATCTTCCGCCTTCAGCCTGATGCTACCCGCCGTCATGACGTCTTCTCCGCCCTCTTCAACCAGCGCGCAGCTTTATCCGCTGCGTCGTCTACATTCTGCAAACTGCATTCCCAGACGATATAAGCGCGCCAGCCAAGGGCTGCGAGGGCCTTCACAATATCTTCATCCCGCGCCTTGTTGCGCGCGACCTTCGCCAGCCAGTAGTCGCGGTTCGATTTCGGGACACGCGCGCCGCGCGCGCAGTCATGGCCGTGCCAGAAGCAGCCGTTAATGAATATGACAGAACGATATCGCGGAAAGACGAGATCGGGCTTGCCGGGTAGGTCGCGCGCATGAAGCCGATAGCGAAAGCCGCGCGCAAAGAGCGCTTTTCTGAGCTTCAGTTCCGGTTTCGTATTGGCGCCTTTGACCGCGCGCATGACTTCGGAGCGTTTCTCTGCGGAGAAGACGTCCGTTCGCGCGCTCATGCCGCCGCCGCAGCGTCGCCAAGCGCGGGCTCGACAATCGCTTCGCTGATCCAGCGCACGACCGGCGCGCAAACGCCGTCGCCGCAAAGCTTGAGCGCCTGGTTCGCGCTTTTCGGAAGGCGATAGTCTTCGGGAAGGCCCATCAGCCGCGCTGTCTCGCGCGGGGCCATGAGGCGCGCCAGAACCTTTTCGCCCTCGACCATCAGAAGCATTTGACGCGATGAACCGCCGGCTGGCGTTCTGAGGCAACCGGCGAGCCCGTCGAACCGCGCTTCGACACGTTGCGCGCGAACGCCGTTCTCCATCCGTACACGGCGGAACGCGGCGCCGATATGGCGCGCGCCATCCGCTTTGAGAGAGTCGATGACGGCGCGTTGGCGCGGCGTCATCATGGAGAGCGCGCGCTCGGCGAGGTCCGCGCGCCAGTCCTCCGCATCAGCATCGACAAGATCGGCGAGCGCGGCGTTGCGCTTGTTGAAGGGCCGCGCGGCGATCCATCGCCAAGCGCCCGCGCAGTCGTCGCTCAGCGCGTCAACCGTATTGAGGAGCGATTGCGGCGTATATTCATCGGGTTCGGGGCGCGCGGCGAAATCGGGCGCAGCATTCGCGCCGAATCCAAAGATGAAAAGGCGCGGGCGCGATTGCGGCGTGAACGCGCTCGCATTCACGACCATCGCCGAAACGCGATAGCCGCTCGCCGCCATTTTCGAAACGATCGCGGCGAAATCGGCGCCGCCATTCGACGTGAGAAGGCCGGTCACGTTTTCGACGATGACGATTCGCGGCGCGCGCCTTGCGGCGCGCAGCGCGTCCATCAGGCGCCAGAATTCAAAGAACAGGCTCGATCGCGCGCCGGAAAAGCCAGCGCGCGCGCCTGCAAGCGACAGATCCTGGCAGGGAAAAGAACCCCATGCGAGGTCTGCGCGTGTTTTCGGAAGGTCTTTCAATCCGAGAGACGCGATGTCGGCTTCGACAAGATCGTCATCGCCGAAGTTCTCGCGATAGGCGGCGCACTTCATCGCGTCGAAATCATTCGCCATGAGGCAGCGCCAGCCGGGGCCAAGGCCGATGCGCGCCATGCCGCCGCCAGCGAAGAATTCGAGGAAATTCTTCATGCGCTAAGCCCGCGCGCCAAGCAATTGATACGTCTACAAATCAATTTCGCCTCATTGCCGCCGCATTCGCCGAAATCTCGCCACAATTGTTTTGCGCGAATCGACGCATTTGATGCCTGAATTGATTGACGATGCCGTTGATTCCCGCAAGAGTGCGCTTGGGCAATTAAGGGGGCGTCGCGCGACTTCAGGAGAAGCGACATGCCCTTGATAAGAGACTGGGTAAGTGGAACAGCGGCGGCATTCCTCGCCGTCATGCTGATATCGGCGCCCGCGGAAGCGGCGTCCGGCGTAGACATCAACCAAGACATAGCGATCGGCGCCCTCGTGAAGGAAGGCGCAGGTCTTGTCGCTATTGCGGCCGGCCAGGCCTTGTCGCTTCAGGTCGATCGTGGCGATCGCGACCGCGGCTCCGGTCAACGCAGTTCCGGCCGCAGCGGCGGCGGCGACCGCGGCTCTCGCAGCAGCGGCAGATCTCGCGCGGACGACCGTGGCTCTCGGAGCAGCGGCAGGTCTCGTGGAGACGACCGCGGATCGCGCAGCAGCGGCAGGTCTCGCGGAGACGATCGCGGATCGCGCAGCAGCGGCGGTTCTCGCAGCGGCGGCGATCGTGGTTCGAGGAGCGGCAGCGGCCGATCTGGCGGATCCAGGAGCGACGATCGCGGCGACAGCCGAAGCAGCGGGCAAAGAAGCAGCGGACAGCGGAGCAGCAGCCGGCGAGGCGAACCGGGCGATCGCGGCACAGATGGCGACACGCGCCGTTCAGGTTCGGAAGAACGCCGTTCGAGCGGCTCGAGCAGCAGCGAGCGGCGGGGCGATAGCGGGCGCAGCGGCTATCGCAGCAGCGACCGGCGCGGCGACGAGCATCGCGGCGACAGCCGGGGCGGAAGCTCCGGCGGGTCGGATCGCCGTTATTCAAGCAGCCGGTCCGATCGCGATCGCCATTACGACAACCGTCGGGACGGCCGGGATCGCCATTACGACAACCGCCGGGGCGGCCGGGGCGATGGCCGCTATGACAACCGGCGCGACTCGGGCCGTTATGCGAGTCACGGAACTTATTACCGCGCCGACCGTCGGCGTTATTCCGGCTACGGGCCGCGTCGCGCCCATGGCTACTGGGATTCGCGCCGAAGCGTTTTCATCTACAACTCCGGCTACAGCCCGCTCGGCTGGCTGTTGGTGAGCTACGGCTACGACTTTTTCCCCTATGGCTATGTGGGCGATTGCGAAGTCGTGTCGCAGACCTTCTATCGCCGCGGCCGGCGCTACGAAGAGCTGGCGCTGCTCTGCTATGACGACTGGGGCTACGGCTACATCCGTCCGGGCAGCCGCCGCGTCTACCGCACCTGGTAAGGCGGACCGCTTATAAAGCGCAAAACAAGCGGGTGCCTTCGGGCGCCCGCTTTTTTTTGGATCTGGCGCGAATTCTCTTCGCTCATGGCTCCGGTGGGGCGCGCCCGGCTCGCCGCCGTCAACGTGCGTTACTTATAATCGCCGCTCCTCGTTGACCGGCGAGCCGACTCTCACAAGGGTTTCCCGGTCGCACCAGCAGGATCTCGTTTTATGAACCGCCGCCTCATGTCGCTAGCGCCGCTCGCGCCAGCGGTCGCGATCATCGCCTTCGCGGCGGCGGGCGCGGCTGCTCAAGGCGTTGCTGCGGGCGTGGCGAGCACGCGCGCGGGCGCCGGCCAGAATGTCATTGAGGACGTACAGGTCGGCGAGCGGGACAATCTCCTGCGCGTCGCGCTCATCTGCCGTGGCGAATGCCGCGTCGCCGCGCGCGCGAGCGGCGTCTTCTTCCTGCCAGGCGTTCAGAGCGCGCTCGACGTCAACCTTGCAGGCCGCAGTCACAATGCGACGGGCCTGCGGTTCATGCCGGTCGAAGGCGGTTCGACGCTGACGATTGAAGCCGAGGCCGCAATTCTGCGCGCCTCGATCAAGCGCTGCGAGATCGACCATTCTCCGGCTTCCTGCATCGATCTTGAGTTTGCTGGCGGCAAGGCCGGCGTCGCCAAGATCGCGAACGGCGCGCCTTCATCGAAGCCGAAAGCGCCGACGCAGGAGAAACAGGCCGCAACCTCGCCCGCCAAAGCGGCTCCCGAGCGAATGGCGAGCGCGCCGGCGCTCCGCAATGGCGAGAGCGACGAGGCGGCGTCTGTATCTGCGCCGGCGCTGCGCGATGCGCCGGACGAGCGTCTCGTCTTTGCACGGTTCGCTCCGCCGGAGCGTTTCGCGCCGCCCGTCGACATGCAGCCCTTCGGCGCGCCCGTGAAAAAGTCGGAAGGCCCGCGCCCGATCATCGACCGCGACAAAGCGGCGGCGCTCATCGGCTCCGATGTCGACATCGCGGCCGCCGCCCAGGAAATTCTCGGCAAGCGCTTCGGCCCAGCCGAATGCGGCGGCTCGGAAGCGCGCCTTCGCAGCGACGCCTGGGCGCTCGAAGCGATGGTGAATGTCGGGTTCTGTTCGGCGATAGCCGGCGATCTCGAAAAGGCCGACGGCGTCTTCATCCGCCTTCTTGAATATACGCCCGACAATTACGAAGCGCTCGTCGGGCGCGCGCTGATCGCCGCGAAGGCTGGCGAGAAGGGCGTCGCGCGCAAATATTTTCAGGACGCGCTGAACGCGCTCCCGCCGATCGCCGAGTCCGACCGCATCGTCGAGGCGATGGCGAAGCTCTGACGGCTTTCTCTTTCCATTTCAGATAGAACCCGGATGAGAAGGGACCGGCGCACGGATGGGCCTCGCGCCGGTCCCCCCGTCATCAGAACGGCAGGGGCCGTTCTAATTCTCCCCCCTGCGGCCGCCTCTCCCCAGAGGACTCGCATTCCGGCGGAAGGCCGCTTTTGGGCGGCGTCCCGAGGTCGGGGCGAAACTAGAACGGGCGGCGCGCGATGGCGTCACCCTTGAGGGTTAAACGGGTCCGGAAATCAGGGAGAGCGCCTACCAGGCGAGCGCTTCTTCAATGGTGGCGAGCACGAGGTCGCTGCGCCTGTGGATAAAATTATAGCCGCCCTCAGGCGCTGTCTCGACAGGGTGGTTGGTTCGGGCTCGCACCCATTCCTGCACGAACCGGGCAGGGAGAATCGGGTCGTCCTCCGCGTGGAGCCAGAACGCGCGCGCTTTGACGCGTTCGAAATCTTCCCGCCAGTCGGCCATTTGCGCGGCGCCGTCGGAGACGAAAGTTTTCGGCCCGTGCGCGATGAGGTGGTCGAGACCGCGCTCCATGATCGCGTAGAGTTCGGGATCCGAAAGCGCAGCGAGGTCGGCGGGCGAGCCCGCGAAGTAATCTTCGAGGAACCGGCGGTAGCCACGCCGCTTGAAGACCGAAATTGCAATCCGCGTGATGAGCTCCATCACGGCGGGCGCGTGTTTGACGGCGGCGGCTGCGATCCGCGTATAGCGGTCCATTGTCGGCAGATGCGCTACTTCGTCGATCGGCACGCCGCCGCCGACCATGATCATGCCTTTCACGCGCTCGCCGAGCGTAGCCGCCGCGCGATAGGCGTGGCTGACGCCGCCCTGCTGAACGAGCAGCAGGATGTCGTCGAGTTTCTCGCGGACGCAGATCTCCGCGATGTCGCTGACGGTCGCTCCGTCATAGCTCTCGCCTTTGCGCGCCGGGTCCGTCCCGCCGAAGCCGGGGCGCGAGGGGCCGTAAAGCGTCGCGCCAAGATCATTTAGTCCGTTTACGAATGAATTGAGAAAGAACGGGCCCTGTAGCGAGCCGTGGAAATAGAGAACCGGCGCGCCGCGCTTTGCGCCATAGGCGTAATAGCTGACAATTCTTCCGTTTGCGGCCTTGAAGCGTCGCTCTTCGCTCGCGCCCGCCGGGCGCGCGCTTGCGCTCGCCGCCGGGTCGCGCTGCGCCGTCTTGAGGAGAAACGCAACGCTCGTCGCAAGATGGATGACGTCGCTCATCCGCTCAGCGCCGGACTTTCTGAGGATCGACTTCGCCTGCGCTTTCACCGTATCGGCGGCGCGCCCGCGTTCTTCGGCGATCTCGGCGTGAGAAAGCCCGCGGAGCAATCCGGAGAGAACGCCCGCTTCAGCTTCGGAAAGGCCAAGCGCTTCGCCGACGGCGCTGACAAGCTCATCCGTCCAGACGACATGCGAGAGGGAACATTCAAGCCGGGCGCCCGCGCCCTCGCCGGTGCGGCGGCAAAGCGCGATCGCCGTATTCGGCTGTTCCTGACCTTCGAGGCGAATGATGATCGGTTCCTCGCCACTGCTCTTGTCTGCGAGCGCGGCCGAAAGGCGCTTGCGCGATGCAGGGTCGAGATCGAGCGCCGTCAGATCGCAAGGAAAGCGCGCGGAAAAATATCGGCTCGCCGCTTCGTTTCCTTCTATCACGCGCCCGCCCGCGGCGAGCGTGAACCGCCCATAGGCCGATGCGGATCTTCCCGCCGGCGCAAGGGAAGTCGCGTCGAGCATGGATTGGATGCGGTCGATATGCGGGGCGAGACGGCCGTCAAATTCGACGGCGTGGGGAATGTCGGCCGCGAGCTCCTCGCCGCCTGTCTTGAAGAAATAGCGCTTGGCCGCCTCCATCAGCTCGTCGAAGCGCTCTGGCTCATTCGGCGCGGCGTAGGCGCTGTCGAGCAGGTCGAGAAGGCGCATCGGATTATCCGGCGCGGCGCGCTCTTTCTCGCCTGGGCGGGCTGGGGGCGGTGTCGTCACAACGCTATACTTTTCGCTCTCACATCGGCCGCAGACAGCGATGCAGCCAATGCTCTCCCGCTCCCCCAAGAGATAATCGTATCAGGCAGTTCGTAACCGCCAAGTCAATGCGGTAGAACCGCAATGGTTCCCGCGCCCCTTTCTTGACCGCGCCGCCAGCCCCGCCTAGCTTCCGCCGCGCTTTTTGGCGAGGCTTGAGAAATGGCGAAGAACTCCCCCGATCAGTCCTTTCAGGGGCTCATCCTGACGCTCCAGCAATACTGGGCGCAGCAGGGATGCGTCATTTTGCAGCCCTACGACATGGAGATGGGGGCGGGGACCTTTCACCCCGCGACGACGCTTCGCTCGCTCGGGCCGAAGCCCTGGCGCGCGGCCTATGTGCAGCCTTGCCGGCGCCCGACGGACGGGCGCTATGGCGCGAACCCCAATCGCTTCCAGCACTATTACCAGTTCCAGGTCGTGCTGAAGCCGAGCCCCGACAACATTCAGGAGCTCTATCTCGGTTCGCTCGACGCGATCGGCGTCGATCGCTCCGTGCACGACATTCGCTTCGTCGAAGACGACTGGGAAAGCCCGACGCTCGGCGCGTGGGGGCTCGGCTGGGAAGTCTGGTGCGACGGCATGGAAGTGACGCAGTTCACCTACTTCCAGCAGGTCGGCGGCTTCGACTGCAAGCCGGTGACGGGCGAGATCACCTACGGGCTTGAGCGCCTCGCCATGTATGTGCAGGGCGTCGACAACGGTTTCGATCTCGACTTCAACGGGGCCAAGGGCGATCTCGCCGTCACCTATGGCGACGTCTTTCATCAGCAGGAAGTCGAGTTCTCGGGCTACAATTTCGAACTCGCGAACACGGACGTTCTGCTGGATCAGTTCAAGGAAGCGGAGACCGCATGCCTCGCCATCATCGCGGCGGGCAAAGAGCGCGGCAAATCCTATGCGCTGCCGGCTTACGACCAGTGCATCAAGGCTTCGCACCTCTTCAATCTGCTCGACGCGCGCGGCGTCATCTCCGTCGCCGAGCGCCAGTCCTACATCCTGCGCGTCAGAACGCTCGCGAAAGCCTGCTGCGAAGCGTGGCTCGAAAGCCCGCAAGGGCGCACTGCGGGCGCGGGCGTCGTCGATTACGAAGCGGCGCGCTGACGCATCCGCGCGACGTTCCTCTTTAATCGCGACGGTCTTCCCGATCACGGCGAATTCAACAGGTCTTCTGCCTTTCTTTGTTCGCAGCGCTCCCTGGCTGTGGCAGGGTGCTCTTGAAAGGCGCTGCGCATGAGCGCCGAATAGCGCGACATGGGAGACTTTCATGACTGCACTTCCGCAAGAAGGCGGCTGCCATTGCGGGCGGCTGCGCTACCGGCTCTCCGCTGCGCCGCTGATGATCTATAATTGTCATTGCACGAACTGTCAGAAAATCACCGGCAGCGCGTTCGTTGTGTCAGCGGCGATCCCGGAATCCGCCTTTGAATTCACCAAGGGCGAACCGAAGAAAGTCGAATGGACGTCCGATGCGGGCTCGCACCGTTTCGGCTGGTTCTGCGGCGATTGCGGCTCGCGCATCGCGCATGGGCAAACGCCCTCTCTTGGCGTTTTAAGTCTTCGCGCCGGCACGCTCGACGATACGAGCTGGGTCGAGCCTGTCGGCGATATCTGGACGAAAAGCGCGCAGCCCTGGGTGAAATTCGGCGCGATCACCGCCGAGCGTCAGCCGACAGACTATGCGCCCTTTGTAGAAGCGTTTCGCGCGCAAGGCCGGTTCTGATCGCCTTGCGGTAAACCGCTCCGTTTACAGCACATTGCGCGCTTTCGAGAAGCTCCGTATCCTGACTCCACAATAAAACTGAGGAGGCGGGAAATGCCCAAGCTCTTTGGACTGAATGTTCTTGCAGTGCTTGTCGCGTCGGTTGCGTTCTGGTTCGTCGGCTTTCTCTGGTACGGGATCATCTTCTCCGATGCGTGGATGGCGGCGCACAGCGTGACGCCGGAAGCGGCTCAGAACGAAAGCCCGGTCTGGATGGTCGGAGGTTTCGTCATCACGGTGATGCAGGTCGTCGGCATCGGCCTCGTCCTGAAGTGGAAGGGCGTGACCGGCCTCGTCAATTCGAAGATCACGGCGGCGATACTCTGGCTCGTCTTCGCCCTGCCGTTCACCTGCTACAACTACCTCTACCTCACGGCGCACGATTCAACGCTTCTGATGATCGATGCGAGCCACCTGCTCGTCGGCTGGGTTGCGAGCGCGGCCATTCTGTCGCTGATGAAAGCCTGACCCCGATCGGCTATAAGCCTTGGAGAAGGGGCGGCGCGTCCGCCCCTTTTCGTTGAGGGGCGTTCGGAAAAGACGTGGCTCGCAAAAGGAAACGAAAGTCGCCAAGCGCGGCGCAGTGGCGTGCGTGGGGTATGAAAGCCGCGCACATTTCAGCTTGGGCGTTTGTCGCGCTCTTCTTCGGCTCGCTCCTCTGGGTCGGCGCCTATCGATTCGCGCCGCCGCCCGGCACGCTCGTCATGCTCGACAGGAAGCTCGGGGGCGATGTCATCATCCATCCCTGGACGAAGCTCGAAGACATCTCGCCGAACCTCATCTACGCCGTGATCGCGGCGGAGGATTCGCGCTTCTGCCTTCATAACGGCATCGACTTTTCGGCGATTGACGCAGCGCTCGATGAACGAAAGCGCGGCGGCAAACAGCGCGGCGCTTCAACGATCTCGCAGCAGACAGCGAAGAACGCCTTCCTCTGGAATGGCGGCGGCTGGGCGCGCAAGGGCGCCGAAGCCTGGTTCACCATCGTGATGGAGACCTTCTGGCCGAAGCGGCGCATCATGGAAGTCTATCTGAACGTCGCCGAATGGGGTGACGGTCTCTTCGGCGCGGAAGCCGCCGCGCAGGCGCGTTTCGGCAAGAGCGCGAAGGACCTGACGAAAGACGAAGCCGCGCTTCTCGCCGCTGTTCTGCCGAGCCCCAATAAATGGCGCGTCGACCCGCCGGGGCCCTATGTACGTGGGCGCGCCTCAATGCTCCGCAAACGGATGGATCGCGTGCGCTATGACGGGCTTGCTTCCTGCGTGTTGAAGTGAGGGCGCCGCTATGCGCCGCCGCGCCGTCCTGATAGAGTGCTCTTCGCGCGATTGAAGGAGAGAGCGATGAGCGCGAACGATGACGGCGTCATGGTGATTGCGTGCTACCGGCCGAAACCCGGCAAGGAGAAAGCGCTTCTCGAATTGATGAAGTCGCACCTGCCGACTTTGCGCGCGGAAGGTCTCGTCGGCGACGGCCCGTCGCTTTGCGGGCGCGCGAAAGACGAGACGATCATCGAAGTTTTCAACTGGAAATCGCAGGCCGCAATCGACAGCGCGCACAAGAACCCCGCCGTTCTCGCGATGTGGGAAAAATACGGGCAGGCGTGCGACTATGTGAGCCTCACCATGCTCGCCGAAGCGCGCGACATGTTCGCCTCTTTCACACCTGTCGATCTTCACAGCGCCTGAACATTTGCAGAAAGGACAAGCCATGACCGATCCCGTCATTGCGCAGAGGGCTCCAATTCCCGTCGAGGTCGAAGCAGGCAAGACCTATTTCTGGTGCGCCTGCGGCAAGTCCGCCGCGCGGCCGTTCTGCGACGGATCGCACAAAGGTTCTGACTTCTCGCCAATGAAATGGACGGCGGATGAATCGAAGAAAGTCTTCTTCTGCGCCTGCAAGCACACGCAAGGCCGCCCGCTCTGCGACGGCTCTCACAACAGATTGAACCCCTGAACCATGCCCAAAGCTTATCTGTACCTCATCATCGCGATCGTCACCGAAGTCATCGGCACCAGCGCGCTCAAGGCGTCGGATGATTTCTCGAAGCTTATTCCTTCGATCCTCGTCGTTCTCGGTTATGGCGTTTCATTCCGCATGCTTTCGCTTGTCGTGCGCGAAATTCCCGTCGGCGTTTCCTACGCCATCTGGTCGGGCGCGGGCATATTGCTCGTGTCGCTGGTCGGCATGGTTCTCTACAAGCAGATTCCCGACCTTGCGGCGTGGGCGGGCTTCGGGCTCATCATCGCCGGCATTGTCGTTCTCAATCTCTTCTCCAAAATGAATGCGCACTGAGCCAATGGCCAAGACCAGCGAACGTCACACCGAACTTCTCAACGGGTTTCAGGAAGGGAATTCGCGCTTCGTCCAATGGGCGCGCGAGCATTTCGGCGATATCCGCCTCGCCTCGTGGGAGTATGGACGCATCTCCATGGTGTGGGAGATCGACGACCGCTTCCTGATGCAGGACGGGGTGATGTTCGGCGGGCATGTTTCATCCGTCGCCGACCTCGTGACGAGCCTCGTCGCCATGACCGCGCTCGAAGACCCGAAGGACCGCTTCCGCACCTCGCGGCTCGAAACGAATTTTTTCCGGCCGGTCATGAAACCGCGCCTCAGGATAGAAGGCCGGGTCGTCAACGCCTCGAAGTCCCTCATCCATGTCGAGGCGGATTTCTTCAATGCGGAGGACAAGCTCGCCGCCCGGATCGACGCGGTTCAGGCCCGGCGGGTCGCGGCCTAGGTTTTTCGGGCGTTAGCGACTATAGAAGCGGCCCTGTCGACGGCCCCAACCCTTCTTTCCAGCACCTGAAACTGACCTTCCATGCCCGAGCTACTGTTAGAAATCTTCTCCGAGGAAATTCCCGCGCGCATGCAAGGCAAGGCCGCGGCCGACCTTGAGCGCCTTGTGAACGAGCGCCTTCTCGCCGCCGGCTTCATGCCGGAAGGCGTGAAGGCCTTTGCAACGCCCCGGCGCCTCGCGCTCGTCGCGGCGGGCCTGCCCGGCCGCCAGCCTGACCGGAAGGAAGAAAAGAAAGGCCCGCGCGTCGGCGCGCCGGAAAAGGCAGTCGAGGGCTTCCTCAAATCGGCGGGGCTCGCCTCGCTCGATCAGTGCGAGATCCGCGACGACAAGAAGGGGCAATACTATGTCGCTGTCGTCGAGCAGGCAGGGCGCGATACGGCGGCGGTGATCGCCGAATTCGTTCCGGAAATCATCCGCGCTTTCCCCTGGCCGAAGTCGATGCGCTGGGGCGATGGCGAACTGCGCTGGGTGCGGCCTCTGAAATCGATCCTGTGCTGCTTCGACGGCGAGATCGTCCATTTCGACATCGACGGAATTCAAACGGGCGACGCGACGCACGGCCATCGCTTCATGGCGCCGGCGGAAATCCGCGTGCGGAATTTCGAGAGCTATTACGCCGCGCTCAAGAAAGCGAAAGTCATCCTCGACGCGCAAGAGCGCAAGAACCTCATCGCCGGCGAGGCGAAAACGCTTGTCGAAGCGCAAGGGCTTGAGCTCGTCGAAGATCAGGGCCTGCTGAACGAAGTCGCAGGCCTTGCCGAATGGCCGGTCGTGATGATCGGCTCGTTCGATGCGAAGTTTCTCGCCGTGCCTGACGAAGCGCTGACGGCGTCGATGCGCGGGCACCAGAAATATTTCTCGGTCAAAGACCCGAAAACGGGCCGCCTTGCGAACAAGTTCGTCTATGTCGCGAATATCGAGGCGCCCGATGGCGGCGCGTCGATGCGCACCGGCTACGAGCGCGTGCTGACCGCGCGCCTTTCAGATGCGTGGTATCTCTACCAGCAGGATTTGAAGACGCCGCTCAAAGACCGCATCGCCGATCTCGATCGCGTCACCTTCTTCGAAGGTCTCGGCAGCGTCGGCGACAAGGCGCGGCGCATTGCAGCGCTCGCAAAAGAGATCGCGCCATCGGTCGGCGCCGACCCTGCGCTTGCGGAAGAGGCGGCGCTCTTGGCGAAAGCCGACCTCGTCACCTCGATGGTCTATGAGTTCCCGGAACTGCAGGGCCTGATGGGGCGGTATTATTTTCTGGCTCAGAACGCCGGGCCATCCTTCGAGGCCCGTCCTGACGGACGGGCGCCTCAGGATGAGGACGGAGGAAAGGCGCAACAATCTCAGCCTCATCCTGAGGTGCTCGCGCAGCGAGCCTCGAAGGATGCGCAGCAGATCGCCGACGCAATCCGCGATCACTACAAACCCGCCGGCGCCGATGACGACGTGCCGACTGCGCCGGTTTCGGTCGCTGTCGCGCTTGCGGACAAGATTGATACGCTGACGGCGTTCTGGGCGATCGGGAAGAAACCGACCGGGTCGAGCGATCCGTTTGCGTTGAGAAGAGCGGCGTTGGGAGTGATCAAGCTCGTTCTCGAGAACGACGCCCGCGTTTGGTTCGTTCACGCGACGGAATTCGCGCGGAATGGCTTGCTGATGCAGGGTCTTGATACAAAAGAGGCAGAGGAATATCGAGCGAAGCGGCAGCCGCAGGCGGTGTCGAAGCAGGGCCACGTTGTCGTTGCTCTTGAAAGGAACGAGCCACTTGGTACTTTAAGTGCTGATCTATTTTCATTTCTCTTGGACCGGCTTGAGGTATATGTCCGTGACCTTGGTTTCCGGTACGACGCGTTCAATGCGGTAAGGGAAGTTGAAGATGAAAATGATTTGGTCATCGACAATATCGTTCTCATCGTCGCACGCCTGAAGGCGCTCGAAGCCTTCCTGAAATCCGATGACGGCGCCAATCTCGCGGCGGGGTTCAAGCGCGCGGCGAATATTCTGAAGGCGGAAGAAAAGAACGATGGCAAACCTGCCGATCCTTCAACGGTCAATCCGGCGAAATTCGCGCTTGAAGAAGAAAAAGCGCTCTACGCCGCGCTTGAAGCGGCGCTCCACAAGGCGAAAGCCGCAGTCGAGGCCGAGAAGTTCGAAGACGCAATGGCCGCGCTCGCCTCTTTGCGCAAACCCATCGACGCCTTCTTCGACAAGGTGACGGTGAACGACAAGGATGCAGGCCTTCGCGCCAATCGCCTCGCGCTCCTCGCGCGCTTCCGCGCCGCGACGGCGGAGGTGGCGGATTTGTCGAAGCTTGAAGGGTAGGGCTTCCGCTCGCGCAGAAGAGTTCCCTCCCTTGAAACAGGGAGGGTTAGGGAGGGTTCAAGGCCCCCCGCTCCGAGACCTGCAATTTGAACCCTCCCTTTCGACCAGCCGACTTCGACTTGTCGAAGTCGGGGTCTCAAGCCCTCCCTTTTCAAGGGAGGGTGAGGGGTAAAACCTAATCCTTGAACCCCGCCGCGCGTTCCGCGCTCGGGAAAAACAGGAACGCCAGCATCAAAATGTAAGCGGCGTAATCCCATGCGATGGCGAGCGCCCAGACGTCGGAGAAGATGCTCGCATTCTTCAGCACGGCGTCACGCGGCGTGATGGTCGACAGACCAGGCACGAATTCTTCCGCGACGACAGAGGCTGTGCGCGAGACGCGCTTTTCTTCTTCCTCAGCCTTTTGCTCTTCCGTCTCGAACATGGCGGTGAAGATTTCGAGCCCGCGTTCGGGCGAGGACTCGGCGGCTGATTTGAGCGGCACTGGCGGCTTGGCGAGTTTCTGCTTGCGCAGGAGAGACTCAAGCGCGGATTTTACATCCTCCGAATAGCGCCCGACGACGCGCGACTGCGAAGCGGAGAGGGCGCGCATCGGGTTTGCGCGGTCGAAGCTTGCAAGCTGCTGTTCGAGCAGGCGCTCGATGCGGCGGTCATGGCGCCAGCGATTGAGCACAGAAACGAAATCGTCAAAGCGCGTCTCGAATTCGCGCGCCCAGGCGTCGTAATTGTCATAGGCGTTGGCGGAGAGAAGCTGTTTCATGCCGTCTATGGTCGCCGCGCAAATCTCCGGGTCATAAGGGTCAGCGCCCGAAGGATCGTCGCCGGTGATGATCGCATTGACGCTGCCTTCGAGCCCTGCGAGCCACGCCGCGACGCCGTCGAAATAATCGCTCACGGGCCCGCTGCCGACAGCGCCCGTCTGCGCGCCGCGATTGCGCTCGGCCTCCGCTGCGCGCCTTGCATCGCCGATCGCGAGGTGAAGGTCTTCGAGGAACAGAAAATCGCGCTGGCGATAGGCGGTGATGCCGCTGCATTCGGCCTGAAGGCGCTGAAGCTCGCTATTGTAAGTGTAACGCACGGCGTCGACGCCGCCGATGCCGACGACGGTCGTCCAGGTCGAAACGAAAAAGAGGATCGTCGCGAGCACAGGAATAACGACGAAAATTTTGAGGCAGCGCTCAATAAAAAAGAGAATATCGGCGACGAAGCCGCGCCGGGCGCCCCTGAACCAGTCGCGGTGACGCACAAGTTCCGCCCCGCCGACCCAGATTGCGACCGCCAGGAAGAAGACGAAAACGCCGAACGCGGGCGGCAGCACGAAATTGCGGAAGAAGTCGACCGTCTCCTGGCTGGTGATGAGGCTGAAGCCGATCGCGGAGGAGACGGCGCTGAAAAAGCCCGAGGTGACGGCGACGACCACGAAGAGCCGGTTGAAGAGCGAGGAGCCTTCGAGCCGGCGCGAAGTGAGGATCGCCCAGGTGACGACCCCCATGATGGCGAGAACGATGCTCGCCCCGGCGAGCGCGCCGACCCCGCCGGAAAGCGTATCGGCGAGGAGGTCGCCCTCGGCGCGGGCCGCGCCCGGCGCGAACAGGCCCAACGCGGTCAGCTTTGAAGCGAATTGGATATTTTTGACGAGAAAAGACCCCCGCCGGCGCCCCTTGATCGCCGTCATCCCCGTTTTCCCCATTTTGTCGCTGCCCCCGGCTGAGGCCGCCTGCGGGGCTCTGCCTCGCAGCCTCTCCTCATCCGGGGCGAGGCGCCCCCCGACGGCGCGTCTCACGGCTGGAACATCAAAGAATACGCAACTCGTTATCGGTAACAGGTTGAGGGCTCGAATTGAAGCGGCGCGAGCGCCCGCCTTGCCAGCCCCGCGCGACGCAGTGGATTAGCTGAGCTTAACCAGAACGGCGATCGCCTGATCGATTGCGGGGGCCGCACGCAATGCGGCGATTTCCGCCTTGGCTGATCAGGCCTGCTGCCTTAATGCAGAGCGCGAATTGGAAGGAGCGCGCGCCCGGCGACAAGCGGGCGCGCCGATTGACCGGACGGATCGAATGACTGGTAAGAACGCGGCTTCAGGCGAACACAAATGGGTCTACAGCTTCGGCGCCGGCAAGGCCGAAGGCGACGCCAAGATGAAAAACCTTCTCGGCGGCAAGGGCGCGAACCTCGCCGAGATGTCCAATCTGGGCCTTCCCGTTCCGCCCGGCTTTACGATCACGACCGAAGTCTGCACCGCCTATTACAAGAACAACCGTCAATATCCGGCCGGCCTCGAGGCGGAGGTGAACGCCGCTCTCACGCATATCGGCGAGCTTGTCGGCCGCGTCTTCGGCGACGCCAAGAGCCCGCTTCTCGTCTCCGTGCGCTCGGGCGCGCGCGCCTCGATGCCGGGGATGATGGACACGGTCCTCAATCTCGGGCTCACGGACGATACGGTGAAAGGCGTCGCCGCGCTCGCCGGCGATGAGCGCTTCGCCTATGACAGCTATCGCCGCTTCATCCAGATGTATTCCGACGTCGTTCTCGGCGTCGATCATCATGTGTTTGAAGAAATTCTTGAACGCTACAAGGAAGAGCGCGACTATTTTCTTGATACGGAGCTTTCCGCCAAAGACTGGCGCAGCGTCATCGACGAATATAAGGCCGCGGTGAACGAAGCCCTTGGCCGCCCGTTCCCGCAGGACCCGAAAGAACAGCTCTGGGGCGCGATCGGCGCCGTCTTCGGCTCCTGGCGCAATGACCGCGCGGAAACCTATCGCCGTCTTCACAACATTCCGGAAAGCTGGGGCACGGCCGTCAACGTTCAGGCGATGGTGTTCGGCAATATGGGCGATACGTCCGCGACCGGCGTCGCCTTCACGCGCGACCCGTCGACGGGTGAGAACGCCTATTACGGCGAATTCCTCATCAACGCGCAAGGCGAAGATGTCGTCGCCGGCATCCGCACGCCGCAAACGCTGACGAAGCGCGCGCGCGAGGCGATGAAGGAAACCGCGCCCTCGATGGAAGAGGCGATGCCGAAGGCGTTCGCCGAACTCGCCGCGATTTTCGACAAGCTCGAAAAGCATTACCGCGACATGCAGGACATCGAGTTCACGGTGCAGGAAAACAAGCTGTGGATGCTGCAGACCCGCACCGGCAAGCGCACGGCGAAAGCCGCGCTGAAGATCGCCGTCGATCTTTGCACGGAAGGTCTTATCACCGAAGAGGAAGCCGTCCAGCGTGTCGATCCGCACTCGCTCGACCAATTGCTGCACCCTTCGCTGGACCCGGATGCGCCGCGCGACCAGATTCTTTCGGGCCTTCCGGCCTCGCCGGGCGCGGCCTCGGGCGAAGTCGTCTTCTCGGCCGATGAAGCCGAGCGCATTGCGCAGGAAGGCCGCAAGGTCATCCTCATGCGCGTCGAGACGAGCCCTGAAGATATTCACGGCATGCACGCGGCCGCCGGCATCGTCACGGCGCGCGGCGGCATGACGAGCCACGCGGCGGTGGTCGCGCGCGGCATGGGCCGTCCGTGCGTGTGCGGCGCGGGCGATCTCAAGATCAACCAGAAAGACGAATCTTTCTCCGTCAACGGAAAGGTTGTGAAGAAAGGCTCCGTCGTCACCATCGACGGTGCGGTGGGCGCCGTTTATCTCGGCGCCGTGCCGACGGTGCAGCCCGAGCTTTCCGGCGACTTCGCCAATCTCATGGCGTGGGCGGACAAATATCGCCGCATGCGCGTGCGTGCGAACGCCGAAACGCCGCATGACGCAGAAGTCGCTCGCGGCTTCGGCGCTGAAGGCATTGGTCTTTGCCGCACCGAGCACATGTTCTTCGAAGCCGACCGGATCGTCGCCGTGCGCGAGATGATTCTCGCCGAAGACCGCCCGGGCCGCGAACATGCGCTTGCAAAACTCCTTCCGATGCAGCGCTCCGACTTTGAAGCGATCTTCCACGTCATGCGCGGGCTTCCCGTCACCGTGCGCCTTCTCGATCCGCCGCTGCACGAATTCCTTCCGCATTCGGACAGTGAGATCGCGGAAGTCGCCAAAGCTTCCGGCATGGACGCTGAGAAGCTGAAAGCGCGCGCGCAGAAGCTGCACGAGTTCAACCCGATGCTCGGCCATCGCGGTTGCCGCCTCGGCATCTCCTATCCGGAGATCTACGAGATGCAGGCGCGCGCCATCATCGAAGCCGCGCTCAACGTCGCCAAGGAGACCGGCGAAAAAGTGACGCCGGAAATCATGATCCCGCTCGTCGCGGTGCGCGCCGAGCTTGCGCTCCTCAAAGCCCGCATTGATGCGGTGGCCGAAGCCGTGATGAAAGAGCGCGGCCAGACGATCGACTATCTCATCGGCACGATGATCGAGCTGCCGCGCGCTGCGCTCACCGCCGACAAGATCGCCGAGGAGGCCGCCTTCTTCAGCTTCGGCACCAATGACCTGACGCAGACGACCTTCGGCCTCTCGCGCGACGACTCGGCTTCGTTCCTGCCTGACTATCTCCGCCAGAACGTCCTCGAACGGGACCCCTTCGTCACCCTCGACGCGGAAGGCGTCGGCGCCCTGATCGAGATCGCGGCGGAGAAGGGCCGCAAGACCCGTCCGTCGATCAAGCTCGGCATCTGCGGCGAGCATGGCGGGGACCCCGATTCCATCAACTTCGTGGAAGGGGTCGGGCTCGACTATGTGTCCTGCTCGCCATACCGCACGCCGATCGCGCGTCTTGCTGCAGCGCAATCAAGTCTCGCCAAAAAGCGCGGCTGATCAACGCGCTAAATCGTTAACGGCGTCGGGGCTAATCCGAATCATCTTTACGAATCAGTAAGTTAGTAAACGATTCATAAAGGTTAACATAAGGTTAACGGCCGCTTTTTTTCATTTGCGCGGCAGCATTCGAGGCGCCATATTTCGCTCGAAAGGCGCGGTCCTCACGTGGTGTGGGCGCGTCTTTTGCTTCTGTGGGAATGGCTGGCCCGGTTGGGACCCTGCTCACTCCCTGGGGTCGGAAGCGAGGTCAGAAGAAGGGCGCGGTTGGCGCGCCTGTTACTAACGTGCAGTTGAAACGGCCATGTCCGGCCGTGCGGGCGCAAAAGGCGCCGGTATTGCTGGACGCAACTGGTGAGATGAGACGGACGTAACGCATGACGCGTAAGAGATCCTCGATCTTCCAGCACGAATCTTCGTGCGCCAGCGGTGAATCCGCTTGGCACTATGTCAATTGGACGGCCCGCCGCCTCGTCGCGGCCGCCGGCCTCGCCGTGTGCGTGCTTTTGACCGCGCTGAGCGCGACCGCTTCCATGCAGAAGGCGGAAGCTGCGCGCGCGCAGGAAATCGCCCTCGCCGACGAGGCCTCGCTCGTTGCGGAGTTCGCGAGCTATCTCGCGGAAGAGACGGCGAATGCGCGCAATTCCTTCGCCTCGCCGCGCCTTAAGCCCGCCAAGTCGACGGAAGCGATCGTCGCCGATCAGGGCTCGGTCGACGGCTTTGTCAATTTCGATTTCGCCGAGCTGACGATGGCGCGCATGGATGCAGCCGAGCGCAAATGCCTTGCGCAGGCGATCTATTATGAAGCGCGTTCGGAATCGCGCGTCGGCCAGCTCGCCGTCGCCGACGTCGTGCTGAACCGCGTCGCAAGCCCGGTTTACCCGGGGTCGATCTGCGGCGTCGTCTATCAGGGCTCCGAGCGCCGGACCGGCTGCCAGTTCTCCTTCACCTGCGATGGCTCGATGAAACTGCGTCTCAACGAGCGCAAATGGCGCGAGGCCGAAGATCTCGCGGGCGGCATCATTGCGGGGCTTCGCAAACCGGTGAGCCGTAATGCGACGCACTACCACGCCGACTATGTTTCGCCCCCTTGGGCGAACCGGCTGACGCCTACGGCGACGATCGGGACGCATAAGTTCTATCGCTTCCCGAACCGCCCGACAGTCGCTTCGAACGACGCCGGCTAGGAATTCAGCTTACTGAGAATGCGAGGATCGGGCGGACCTTGGGGCCGCCCGTTTCTTTTTCGCGGCGTAAATTGCAGGCGCGGCGGAATGTGCTAGCTTCGCGGTCGCTTGTTCCGGGGGGAGATTATCTATGCGGGTCTGGCTGCTTGCAGTCGTTCTGGCCGCTGCGCATGCGTTGAGTGCGTCGGCGGAAACAGTCGCGATCACCAATGTCACCATCGTCGATGTTGAAGACGGCGCGCATCGCGTCGGTCAGACCGTCATCATTCGCAATGGGCGCATCGCGAAAGTCGGCGCATCGGAAGCTGTGTCGGCGCCGTCCGGCGCCAGGCTTGTCGACGGCGGCGGAAAATATCTCATCCCCGGCCTTTGGGACATGCATGTGCACTCCCATCGCGAAGAGCGGTGGAAGTATCACTACCCGCTTTTCCTCGCGCATGGCGTTATCGGCGTGCGCGATGCAGGCTCGCATTTGGGCTCTGCGCTCGCAGCGCGCGATCGCGTGAAAGACGATCCGCTCGCGCCGCGCGTCATCTGGGGCTCGCCCATCGTCGACGGCGCGCCGCCCTTCAATTCTTTCGGCCTGTCAGCGGAAGACGCCGCGTCAGCGCGCAAGATTGTCGAAGTGGTCGACCGTTACGGCTTCGACTTCCTGAAAGTTTATGACCGCCTGACCCCCGAAGCCTATTTCGCGCTCGCGGCCGAGGCGAAGAAGCGAGGGCTGCGCGTCGAGGGTCATGTGCCGCTTAGCCTGGCGCCAGCCGATACGATTGCGGCGGGGCAAACGCTCATCGATCACCTGACGCTCATCCTCGAAGCCTGCTTGCCCGGCGCGCTCGATGTCGTGCACGAGGAAAATGCAAAGGCGCCGCGCGAGGTGGACAGCCTCATGCTGATGATGGGCGACCGCATCGCCGACGCGCTTGAGGGCTACGACGCGCAAACATGCGGCGCGCTTTTTTCTTCGCTCGCGGCGAATGGCGTCTGGCAGGTCCCGACGCTCATCGAAATGCGCGGGTTTTTCTCTGCTGACGATCCTGCCGTGGTGAGCGACCCGCGCATAGCCTGGGCGCCTCCTGGGGTTGTCGAGGAATGGCGCGAATGGGGCGAGAGCGCCGGCGCGCATGACCTCGCCAACGGCCGAAGGGTATTCGCCGCGCAAATGCGCATGATCCGCCCGATGAAGGATGCAGGCGTCGGGCTTCTCGCCGGCACGGATGCCTCCAATGAGCCATGGGTGTTCGCCGGCGCGGGCGTTCATGATGAAATGCTGCTTTTCGTCGAAGCAGGGCTGACGCCGCTGGAAGCGTTGCAAACGGCGACGCTCAATCCGCTGCTCTATCTCGGCCGGAAAAGCGATGCGCGCCTCATCTCGAAGGGCGAAGCGGGCGATCTCATTCTCCTTGAAGCCGATCCGCTCGACGATATTTCAAACACGCTGAAGATCGCCGCTGTCTTCGCGCATGGCCTCTATCACGACCGCGCGGCGCTCGATGCGCTCATCGTTGAAGCTGAGACCGAAGCGAAAAACGGCAAGCTCTAGTCTTCGGCGGCCTTGCGCTTGTAGACGCCGATGAACCAGTCGTTCCAGACTTTCTTCTCGGGGTCGTATTGCGTGAAATGCTGCGTGACGCTGCCGTCTTCGTTCGGCGTCCACACGCCGCGGAACGGTGCGCTGGCCGCGCCTGCATAGCCGATCGTCCCTTCAAGGACCATTTCGCCTTTCTCGTTGAGCGCGCCGGAATAATCGATCGTCGTTCCGGGGCTCACCCAGACCTGGCGCCATTTCCCGGTTTCGAGGTCGACGAAGTTGTAGCTCTGCCCCGTCGAACCGCCTGCGCCGTTCCAGCGTTCGACGAGCAGGCAGCCGTTTTCTTCGACCGTGATTGAATTCTCGCCGGCCTTCTGGCCTTGCGGGGTGAAGACTTCCCACTCGCCCGTCCAGAAGTCGAATTGATGGAAGACCGCTTCCTGGCAGGGCGGCGGCGCCGGCTGTGCTGGCGGGGTTTGCGATTGCGCATAGGCCGTAGAAGCGGCGAGGCAGGCCGCGCCGATAATCTGGATAAGTTTCATGGTTCGCCCTCCGAATTCTTGAAGCGCGCGCCCGTCCCGTGCTCACGACAATGCCTGCATGAGAGGGGCGGGGCAACCTCCCGGGGAGGCCAATCGTCGCTGCGTCCGCTAACGCCCAAACGCTCCTTCAGGCGGTCATTGACGGGGCCCTGCGAGACCCTATTGTGCGCCCGGAATCACCGAAAGAGAGGATCCGGCATGGCTGACGTCGCAGTCATCGGCGCCCAGTGGGGCGACGAAGGCAAGGGCAAGATTGTCGACTGGCTGTCGGCGCGCGCGGATGTCGTGGTGCGCTTTCAGGGCGGGCACAATGCGGGCCATACGCTCGTCATTGACGGCGTCGTCTACAAGCTGTCGCTGCTTCCCTCGGGCGTCGTTCGGCCGAACTGCCTCGGCGTCATTGGCTCGGGCGTCGTCGTCGATCCGTTCGCGCTCATCAATGAAATCGGCCGCATCGAAGCGCAGGGCGTGAAGGTGACGCCGGCGAACCTCGTCATCGCCGAAAACGCGACGCTGATCCTGCCTGTCCATCAGGAACTCGACCAGATGCGCGAGACGTCGAATACCGGCGTCAAGATCGGCACGACGAAGCGCGGCATCGGGCCCGCTTATGAAGACCGCGCCGGGCGGCGTGCGCTGCGGGTCGTCGATCTTCTGTATCCGGAGCGACTGGAGGAGAAAGTTGAAAACCTTCTCGTCCACCATAATGCGCTGCGCCGCGGATTCGGTGCGGCCGAAGTCGAAGCGGGCGGGCTTGTCGCGCAACTGAAAGAGATCGCGCCGAAAGTCGCGCCGTTCGTCCGGCCGGTCTGGCGGCTTCTCGATGAGGCGCGCCGCACCGGCAAGCGCATCCTCTTCGAAGGCGCGCAGGGCGTCCTTCTCGATGTCGATCACGGCACCTATCCTTATGTCACCTCGTCGAACACGGTGGCGGGGCAGGCCGCGACGGGTTCCGGCCTTGGGCCGGGCGCTGTCGGTTATGTGCTTGGAATCGTCAAAGCCTACACGACGCGCGTCGGCGAAGGCCCGTTCCCGACAGAGCTTGTTGATGCAGTCGGCCAGCGGCTCGGCGAGCGCGGCCACGAATTCGGCACGGTGACGGGCAGGAAGCGCCGCTGCGGCTGGTTCGATGCAGCGCTCGTGCGCCAGTCGCTGAAAGTCTCCGGCGTCAACGGCATCGCGCTGACGAAACTCGACGTGCTCGACGGCCTCGACGAACTCAAAGTCGGCGTCGGCTACAGGATCGGCGGCAAGGAGTTCGATTATCTTCCCGCCGGCGTCGACAAGACGACGGTCATCGAGCCGATCTATGAGACGGTCGAAGGCTGGTCAGCTTCGACGGCGTGCGCGCGTTCCTGGGCGGACCTGCCGGCGCAGGCCGTCAAATATGTCCGCCGCATCGAGGAGCTGATCGAAACGCCCGTCGCCATGGTCTCGACGAGCCCCGAGCGCGACGACGTCATCCTGATGAAAGACCCGTTCCAGGGGTAATGATTTTCGCCGATAAGTGATCGCCTGCGTGCGTGCGCCTGCGCGCCCATCTGCTATGCTTGCGCCCATGAAAATCGCTGTGAAACGTCGCAATTTTATCTTTCTTGCTCTCGCAGCCGCGGGCCTCGCCGCCTTCGCGCTGGCGGGCCGCGGGCGCGCGACAAGCGCGGAATACGCGCTCGACCGCGATCCGGAAGTGATCGCCGCGACATTCGCCTCCGCCTGGTGCACGGCGTGCAAGATCCTCGAACCGAAACTCGCGAAAGCCATTCCTTCCTTCGCGGACAAGCCTGTCAAATTCGTCGAATACGACTTCACCTTCGGTGAGACGGAAGAAGTGCGCGACGCCGCGCTTGCAGATGGGTTCGGGCCCGTCTTCGACCGTTATGCGAAAGCGACGGGTTTCACTGTGCTTTATGATCCGCAAACGGAAGAAGTGATCGATGTTCTGACGGCGGGGCATTCGACCGGCGCAATGCGTGCGGCGATCGCTCGCGCGCTCACGATCGCAGAAAATCGCGACTGATTTCTGTACGGATGAGAAGCTTGCGCCGCGCGGAAATTCGTGCGCGCAAGATGGTCAAAGTTTAATCGCGACCCTTGCGGTTTCCGCCGATTTTTCTTGAGTTTCCGGCGCGCTTGTAGCACCATCTTTTTGTTCCGAGGGGCGTCCTGCCTGTCGCCATAGGACGACAGCTCGTGCGACGCGCAACTCTCCGGCATCGCGTCTCGCCGTTTCAAAATGAAGCGGCGTAGGGCGAGGCGAGGTGCAGCAATGCGCGCCAGGGAGCAAGGGCTCAAGAGGACTGAGAAGCACCCTTCGAACCTGATCCGGGTCATTCCGGCGCAGGGACGGAACATCAAAGTCGGCTTCCTCGCCGTCAGGCCCGAAAGCAATTGCGGCGGTGGGGAAGGCGACGTTTTAGAAGCAGTTTGTGGCGCCAGTGGCGAGCGAGCCCGGCAGCTGGAGCGTTGAATGGTTTCGACATCTAACGTCCGCAGCACGCCGGCGTCGTCATCGGGATTCTCTTTTTCATTGGAGCGGTTGCTTGCGCGACGGATCGCAGCGAGCGCCGCAGCGGCAGGGTTTGCGCTCTCTGCGGCGTTTGTCGGCGCGGCGTGCGCTGGGCAGCTCAATGCGCCGAGTGCGGGCGCCCAAATCGACCTGGGCAAGACGGCGCACGCAGATGCAGCGCCGGGCGGCGATCTTCTCGGCGCCGGCTGGCTCAAGACCTTTCCCTATGCCGAAGACGGCGCGGCGCTGAACATTTCCGGCGCGCGGCTTTTCCTGCCTGAAGTGCACGAAACCGTGCTGGAGGCGGAAGTGCGGGCCGCGCTGCTCGCAGAACTCGCAAAGCAGGGCTACCGCATATCTGCGCGCGAGGATGAAGCTGATTTCACGCTCACCTATTCGGCTGAGGTCCAGAACGAGTTCAAGAAAACGCCGCCGCAAAGCCCGATCCGTTTTGCGCCCTCGCTTTCCGACCCACAGCGCGACGACCGCTTCGGCCGCAATGTTCCCGCATCCATCGCTTTCGATCCGCACACGGTCTATTATGACAAGGATGTGGGCAAACTTGGCGAGCGTTCGGTTTCGCTGACGGTCTATCTGAGCAAAGGCGATGAGCGGGTGTGGGCGGGCTTCGCCGCGGCGCGCATGGGAACGGCCGGGCGCTCCGCGCTCGCCAAAGTGATGGCGGGGGAAATCGTCGCAAGCCTTGGCGGCGTGCGCGACGAGAACGCTGCGATCTTCCGCGGCGAGCTGCCAACGGCTTCGGTCTTCGAGCCGCCTCTCGGCAAGACGAACTAGCAGACAATTCGGCGCGGTCCGCCCATTTGCCAAGCCGCCCTAAACGCTGCATCGTTGCGCCCGACCAAGCTTGGAGGGCGCATGATGAGACTTTCGACGAATTTGACCGGCGCAGTTCTGTTTCTGGCGGCGCTTGCAACGCCAGTTGCGGCTGAGCCGCTTTCCGCGCAGGAGGCGCAGATCGTCGAAAGCGTGAAAGCGAGCCTCGAAGAGCAGATCGCGTTTCTGGGGCAGGCGGTCGACATCAATTCCGGCACGATGAATGCTGATGGGGTGCGCGCCGTGGGCGATCTCTTCGCCGGCGCCTTTGATGGTCTCGGCTTCGAGACCGAATGGGAGACGCTCCCCGCCGAGCTTAACCGCGCAGGCCATTTCCACGCCAAACGTGAAGGCGAGCGCGGAAACCGGGTGCTTCTGATCGGCCATATCGACACGGTGTTCGACGGCGCGAGCGAGGGAACGAAGTTCCGCCGCGATGGCGACAAGGGCTGGGGGCCGGGGACGGCCGACATGAAGGGCGGCGACGTCGTCGTGCTCTACGCCCTCAAAGCCCTGAAAGAAGCAGGCGCGCTCGATGGCGCCAAGATCGAAGTGCTCTTCACCGGCGATGAAGAGGCGCCCGGCCAGCCGGTGAGCATTTCGCGCAAGTCGCTGATCGAGGCGGCGGGCCGCACCGATGTCGCGCTCAACTTCGAAGGCGGCGAAGAAGGCGCCGTCGTCACCTCGCGCCGCGGCAGCTCTGGCTGGACGCTGACGACAACAGGCCTTCGTCGCCATTCGAGCGGCATTTTCAGCAAGGAAGTCGGCGCCGGCGCTGTCTTCGAAGCGAGCCGCATCTTGAACGCGTTTTACGACAAGCTTCACAAAGAGAAATATCTCACCTTCAATCCGGGCGTCATCGTTGGCGGCACGGATGTGACCTATGACGAAGAGCGCACGGCGGGCGAGGCTTTCGGCAAGACGAATGTCGTCGCGCAAAAGGTCGTCGTCGATGGCGGGCTTCGCTTCATCTCGGAAGAGCAGAAGGAAAGCGCGCGAGAGCGCATGCGCAAGATCGTCGCGCAGCACCTTCCGCATACGAATGCGTCGATTGAATTCACCGACAGCTACCCGGCGATGGCGCCGACAGAAGGCAACAAGGCGCTGCTTGCAGTCTTTTCAGGCGTCAGCGAAGATCTCGGCTATGGCGCGGTGACGGGAAATGATCCTGCGCAACGCGGCGCCGCCGATATCTCCTTTGTCGCGCCGCTTGTTCCCGCTTCGATGGACGGTCTCGGCGTGCGCGGCGAAGGCGCGCACACCCTTGAGGAAAGCGTCGATTTGGCCACCCTCGAAGAGGTGACTGCGCGCGCGGCCATTCTCATCTACCGCCTGACGCGCGAGGATGCGCAGAAGTTCTAAAACCTAGAACGGATTCAGCACGTAGCCTTCCGCATCGAGAACAGCGTGCGCGGTCATCGCCGAGAGCGCGACTTCGACGCCGGGCAGAAGGTCTTCTTTCGCGACGTCATGCATCGCTGCGGCCTGGCCGCAGACATAGATTTTCACGCCATTCTTGATGAGTTCCGCGATAAGCGGCGCGGTCGCGTTCGGAACGCCGTTCCTCGCCGAATAAAGTTCGTCCTTCGCAAGGTCGACCGTCGCCGGGCCATGCACGACGATGGCGAGGTTGATGTTCTTCAGCGGCACGCCGTGCTCGACATGCATGTTGATGAAGCGCGCAGCCGTGTCGAAGGAGCGGTTGACCTCGCCGGGCGTCGCGGCGGGGCGAACGTCGAAACGCACCTTGAATTTCATGTTCTTCGGGATGGCCATGTCCGCGTCGACCGTCGCGACCTTGCCATAGCCGGTGATGACCGATCCGGCGTGGAACGCCGTCTCATCCGCGAAGGCCGAGGGCGCTGCGGCGAGCGTAAGGAGGGCGGCGGAGAGGAAGCTGGTCGCGAATGCGCGCATGGCGTGTCCCTTTCTGGTTCGTTTGGCGGGGATCATAGGCGCGCCCGCCCGCGCTGCAAGTATAGCGACTGTAGCGGGCTCCTTGTTCGGGGCGCGGCGATTTGCTACCACGGGCGAAGTTAGTCCGAGGGGCGCGGGAAAACCCGCTGAGATCTGGATGCGTATCCGGAGCACCCTTTGAACCTGATCCGGGTTGCGCCGGCGTAGGGACGGAAAAAGGGCCGAAAGCCCTCTCATTCTCCCAACAATTGCGCCGCCCAAAACGGGCCTTCGGAAGAAGGCCGGCCAAAACGTGGCCTTCGAAGAAGGCCAGAAAGAAGCGCGCCATGAACAAGCCGATCCCGGAATCCGATTTCAAGACGCCGGAAGTGACGACCGGGTCGCTGCCCGCGAGCCGCAAGGTCTATGTCGCGGGCGATCTCTTTCCGGATATCCGCGTGCCGGTGCGCGAGATCGATCTTCATCCGTCTGCGAACGAACCGGCCGTTCCGGTTTACGACCCGTCAGGGCCCTATACCGATCCGGCGGTCAAGATCGATGTCGAGAAGGGGCTTGGCGCTTTGCGCCGCGAATGGGTGATCGAGCGTGGCGGCGTTGAGGAATATCAGGGCCGCGCGGTGAAGCCTGAAGATAATGGCGGCGCGGCGGGCAAATATCTCGCGCGTGAATTTTCGAATCTGCGCGCGCCGCTTCGCGGTCTTACGGGCAAGCCGGTGACGCAGCTTGAATTCGCGCGCGCCGGAATTATCACGCGCGAAATGGAATATGTCGCGATCCGCGAAAATCTCGGCCGCAAGAAGATGCTTGAGAATGCGGAGCAAACGGTTGCTCTCGGCGAGAGCTTCGGCGCGGAGATTCCGCCTTTCATCACGCCGGAATTCGTGCGCGATGAAATTGCGAAAGGCCGCGCCATTATTCCGGCGAACATCAATCACCCGGAATCGGAGCCGATGATTATCGGCCGAAACTTCCTTGTGAAGATCAACGCCAATATCGGCAATTCCGCTGTCGCCTCTTCCGTTGAGGAAGAAGTCGACAAGATGGTGTGGGCGACGCGCTGGGGCGCCGACACGGTGATGGATCTGTCGACGGGCCGCAACATTCACAACACGCGCGAATGGATCATCCGCAATTCGCCGGTCCCGATCGGCACGGTGCCGATCTATCAGGCGCTCGAAAAAGTCGGCGGCGTCGCGGAAGACCTCACCTGGGAAGTCTATCGCGACACGCTGATCGAGCAGGCGGAGCAGGGCGTTGACTACTTCACGATCCACGCCGGCGTGCGCCTGCCTTACATCCACCTCACGGCGAAGCGCGTGACGGGCATTGTCTCGCGCGGCGGCTCCATCATGGCGAAGTGGTGCCTTGCCCATCACAAGGAGAGCTTCCTCTACACGCATTTCGAAGAGATCTGCGAGTTGATGCGTGCCTATGATGTTTCGTTTTCGCTGGGCGACGGCCTGCGACCGGGGTCGATTGCGGATGCGAATGACCGCGCGCAATTTGCAGAACTCGAAACGCTGGGCGAGCTCACGCAGATCGCGTGGAAGCATGGCTGCCAGGTGATGATCGAAGGCCCCGGCCACGTGCCGATGCACAAGATCAAAGTGAACATGGAAAAGCAGCTCAAAGAGTGCGGCGAGGCGCCGTTCTACACGCTCGGGCCGCTCACGACCGACATCGCGCCGGGTTACGACCACATCACAAGCGGCATTGGCGCGGCGATGATCGGCTGGTTCGGCACGGCGATGCTTTGCTATGTGACGCCCAAGGAGCATCTGGGCTTGCCCGACCGCGACGACGTGAAAGTCGGCGTCGTCACCTATAAGCTTGCAGCGCACGCGGCGGACCTTGCGAAGGGCCACCCGGCCGCGCAGGTGCGCGATGATGCGCTGTCGCGCGCGCGCTTCGAGTTTCGCTGGGAAGACCAGTTCAACCTCTCCCTCGACCCGGAAACCGCGCGCGACTTCCACGACCAGACGCTCCCGAAAGAAGCGCACAAGGTCGCCCATTTCTGCTCCATGTGCGGGCCGAAATTCTGCTCGATGAAAATCACCGCCGAGGTGCGCGACTATGCGGCAGGCCTCTCCGACAACGAAAAGGCTGCGCTGTATCCGGAAGAAGCCAACCGCGGCATGGCCGAGATGAGCGAGAAGTACAAGGAGATGGGGAGCGAGCTTTATCTTGAGGCTGAGGCTGTGAAGAAGGCGAATGAGGGGTTGTGAGCGGAGAAAATGAGACACCGAAAGTGGTTCTCAAAATCGACCTCTCAGCGGCGAACAAGATCGCAGAGATCGGAATTCGAAGGGCTGCCGCATTTCTCAAGATTTCGCAGAAATTGGAATGGAATGCGGTCCCTGAACATCTCGCGTTAGACGGTGGAATAGACTACGGATTTTTCCCCCAATTTATCGATGAAGAAGCGAGAAAGAATATTCATGCAGAATATCAGGCATGGGTATTAGGGGCCGCACTTAAGGAGATAGACCAGCACTTTTCGTTATTCCTCGATGCGGTCTGGAATAATCTCGAGCTATCAGATTGGCATGGAAAAAAGGTGCACAGCTCGGAACTT
>JACKIL010000026.1 GCA_020638525.1 Caulobacterales bacterium | reverse complement strand
GCGCGCGCCGCCTGTTGTTCAAGCCATTCAATCGACGCGCCGACGCCGTGACGGGCGCCAGGATTTGCAATCAAGAGGCTTTCGAGATCGTCCGCAGGCAAGCCCGGCTCGGGGCGATGCTCTTGCACATAGGTTCGGGGCGGCGGTTGATCGATCCAGCGCGAGAACGGATGCGAATCATCCGGCGCGCTTGTCGAGATAATCAGGGCGCGCCCGGCGCGTTTGCCGAGCCCCGTCAAGAGCGCCGCTTCGAGCGAGTCGCCGCGATCGCGCTCCCAATGCCCGCGCTCATCGAGGATTGCGAGCGTCGGACCGGAGCCGAGCGCAGATTTTCCGTCCGCCGCGATGGCGCGAAGAACGTGCGGGCCGTCGTCGTCTTCAAATTCGATTTCGAGCCGGGGCGAACGCCTGAAAATCAGGCGGGCCTGTATCTCATCAGGCAGCGAACGCGAAAACGCTTCCGCGAAATTCCATGCAACGCGGGCCTGATCGCGCGTCCGAGCCGCAAGCGGAATGTCTCGCCGGGGTTGCTGATCCCAGATTCCAATCAGGGCGCCGAGCCCGATCCCCGCGCTGATCGCGGACTTCGCATTGCCGCGCCCGACGGAAAGCACGGCGGTATCAATCTGCGGCGCCAGCGCGCCTTCAACGAATGTTTTTTGAAACGGCGCAAGGCGCAGTTGCTCACCAGCCTTCGGACCCTCGGGAATGCGCAGCGTTTCAAGAAAACGCACCGCTTTTGCGGCGTCATCGAGCCCGTGCAACGCGCGTTTTGTCAGCTTCCGGGGCCTAGCCATTGGGCACCCCGCACAGCGAGAAAGAAAGACCCCGCTCCGCGAGCCCTCCCCATTCAGAGGTTTTGGGCATTGGGACCATTAAAACGGTGCGCGCAGCCGCGAGTTTTCCCGCGTGCGCTTTTTTTTCTTTCAACCGCTTCAACGTCTCGTCTCTCATTCTCTCAAACTTCATTCCCACCGTGCCTGTTGGCTGGTGAGTTCCAGAGCGCAGGGCATAGGACGAACAGCCCCCGCCGATTGGCCGGGGTGTTCCCATGCCCGTTGCGTGCGTGTTGGCCAGAGCCGTCCCGTCGCTTTGGGCCCGATGCGTCATGTCGGACTGCGCATCAGTCGGCTGCTACTTTCGAAAGCGTCCGTGCTTCCGGCGATCGGGCTTCAGCCTTTCGGACTGCCCTTGGCACTTGATCGCGCCCCGTGGTATGCCTTCGATGTCGCGCGCCACTGTCTTCCAAACCGTCCACGCGACATGTTTTGCGCCCCGCGATGACGGGGCGTATTCATTTCAGGCTGCCTCCTCGTTGATCGTTTCGGGATTGAAGACAGACGCGAGCGCGTGCGCTTCTGCGATCGAATGCAGCGCGTCGGCGGCCAGTCCCTTCAGGTGCTTCCCGATGCGTTCGAGATCGGACGGCGAAAGCGGTTTCCCGTCGCGCGCATCCTTTGCCAGCTTTCGGAAATGCTCGGGCTTATGCCTCAGAAAGAAGGATAGTTCCTGCGCATGATCGCAGGCGCGCCCCAAGGCGCGGGAAAGCTCATGGCGTTCGTGGCTGTAGGGCTTCATGCGAGCCCCCCGGCCATCAGGTTCTCTTCGGGAAGAATGACCAGCTTGCGCCCGAACGACTGGACAATGGCAACGTCACCGCCCGCCAAGAGGCGTTCGAGGAAAGCCAAGTCTTCGAAGGCGAGCGGGCTTCCGTAGTGCGCGCGGGTCTGTTCGATCGGAGCAAAGATCGCATTCAGGACGTCCCCGGGCCGCGCATGGCGAAGCCAGTCGGAGATCGTTTTGCGGTCAGCGGTTTCGGATTTGGGCGGCGCACTATCGCCGGAATCTGCTAGACAGCGCCCCGCATAAACCCTTGAAATGCCTTGGAAGGTTTTTTCAGCGCTAGACAGCGCAAGCCTTTGAAGTAAGGCGGTTTCGCCTGTCCCTCCGGGCCCACCATCAAGTCATTGAACTTACTGCATAAAGGCTGTCTCCGGAATTTCCCCGTCATTCTCGGGGGTAGCCGGATGCCAGGCGAGACTGACTCGTTCTTCGCCATAGCTCGCGCCGCCTCTGCCGTTCCCGCTTTCTTGCGCGGCGCGCCCGATCTTCCCGCGGCCTTCTTCGCAGCTGTTCTGGTTTCCTTCTCGTTGCGCCGCGACAAGCCCGGCGTCACGCGACTGTCGGGCTTGAGGCGGCGCAAGGAAGGGAAAGCCCTGGAGGCGGTAGACAGAAATGCTCCTTACAGAGAGGAAGTCCAGAGGTTTCGTTTATGGTGAAGAGTGAACGTCGAGAGGCGTATTATCTCACCTTGAGCGCAAGTTGAGGGACGCCGGCCGCGAACTGTAGTTCGCTTTTGGGCTCCCATCGTCGAAGGAAGCTTCCTTCGGCGCTGCCAGCTTAGGCCTTTTTACGCGGTATAAAGAGTTTGTTCCGACGTAATTAGGGGCTTGTGCTGAATAGCGCTCCCACGCGGCCTATAACCCAAGTTCGGTCAGATCAGGATGATCTTCTGGCCTGCGTCCCGGGTTCCAATGAAACAGGCGTTCGCGCTCTGTTATCTTCAAGTCGTTGATGCTGGCGAAGCGTCGCCGCAGAAGTCCGTCTTCGTCGAACACCCAGTTCTCGTTTCCGTAAGCTCGGAACCACTGCCCGTAAGAATCATGAAACTCATAGGCGAATCGAACGGCTATTTTGTTTCCGTCGAACGCGAATAGTTCTTTGATCAAGCGATAGTCGAGCTCGACGCGCCATTTCGATGTGAGGAAGGCGACAATCTCGGCGCGCCCGTTGATGAACTGGCTGCGATTGCGCCAGGCGCTGTCCAGTGAATAGGCGAGCGCAACCTTTTCCGGGTCGCGCGTATTCCACGCATCTTCGGCGAGTCTGACTTTTTGTATGGCGGTTTCTAGAGTGAATGGGGGAAGCGGTGGGCGCATGGATTTGCTCCATTTTTATTGCTGAAAGAAACGGCGAGGGCGACCGGGACTGTGCGCGAGCGCCCTCTCCGCGTGGTTAAAGGTCCTTGACGGCCTTGTGTTGGATGGACGGCCATGTCGCTTCCGCCTTGGCGAGAATGCGCTTCGAGTCCTTTTTGTACTTCGCAAAGATCTCCGCGTTGACGAAGAGATAGAGCTTGCCACCGACGATGTCGGCGTAGCGCGGGTCGCCATCGAACTTCTTGCCGAGCGCGACAGCGTAGGCGCAGAAACCGCCATATTGCGGCGCATATTTTTGAGGCGCCGCCTTGAAGAGACGCGCGGATTCAGCGGAGGCGAAATAATATGCGACGCCTTCATGCACGACGGTGAAGGCGGCGTCGCCTTCGGCGACTGCGTTCAGTGTCGAGAGGGTAACGGCGTCCACACCGTGAAGTCCGAGCGGAACGCCAGCGGTCGTAACGCCCGTCGACACGTTGTGCTCGTCTTCGGCGAAACTGAATGTAGGCGCGATGATTGCGAGAGCGGCGCAGGCGGCGATAATATGTTTGATCGTCATTGTAGTCTCCTTTGGTTGAGGGGTGGGTTGGTTGAAGCGCATGGCGACGGGATCGCCGCCAGTGAAGAGCAGGGGCGTTGCAAGGCTCGAAAGCCAGGCAGTCTATGAAAGGCGCCCGGCTGGCGAGGCGTTGGGGGGGCGGAAAGCGCCAGCCGGGCTCAGTGTGCCGTCAAAGAACGCAGACGGCTGCGGGGGAGCTAGCGATATGCGGCCTTGATCGCTTCCACTGTGTTTTCCGTATTGTCGACTTTGCTCGCGATCATCCTGAAGTTCGTCAATGACGCGGCGTAGCCGTCATAGTGTTCAGTGATCGCGCCGGCTGTCGCGTCCGTAACGACCATTACTTCAAACCCCTGTTCGATGAGGTCGCGCATGTGCGACTCCGTGCAAAGGTTGGATGACATGCCGGCGAGGATAACTTTGCTGACGCCGGCCTTGCGAAGCTGCAGAGCGAGATCGTTGCTTTCCGGCCCATAAACCTTGTGCGGGCTGGTTACGACTGTGCGGCCGTTGTTGATATAAGGTTTGTATCGAGCGAGCCAGTCTGCGCCGGATCCCTGAAATCCATCCAGATCGAGCGCGTTCTTGCGATCGAACATGCCGATCTTGTGCATTAACGTTTCAAGCGTACCTTCAAATTTCCATTCGTGATCGTGTTCGTAATAATAGTGAGGTGAGACGAACACTTGCATGCCAGTTTCGTCGGCGACTTTGAAAAGAGCCTCCAGGTTCTGGACTGTTCCGTTTTCCATGATGCTTCTGCCGACAACGCCCAACGTAACGCCTTCCGGCGAAAGGAAATCATTCTGGGGGTCGGTGATGACGATCGCCGTGTCGGCCTTCGTGACGTCAAAGCCCGGCTCGGGGAGACCGTCATTGAACGGAGGAGTTTTTGCGGTCGCTGCGCGTGAGGGCTCGCTCGGCTGTGCTTCGGCGGAAGATGCGTGCGCAATGAGCGGGGCTGTGATCGCGGCCAGCAAAACAACGTTCGCCGCCGCGCTGAATGCAAGCGCTGCAACGCTCGAGCTGCGACCGTAAAACCATTTCAGTGATTTTGTCATTTGTCCGTCCACCTTTTCGATTTTTGTTTGGCCAGGCTGAGGGCCAGCCGACGTTGCGATTATTCACGTTTACCGATCGGTTCATGTGTATCTGACATGTACCGTTCGGTCAATGTATTTCGCATGAAAAAGCCCGCAGCCGTGACGGGATGCCGCGTTAAGAAGGCTATCTATATGTTATTACTAGGAGTTTTTTGACACTTGAACGAATGACGGCTCGTCCTATATTGACTGATCTGTGATTGTATAACGTGGAAACGAAGGAAGAATGAGCGCATCCAAACGTGACGAGCTAGTTCAGAACGCGCTGCAGGTGTTCTACAGCGGCGGCTTTCATGCCGTAGGGATGGACAGCCTCGCCAAAGCGACCGGCGTTTCAAAGACGGCGATCTATAAGCACTTCCGCACGAAAGAAGATCTCATCCTCGCGACGTTGAGGCTTCGTGACGAACAGTTTCGCAATTGGCTTGTTCGCCGTGTTGAAGCGCTCGAGACGGATCCGAGAAAACGACTCGTAGCGATCTTCGATGCGCTTGCGGAGTGGTTTCGCGAGCCAGGATTTCAGAGCTGCATGTTCATTAAGGCATCTTCGGAATATCAGGATCATACGCATCCGATCCATGTAATGGCTGCGGAGCACAAACGCTTGTTGCTTAGCTACTTCAGCGAACTCGCAAGAAAGGCGAAGGCGCGGGATCCGGAGGATTTGGCGCGCCAGCTTCTCTTGTTGAAGGAAGGTGCGATAGTTCTGGCTCACCTTCACGGTGCGGACGAAGTCGCACGGGACGCCCGGCGCGCAGCCGAGAACATCATCAGCATGTCGTTGGAAAAATGATCAGCTGTCGCCAGACAGAGAGTTCCTCGGTCTGTAAACTGAGAAAACGCGCCTCGTAAGCCGCGGGTCGCATTCTGAGCTCGTAGCGTGTTCTGGACAGTCAGGATTTCATCAATCGTCCGTGTTTGCGCAGATTACTGCGCTTCGCTTGCTGCTGCGCGGGCGCGGTATTCGTATGGGCTTATGCCGCGTAGCCTTTTGAAGGCGGCGCTGAAAGCGAATGGACTGCTGTAGCCAACTTTCTCTGATACGGCGCCAATTGTCTCGTTTGGATTGCCAAGCAGGTCAGCGGCGAGCGCCATACGCCAGTTCTTGAGGAAAGACATTGGCGGCTCGCCCACGATATCATTGAATCGGCGCGCGAGAGAGGCCCGCGATGCATTCGTTTCCGACGCGAGCCTTTCCAATGTCCATGGTCGCGCAGGGTTCTTCTGTATCAGAAAGAGCGCTCGTTCCACGATTGGGTCGCCTTGCGAACGCCACTGTGCTGGCAGCCCAATATCTTGTTTGGCGACCCACGCTTTCAGCGCGGCGGTCAAAAGCAGATCGAGCAAACGGTCCAGGATTGCGCCCTGTCCGGGTTCGTCCTTGGTCACTTCGTTGGCGAACATCGAAAGCAGCGGCGATTCCCAGTCTTCTGCATCAAGCGACAAAACCGGCGGCAACGATTTCTGAAGTCGATCGCTGACCGTGCTCAAATGCTCATAGGCGCCGACGATAAACACGTCATCGCCTTCCGGGTCGTTCCCCCATATGCGCGCACCATGGGTTAGGTCCTCGAGTAAGGAGTTTCCATCAATGTCGCAGCATCGCTGTCCAGGGTGGATGATGATATTCGGCACGATGTCGGGAGTGCTTGCGACAGTATAGTGGTCGGGAGCGCGCGTGATCGCGATGCCGCCTGGGGTGATGTGGAGTGGATCACCTTCGTCCGGCATGATCCATAAATCGCCTTTGATCGCGGCAATGAGCGTCGCAGGCGATTCCGCGACGACGCGCAATCCCCAAGGCGCTCTCATGACGCAGCGCAGGGCGAATGCCCCCCGCGCGCGCGTTTCCCCCAAGAGGCTTGTGATGGCATCCATGCTCCGAGTTTAGACGATCTCGAATGAATTTGAATAGCGCAAGCATGGGCCTGCACGGCGCAAGGCCGTAGGTGTTGGTGAGAAAAATGTCTGAAAGGCTCAATTCGTGCTCCAGATTTTACTCACAACATTGCTTTGGTCCGGCGCTGTCGGTTGCGGACTAATGGCTGGCGTCTACTTCGCCTTCTCCACTTTCATCATGGCGTCGCTCGCGAGAATTGAGACGTCAGCTGGAATTCTGGCGATGCAGTCCATTAATGAAGTCATCCTTCGTTCAGTCTTTATGCCGCTCTTCTTCGGAACGTCTTTCGTCGCTGCCGGCGCTGCTGCGGTGGCATTGACTGAGCCGACAAAATCCGGGGCGCTTTGGATATTAGGCGCGGGCGCCACCTATTTGGTCGGCATGTTTCTTTGCACTGTCGTCTTTAATGTGCCGCTTAACAGCAAGCTCAAGAAAGCTGATCCGCGCTCGGTCCAAGGTGCAGAGACTTGGGATCAGTATTTGCGTGATTGGACGCGATGGAACCACATTCGCACCGTTTCGTCCGCCGCTTCCAGCATTCTCTTTTTCCTCGCTATCTAAGGAGAAACTCAATGAAACGAAGAAGAATCTTCATCTCAGCCGGCTTCTGGATCGGATTGTCCTTATCTTTGGCGCACCCGGTGAATTCATGGGCTGATGCAATGCCGGCACCGCAGTTAAATACCGGCGACGACGTCAGCTTGATAGCTGGCGATCCAAATCACTTCTCCGCTTTTGCGCAGGAATTGCCGGAAACATTGTCGCGTATGCCCGCGATCGACCCTGAATCGGGATTGCATGTTTCGGAGGTCAAGCCCGGCCTCTTTTACGTGACTGAAGGCGTCTATCAGTCGGCGTTTCTCACTACTGACGACGGAGTCATTGTTTTCGACGCGCCGCCGAGCTTCGCCCACAAATTGCTCAGCGCCATTCGTCAGCACGCTCCAGGCAAAGCGATCCGGTATCTCGTCTACAGTCACGGCCACCATGATCACATTGGCGGCTCTGGTGTATTTGAAGACATCGAAGAATTAGAGATTGTTGCTCACGAAGATATAGCTGAGAGCATTGCTGCGAATGGTCGCCCCGGTATTTTGGCGCCAACTGAGACATTTGATGTGTCCCATAAGATCTCTTTTGGCGGCGAGCTCGTAAAGCTGGCGCCAGCGTCTTTTCACTCAGAAGATGTTGATACGATTATCTACCTGCCGAGGCAGAAATTCCTGATTGCTGTCGATTCTATTACACCAGGAGAAGTTCCATTCATGAATTTTGGAGCTACATCTGACGTTGGGGCGTATATCGCGTTCTTCGATACAATCTTGGAATTTGACTTTGATACGATCTTGTCCGGGCACGTGTCGGTGTTGGGTGGACGTGACGACGTGATTGTTGCGCGCGAGTACGCTCATGACGTCAGGGAAACCGTCAGCCGGGGCATGACGACATTTCTCGACCGCTTCGATGTTATGTTTCAAAAATTCAATCATGAGAACGCCAATCTCGCCTATCGCGCGACAATTGAAGCCGTTCGACGCGAGTGCGCGGCGGAAATCATTGATCGATGGAAAGGCAGATTGTCCGTCGTTGATGTATGGGCGGATAGCCACTGCCAAACGATGATTTTGCATAGCATCATGCACTAGCCGTAGAGTATTGTTTTCCACCCATTTTTTGGGGAGGTGCTGCATGCGATTAGTGAGAGTCTGTCTGATATTTCTCGCTTCGCTGGCGTCGATAGTCATTTGGTCTGCTTTCGCTGTCATCGCAGGATTCTACGGTTGGTGGATGACGCCAATCGCTCCTCAGGGGGACCAAGCAAGATTCTTTGTCGAAGCACGGCGCATAGTCGAAGCGTCTAATCCTGGAAATACGGCGTTCATACTTGTCGGCGGTGGCGACGTAGTCGCCGAACATTATTCGAAGCCAGAGCGCGGGATCGACATGAATACTGCCTTTCCGACGGCGTCGCTGAGCAAATGGATCACCGCGCTTGGCGTCATGTCATTGGTGGAAGAGGGCGTGATAGATCTGGACGATCCTGTTTCTGACCACCTGACGCGGTGGCGGCTGCCGGATGGTCCGTATAATGAGGAGGGAGTAACGATTCGGCGCCTCCTGAGTCATACTGCGGGTCTCACGGATGGATTGGGATTTGGCGACTACGGCGCCGAAGAAACCCTGCCGACGATTGAGCAAACGTTGACTAATCCACGTACGTCATCAGGGAGTGAGGTCAAGATTGAGATCGGTTCTGAGCCCGGGAGTGCGTTTGCATATTCCGGTGGAGGTTACCTTATTTTACAATTATTGATCGAAGAGGTTTCGGCTCAGGACTACCAGAGCTACATCAAGGATAAGATACTCGCGCCGTTGGAAATGCGAAGCTCAACTTTCGAATTTATCGGCGAGATTGATGGCGCGACTGGGTCATTTGATTCAACCGGCAATCCCGCGCCGCAATATCAATATGCCGCTGCTGGCGCTACCGGTTTTGTGACGACCGCGAGTGATTTACTGCGGCTGACAAAAGCGATCATAGGTCAAGATGCTGCGCTTGGTTTGAGTCCGGCGGCCCTGCAATCGATGCGATCGCCTGAGGCTTTTGCATACGGAACCGCTATTTGGGGTCTCGGCGAAATGCTTTACGCACCGACTCGATCCGGCAGCGGATATGTATACGGCCATGACGGCGGTAATGAACCGGCGATAAATGTTTCTGTTCGTATTAACCCCGAGACAGGTGATGCGTACATCATGCTCGCAAACGGACACACTTCATTAGCGTCTGAAATCGGCGGAGAATGGGTTCTGTGGCAAACAGGCAATCCAGATTTTCTATCGACGGAGAAAGTATTGAGAAGCGCCGCCTTGCCGGGCGGCGCCGGATTCGTCGTTATCACAATGATAACCTTGCTTTTCTTACGACGGCAATTCTCGTCTGCCTCTAACTAAGTATACTTCGCAAAGCTGCGTTGGTCTGCCTTCCCCAAAGTGGCCCATAAGAATCGGACTGAACGTCTTTCAATAGTCGCACAGCCAGAGCATCTCCTGATGCCGCTCGATGTATCAGTGATGACGAAGGAAGTTTTCTTTTCGTAGGCCTTCGACACCCCCACTAAGGGATCATCTTCTTATGACCCAAAAAGAGCGTTGCCCCACTCATACGCCTGTTATAGTCGGGCGTTGTAAGGCGGTCAGTCGCAGTCATTCCTTGGCATGGATTAGTATGACCTTCTGGAAATCCGCCGCCAAGCTTAGATTTCCTATTTCGCCTCCACCAACGTTTTGAACCAATGAAATTTCAGGCACGCGTCGCGCAGCGATCCGTTGAAGGATTCGATATAAGCGTTTTGGCCTGACCCATCGAGGTGATCCGAGGCTATTGCCAGACTCGGCGGGTTGCAGGGCGGCGTTCATGCCGCCACGTCTGAACCTAGGGCGGCATGAACGGCATTGGCAAGGCGGCTTCTGGCGCCGGCGGTCTGTAGCCCAATGATGAGTGCGGGCGGAACGTGTTGAAGTGTCGTCGCCACCATTCGATCAACGTTTTGGTTTCCTTCATCGTGTAGAAGATTTCCAGCGCGAGCAGTTCGTCTCTGAGCTTGGAGTTGAAGCTCTCGCAATAGCCGTTCTCCCA
>JACKIL010000025.1 GCA_020638525.1 Caulobacterales bacterium | reverse complement strand
TCGATGACGCGGCGCAGGATCATGGTTGAGACTCGCTGGCCGGTATCGGGCATAACGCGCCGCCGCATCCGGTCGTCATGAAGGTTTCAGCCTCAAGACGCCATTCACCGTCGGCAAGGCGCCATTTCGCTGTGTAGAGACCGGAGACGAAGTCGCCCGCATCCCCTTCGAGCGCGCCGCGCCACGCGCCGGTCTCAATCGCGATCGGATAGAGCGGCGAGGGCATGACGCAGTCAGTTTTGCGCTCGTACACCAAGCGATCGTCTTTGGAAAAATCCTCGCTCCAGATTGCAAGCTGGGCTTCGCGGCCGAGAAACTGGATGCTGTCAGTTCCGGTGACAAGAACAACGTTTTCGGTGAGGACGTGGCTGATTGTGTCGATGTTTTTCTCCGCAATGGCGCGATTGAAAGATGCGCGCGCCTCGCGAACCGATTGAGCGACCGCATCATCCACTGCGGCGCAGGCCGCTATCGCCAGCATTTCCGTAAACATCGCATTCTCCTTATCTGTGACCGGAAGATCCTTGGGCGGGCGATTCTGGCAGGCTCACCTTTCGGCCTCCCGCTGAATGAGCATTTCGATCAGCCGTGTTGTCTCGCGATCGAGCGCGTCCAACGCATAGACGGTGGAGCCAGTAATGCCGTATCGATAGGCGAGCTGGTTATCGACTTCCCGGCTCGCGGCGAGCGCTGCGACATCGTTGTGAAATTTCGATTTACTGGTGCTCTCGCCCACAATGTAGGACTGTTCCAGCAAGGGCCCATAGGCCATGCTCGTCATCATGAAAGGGTTCAGCACGTTGTCTCGCTGTCGCAGCGCGTCGGCATAATTGCGATCGACGTTGTCAACTTCACGCTGCCAGTCGCCGATCGCCCCTCTGATCTCGGAACCAGAGAGGCGGCGCAGGCCGCCAGTTTCTGCTAACTCATTCAACGCCGTCAGGTCTGGCGAAAACAGTTTGATACGCTGAATGTTGAGAAATCTTGCATCTACTTCGTCGCTGGAGATCGAAGGCGTGTCAGATTTGAACGCCGACCGTAAAGCGTTCACATCATCCATCTGTTCGAGCAGTGCGGCGCGAAACGCGCTGAAGTGTTTCTTGTTTTCCTCCAGTTCAATTCGCAGGCTCGTCAATTGCTGGTCGAGCTGGGCGCGATCCGCACGGGCCGCATTCCAGTTAGAGACCTGAATACCGATGAAGACGCCCACGACGACAATGATGAAGTCGAGGAACACCGCCGTCCATTGCTGCTTCTTCACATGGTCGATGACGCGGCGGAGGATCATTGCGCCGCTCCGCCATGTTGTTTGAATGTACCCAGTTTGTATGCAGTGTAATTCGTCTCCAGGGTGAAGTTCCAGGAGCTCAGATTTACGATGTGCAGCCGCAGCGCAGGGAGCAGGTTTTCGTTCGACCGCAAGGCGGCGACGGCGTCAGAGATATTTTCTGAAGGCAATTCGAGCGCGCAGGGGTAACCGAGAGTCATGGCGCCAAGCGGCGCTCCTTCGATTTGCTTATCGCCGCACTGCTCGTTCAAGCTTTCATGAAGGCCCGGCGGTATCGTTTTGCGAAATTCGACCCGATATTCGGAATTCCGATTGTCCCGGCTGAGGTCTTCCAGATACGTCGCCGCGAAATAGCCGGTAATGATGGTTCGAAGCTCTGTGTCAGCGATTAAATCGAAATTTCCGGATGCGACCAGTTCATCAAATGTCGAGCGATGCCGTTCCATCCAGTTATATTGGCTGCCGCGGAAGGCGTTGATCAGAAGTTCTGCGTCGCTGAGTTCAATTTCGCCGGTGAGGCCCTTATAGGCCGTTTCAGCAGCTTTCTGCGCATCGCGATAATAGGTTTCGATGACTCGATAGTTGAATTCTTCCAGCCGCATGTCGGTCAGCAGGCGTTCGTGAAAATCCGCCGCGGCGACGCGCTGGGCTCGCGCTGCATTCCAGTTCGAAACCTGTATGCCGATAAAAACGCCGAGCACGACGATGACGAAGTCGAGAAACACTGCGGTCCAGTGCTGCTTTTTCACGTGCTCGATGACGTGGCGGAGGATCATTTCAGCCTATCCACATGTTCAATCAGCGATTGAGCTCGGCCAAGATCGAATCCTGCAAGCTCAACAGCCAATCGTTGCGTATCAATCCAGTATCGAAGCGAATCGACAATCGCCTTGTCTGTCGCCACCTGGGCGAGAACATCGTGTAAATCGGAAACGTCTTTCGGCGGCGGGCAATCGGTGAATTCCTGAACGCCCGCAGCTTGCTTGAAGCACGCTTGCCAATAATAGCGCATGATGTCGGATCGAACGCGGCCGCGCACCAGCTCACGATATTCCGGCAGCAGATGATAAGGGCCAAGCCCGCCTCGGCGGGCCGCTACCAGAACGTAATAATCTGCGAGCGCATTTCGTAATTCAGGATCACGAATAAGCCCTAGTTCGCCGGCGCTCCGCAATTCGGAATAAGTCGAATCGACAAACGTGAACTGCCATGACTGGCTTGCATGGAGAAACGATCGCAGGATTTCCCACTCGGTTGCGCCGCGCATGTCTTCAGTCTCGGCGTATCTGATAGCGGCGTATCCTTCTTCCGTCACTTGTTCCCAGAAATCTCTGTGCCCTTGCAACTCGGTCATGTCCGCGAGGAGATCGGTGCGAATATGCGAAAGATATTCCTGCGCACGCTTTCTTTCCGCGCGTCCTTCGTTCCACTGGGTTATTTGAAAGGCGATGAGAATGCCGGCGACAACGATGACGAAGTCGAGGAACACCGCCGTCCAGTGCTGCTTCTTCACATGCGCGATGACGCGGCGGAGGATCATTGCTCTTTCGATCTTCCTTCAAGGCGGCGAGCGAGCTTCGTTTGCAGTTCTTCCGTCGCCGTGCGCAGACTTTCGACCATGCTCTCATTCGACGTGGCGATCAGGCCGCGCCATGCGAGCCGGGGGATGATCTCTTCCCAGATCGCCGCGCCAGGCGGCGCGGCGAGGCTTTCCCCGCCAGCGGCGTAGAGCGGACCGCTTCTCGCCTCGGTCAGGAAAGCGGACGATATGATTCCGGGCGGCGATTGCATGTTCATCAGGGCGCTGTCCCATGTTCGCGGCGGGATGCTCTTGCTCGTGACAAATCCGACGAACGACTGGTCGACGAAAAATGCATTGTTCTTGTCGAGCGCCGCCTCAAGCCGGCTCGTGCTGTAGAAATAGGAAATGATCGCCGCACGGAGCTGCGGATCGGATATTATCTCAAGATTGCCGGAACCCTGAAGGTTGAGAAATGTCGGGCTTTGCGTTCGCAATGTGCGGCGCACGGCCAACTGGCTCAGCCCCATATTGATTTTCAGCGCGCGCGTATTGGATCGGTCATTGCGGATCAGGCTCAAGACATGGCTTGCAAGGTTGGCGTGGAATTGTTCGAATTCGATCTGCGCGCCGACTTCCACCTGAATGTTGCGTAGGTCGTTCTGCAATTGCCTCAGATATTCCGTTTCGGCGCGTCGGTCGCTGGAGAACTGATTCCAGTTCGAGACCTGAATGCCGATGAAGACGCCGAGGACGACGATAATGAAATCGAGGAACACCGCCGTCCAGTGCTGCCTCTTCACGTGCTCGATGACGCGGCGCAGGATCATCCGTTCCCCCCGGAGCAGTTCGTTCAATACGCCACGGGGATAGGCGTTAGCACGAAATGCCGCAGAGAGCGAGGCGCGTCAGAGCCCGAATTTCTCGAGCGCCGCCTTCGCGATCGGCTCGCCCCATTCCTGCACGAAATGGCCGGCTTCTGCGACTTCCATCGGCTCCGGGCAGCCCTTGATGAACTGCTTCAGGAAATGCATCGCAGGCGGACCAAGCACGGGATCGACCATGCCGATCGCCATGAAGCTCTCGCCTTTCCAGTCCTGCGACCAGAATTTCCGGGCACGGATGGATGTCTCCAGCCCCTGCTTGGAGAGCGGCGTCAGCTCGGCCGCGCCCTTCTCGCGCAGCATGACGAGCTCGGGGAAGCGCCGCACGCCGCCCTTGTAGGATTTGTCCGGGAACGGAGCGGCGTAGGCGGCGGCCTCCGCATCGGAGAGGATGGGCGTGCCGCGCTTCATCAGCGCCGCGATGTCGAGGTCCGGGTTCGCGCGGTTGAAGGCGCGCCACATGCCGAAGCCGTCCGGCGCTTCTTCGCCGCCGGGCAGGCCGGTGTTCATCACGAGGAGGCGCGTATAGCGCGCCGGCGCCTCCATCGGCAGCGTGAGGCCGAGGACGCCGCCCCAGTCCTGCACGACGAGGCAGACATTCTTGAGGTCCATCCGTTCGACAAAGGCGAGGAGGGCGTTCCGGTGGAATTGATAGGTGTAAACGTCATCGTGGACCGGCTTGTCGGAGCGCCCGAAGCCGAACATGTCGACCGCGACCGCCCTGTGGCCCGCGCCCGTGAAAACCGGGATCATCTTGCGGAACAGATAGGCCCAGCTCGGCTCGCCGTGGATGCACAGGAACGTGACCTTCGCATCGCGCGGGCCCTCATCGACATAGTGCATCCGCAGGCCCTCATAGCCTTTGAGGTCCTCGATATAATGCGGGGCGTAGGGCCAGCCGGGCAGGTTCTGGAACCGCTCATCGGGGGTTCTCACGGCTTTGATGGTCATGGCGGCTCTCCCTTGGCTTGTTTGGCGGGCATGATGGCCGCGGCGCCCGGCGGGCGTCCATCGCGGATCGCAGTTGCGCCCGCCCCCTTGGACTTTGGCCCCAAAAGGGCGATATGCCTCATGATCGCGGGCGCCCGAAGCGACTAGACCGGGCCCCTGTGGAAAACCTAGAATCGCCCCGCCGCCGGGGCGGTCCCGAGGAGCATGAGATGGACGCGAGCGCGCCCCCAGAGGCGAAATCGCAGGAAGAGGCGAAACTTGAAGGCTTCCCGATGGCGGAAGCGCGCGTGATCGCGCGCCGTTTTGCGGAGCCGAACCCGCGCATCTACTGGACGGATTTCATCGTCAGCGGAACGCTCGGCTGGGCTGCGTTCTGGGCCGCCGTATTCGCCGCGCCGTTCTCGCCGCTCCAGATCGGACTTGTGCTTGTCGCCTCGGCCTTGCTGTTCCGCGCGGTGCTGTTCACGCATGAGCTTGCGCATTTGCGCAAAGGCACCTTCGGAACGTTCCGCTTCTTCTGGAACATCTTCGCGGGCATGCCGTTCCTCGTGCCGTCTTACTCCTACACCGGCGTTCACATCGACCATCACCGGCCGGGTGTTTACGGCTCGTCGCGCGACGGGGAATATGTCTCCTTCGGCGCGGGCAATCCGTGGAAGTCGGTCGGCTATGTGATGCTGTCTTTCATCCTGCCGGCGCTCTTGCTTGTGCGCTTCATCGTGCTGACGCCGCTTTCGTGGATCGTTCGTCCGCTGCGGCAAGTCATCTGGCGGCGCATGTCCTCGCTCGCGATCGACCTCAACTATGACCGCCATCCGCAGAACAAGGATGACGACTCCACCTGGCTTCTTCAGGAAACGGGAACGACGCTTCTTGCTGTCGGCGTTGCCGCGCTGATCGCCACGGGCGTTCTTCCGCTCGCGGTCTTCGGCGTCTGGTATGCGGTGACGGTGACGATCCTCTTCGTCAATTCGATCCGCACGCTCGGCGCGCATGCTTACCGTTATGCGGGCGATGTGAAGGTGACGAAAACGGAAGAGTTTCTCGACAGCGTGAACGTGCCCTCGAAGGACCCGCTCTCGATCGTCATCGCGCCGGTGGGCCTTCGCTTCCACGCAACGCACCACCTCTTTCCGGCGACGCCTTATCACGGGCTTCCGGGTCTCCACGAAGCGCTCGTCGCCGAGCTTCCCGACACGGCCGCTTACCTCTCGACGAGCCGCAAGAGCTTCGCCCACGCCGTCGCCCGGCTTTGGCGCGAGGCGAGCGAGGCTGACCGCCGCAAGGCGTCGGGCGCCGCGGCGGCGAAGGCGGCGTAAGGGTTTCCCTCCGCCGCGCGCCCGTTCTATAGCTGACGCCATTCACCGCCCCTCATCCTGAGGCGCTCGCGAAAGCGAGCCTCGAAGGATGAAGCGCCACGCGCCGGAAAAAGAAGGAACCACCCATGGCTGAGAAGACTTGCGACCTCGTTGTGATCGGCTCGGGGCCGGGCGGCTATGTGGCGGCGATCCGCGCGGCGCAATTGGGCATGAAGACGATCATCGTGGAGCGCGAGGCGCTCGGCGGCGTCTGCCTCAACTGGGGCTGCATCCCGACCAAGGCGCTGCTGCGCACGGCGGAAGTCTACACCAATATGAAACACGCGGCCGATTTCGGCCTCAAGGCCGACAATATCGGCTTCGACCTCGACGCGGTCGTCAAGCGCTCGCGCGGCGTGGCGAACAAGCTCTCGGGCGGCATCGGCTTCCTGATGAAGAAGAACAAGATCGACGTCGTGATGGGAACGGCGAAGCTTGAGAAAGCCGCCAACGGTTCAGGCGGGCCGCTCGTCCGTGTAAAGACGAAAGAGGGCGAAGAGGTGATCCGCGCCAGGCACGTCATCCTCGCGACCGGCGCGCGCGCGCGCACGATCCCGGCGGCGGGCCTTGAGCCCGATGGCAAATTCATCTGGACCGCGAAGGAAGCGATGGTTCCGGACGTGATGCCGAAAAAGCTGCTCGTCATTGGCTCCGGCGCCATCGGCATTGAGTTCGCGAGCTTCTACAACGCGCTCGGCGCCGAGGTGACTGTGGTCGAAATGGTCGACCGCATTCTCCCCGCCGAAGACGAAGAGATTTCGAAGTTCGCCGAAAAGCAGTTCAGGAAGCAGGGGATCAAGATCCTCACCGGCGCCGCTGTCGAAGCCCTCGAAAAAGGCAAGGCGAGCGTGACCGCCAGCGTGAAAACGAAGGACGGCAAAATCGAAAAGGTCGAGGCTGACCGCGTCATCCTCGCCATCGGCATTACCGGCAATATCGAGAATCTCGGCCTCGAAGCGCTCGGCGTGAAGGTCGACCGCGGCCATGTCACCGTCAATGAATGGCTGGAGACGGGCGTCAAAGGCCTCTACGCGATCGGCGATCTCGTCGGCCCGCCCTGGCTCGCGCACAAGGCGAGCCATGAGGGCGTCATCTGTGTCGAGAAGATCGCGGGGCTGAACAACGTCCACCCGCTCGACGTCACGCGCATTCCGGGTTGCACCTATTCAAACCCGCAAATCGCAAGCGTCGGCCTCACCGAAGCGAAGGCGAAAGAGAAGGGCTACAAGACGAAAGTCGGCCGCTTCCCCTTCAACGGAAACGGCAAGGCGATCGCGCTCGGCGAGCCCGAAGGCCTCGTCAAAACCGTGTTCGATGAAAAAACGGGCGAACTTCTGGGCGCCCACATGATCGGCGCGGAAGTAACCGAACTCATCCAGGGCTTCGGCCTCGCGCGGACGCTAGAGGCGACCGAGGAAGACCTCTTCCACACCATTTTCCCGCACCCGACCTTGTCAGAAATGATGCACGAGGCGGCGCTTGATGCTTATGGAAGAGTAGTGCATGTTTGAACCAGCATAATGCGAAGGAACATTCTATGGTGAGGAAGTTCCCTGAAGTAAAGCCGCCGGAATTCGTGGATTTTCCGAAGAGTAGAGAGCAGAAGGTCTCGCTCGCGCTGAGCGGGTTGGAAAAAGTTGATGTGTTTGATGTCGGCGACGGGAGCGAGCGACTGTTTGTTCTTAGATACGCGGGGGACACGAGCAAGGCATACCTCCGCCGCATCGACGCAAAGACGGGGCAATATGCCTTTGTGCGGCCAAATAAAGAGCTAATCCAAAAGGTAATTGGATCTGAAGACGAGGATCTATCCAAATATAGCTCTGGAAAATTCGAAATCTTTAAGGACAAATCTGGCGAATATAGGTTTCGCCTCAGGGCGGGAAATGGCCAATTAATTCTTGCAAGTGAGGGGTACAAAGAAGCTGGCAGAGCGCTAAGGGGAATCTCTGCGGTAAAAAGAAATGCTTTAGATCCTGGGCGCTTCGAAATGAAAGAAACGAGTAGTGGTGGCAATTATTATTTCGTTTTGAAGGCGGCTAACAATCAGGTCGTTGGCGTTTCGCAGATGTATGAAAGCCGATCTGGCTGTTTGGGGGGGATAGAGAGCGTTATGAATAATGCGCCTTCCGCCATCGTGATATCGCAGTAATTCAAGGCTGAGGTGTCGCGCCAAATGAAAGACGATGATGTTTTTATAAATTGTCCATTTGATTTTGGTTATCGCCCGTTGTTTGAAAGAATATTATTCACTGTTTTGATTTGTGGTTTTCGGCCGAGATGTGCATGGGAATTAGCTGACGGTAAAAACCGCATCAACGGAATATTGGATATTCTCGGCGATTGCCGATTATCTATTCATGATCTTTCAAAGTCAGCCTGTGAAACGTCGGATAGGAGTTGCCGATTTAACATGCCTTTTGAGCTAGGGCTTGATTACGCGCTGCGGGCTGTTGGAAGTGAGACTGTGTGGCGTGATAAGAGATTCTTGGTAATGGAAAACGGTGCACATAGTCTTCGTCGAGCATTGTCGGATATCAATGAGCTGGATCCAAAGCATCATGAGAGAAATTTTGTAAATTGTATCCGAAGGGTTCGTGATTTCTTGAGGGCTGACGTGAATGCGCAGAACAATCTTCCAGGACAGATCGTTATTGAGAGAAACTACGAGAGTTTTGATGCAGTCTTAACAAATGATATTTGCGTAAGCATGGGCTTCGATAGGAACGATATAGATTACCGAGACTTAGTTACGGCAATGGTGCAGTGGCTCCGGTCTGATGCTGCGCTCAGATAACGAGGTTGACATTTTCTTTGTAGTGAAATCTGGAAATGTGTGCGCGCCCTGCAACGTTCACAAAAGTTGACATGCCACACCTCCCGCGCGAATTCGGGGATAGCAAGTAGGGTGCATCAAGCGAAGCGCGATGCACCCCTCGGATTCTATTCAAGCCAAGAACAGTCGCCTACATTCGTTGGCTCCAACGCATTTCCCGCAATCATTTCTTGGAAATTGTTCCAACAAGTTTTTCGGGCGGGGCGCTGGCGTTCGAGTTGCATTGCATATCAATCGCGTTGCCTGTGCTGGTGCCTATGCAGATTAAGTCCGGGATACCCACAGGGCTATGCGCCTGAAACTTCATTGCAACGAGTTGGCCGGATGAGAGTCTGAGAGATAGAAGGCGCTGCGCCTTCGCTCCATCAGACTTTGACCATGTTGCAATGCCGGTATCAAAATCAACTGAGACATTCCAAGGCGGCGCACCTTGGGGAGTCGACGAGCCTTGGAACTTCATTCCCGAAAACGAATCCGGGCTTTGCCAAGTCTGTGCTGAAGCGGAGCTAACTAAGGTGGCCATTAGGCATATACTCAAGAATAAATTACGAGCAGACATAAGTCCTCCACTATTCTTGTGATATTTTAATTATAACAAGTATTAGTCGGCTTTCATAGCAGCCAGCGTAGCCCGGACTGTCCTTCGTCCAACCGAATCCCGTAGGGCGGATGAGCCGTGAGGCGAAATCCGCCGTTTTCGCGGTTGCGGTTCCGTGCGGCGGCGGATTGCACTGCGCTCCATCCGCCCTACGGGCTGCGTTATGCGCCGTGCGTTATCGGTTGCTCAGCGCCCCCTCCGTCACTTCGTGACACCTCCCCCGTTTCACGGGGGAGGAATGCGCAGAGATTGCGGTTGGGGTGTTCTTCCCCCGCTTGCGGGGGAAGTGGCCGCGTTAGCGGTCGAAGGGGGCTTGCTGCATATCAGCCCGCGTTGGCGGGCGCCGTCCGCGTTTGGTTAGTTAACATCCCACACCTCCCGCGCGAATTCGGGGATAGTTATCCCAGGGGTCGAAAGCTGACGTATTATTGCGGCGATGAAGTGTGATTGCATCCTTCGAGACGCGCGCCGTGTTTGTCTTCGGACCGGTCTCCGGCCGGACCGGGGGTGGCGCGCTCCTCAGGATGAGGCGAGTGCGTGCGGCTCACTCGTCGGAGCGAAGCGCGAACGCCCGTATACGGAGAGAAAACAGGCAAGCGATCAATCGCCCAACGACCAAACGGCCGGCGCCCGGGAAACGAAAGGCGCCTTTTCGCTCGCAACCCGTTGAAATTGCTGGGCGCAAGCGCGCCCCATGTTTCACGTGAAACATTTTGAGGGCGGCGCGGACGCAAAGAGAGAGCGGCGGCTTATGACGTTTTCGGCGTCATCACCAGCTACTGCACCTGTTCATCACGTCGTTGCTGCGAAGCGCTCGCGCCCCTTTTCGCTGATCTCGTCTGCGTGGACGCTATCGCAAAGCCCGCTGACGACGGCGCCGGCCGCAAAGCGATTGATGGAGTGGGAGCGGGCTTCTCCCGCTGGGCGCCGGTCTCGGCTGGAGGCCCGGGCGACGACTTGAAAGGCGATCTATACATGATTCTTTACCGCTGGATGTATGCCGAGATGACTGGCCCTTCGCTTCCGCGCCGAAGCGCGGTAAAGCCCCGGGCGAACGGCACGCTCGGGGCATGAATGATCCGCCAACTCGCCATCTTCCTGCTGCGCCTCCTCAGCCCGGGGCAGCGATTTTTCCTCCTGCGCGAGAGCGCGAATTCGCTCGGCGTTACGGGCGCGAGCGTCGACGGCCCCATCGGGCGGATGGAGGGGAGCCTCAACGACTGGACGATCTTCCGGCGCTATGTGCACGGCGAAGCGTGGGAGAGCGCGACCGCGAACATCTGCATCGACTATTTCCGGCGCTATGGCGCGGGAACCTTCGTCGATGTTGGCGCCAATATCGGGATGATTTTCATTCCGGTCGTGCGCGAGGCGGGCGCGTTCGGCGTCGCAGTCGATGCGAGCCCGGTGAATTTCGGGTTTCTCGCGGCGAACTGCCTTCGCAATTTATCACCGCAGGCCTACCGGCTGCACCATGTCGCTGTCGGGGATCGTCCGGGTACGGTGAAGTTCGACATGTCGAGCGAGAATTTCGGCGATCATCGCGTGGCGGAGACGGGCGGCGTCGAAGTGGAGGTCGTGCGGTTTGATGACATTGAAGATGCGCAAAGGCTCGCAAAGCCCGTTCTCATCAAGCTCGACATTCAGGGTTATGAGCCGGAATTCGTCGCGGGCGCGTTGAGGCTCCTCGCGGCGGCGGATGCGATGCTGCTCGAATATTCGCCCTTCGGCGAAAAGGGTCGCAACTGGATTTCAGAATACGACAAGGCGCTGACGCAGAACTTCACCCATGTCGTGCGCTTCGACGAGATGGGCGCGCGCGCGCTGCCGCCGGAAGCGGCCTATGTGGCGTTGACGCAAGGCGTGCTCGACGAGATCAAGCAGTCGATCGCCGGGCGCGATTGGACCGATCCGAAGGACGGCCACGAAAACATTCTGCTGCTGCGCCGCTAGGGTCCCGCCCTAAGGTTCTTCAGGCGGATAATAATCGAGAGGATGGTCCTCGCCGCTCGTCCGTTCACGGCACATTTCCTCAATCGCCTCCCACGCCATGGCGACGGCCATATTGTCCTGCAGGCATTGCTGATAGGCGGCTTCCTGCGCGGCCGTGTCAGCTTCCGGCTTCGCGTCAGGGCGCGACGCGCAAGCTGCGAGCGCGGCGATGGCGGCGAGCAAGGAGAGGCGGGCGAGCGTCTGCATCGGAACATTCTCGCGCCGGAAGGCGGCGAGATGAGGGCGCCTCAGGGGCGCTCCTCGCCCTTTTTCTCGTTTTGGCGAGAGAATTCGCGCTGCAGCCGCCAAAGGCCGAACCCGGCGAAGGCGGCCACGATTGGAACGCTGAGGCCTGTGATGAGCGACGCGTTGATCGCATGGTTCGCAGCTTCCGCGCCTTTGGCGAGATAGCCGATGATGCCGACGATGTAATAAGTGATCGCCGCGACGGAGAGGCCCTCGACCGTGCGCTGCAGGCGCACCTGCAGTTCCGCGCGCTTGTTCATGCTGTCGAGAAGAGTCTGGTTCTGGCGTTCGAGCGTCAGGTTCACGCGCGTCGCGAGAAGCTGCGAGGCGCGCTCGACTCTGTCTGAAAGCGCCTGCTGGCGGCGCTCGGCGGCGGCGCAAGTGCTCATCGCGGGCGCAAGCCGGCGCTCGATGAATTCCTGAAAGGTCTGCATGCCCTTGATGCGTTCTTCGCGCAGCTCGCCAATGCGCCGGTGAACGAGCGCGTAATAAGCGCTCGCTGCGCCGAAGCGGAATTGCGATTCCGTGTACCCCTGTTCGATCTGCGCTTCGAGCCGCGTCAGCCGTTCCAGAAGCGCGGGTTCGTCCACTGCTTGCGAGCGCGTCATCACGCCGGTGATCTCTGCGAGTTCTTTTTCGGCTTGGGTTATCTTGGGGCCGAGCGCGTTTGCGACGGGAAGAGCGAGCAGCGACATGACGCGATAGGTCTCGATTTCGAGGATGCGCTGCACGATGCGCCCGGCGTGCCAGGGCGGCATTGATTTGTTCTGTATCAAGAAAGAGCTGAAGCCGTCTGCGTGAATGCGGAAATCGGTGAGCGCCAGCCCCGCGCCGCCTGTCACGCTTGAGCCGACAAGCGCGTGGCCGCCAAAGAAGCGCGCGGCGATTTCCGCGTAATCGCCATTGCAGGGAAGCTCATCGACGAGCGCGGCGTTTGCAGCGAGGATAAGGTCGCCCGGCAGCGCATCCACCCAATCCGCTGGAGCTGCGGCGAGGGCGGGCGGCGAAAGCGGGTGCTCCGCATCGCCCTTCACGATGAAGGTGTAGCGCGTGAATTCCGTGTGCCGCTCCCAGACGAGGTGGAAGTCGCCGAGATCAACGCTGTAATGCTTCACGCCGGGCCCCGGCGGCGTCGCGCCATAACGCGCGGTGAGTTCAGCGACAACGGCGCGATCTTCATCGCGATAAGGCCAGCCGGTGATGAGCGCGATGCAGGAGATCTTCGCCGGCGCGCTCAAGGGTTCAGGCGGCCGCGCGTGCACTTCATTGTTAAGCGCGAACCGCAATGGATGATTTTCAGGCAGGCGCGCCATCGCCGCTCGCTCCTTTCCGCTCATGCGATGCTGCAAGGTTCGCCGCGCGCTCGCAAGCGGCGAATGGTCTCGGAGCGGCCTGCGACAATATCGCCGCGCATTCGATCGCCGGAAGCGGGCGTTCACGGCGTTTGTTCCCTTGAGCGAAGAAATTTCGAAGCAGGAGATTTCGATGAGAAAAATGATTGGCGCCCTGATCGGGGTATTGAGTTTGTTCGCGGCAGGCGCCGCCATGGCCGATCCGGGGCCGGGTCACGTCCGCACGTCTTTGAATATGCGCGCCGGGCCGGGTACGGCTTTTCCTGTCGTCATGGTGCTTTCGCGTGACGTTCAGGTTGCCATCATCGGCTGTCTGGACGATCGCACCTGGTGTGACATCGAGTATGATGGCGCGCGCGGGTGGGTGAGCGGCGCCTATATCAGTGTCCTGATCGATGGCGGCTATCGCCCCGTGCGCGACAGCGGCGCGAGAGTCGTGATTTCAGTGCTCGGCTGGGACATTGATGACTATTGGGATAATCATTATCGCCGGGCGAATTTCTATAGCGACCGTGAGCGTTACAGACATGAAGGGCCCGGTTCGCAAGGGCGTTCTTCGCAGCCAAAGTCGCAGTCATCGCAGCAGACACAGCAACAGCGCGCGCAGCCTCAGCAAGGTCAGCAGCAACAGCAGGGCCAGCCTCAGCAAGGTCAGCATCAGCAAGGTCAGCATCAGCAAGGTCAGTCGCAGCCTCAGGGCCAGTCTCCGCAGGGACGCCAGCAAGACCAGCAGCAAAAGGGCCAGCCGCAAAAAGGTCAGCCCCAGCAGGATAACAAGCAGCCTCACTAATTCTGGCAGGCCGCCGGGCGGAATTTAAAGACAGGGCGCATCGTTGATAAGCGATGCGCCTATATTTATGCGCTGGCCCGAGCCTTGCTCCTTTCGGTTCCGTTCAGGGAATCCATTCGTTGAAAGGGGTGCGACATGACGCAGAAATCCGGAGCAGTGTTTCAATTTGGAGCGAAAGGCGCGGGCGAGGACGGCAAGAAGGCTGTTCGCACGGTGCTGGGCGTAGGTTGTTCGGTTGAAGGCAAGCTTGTCTGCACAGGGCCGACGCGCCTCGATGGGAACGTTAACGGCGCGCTCGTCGCTGACGAGTTCCTGCTGATCGACCGCAATTCGACGGTCGTTGCAGACCTTAATGTCTCCGAGCTTGTCATTCGCGGCAAGGTCAAAGGCAATATCAAGGCGAAGAAGCGCGTGACGCTTGAAGGTTCGGCGAAAGTCGAAGGCGACATCGAAACGCCGAGCATCAACATCTCAGATGGCGCGCAAGTGATGGGCAAAGTGAACGTCACGCGCCGCGAAGACGTTTCGGTCGAAGGCGTCGTGCATCAGTTCGCGCGCAAGACCGAAGAAACGAACAATACGAAGACGACGGCTTAGGCCGAATTCTTCTGCGTCTTTCCAGAAGGCGCGCGCACTGCGCGCCTCAGGATGAGACTTTTGTTTGGATTGGGTATCCTGATATTCCGGGGCGCCGCGTAAGCAGCGATCCCGGAATTCTTTTTTTGAAAATTGCGTGAATGACCCCGCGGCGGCTCGCAGACCGCTCTGGAAAGAAATGTTAGTCCGCGCCGGGATGAATTATTTCGTGAGGCCGCCAACCAGCGCGTATTTGATGTTGAGATAATCGTCGAGGCCGTATTTCGAGCCTTCGCGGCCTGTGCCGGA
>JACKIL010000024.1 GCA_020638525.1 Caulobacterales bacterium | reverse complement strand
ATTATGTGCGGAGCTATGAAAATGAGATTGACCGTATCTTGAGGTCAGCTCCAGCGCCAATTCGGATGCGCGCAATTGGAATCCCAAACACTGAGCGATTGTTCATCCTTGACCGCGATGATACGCCTTCGTGCCCGATCTCACAAAGATGATCGCCTCCTTATTGCAGACCTCTCATGGCCCTCGTCATCACCCTTCCCGACGGTGAGCTCGTCGAGGGGGGTCATGCTCGCGTCCGGGCCGAGCGGGCAGAACGTCAACAAGGTGGAGACGGCGGCCTTTCCTTGTGTCGAGCGCATTACGCTGCACCTGGGCACCCCCCCTACCGCGAACACAAAACCCCGCCCCTCACACCTTCTCCCGGTCGTAATAATCGACATCCGTCTCTGCACGGAAGAGCTTGCGCAGGCGGTCTGCGTGGCGCGCGCCGAAGACGCCGACCTTTCCGGAATCGGGATATTCGCAGATCTCTATTTCTGCGAGGTTTGAGATCGCGAGATAGCGCATCGTCGTCGCGCCCGTATTGATGATCTGGTGCGCGACTTCCGGTCCGCCTGTAGGGCAGGCGATGACGTCGTGCGCGCGAAGGGGATAGCGCTTGTCGCCAAAGCGAAGCTCGCTCTCGCCTTCGAGGATGAAGAACAGCTCCTCCTCCGCGTGGTGGCTATGGAATGGGCACTGCGCCTTGCCGGGCGGCAGAACGGTGAGATTATAGCCGAGCTTCTTCGCGCCGATATGATCGCTGATCGTTGCGCGTTTCGATGTGTAAAGGCCGTTCTCCTCGACATCGTCGAAGTCGACCTCGTCGAGATTCATCACAGGCTTCATGGCGCTCTCTCCCCGTATGGCCTCGCTTTGCGCGAAACAGGGTAAGACGCCGAATGCCGAACCCGCAATTCACCCTGGAGTGAAAAACCAATGCCCCTCATCATCACCCCGCGCATCGCCATTCCCGACGATGAACTCGTCGAGGGGTTCATGCGCGCCTCGGGGCCGGGCGGGCAGAACGTCAACAAGGTGGAGACCGCGGTTCAGCTTCGCTTTCATGTGCTGAATTCCGAGGCGCTATCGAACGAAGTGAAAGTGCGCCTCGTCCGCCTCGCCGGGCGGCGAATGACGCGCGAGGGGGAGATCGTCATCGAGGCGCAGCGGTTCCGGTCGCGCGAGCGCAACCGGGAGGATGCGCGCGCGCGCCTCGCCGATCTCATCGCGCGCGCAGCCGAGCCGCCCAAGCCGCGCATCAAAACCAAGGTCTCGCGCGCGCAAAAGAAAAAGCGCGTCGAGGACAAGCGCCGGCGCAGCGAAACGAAGGCGCAGCGCAGAAGGCCTATCGACTAGGCGCATGCCTCTCCACCGTTCTTCCCCGCGAAGGCGGGGACCCACTGCTGACTCAGTTCAGGATCCCCGCCTTCGCAGGGAAGAACGGAGTTTGGGAAGAGCGCCATTCCGCAGCGGCGAGCGGCCTTTTCCGCGCGCCCGGCCGGGGTGGGCCGCGCTCCTCAATCGTGTTACCCCCTCTTTGACTTTCGGCGCGCGCGGGGTGCGCCGGATTCACGGGGAGAACAGACTGATGATGAGAACTATCGCCGCTTTCGCCGCCGCTGTAGCCGTCATTGCAGGGCCCGCTATCGCCGGAGAGACTGCGCCGCTGACGACCGAAACTGCGACGCGCTTCGTTGCAACGCTCGACGGCGTGCAGGCGCTCGGCAAGGAGTTCGACGCCGAAGGCAAGCTCGACGCGCTCGAAGTCGAGACGAAGCCGAAGCTCGGCGAAGAGTTCAAACCCTATTCGAATGCCGTCACAGCGCTGAAAGCGGGCTACCCCGCCGAACATGCGCGCCTCGCCGCGCTCGTGAAGCCGCAAGGGTTTTCTACCGAGGAATGGGGCGCCGTCGGCGACCGCGTAATGCTCGCTTATCTCGCCGAGAAAATGGAAGCGCAGGATCCGGGCGCGCTCGCGCAGATGGAAGCGATGGACCCTTCCATGATGGAGATGATGCCGCCGCAAATGCGCGAGCAAATGGCTGGCGCGATCGCTCTTGCGAAAGCCGTGCGCAATGCGCCGGAAGATGACCGCAAAGCGATCAAGCCGGTGATGGCCGACCTCGACGCCGTGATGGAGTCCGAATAGGCGAAGAAGGCCGGAGCGGGTTTCGCTCAATCGAAACGAAAGCCGGCGGGCGATCCGCCGGCTTTTTTCTTTAGAGATCGAGCGTGAGCGTGACCGGCGCGTGGTCGGACGGTCGCTCCCAGTCGCGGCAGCGCTCGTGAATGGCGAACGCATCCCGCCCGCCAGAAAGCGCTGCTTTCCGCAAGGCCGGCGTCACCCAAATGTGGTCGAGCCGGCGCCCGCGATTTGAAGACCGCCAGTTAGCCGCGCGGTAAGACCACCACGTATAGATTTTCTCCGTCTCCGGAATAAGGGCGCGCGCGACATCGATCCAGTCATGCGACTGCACGACCTCAGAGAGATGCGCGACCTCAATCGGCGTATGCGAAACGACGCTCAATAGCTGGCGGTGCGACCACACATCGTTTTCCAGAGGCGCGACGTTGAGATCGCCGACGAGAACTGATTTCTTGCGGCTCGGCGGGCCGAACTCGCTGAACCAGCTCTTCATCTCTTTCATGAAACTGAGCTTGTGTTCGAACTTCTCGTTGATTTTCGGGTCCGGCTCGTCGCCGCCCGCGGGCACATAGAAATTATGCAGGCGCACGCCGCCGGGCAGCGTCGCCTCAATATGGCGCGCATCATCCTTGCCGCAGAAGGCTTTCCTCGAAACGTCCTTGAGCGGAACTTTCGAGACGATGGCGACGCCGTGATAGCCGACCTGGCCCGAAACCGCCTGATGCTTGTAGCCCGCCGCGCTGATCGCCTTGGCCGGAAACTGGTCGTCGCGGCATTTGATTTCCTGCAGGCAGAGAACGTCAGGCGTCTCTTCCTTCAGGAATTGCAGCACCTGATCGATGCGCAGGCGAACGGAATTGATGTTCCAGGTGGCGATCTTCATGAGCGATGCGAGTTTTGAGCGCGGCGGCGCGCGAAGGAAGGGAGGCGGAGCTTAACAGCGAACGCCGCCCGGGCAAGGGCGGCAAGTGACGCGTTGACATTCCCAGCGCCGGAAAAGAGCGTTGACGGGTTCTTCTGCGAGCAACGCCCATGACCATCAGAGTCGCATCCGTCGAAGACGCCGGCGCCGTCGCGGAAATCTATGCGCCTTATGTGAAGGACTCGGCGATCTCCTTCGAGATCGAACCGCCGACGGCGAGCGAAATGGCTGGCCGAATCGCGCGCATTCTCGAAACGCACCCCTGGCTCGTCCTCGAAGAGGAAGGCCGCATCATCGGCTATGCCTATGCAGGGCCCCACGCGCCGCGTGCAGCCTATCGCTGGTCCGCCGACGTGACGGCCTATATGCGCGGCGATGCGCGCCGGAAAGGCCATGCGAGGGCGCTCTATACGCGGCTCTTCGAAATCCTCGTCCGGCAGAACTTCCATGCGGCCTATGCCGGCATCACCCTGCCGAACGAGCCGAGCGTCGGCTTTCACGAAGCGATGGGGTTCGCGCCTGTCGGCGTTTACCGCGAAGTCGGCTTCAAGATGGGCGCATGGCGCGATGTCGGCTGGTGGGGTAAGACGCTTGGCCCCGCGCCAGCAACGCCGGCCGAACCCGTTCCCTTCGCCGCCCTCGACATTTGATGCGCGCAGCGATTGCGGGAAGGCGCAGACAGGCCTAACCCGCGCGCTCATGGATCTCCTCTCCTCCCTGACGCCGGAGGGCGTCTCGCCGATCATCGCCGCGCTTGTCGTGTTCACGAGCTTTTTCACCTCGGCGCTGACGGCTTCCTTCGGGCTTGGAGGGGGACTTGCGCTCCTCGCCGTCATGTCAGCGCTCCTGCCGCCCATCGCAGTCATTCCGGTGCACGGCGTCGCGCAGCTCGGCGCCAATTTCTCGCGCTTCACCTTGCAGCGGCGCGATGTCGTCTGGCCGATCATTCTCTGGTTCGCGCTCGGCGGCGTTCTCGGCACCGCGCTTGGCGGGAAAATCTATGTCGCGCTGCCGGAGGCTTTGCTGCGCGCCGGCGTCGGCCTCTTCGTGCTCTTCACTGTCTGGGGCCCGAAACCGAAGGCCTTCGCGCCCGGGCCGACGAGCTTCTTCCTGACAGGCGCTATCGGCGCGTTTCTGACGATGTTTTTCGGCGCAACGGGACCGATCGCGGCGACCATGCTCTCCGTCACGAAGCTCGACCGCCTCAAAATCGTCGCGACGCACGCGGCCTGCATGGTGACGCAGCATGCGCTGAAAACACTAGCCTTCGGCTTTCTCGGCTTCGCCTTCGCAGACTGGGCGCTGCTAATAGCCGCGATCCTCATCGCCGGCTATCTCGGCGCGTGGTCCGGCGTGAAGCTGTTACGGGCGATGCCGGAAAAGCAGTTCCGCACGGGCTTTCGCGCCGTGCTGACTTTCTTCGGCGTTTATCTGATCGCCGCGGGAATCTATTCAGCGCTGGCGAAGTGAACGCTCAGAAAACATTGAAAGACGAACCGACAATGCCGACCGGCCAGCGGCCGAATTCGAAGAGCTTGAACTTCGCGGCGAAGGGATGCGTTTCCGCATCGAAATCTGGATCGGTCGCGCAAATGAGCGTCAACGCCGCCTGATGCGCAGCCTGCACGGCGGCGCCGACAGCGAGTTGGCGCGCGCCGTCATCTTCCATGTCCCAGATATAACTCGCCTGCTCCATCGCTTCTTTCGCAGGCTCGGAGACGCGCTCCGCGACAAGCGTCATCGCAAGCTGCAGCGCTTCTTCGGAGAGGAGCTCCAGCGCGCGCGCCGTTAAATCCGTACGCAGAAGTTCTTCCGCTTCCCAGGCCGGCAGATGCCAGTCGATATTTTCAGCGGCGTCGGCCGCGTCCTGCCAGTCGACGAGGATTGCGATCTCCGCATCGGCAAAGCCGAGCCCGTCTATGTAGCGCTGCGCGGCCGCGCGCGCGCCGGGCGTCATCGGCTCTCCCAGATTGGCGAACCAGGGAATGTTCACGAGCCCCCGCGCGAAACGGCTGACACGCGAGAGCGCCGGCAATTCGCGTTCGAGCATTTCGAGATCGTCGTCGTCCATAGGGGCGGCCTCGCATCGTTCCTTTGAGACTAGATAGGGCGTCGCGGCGAATTGGGAAGGCGGATAAAAAAGCGCCCGATCCGGGGACGGATCGGGCGCCAAGCTGCGCTGTTGCGCCTACGCCGGGAGGGGATAATCCGGCGACGCGACCGACTGGAGGACCTGCTAGCGGGGGGGCAACGCTGGTCCAAGAACGTCGTCCGCGTGGTGTTACATTAACGCATCACGTCTTCCGATTTCAATAGGGCGGCACGAAAAAAAGCTTGCATGTGTCTGCTTGACACGCGGCTTTTTGACCCGGATTTCTAATTTTTAAGGAAGGGCGATTCGGCTTTAGGGGCCGCAAACAAGCGGTTAGGGATCGACGCTCCCGCAACGACATTATCGAGCGTCACAATAGTCACGCCATTTTGAGGATCGCGAACGATCCATTGCTCAAGCTGCATGTCCGGCGCGCGCACGATGACCGACAATTCGCCCTCATTATCCTCCTCATCGGAGACGAAGGTGACGGCGGCGCTGTCTGCGCCGCGATCGACGGCGGCGACGCGCGCATCGTCGAGCTCGACCTTCTTGCGGAGGAGAAATTTGAGCGGCGTCTTGCCGACCGGATAGGAGTCCGTCGTCTCAAGCGCTTCGTCGCGCACGAAGACGGTGCCGCCGGTCGCCACGATCAGCATCGGGCTCGGCTCGTCATATTCGAAGCGAAGAAGGCCCGGGCGGCGCAGATAGAACTTGCCGGTCGAGATGGCGCCCGACGGCGCGACCTGCGTGAAGTCGCCCTGCAGCGTGTCGATGCCGTCGAGATAAGCAAGGACCCTGTCGGCGACTGTCTCATCGCTTTCATTGGCGAACACCAGATCTTCCGGGATCGATTCCGGGGCCGCAACGGTCGCCCCCGATTCGGCGGGCGTCGCCGCCGCGAGGATGACAGGCTTGTCCACGGCCGCCGGCGCCGTTTCGGCCATCTCGACGACAGGCGCCGCGGAAGCGACTTCGATGGCGGTCATCCCGCCGAGGGAGAGCCCCGCATCCGCGCAGGTGATGGCCGCAAGGGTCAGCATCGCGATGTTCATCAATGTCGGCTCCTTCGAAGGCGGCTTTCCGCCCTTAACGCATGGCCCAAAGGTCGGGGCCTGATTTGACCAAAGCGCGGTCCGCCTGCGGCGAGAATGGGGCGCGTCTTCACTTAGAGGCGAGCGACCTCAGCATCGCTCAGCTCCCGCGCCTCGTCCGTCAGCATGATCGGAACGCCGTCGCGGATAGGAAAGGCGAGCCGGGCCTTCTTGCTCAGAAGCTCCTGCCTCTCGCGGTCATAGGCGAGCGGACCCTTTGTCTGGGGACAGACAAGGATCTCGAGAAGCTTCGGATCGATTTCACCGCGATGGTCGCCCGACTGCTGTTCGCCGCTCGCCATGATGGCCCCTTTTCTTTCTCGCCCTACTGAACGGCGCCCTCGCCGCCTTCGCCCGCGCCCGACATCTCCATCAGGGCGATCAGGCATTCGGCGCGCGCGGCTGTCGTCTCCGCTTCCAGAAGAGCCTGTTTTTCGTTCGGCGCGAAGGGGCAGCCCATCGACAGCGAAGCGACGAGCGCTTCCGTCGGCGCATCGTCGACGACGGTCCAGTCCGTCTTCAGGCCTTCTGCATCGAGATAGAGACGCATTGCGCGCACGAGCCTTTCGCGGTCGATGAATTCCGTCGAAAGGTCCTGTCCGTTGTCGACCGGAAAGGCTGTCCAGTCGACGGCCGCGCGCCGATAGGGCGTGTCGCCTTCGACTTCTCTCAGTATGCGGAATCTCTTGCGTCCGCCGAGCGTGATGAGATAGCGCCCGTCATCGGTCTCGACGAAGGAGATAATGCGGCCCGCGCAACCGACGCCATAGAGCGGAGGATTGTGCGCCATGTCGTCATCGCGCGGCTGCACCATGCCGATCAGGCGATCGGAGGCGAGCGCGTCGTCGACCATACGCAGATAACGCGGCTCGAAAACATTAAGCGGTAGCTGCCCGCCCGGCAGCAACAATGCGCCCGCGAGCGGAAACAGTGGGATTTCCGCCGGCAACCCGCGCCCGCCTGCTGTCTTGTCCTTTTCGCTCATCCGGCTCGCGCCCTCCTTCGCTGAGGCGCCTGCTGGGCTCTTAGGAGAACAGGATCGAGGAAAGGCGGCGTCGACCGCGCGCGGTCAAAGGATGCGCGCCGCCGAGCGCGTCGAAGATCGTCACGAGCTTCTTGCGCGCCGCTTCCTCATTCCACTGACGATCGCGCTCGACGATCGCCAGCAATTCATCGATCGCCGCTTCCATTTCGCTCGAGGCGATGAAGGCTTCGGCGAGTTCGTAGCGCGCTGCGAGATCGTTCGGGTCGCGCGCGACTTTCGCAGCAAGCCCCGTGACATCGGCGCCTTTTTTCTGGCCGCCCGCCGCGAGATCGAGGGCGGCGCGAACGCTCGTCACCGCTGCTTCTTTCTGCTTGGCCGCAGGAATGGAATCGAGAATGGCCCGCGCCTGGTCGAAATCGCCGAGCGCGACGTGACAGCGCGCAAGCCCCGCGAGCGCGCGCACATTGCCTTCGTCGGCCTGCGCGATGCGCCCGTAAAGATCGGCCGCCGCCGCGACATCGCCTGCTTCGAAAGCAGCGTCGGCCGCATCGATATGGTCGGCGATATCGCCCGCCCCGTCGCCCTGAACGAGCGCGGTGAGGCTTTCGATGAATTTCTTGATCTGGCTTTCAGGAAGCGCGCCCTGGAAACCGTCGACCGGGCGGCCCTGATAGAAGGCGTAGACCGTCGGGATCGACTGGATGCGCATCTGCGAGGCGAGCATCTGGTTCTTGTCGATGTCGATCTTGACGAGGCGCACCTTGCCGTTCGCCGCCTTCACCGCCTTTTCGAGCAAGGGGCCGAGCTGTTTACAGGGCCCACACCATTCGGCCCAGAAGTCGACGATGACAGGGACCTCCATCGAGGCGTTGAGGACGTCGGCCTCAAAGGTCTCGATCGACGCATCCTTGATGATGCCGGGCGCGGCGGGGGCTTTCGCGCCAAAAAGCTCGCTCATAAGGCTCTCCGAAGGTTTCACGCACTAGATGAGGCTGCTGCGGCGCAAACGCAACCGGGCGAGATCAATTGACGCCGCTCGCCTCGCCAAGCGGGTCCGACAGGTCGAGCTCGATTGGGGAAAACCCCCGCGCTTTCAGGAACGCCCTGAGGCCGTCCGGCGAGACCGCCGTCGAAGCGGTGTTTTCGAGCGGGTGGAACCACATCGGGTCGTGGGCGAGGATGCTCGTATCAAGCGCGACGGCGGTGAGCGCCTTCGCGCTGTCATTGATGAGGGCGAAGGGCGTGACCGCCCCCGGAATGACGCCGAGCGTCTCCGTCATCAGCTCGGGCTTGCCGAAGGAGAGCCGGCCCTTCGCGCCGAAGCGCTTGCCGAGCGCGACGAGATCGACCTGCGTCTCTCCGAGCGCGACGGCGAGATAGAGCTTTCCGGCCTTGTCTTTCAGGAAGAGGTTCTTCGAATGCCCGCCGGGCAGGCTCGCCTTGAGGTCCTTGCCCTCCTCGACCGTGAAAATCGCCCGGTGCTCGACGGTGCGGTGGGCGACCCCGATATGGTCGAGAAAAGCGAAAAGATCGGCGCGGGTCGCAGGCTGCGTCATGGAAGGCCTCTGGCGGGATGGAGCGTTTCGGGCCAGCCTTGGCGCCCCGAAACCGATATGACAAGAAGGAGCGGCCGTTAACGCATGCGCGCTTGCAAAGGGCCGGGCGCTCGTGCATATAGCGGCCCCGCCGTCGAGCTTTCGGGCCAAACGGCGACGCCAGTGAGCGGGCGTAGCTCAGGGGTAGAGCACAACCTTGCCAAGGTTGGGGTCGGGCGTTCGAATCGCCTCGCCCGCTCCATTTTTCCAGGAATGATGATTAACGCTGCACAAGGCGTGTCGGATTTGGGACATATCTTTCGTGCGCGTGGTTAAAATGCAGCCCTACGCGTGCGGAGCGTCATAGAAGGTGCAACCGCCGGGGCGTTGTGCATCCCTCGATACTGTGCGCATACTCTGAATTAATTCGTGTGCGTTGCTTGGGGGAGGGGTCGTGCGCAAATTTGCTGGAATTCTTGCGGGCTTGACGCTGCTGGCTGCAACATCTGCATCGGCGGCTGTGTCGACGACATGCGGCGATCCTGACACCTGCACGCTCGATCAACTCTTCGGCGGCGACTCGATCACCGTTGACGACGTGACCTTCGACTCCTTCGCCTTGACCGACAGTCTGGGTCTCGCCGTTGCCCCGGCGAACGTATCGGTCACTGGCGGCGGCTCGGCGACCGAAGCATGGATCGACTTCGCTTTCGATCCTTCTCTATCGATACAGGGCGACAGCGATTTCTACGGCTTCCTGTTCAGCCTCATCGCAAGCCTGGACCCGCTTTCCTCGCGCAATATCATCGGCGCCAGCCTTTCCTTTAATGACGGCGCTTTCAGCATTTCCGGCGACGCCACGGCTGAGGCCGCCGCAGCGCTCGGAACCGGCGACTTTCTCGATATCTATTCAGACTCGCTCCTCGGCGATGAACCGCTGAGCGCGGCGACGTTCGCCGCCATCGCTTCCCTCGCCGCTGACTTGCAGATCAACGTCCTTGGTTATGAACCGGGCGCGCTCGCAACTGTCTCAGGCTTCCGTTTCCTCGTCACGCTGGACGAAGAGTCGCCTGTGATACCGCTGCCGGCGGCGGCGCCGATATTCCTTGCCGGGCTGGGCGCGCTTGGCGCCCTTCGCCGCCGCAAGCCGCGCTGAGAAGGTTTCGAGCGCCCGCTGTCGGGCGCTTATTTTCGTGCAGAAGCGGACAAGCGCGACGACCCCGCACTCTCCGCCAGTTGCGTTCAAAATATTGCGGTCATCAGCCAATTCGGCGCAGGCGCTGCGCCGGTTTAGATGCGTGCGGGAGGAAGACCATGAAGACTGCAAAGCTACGGAAAGCGGGTCTGGCGGCGATCGCTGTCGCCGCCGTGTCGTCGGCGGGCGTTTCGACGCCGGCCAGCGCGCAGCAACCGTTTCTCGGCCAAATAATGTGGGTGGCGGAGACATTTTGCCCGAGAGGCTTCGCCGAAGCGAACGGCCAGCTTTTGCCGATCAACCAGAACCAGGCGCTCTTTTCGCTGCTTGGGACGACCTATGGCGGCAATGGAACGGTCAACTTCGCTTTGCCGAATCTGCAGGGACGCGCGCCGGTCAACTACGGGCAGGGGCCGGGGCTTTCCAATTACGTCATCGGACAGACGACAGGCGCCGAGACGACAACGCTCACCGCCGCACAGATGCCTGCACACACGCATTCAGCTTCGACGACGATCACGATGAAGGCGAGCTCGGCGCCGGCGAGTTCGGCGAGCCCGACAGGAAACGTTCTTGCAAACGGGCGCACCAGCCGCCTCTACTCCCCGGCCGCCGCGAGCCTCGACCTTGGCGCAACATCGATCAGCGCGTCGGCGCAGACCGGAACCGCGGGCGGAGGACAGCCTTTCAACAACATGCAGCCCACGCTTACGCTGCGCGCCTGCATCGCGCTGCAGGGCATCTTTCCGTCGCGCAGCTGAGGCGCAGAGGAGATCCGTATCATGATGAAAAAGAAAATATTCGCTCTCGCCTCCGCTTTCCTCGCCGGCTTCGGCGCGTGCGCGCCGGCGTTCGCGCAAGGCGACGAACCCTATCTCGGCCAGATCATTTGGACGGGATTCAATTTCTGCCCGAGAGGCTGGACGCCCGCCAATGGCGCACTCCTTCCGATCTCGCAGTATACGGCGCTGTTCTCACTGCTTGGGACGACCTATGGCGGCGATGGTCAGTCGACCTTCGCGCTGCCCGACCTGCGCGGACGCGTCACCCTGGGACCCGGCCAAGGCCCAGGGCTGCCAAATCACGTGCTCGGCGAGCAAGCCGGCGCCGAATCGACGACCCTGCTCGAATCCCAAATGCCGCAGCACACGCACAGCGCCTCAGGCGGCGTAGTCGCGCGTGCAAGTTCGGGCGCCGGAAACACGACAGCGCCGGGCGGCAATGTGCTCGCTTCGGGCGGGACGACGCGCGCTTATGCGCCGGGACCGGCCGATGTCGACATGGCCGCGGATTCGGTCAGCGCACAGACGACTTTGGGCGTCGCCGGCGGAAGCCAGCCATTCAACAACGTGCAACCGGTGCTCACCATGACGGCGTGCATCGCGCTCGAGGGCGTTTATCCGCCCCGCCCGTAAGCGAATGACGATTTGAACGAAGTCCGCGCAAAGAACGCGGTTGGAAATTTGGAGTTCTATCGATGAAACACGCTGCAACGATCGCCGCCCTTGGCGCTTTCACCGCAAGCCTTGTCTCCGGCGGCGCAGCCAATGCGCAAGCAACGCCCTATCTTGGCACGGTGATGTGGACCGGCGCTACCTACTGCCCGAGAGGCTGGGCGGAAGCGAACGGCCAACTTCTCGCTATCTCGCAGAACGACGCTCTATTCTCGCTCATCGGCACGACATATGGCGGCGACGGGGTTTCGACTTTCGGCCTGCCCGACCTGCGCGGACGCGTTGCGATCCATACCGGTCAGGGCCCCGGCCTTTCGTCTCGCATTCTCGGTCAGACGATTGGAACCGAAACGACGACGCTGGCGGCGACCCAGCTGCCCGTGCATTCGCATGGCGCGACGACGCAATATGTGATGCGAGCCGCCGCCGGAAACGGCGCGACGCCGGCGCCGGCAGGCGCTAACCTTGCCGATGGCCGCACGAGCCGAATCTTCACGAACGCTCCGTCCAACGTCGAAATGGACGCAAGCGCGCTCAGCGCGAATACGAGCGTCTCGAACGCCGGGGGAAATCAGCCCGTCAGCAACATGCAGCCTTATCTCGTCGTCAAAGCTTGCATCGCGCTTGAAGGAATCTATCCGTCGCGGAGCTGAGAAAGGCGCGACTTAAAGGATCTCCAGCACGGCTTCCGGCGGGCGGCCGATGGCGGCCTTCCTGCCGTTGAAGACGATCGGCCGTTCGATGAGGATGGGATTTTCCGCCATCGCCTTGACGAGCGCTGCGTCGGAGAGCGTCTCGTCCGCTAGATCCAGCGATTTGTAGGCGTCCTCGCTTTTGCGGATGATGTCGCGAGGCGCTTTCTTCAGCGCTTTGAGCGCTGCGGCGATTTCATCTTCCGTAGGCGGCGTTTCAAGATAGAGGACGACGTTCGGCGCGAGGCCCCGCTCTTCAAGAAGCGCAAGGGCGCTGCGCGATTTCGAACAGCGCGGGTTGTGCCAGATCGTCAGCGCCATGAAGATCAGATAGCCAGGCGATAGCCGCCGCTTTCCGTCAGCAGGATTGCAGCGTTCGTCGGATCAGGTTCGATCTTCTGGCGCAGGCGATAGACGTGCGTTTCCAACGTGTGCGTCGTCACGCCAGAATTATAGCCCCACACTTCGTCGAGCAGGACGTCGCGCGTCACAGGGCGCCCGCCCGCACGATAGAGATATTTGAGGATCGACGTTTCTTTCTCGGTGAGGCGGATTTTTTTGTCCGCGTCGGTGACGAGCATCTTCACCGCCGGGCGAAATTCATACGGCCCGATCTTGAAGACGGCGTCCTCGCTCTGCTCGTGGCTCCTTAAGTGCGCGCGCAGGCGCGCGAGCAGCACGGCGAACTTGAACGGCTTCGTCACATAGTCATTCGCGCCGGAGTTGAGGCCCAGCACTTCATCGGCGTCCGTATCGGCGCCCGTGAGCATGATGATCGGCGATTTGAACCCGCCGCGGCGCATCAGCTCGCAGGCCTGGCGCCCGTCCATATCGGGCAGGCCGACATCGAGCAGGACGAGGTCGATATGGGCCTCTTCTTTCACCTTCTCGATCGCTTCGGCCGCTGTCGCCGCCGCTTCCACCGCAAATTCGTCGTGCAGCGAAAACTGGTCGAGCAGGGTCTCGCGCAGAAGCGCGTCGTCATCGACAAGGAGGATTCGTTTGGCTCGCGGCATAGGGGTCCGTCGCTCTCTCTTCTCGTGTTCCGCCTCTTAGCCCCTAACGTGAAGGCGTTGGAAATAACAACGCTCTCACATTACCGTTACGATGCTGCGATGTCATCGCGCGGCGAAGCGTTAATAGGCACGCGCCCCGAATATCTCCGTTCCGACGCGCACATGGGTCGCCCCCAAGGTCGCCGCGATTTCATAATCGCCGCTCATGCCCATGGAGAGCGTTTTGAGGCCGTTGCGCGCCGCGATCTTCGCAAGCAGCGCAAAGTGCGGCGCAGGCGCTTCTTCCGCTGGCGGAATGCACATGAGGCCGTCAATGGCGAGGCCATACTCGTCGCGGCACTGGGCGATGAAGGCGTCAGCCTCCTGAGGGGCGGCGCCGGCCTTCTGCTCTTCCTCGCCGGTGTTCACCTGAACAAGGAGGCGAAGGGTCTTGCCCTGCCGCGCCATCTCTTCCGAAAGGATACGGGCGAGCTTCGGGCGATCGACCGTCTCGATGACGTCGAAAAAGGCGACCGCCTCCTTCGCCTTGTTGGTCTGGAGGGGACCGATGAGGTGGAGCTCGATATCCGGGTAGCGCTCTTTCAACGCCGGCCATTTGCCCATCGCCTCCTGCACGCGGTTCTCCCCGAAGACCCGGTGCCCAGCTTCGAGGAGGGGCAGGATCGCCTCGGCCCCATGATTTTTCGATACCGCAATGACCGTGATGTCTTCTGGCTTTCGGCCAGCCTCTTCAGCCGCCGCATTGAGGCGCGCGCGAATACGGGCGAGATTGGCGACGGGATCGGCAGGCGTTGCATCAGGCATGAGGGGCGGGGCTCTTGAGTGAGACTTTCGGGGAACGGGCGGGGAAGCTAGCAGCCGCCGCCATGGCGCTCAATTCGGCGGGCGGCGTCAAAACGCCCTTCGCCCTCGCCTTCCTGACGGACCCGAGGGGGCCCGGCCCCATAAGCGTCGCAGAGGCCCTGCCGGAGGGTGCGGCGATCCTCCTGCGCCATTACGACGATCCGGCGCGGGAGGCGCTGGCGCGGCGCCTTGCGGCGGTGGCGGCGCGGCGCGGCCTCGTCCTTATGGTCGGCGCGGATGCGGGCCTTGCGCGGAAGGTTGGGGCGGCGGGCGTTCACCTGCGCGCGGGCCAGCTTTCAGCGCCCCCGGCCCTTGAGGGGCTTTTCGTCACCGCCGCGTGCCATTCTGCAGGGGAGCTTGCGCGCGCCGCCGCGATCGGGGCGAGCCTTGCTCTCCTCTCCCCTGCCTTCCCGACGCTGAGCCACCCGGGAGCGGCCGCCCTCGGGCCGGAGCGCTTCAGGGCGCTCGCCGAAACCTCGCCGCTTCCGGTGATCGCTCTTGGCGGCGTCGACGAGACGAATGCGGCCGAGCTCGCCGGAATGAACGTGGCAGGGCTCGCGGCGATCAGCGCCTTCGCGCCGAAGGCCTGAGGAGCGCGGCTATTCCGCTTTCGTCCACACGGCGAGCACATTGCCGACCGGGTCGCGGAAGTGGAAGCGGCGCCCGCCCGGGAATTCATGACGCTCAGTGACCTCGCCGCCCGCCGCGACGACGCTTTTCTCCGAAGCTTCGAGATCGTCCGCATAGAGAATGACGAGCGTCGAGCCGGGCTTTGCTTCCTCACCGCCGCGCACGCCGCCATCAATCCCTGCACCCTGGAAGGATGCGTAATCGGGGCCCCAATCCTGAAACGTCCAGCCGAAAGCCGCCGCATAGAATGTCTTGAACGCGGCGATGTCGCCTGCGGCGAACTCTACATAGTCGATGTGATTGTTCGTCTGAGGCATTGCGCGCTCCTCTTCTCCTGCTTGCGCGGTTTTCGCGCATCCGCTCGCAAGGCTAGCGCCGGCGACCAAGGCGAGACAGCAAAGAATGAGGCGTGTGGAAAGTTCAGCGCGTGCTGTCATGGCGTCCTCCCCGAAAGAATGAGCAAAGACTAATCGGCGCTTGTGAAAAGGAAAGCTGTGAAAAAGAAAGGGGCGGACCGAAGTCCGCCCCAGCCTGTTATCCCCTCTAAGCTAGGCGCTTAGAATTTCACCGAGCTTTCTATAACGACGGTCGTTGCTTCTTGCGGCCCGCCTGCCGTCGCAGCCTTGGTGGATTCGACATATTGAGCTGCGGCGCCGATGGTGATGCCGCGGCCAACGAAATAGGTCACGCCCGCCTGAGCGGTTTGCGTGTCACGGAAGAGAATGGGATCGGCCGGATTGGGCCCGAGCGCGCTCGCTTCGGACTGGCCGTAACCGAGCATGAAGCCCCAGTCGCCCTTGTCCTCGCCGGTGCGGAACGTGATGCCCGCGTCGAAGGCGAGGTAGCCGTCTTCATCGAGATTGGCGAGGCCCGCATTGGTCGTCTTCACAGAGCCGCCAAGCGTGATGCCGCGATAGCCGACATTGAGGCCGACTGCGTAAGCCTTGTAGTCGCCATAGAGCGCCGAAAGCGCCTGCACGTCTTCGTTCGCCGTCACGACGCTCGCGCCGACGCCGAGAAGCAGCCGGTCGCGGCCGA
>JACKIL010000023.1 GCA_020638525.1 Caulobacterales bacterium | reverse complement strand
GTCCGCACCGGTCTCGGCGTCATGGCCCTGCCCCCGCTCATGGTTGCGGATGATTTGCAAAAAGGCGTCATCGAGATCCTTCCTGTGCGCCAGCAAATGCCGCCGGCCTACCTCACGGCCTGTTACAAACTGCCGACGCCCCGCCTTTTCGTCACCCATGTCGTCGAACTCGCACGCGAAGCGGCCTCCAACTACGCGACAGGCGTTAATCCGGATCACTTCTGGATATAGCGGGCGGTTTCCCACGCGATTTTATGCTTTCAGGGAGTTTTTGTGCGCCATTCGCGCAAGCGATGGCGCGTTCGTCGTCTGACCACGGGGCGCGTTCTTTATTCAGCCCGATAAAGAATATCAATTGGCGCGACGAAAGCGGACCCGGTTAGCGTTTCGACTTCCGGTATCCCGGGCTGCAAATCGCGCCCCGGCCGGAGGATCGCAGCTGCGAGGTAGGGAGACTAAAAACATGTCTTTGCTTGAGGGGAATAACAAGATCAGCCGCAAAATGTCGGCAGCCAAACGCGTGATGCTTCTTGCCGGTGCAAGCCTTTCGGCCGTGCTGACGAGCGGCCTCGCCTCTCAGGCGAGCGCGCAGGATGAAGAGAGCCTGATGGGCGACCGCATCGTCGTTACGGCGCGCAAACGCGCCGAGTCGCTGCAAGAAGTCCCGATCTCCATCTCCACCGTCTCGGCCGCGCAAATCGAGAGGCTGAACGCGACGAGCCTCAAAGATCTGAAGAACTTCATCCCTAGCCTCCATTATTCCGACCGCAGCGCGCTGCAGACGCAGATCACCATTCGCGGCGTCGGCGGCGACTCCCGGAATATCGGCATTGAGAGCGGCATCGGCCTTTACGTCGATGGCGTCTTCGCCGGCCGGACAAGCGGCTACAATATGGACCTCGCCGACATCGAGCAGATAGAAGTGCTGCGCGGGCCGCAAGGAACGCTGTTCGGCAAGAATACGACGGGCGGCGCGATCAACATCGTCACGCGTAAACCTAGCGACGAGCTTCACGCAAACGCAACGCTCGGCTATGGCAATTACGACGCCGTTCGCTTCAAAGGCTCCGTCAGCGGACCGATCAGCGATACGGTCTCTCTCGGCGTCACTTTCGCGAGCTGGGACCGCGACGGTTATATCAAGAATATTTACGACAAGACGAAGCTCCAGTCCGAAGAGCGCCGCGCCGGCCTCGTTCAGCTCCGCTTCCAGCCAAATGACAAGTGGGACATTCTCCTTAGCGGCGACGCCACCTTTGACGATCAAAAAGCGATCCTGAACCAGCTCGGCTCGAACGCCGCCTTTGGCGCCGGCTATTACATCCCCGATCGCTTTTATGTGAACACGGACCAGCAAAACAGCATTGAGCGCGACATGTACGGCGCTTCGCTGTCGGCGGAATACAGATTCGACTCCGGCCTGACCTTTACATCGATCAGCGCCTTCCGCTCGGTCGACATCACCGTGCACAGCGATATCGACCAGACGCCGGTCGACATCTTCCGCTCTGGCCCGTTCACTGACGACGCAGATCAGTATACGCAAGAACTCCGCCTGACCTCGCCTGATGGTCAGTTCTTCGAATATATGGCGGGCTTCTATTTCTATCGTCAGGAAGCCCAGGCGTCCCGGCGCATCTATTCCGCCGGCAACCCTCTCTTCTTCACCGACGGCCCCATCGATACGACGTCATATGCGGGCTTCGCCAACGCAACAGCGAATTTCACCGACAAGCTCTCGATCACTGGCGGCGTTCGCGTCACCTATGAGAAGAAAGAGGGCAGCTACGAGCAGACAAGCACCGTTGCGCCATTCAACAAGAGCTTCCCGGAGCTTGAAATTTCGGTGACGAAACCGTCCTGGACAGCGTCGCTCAACTATCTCTGGACTGATGACGTCTCGACTTACTTCACGGCGAGCAACGGTTTCAAATCGGGCGGCTTCAATGTCGATCCGCTCGCGACGCCCGCCCCTCTCTCGGCTGACGACATCACCTTCGATCCGGAATTCGTCACCTCTTATGAAGTCGGATTCAAATCCGACACCTTCGACGGCAAGCTCCGCTTCACGGCCGCCGCTTTCTACGCGACCTATACCGATCGGCAGGTGCCGCAATTTGAATCGATCGGCGGCGTGCCAACGGTCATCACCCGGAACGCGGGCGAGTCCGAGGTCTATGGCGGGGAAGTCGAGTTCACGGCGTCCCCATCCCCGTGGCTTCTCGTCTATGGCGGCGCCTCCTATCTCCACGGCGAATATACCGAGTTCGCCGGCGCGACGACCGGCGGCGCGGACTATACAGGGAACGTCACTGAGAACACGCCGAAATGGACGGTCAATCTCGGCGCCGAACTGCGCGCGCCCGTCGGGCCCGGAGAAGTCACTCTCTCGCCAAACTTCGCCTATGTCGGCGAAACCTTCTTGCAGCCGGACAACGGCCCGTTCAATTATGAAGATGGCTACGCCGTCTTCAATGCGCGCGCCGGCTATGAATTCCAGGATGGCCGCTATGGCATCTATCTCTGGGGCAAGAACCTGACCGATGCGGAGTACAAAGAGTTTGCGCGGCAATTCAACGGAAGCGACCAGGTTCTGTTCGGCGAACCACGCACTTACGGTGTGGAAGTCTCCGCGCGCTTCTAATAGCCCGGGCTTTCGCGCAGTTATAAAAGGGTGAGCGCCGTGTCAGAAGAAAACGGCGCTCGCCGAAACGGGCAATCCAAATCCGAGGGCGTACATAGCGATGTCTATGTCGCCCTCGTCGTGCTTCTTCTCTCCGTCGCGATGGCGTTCTCGCTAGTCGACCGCTTCGCGCTCTCCCTGCTCTTCGAACCGATCAAGGCTGATCTCGGCCTCAGCGATACGCGGCTCGGGCTTCTGCACGGCGTCGCCTTCGGCATTTTCTATGCGGCGGTCGGCTTGCCGCTCGGCCAGCTCGTCGATGTCTGGTCGCGCAAATGGACCATTTTCTGGGGGCTCGCCATCTGGAGCCTCGCGACGATGGCCTGCGGCTTCGCGAATGACTTTTCCATGCTGCTCCTGATGCGGATTGGAGTCGGGGTCGGCGAAGCAGCTCTTGCGCCGGCCGGCTATTCCATCATCACGGCGATCGCGCCGCGGCGGCTCCTCGCGACAGCCATCAGCGTGTTCCAGATGGGCTCGCTCGCCGGCGCCGGGATGGCGTTCCTGCTTGGCGGCGCGCTTTTCGCCTGGCTGAGCGGCGCCGGCGCGAATGCAATTCCGTTCCTTGACGGTCACTCTGCCTGGCAGAAAACGTTCGTTCTGCTTGGCGCACCGGGCATTGTGCTCCTCGCACTGATATTGCTGATCCGCGAGCCGGCGCGCCCTGCAAAGGCGCCCGCCGAGGCGGAGGCGCCGCGCGAAACGATCCTCCAACATATCGCGGCGAATGGCGCCCTCTACTCGACGCTCTTTATCGGCAACGCCTGCCTTGTCGCCGTCAGCTATGCGATGGTGAGCTGGGCGCCGGCCATGCTCGCCCGCGATTTCGGTTGGTCAGTATCGGTTGTCGGCTTGCGCGTCGGCCTGATGATGCTGACGGTTGCGCCCGCAGGCGTTCTCCTTGGCGGCATGCTCGCTGACTTTCTATCTCGCGCTTCAGGCAAGAACGAGTTTGGTACAGCTTTAAGTCTTGCGGCGTTCGCATCGCTGCCGCTTCTCGCCTGCCTTCTCTTCGCGCGCAACGGCGCGCAACTGTTCGCAATCATCGCCGCAGTTCAATTCGCATCGAGCATGGCGGTCGGGGTCGGCCCGGCGGCGATCCAGGTGCTGGCTCCGCCGTCGATGCGGGGACGCATGTCGGCTCTCTATGTGTTTACGGTGAACGCAATTGGCCTGGGCGTCGGCCCGGTGACAATTGGTCTACTGAGCGACCATGTCTTCAAAGGCGATCATGCCCTGCTGAGTTCGCTTGTGACCTACACTATATCGATGTGCGCCGCCGCAGCACTGCTCCTTTTCGCTTTCCGCAAGCTGTCGCGACGGTGAGAGTAGTCTTTGCATTCGCTATGGCTTTCGCCCGTTCATGCCTGATCGCGGAGCCGGAAGCGCTGGATCTTGCCCGTCGCAGTCTTTGGCAGTTCGCCCACAAAGCTGATCCAGCGCGGATATTTATATGGGGCGAGCTTCGACTTCACGTGCGCCCTCAATTCGTCCGCTTTCGGTTCGTCCTCGGCAACGCCCTCGCGTAACACTACGAACGCATGCGGCTTAACGAGCCCCGCCTCATCTTCAGCGCCGACGACCGCTGCTTCGACGACATCCTCATGGCAGGCGAGCGCCTCTTCGACTTCGATAGGCGAGACATAGATGCCGCCTACTTTCAACATGTCGTCGCCGCGCCCGGCATAGGTATACCAGCCGTCTGCATCCCGAATGTATTTGTCGCCGGTGATCGTCCACTCGCCCTGAAAAGCGGCGGCGGATTTCTCGGGGTTGCGCCAATAGGCAGAAGCCGATGTCGGTCCGCTGACATGGAGGTTGCCGATCTCGCCTTCTCCAACTTCCAGACCGTCATCGTCGACAAGACGAACAGCATACCCATCGACAGGCTTGCCTGTGCAACCGTAACGGACGGCGCCGGGCCTCTGCGTCAGAAAGATGTGCAGCATCTCGGTCGAACCGAGGCCATCATGAATGTCGACGCCGAAGCGTGCGCGAAACGCCTCGCCAAGATGGGCCGGCAGCGCTTCGCCAGCGGAAATCGCAAGGCGCAGGGACGCCGCGACAGTCTTGTCCGGACAATTCGGGCGACGGAGCCAGCCGGCATAAAAAGTGGGCACGCCAGCGAAAAAGCTTACAGGGTGTTCGGACAATATCCTGTCGACTACGTCAGGCGTCACCCTTTCGCGATGGAGGATCGCGGTAGCACCGACGGCGCAGGGAAATATCAGCGAATTCCCGAGGCCATAGGCAAAGAACTGCTTGGCGACGGAGAAGACGACATCGTCTTCATGCATGCCAACAGCCCCGCGCCCGTAGAGATTCGCCGCAAGACGCATCGAAGCATGACGATGCATTGCGCCCTTCGGACGGCCGGTGGAGCCAGACGTATAGAGCCAGAACGCCGTATCGTCACGGCGCGTTGGCGCGACATCAGAGCTCGCGCGCGCCGCACGAAGAACATCTTCAAGATCAGGCCAAGGCCCGCCTTCGCTGGAGATGAAAAGAACGCTCTCCTCATCCTCAGCAATCTCTCCCCACTTCTCGGCGAGATCGCCGGTCACGAAGACCGCGCGGGCGTCGCTATTTTTAAGTATCCAGCGATAATCGTCGGCGGTCATCAAGGTGTTCAACGGCACCGGCACGACGCCGGCCTTGATCGCTCCCAGGAAAACTGTCGGAAAATCTCTCGTATCGAGAAGGCACAAAAGCACGCGGTCGCCCGGCTTGACGCCGAGGCTCTCCCACGCGCCGGCCATGCGATCGACACGTTCCGCGAGCTCTCCATAGGAAAGCGCGCCCTTGTTATCGATGATCGCCGCCTTGTCGCCTCGGCCGGCCGCGAGATTGGCTCCAAGCAGATTCTCAGCTGCATTGAATCGCTCAGGAAAATCGGCGATGCGGCGTGCCGAATTCAATTCCATCAGCTCTCCTCCCTTTTGCGCTCCCGATCTTTTCGCCGGGATGCGCGAGAATTAATGGCTCCTAGCCTGCTCGGACATATTCAAAATCAATAGGCTGATTGTTGACGCCGCGCTCCGGCAGCGTCGTCCAGTTGGCGCACTTGCCGGGTTCCGTAACGGCGACCATGAGCGACTTCACATAGGCTCGATCCGCGTCGCTCGGAAGCGCAGCTTCGACAACGTCGGGCGAGCATGGCTTGCCTTCAGGGTCGACGACTGCGCCGGCCCACACGCCGACATTGCGATGAAACCGTTCCGATGGAAGCCTTAATTCAAAATCGAATCCCGCTTTCTTGATCGTCCGGTACCAGCGCGTCAGCCCGACTGCACAGTCGCGCACATAGGCGTTGCGCGTAAGGAAGTTCATGGCGTTTCGTGTCGCCACTTCCTGAACGCCATCCGGCGTTTCAACATTCTCAAAGGCGCCCGAACAATCGTGATCTTCGAACGTCATCTCGTCCGGCCGGCCCTTGAGGCCATTGGCGAAATAGGTCGCCGCATTCGAGGATACTTCCGCCCCGAAAAGATCAAGCGCCGATGAGTACCAGAAGTTGATGTAACGCTGGATGAGCGGGAGGTCGATAACGCCCGCTTTCCGCAGGGTTACAGGATCGTCCGTCCCAAGCTTCTGCATTTCATCGAGTGTGCGCTTGATGATGCGGCCGATGCCGGTCTCGCCGACGAACATATGGTGCGCTTCTTCCGTCAGCATGAACTGGCAGGTGCGCGCCAGAGGATCGAAGCCGCTTTCCGCGAGCGATTTCAGCTGATACTTGCCATCGCGATCAGTGAAATAGGTGAACATGTAGAAGCTCAGCCAATCGTCGATCGGTTCGTTGAATGTGCCGAGAATCCGCGGGTTGTCGACATCGCCGGAATGGCGATAGAGCAGCTCTTCCGCCTCTTCCCTACCGTCGCGACCGAAATAAGCGTGCAGAAGATAGACCATAGCCCAGAGATGACGGCCTTCCTCGACATTCACCTGAAAGAGATTGCGCATGTCATAAAGGGACGGCGCCGTGAGGGCGAGCATGCGCTGTTGTTCGACCGACGCCGGCTCCGTATCTCCCTGCGTGACGATCAGTCTGCGGAGCGCCGAACGAAATTCTCCGGGCACTTGTTGCCAGACGGGTTTGCCGCGGTGATCGCCAAAGCCAATTGTCCGGTCTTCCTGCTTGTCGGCAAGAAATATGCCCCAACGATAGTCAGGCATCTTAACATAGCCAAATGTCGCCCACCCCTTGGCGTCAACCGACGTTGCGGTTCGAAGATAGACATCATGCTCCTGAAACGTCGTCGGCCCCAACTCCTTCCACCAGTCGAGGAAGGCCGGCTGCCAATGCTCAAGCGCGCGTTGTAGGCCACGGTCGGTTGAGAGATCGACATTGTTGGGAATGCGGGCTTGATAGTCGATTGCCATAGCCGTCCTCCTCAGACGCGTTTATTGTCGAATTCGGCCCGTTTTCCCGAGCCGAATAACTTCAGCGCCCCGTTCTCGCCAACCGCATTAGGCCGAATGAATATCCAGTTTTGCCATGCGGAGAGCCGACCGAAGACTTTCGACCACACGGTCTCCGCGCCGCCGAAGCGCAAAGACGCCTCCATGCCCGTGAGCGCATCCGGCGAAAGCCCGGCGCGCTCATCGATTGCGAGACGCACTTCACCTTCCCAGTCGATGTCGTCTGGCGAGAAGGTGACGAGGCCTAAGTCATTCGCCTCACCAGAGGGAATTGCTTCGCCGACAAGCTTGCGAAGCTCCTCGAGTTTTTCCGGCTCGCCGAGATAGCGCGACTGCAAGCGGGAAAGCCCGTTGCACATCGGGAAAGCGCCGAAGTTTATGTCGCCAAGCCTGATCTTCGGGCTGCTTTCCGGATTGGAAAGCATTTCGAGCATGTAACTGCGGTCGGCTGCGAAAGCGAGCTCGGCGAGAACGCCCGCAAAGGCGGAGCCCGGCTTTATCACTGCGAACATCGAGCGAGACGATACATCGAGGCGCGACAGCGTTCGGCGCAACATCCCGATTACTTCGTTGACGAACCAATGATCGGCATTGGCGAGCAGCGCGTCGTCATAGGCGAGAACTCTCTCACCGTCGCCTTCCGTCTCCAGCACCCACAAGCCAAGCTCAGGCTCATTGGTTCGCAGGGTGAGAATGGCGTCATCGAGTTCGCGCGCCATCGCGAACGGCCAGAAAGTCGTCCCTTTTGCGCGCATCGCTTCGCCGTCCCTTGGGGGCGCATCGAGCGGCGCCTTGACCGTGATGGTCGCGAAGTTGCGCTGACGATCGAACGCAACGTCAACATGTTCATACTGGTAGCCGTCATTGCTGATCGTGCGTTTCAACGGCGTCAGCTTTACGCCCTCGCCCGCTACCGGCCGCTTGCTCTGCGCCGCAAGGCGCTCAGCGCTTTGCCTGACCTTCTCATCCCAATGGCCGCGCGGCGCGATGTCGTCGACGAGCCTCCATTGTTTCGCGCGCCTGCCGCGAACGCCTTCTTCGGACGTGCAGAAAACATCGGCGAGATCTCTGCGGACTTTTCGCTTGTCGACGACGCGCGTAAGACCGCCCGTTCCCGGTAGCACTGCGAGCAACGGCACTTCCGGCAGCGAAACCGCCGAAGACCGGTCATCGATGAGAAGGATTTCGTCGCAAGCGAGCGCGACTTCGTATCCGCCCCCTGCGCAACTTCCATTAACCGCAGCGAGAAACTTCAGCCCGCCGTTCTGCGAACTGTCCTCAAAACCATTGCGCGTTTCGTTCGTGAATTTGCAGAAGTTCACCTTCCACGCATGGCTCGATATGCCGAGCATGTAGATATTGGCGCCGGAGCAGAAGATCCGTTCCTGCGCGCTGGTCAGCACCACGCAACCGACTTGCGGCTGTTCGAAGCGAAGGCGCTGGATGATGTCGTGCAACTCCATATCGACGCCGAGGTCGTAGGAGTTGAGCTTCAGCTTGTAGCCCGGAACGATCCCGCCATCGGGATCGACATTCATCGAGACTGTCGCGATGCGCCCATCGACCGAAACGGACCAGTGCCGGTAGCTCTCGCCATCCTTGTCATAGGTGAAGAGAGTTTCGGCGTCGGCCGGAAGTTCCGCCAGCTGCATCGCCACGTCTGCGCTCCCCCTGCTGATGCAGGCAAAATAGAGCATGCAATCTGGAAAATTCAAGCATTATATTTCATGTCAGGAGGGTTCGGGCGATTTCCTCCAGTCGGTCAAGCGTCTGGCCGAACACCTGGGCTGATGTGTCGAGCGTTGCGTCGGCGCGGCTGTAGTCAGCCGCGCGCGAGGCGAGAATGGCGCGCAGATCGTCCATCGCATTGCGGCTATTGCCCATGGGGCGAAGATCGCCCTGCTCTATCACGCGGCCCATATGATCTTCCGGCGAGGCCTGTAGCCAGATCGTATGCGCCGATCGGAGCAATTGGTCGAAGAGCGCTGCGTCGGCGACGATCGCACCCGAGGCTGCGATTACGGCGCTGCGATGACTCTTGCAGATAGCATTCAACGCCTGCTCTTCATATCGGCGCAGCGCTGGCTGCCCGTTGAGCTCGATGAGCGTTGCGATGTCGCCGCCATAGAGCCGTTCAACTTCTTTCGACATCTCGAAAAATGGCGTTTTCAGGCGTTCCGCCAAGGCAATGCCAAGGGAGGATTTCCCTGCGCCGCGCAAACCGATCAGCGCTAGGCGCTGTTCTTTGCCGGGCCCGAATTCCTGCTTGCGGCGCAGCCATTCGAGAAGCTCCGTACGCAGCCCTTCTGGCAGGCGGCGGATAAGCTTCGCCGCCTCGCCTTCAACCACCGATCGTTCGCCCCCGTGCGGAAGCAGTTCCGCAGGTGCAATGTCGAGGGCGCTTGCGATCGACCAGACCATCTCAACCGAAGGATTGCCCGTTCCAGCCTCAAGGTGCGCGAGGTAGCGTTCAGAAGCGCCAGAGGCGGCGGCCAGCTGTTTTCGCGTAACGCCCGCACGGGCGCGGGCGGCGCGGATTCGCCTGCCTATTTCCGAGCTCTGGTTGTCGGCCGGCGCCTCGCCGTCGCCCATGGAAACCCCTTGCGATAATGCAGTATATTTCATATACGACATCAAAAAGGTAATATAATTCCAAACGGGGAAGCAATGGCGGACGGCAAGATTGGCATTTTCGTCGCGACCATGACGGGTCTTGCCGAGATGTGCGCGGAAGAGGTCGAAGGGGCCCTCGCCGGCGCTGGCCTAGAATGCGAAAGAAGGCTCATGGACGGGCTCGATTCCGCCGCGCTCGCTCCGTACGAGACTTTCATCATCATCTCATCAACCTATGGCCATGGCGACATTCCCGATAATGGCCAGGCCTTCTTCGAGTCCCTATCGGCTGGAGCGGACCTCACGGGGAAACGCTACGCAGTCTTCGCGCTCGGCGATCGCACCTATGCGGACACGTTCTGCGCCGCCGGCGACAAATGGGACCAGGCGATTTCTGCGAACGGCGCAACCCGGTTCGTCGATCTCAAACGCCACGACGCCTCCGCTGGAACGCTCGCCGAAGATATCGCCGGCGAATGGGCCGCTGGTTGGGCGAAGTGTCTGTAAAAAGGGGAAGTAGCGCCGCGTCCCGGGCAATACCTACCCTTGAGGCACGCGGTCGGTCATCTCTGTAAAGATGATCCGGGCGACATTATACATCCCTGTTGCGTATCCCTATCACTGTCGAGCAGAACAGTCGCCCTTGCCCCCGACCTCGCAGCCATATCCCTTGAAGTCTTCGCCCGGTTGAACATTCGGATACTCGGCCATGCTGGCCTTTTTCTCCGCCAGGATCTTGTTGATGATGCGGAAGACCCAAGTGTTGCTGTCCATAAAAATATTGTTCAGCTCGCCGGGATCGTTGGAGACATCATACATGGGCGGGAACAAGTAAGACTGAATTGGCGACAGCAGATCTTCGACTGTCTTGTAATGTACTTTCAGCGTTCGCCATTTCACGGAAAATAGTTGATCGCCGATATACATCAGCACATATTCACGGTTCGACTTCTTCGATTTTCCGAGCAGGAAGTCTGACTGATCGACGCCGTCCAGCGGCCGGTCCTTCGGAACACGACCGCTCTCTCCGATCATCGCTGCGAGCGTCGGCATCCAGTCGAGCGAGGCGAATATCTCGTCAGAGACTGCGCCCGCTGGCGTCTTGCCCGGCCAACGGATCATGCCGACCGTGCGCAGGCCTCCTTCATATCCTGTAAAGCCGCCGCGCCATGGACCATTCGAGCCGCCGCGAAATCCTTGCGGGTAAGTTCCGTTGTCACCCGTCACGATCAGAATCGTGTCGTTAGCGACGCCAGCCTTGTCCAACGCGTCAATGATGCGTCCGATATTAAAGTCGAGTTCCGCAAGGATGTCGCTGTAAACGCCCGTATGCGTAAAATTCTTGAAATCGGGATGAACACCCATCGGCGTGTGAATTTGTGTGAAAGCCGTAAACAGAAAGAAAGGCGCATCCTCTTTCGCGTAATCGCGAATGAACTTCTCGGACAGCTCGGTGACGCGGCGATCGATTCTGTCGCGCGCCTTGAGATCGTATGGCTCGACTTTCTTCGGCGCTTCGCCACGCTTTCCTTTCCAGATATAAGGCAGATTATCTTCCGTGACCGCATCGATGTCGAATTCCGGGGTTGAGGTGTGCGCAGCCTCATCCGACGTGTTCTTGATGCCGTACCACTCATCGAACCCTTGATCCGTCGGCAGACGCCCCTCGACATCGCCGAGATGCCATTTGCCGTACAGCCCGGTCTTATACCCCGCATCGGAGAGCAGTTCGGCGAGCGTATATTCCCATGGCGTCAGCCCGTAAGGCTCGCCGAGCGGTACGCGCGAAGTCCCCGATCTGATCGGCAGACGCGCAGTCATGATCGCCGCCCGCGTCGGCGTACACTGACTTTCGACATTAAAGTTGGTCATGCGGAGCCCCTGCCGTGCGAGCGCATCCACATGCGGCGTCGGCGTGACGCCTCCCTGAATTGAAATATCCCCCCATCCCCAATTGTCGACGAGAACGTAGACGATATTGGGCTTTGCTTCCGCAGAGACGGCTGCGCTTCCAAGAAAGGTGCACGCGGCGAAGCATATCAGCCGAAGTGCGGAAATGCTGCGCTCAAGCATCGGACAAATCCTTCTTACTTGTATTATCGGCGAACAACCCGAAATCCCCGGAATCTTGATCATCCTCTCCCGAGGCGTTTGAAGCGACACGCACATGACGGCGCCCCGCCTTGTGCGCGTCTAGCTTCAGGCGCTTACTAGAAGCGGTAGCCGACGGAGACGCCATAGGTTCTCGGGCTGCCCCAAGAACCGCGCAGCCCGTTGCCATTCGCAACGACGTCATCGAAGTATTCCTCATCGGTGAGGTTGTTGCCCCACACCGACAACTCCAGACGATCGTTCGCCGTTACATAGCTAAGCCGTGCAGACAGGAGGCCATAGGAGTCCTGCTGCAGCGGCGCCATTTCCGGTTCGATGACGAAGTCGAACAGATAGCTTCCCTTGTAGGAGTAATTCACGACCAACGGGAAACGCTCTCCGCCAATCAGGAAATCATAGTTCAGCGAGACGAAATATGACCAGTCCGGCGCCCTCAGGAGCGACTGCCCGGAAGCATCAAAGCCGACATTCACCGTTCCCGGCGTGCCCTGGAAGCTCTTGGCGACAGCATCATAGTCCTTGTACTCAGTATCGAGATAGCTGACGCCGCCCATAATCGAGAGTTGATCGGAGACGGTCCAGTTGAGATCGAGGTCGACACCAAAAATTTCCGCCTGCGCAGCGTTTTCAGTCGTCGCGGCGGCATTGATGCCAGCAGATGCGCGCGTCACCTGTAAGTCCTTATAGTCGTAGTAAAAGCCCGACACATTGAACCGCAACCGATTGTCGAAGAGATCGCTCTTGAGACCCAGTTCGATCATGTCGAGGATTTCCGGATTGAGCGGCGTGCCGCCGCCTGCGGGGTAGTTGAACCCGCCGCTTTTGAAGCCTCTCGCATAGGTCAGATAGACCATCGCGGCGTCAAAGTCGTATTGAAGAGTCGCTTTTGGCGTGAACTGATTCCAGGAGTCCTCATCCGAGAACGGCAGCGTCGCGCCAGCGAGCGTCGTCGCCGTGTTCGGTGAGCTGACGATGCTCGCCTTTTTCTTCTCATAGCTGTACCGGCCGCCGACCGTCAGCGACAGACGATCCGTCATGTCCCAGGTCGCCTGTCCGAACGCCGCTGCAGCCGTTGTATTCACGGTTTGAAGCCCTTGCGAGAATATGAAACCCGGCACGAAATCCGAAAGGTCGGCCACAATGTCCAGGTCAGAGTCTTCGTAGAAGAAATATCCGCCGACAATCCAGCTCAGCCTTCCGTCCCCGGGAGACACGAGCTGAATCTCCTGCGAGAAGTTCGTGAGAGAATCCGGCGCGAACGGAACGTCGGATGACTTTGCGGAAGTGCCGTCGCCATCAGTGATGAATTGTTGGGAGAGATCAGTAAACGTAGAAATCGAAACAAGATCATAACCACCAAGATCAACATCGAAGCGCAGCTCTCCTGAAAATTCTTCCCCATCGGAATCGCCAGTGAGCGCTGTGTAGACTTCCTTGCGATTGGTTCCTGAAAGGCCGCCGACGGCTGTGCCGCGATTAAGGCCAGGAGGGCTCAGGTCAACGATGTCATTTCCCTGATTGTCGTTGCGCCACCAGTAGTTGAGTGTGAGATTCGCCGTGACATTGTTCGTCATGTCCCAACGGATTTTGCCTTTGACCGCCTGGAAATTGATATCGTCAAGCTGATCAACGCCAGCCGGATCAAGGTTTTTGGCGAAACCGTCCCGTCCTTTGACAAGACCGGTCAAGCGAATTCCCAAGTCCTCCGAAAGCGGAACGCTTACCGTGCCGGAGAGGCTATAATAATCATAGTTTCCGTATTCAGCGCGGAAATCGCCCTCATAGACGTCGGAAACACCCTTGGTGACGACGCGAATTGCGCCGCCGGTCGCGTTGCGGCCATAGAGCGTACCTTGTGGCCCCTTGAGCACCTCGATGCGTTCCACATCCGCGAACTCAATGATCGACGCGGTCGCTCGCGAAATGTACCGATCATCAACATAAGTCGCCACGCTCGGCTCAAGACCGTTCAGAGCGAGACGCGTTCCAACACCGCGTAGAAATGGCTGCGCGCTATTGCTAGTATTGCTGACGACAAGGCCCGGCGTTGCGATTTGCAGCGATTGCGTGTTCGTGATTCCGAACTCGCGCATTTTGTCGCCGGTGAATACCGAAAGCGCGATTGGAACATCCTGCATGTTCTCCTCGCGTTTCTGGGAAGTGACGACGATTTCGTCGCCTCGGCTCGCGCCCTGCCCCACGCTTTCGCTCGCACCATTTTGAGCGTGCGCCCCTACCGCGCCGAGCACAACCGCCGCCACGCTAGTAAAGAGCGACTTCTTCGTTACCCCGCTTTTCATGCTACCCTCCAGGTTTTGCTGTGCAGCCTTCTTTTGCGAGACGAAAATCATCCCGCCTTTTGTAAGGCCGCCAGAAAACCCGGTGCCCTCAAGCAAAACGTCGAGAGCTTCTTCAACCGTATACTGACCTATAACGGGGTTTACGCCCGTTTTGTCGGCTAGTTTCTGGGGGTAAACGAGCTGCGCGCTCGTTCGATGAGCAATTTCATCCAGCGCAGCTCCGAGCGTGTTCTGTTCGACATGCAGATCATATCGAGCATTACCTTCATCGGCTTTAACGGGCGCAGAGCATAGTAACGACGCCGCCAACAGAACGACGATCGCTATCCGGCGCAACAGGCCCGGCGAGTCCCCTAGAACCAGCCTGACGGTCAGTCTCAATCTAAGAACTTTCCACCGGCCTTACTAACGAAGACTTCCGAAGATCGAAAACATGAAGCCGCCCTCCTATTTTTTTGTCTTCCCCTGATGCAGCTTTTCCGCTGCATGTATTTACGCCTCTCCTCGCCCTATCCCTCGTCGGCGTTAGTCAGAACTACATGATCACGGCTGACGCGCGCGACCTTCAATCCCGCCATCAGCTCGAGCGCTTCGAACATGTCTTCATAGGCGCCGATTTTCATGTATCCGCTGATCGTCATGTCCGCGTATTCCGGACTGGCGATATCAATCTTCATTCCGGTATAGCGCCCCATTTCATCGACAACGGTTGAAAGCTTCTCACCGGAAAAAGCGAGCACGCCGCCGCGCCAGGCGAGCTTGGTGGCGATCTTTTCGGGCTCGACCGCTTCCACTTCCTCCACAGCCTTGTCGAAGACGGCGCGCGAACCGGCGTCGAGTTCGGCAAGAGGCTCTGGCGCAGCCCCTTCTTGATCTAGCGACTCCGTCGATCGGTCTTCGCCTGAAAAGAGCGCAACACGGCCTTTCGTGACCGTCACCGAGACCTTTTCCTCTCCGAGCCGGCGAACCGCGAACGCCGTTCCGACAGCGCGCACAACGCGCTCGCCTGCATGGACGGAAAACGGGCGTGCCTTGTCCGGATAGACTTCGAAATAGGCCTCGCCACGCTCAAGCGTGATGTTCCTTGCGCCGTGCGAGAACGCGACTTTCATCTTGCTGTCAGTATTCAGATTAACTGTGGACCCATCTGCAAGCTTGACGGTCTTCTGCTCTCCCACCAGCGTCTCGTAAGTGTTTTGCTCACGCCACGGAGCTGGAATAATGTCGCTGAACTGCGCAAGGCCGATCAAGAGCGCGAAGCTGGCGGCGATGCCGGCCATCGCCGCACGGCGCCCGATGGTTCCCCATCGGGCCAAACGCACATCTTCCCGCAGCAACTGCCTGCTCTGGTTGCTTTCGGCGATATCGCCTAGCAGCTCGACCGCATCAAAATCCCGCCAGAGCGTCGCCCGTTCATCATACGCTTCCCTGTTCTTGTCGCTCTTGTTGTACCAAGCAGCGAAAGCGGCCTGCATCTCCGGCGAGGCGTCGCCATTTTGCATGACGACGATCCATTCGGACGCTTCCGCGCCGATCGAGTTTTTCGCCGAGATAGGGATTACGTTTTCAGCCTCGTTCACTGCTGTCACCATTGCGATCATCGAGTGCGGAGGAAGCCGCCGACTGGCGCGAGTTCGCGACCGATTTCTGCGCGGAAGGCGCTGCCGCGCGCCGGCCAAACTCGGCCGGGTCATAGCCCGCCTTACGGAGATGGGCGAGACACATCTCCAAGGCCGTCGCCACGCGATGTCCCGCCGTCCGCTCAGTCACATTCATCCGCGCTGCAATCTGCGCGATCTTCAGATTCTCCACCTTCCTCATCAGAAAAGCCTGACGGTAATCCGTAGGCAGGCTCGCTATAGCCTGGGTGAGCATCGCCAGCTTCCGCCGCCCATCAAGGCTCGCCTCCGCGGAAGCGCTCGCCTCATCTATGAAGACTTCCGTCCCACCAGAATCTTCAAAATATTCAGTCGTGGACCGAAATTTTTTCTTGCGCTCGCTAAGCGCCAGATTTTTCGCCGCTCTAAAGAGAAACGCCCGCGGGTTGTGTATTTCGTTCTTCGTCTCCGCCGAAAAGCATCTGATGAAGGTTTCCTGCGTCAACTCATCTACATCTTCCGCGCGCCGAAAATACCGCTCAAAGATGCGCCTGATGGCGCGCTCATTGGCGAGAAACGCTCTGAAGATTATCGACATGCCCGAATTCATCCTACCCGGGAGAATTGGGCCACCAGTGCTCGTCCCTTGCAAGCGTTTTCGGCCGTTCTTGCTATCCCACGCCTGAAAAGAAGAAAATTTTCCGATTTTCGGAGGTCAGGAGTCTACCTGCATGGATGTACGATTTTTTGTCGGGAAAACGTATGCGGAACTTATTTCCCGCAATCTTGCTTGCGTCTGTCTGCGCTTGCCATCCCGGCAGGGCGGAGCCTCATTCCTGCGCCGGCGGCGACCAAATTGGCGAAGAAGTATTCATCCAAGGCGGAGCCTTCATATTTGGGAGCAATGATTTTTATCCGGAAGAACGCCCGGCATCTGTTGTTTCGGTCGAAGATTTTTGGATTGATCGTACAGAGGTGACGAATGGCCAGTTTTCCGCCTTCGTTGCTGCGACTGGTTATATAACCCAGGCGGAAAAAGGCCTTGATGCGAAATCCTTTCCGGAAGTCGCGCTCGAATTTCGCGTTCCGGGCTCAATGGTGTTCGCTCTGCCCGCCACGCTGGAGAATGCGTCCCCGCTCACCTGGTGGCGCTTTACGCCCGGCGCCGACTGGCGTCACCCGTTCGGTCCCGACAGCAATATCAGTGGCCGGGAGGACTATCCCGTCGTTCATGTGACCCACGCAGACGCACAAGCCTATGCAGATTGGTCGGGCCGGCGTTTGCCGAGCGAAAAAGAATGGGAATATGCTGCGCGCGCCGGCGCGCCGGCGCTGCCTGAACATGAAAGACCGCTCGAGCCAAAGTCTGCGAATTTTTGGCAAGGGGTTTTCCCGATACTCGACACAGGAGAGGACGGCTTCAAAGGAATGTCGCCGGCCGGCTGCTTCGAAGCGAACGGCTATGGCCTTTTTGACATGATCGGAAATGTCTGGGAACTCACGGGCGACATCTACCGTCCGACCCACGCGCCAATGACTGTAGAGAACCTCTCATCCGGAAGAAATGAGCCCACCCAGGCGGATTATCCTGCTTACGTCATCAAAGGCGGGTCTTATCTATGCGCCACAAGTTTTTGCGCGCGTTACCGGCCTGACGCTCGACAACCCATGGACGCGTATCTCGGCTCTTCCCACACCGGTTTTCGCACAGCGCGCTGACGGGGACGTTCGACCGGCTGCCATGCCCTTCGGCCTCAGTTCACCGGCGGACGCGGTTGGAAAGAGAGCGAATGGTGAGCGAGACAATGCCCTGCAAACAGGTCTCCTGATGCAAACTCCCCGATAAAAGCGAATAATCAAAGAAAACTCACTATCTGGGTAGGTCAGGCTGATCCCTGGCGACTTCAGAGTTTTTACCTACCGCCGCAGGATGGGTGTTCAACGCGCCTCCATTGATAGGCGCCCACCGTCTCGCCGCGAGGAAGGTAGGTGATTGAAAGTTGTTCCTCACCCCTCTGCACGAGCAACGTCAGCGTCGCTTGCTGGTCGCCCTGAATCGCATCTTGCGGCACTGGCTTGACGATTATATCGCCATCCTGAAGCCCTGCGAGCGCCGCTGCCGATCCGGCGACCAGTCCACGTACGATTCGTTTTGGCTCTATCAGCACCGCGCTGTCAAAGCCGAGCTCATAACG
>JACKIL010000022.1 GCA_020638525.1 Caulobacterales bacterium | reverse complement strand
CGCGGAGTCATACGCCGATGCGAGGGAAATCATGATCGAAGGTCCTTCCGGCTTGCGCGCCATCGCGCCCGATTGTTCGCGGCCCGTCTTCGAAGCCTCGCGCCGCCGCCTCGTCTGGGAGAACGGCGCCGAAGCGCGGCTCTTCTCAGCCGAAGACCCCGAAGGCATTCGCGGTTTTCAGTTCGATGCGGCGTGGTGCGATGAGCTCTGCAAATGGCGGTACCCGGAAGAAACATGGTCGAACCTGCAACTCGCCTTGCGCCTTGGCGCGCGGCCCCGGCAGGTCGTCACGACAACGCCGCGCCCGATGGCGCTTCTGAAACGCCTGATGGCCGCGCCCACGACCGCGATGACGCGCGCTTCGACCTATGAGAACTGCGCGAACCTCGCCGACGCCTTCTTCTCCGAAATCGCCGCGAGCTATGAGGGCACGGCCCTCGGCCGGCAGGAGCTTCTGGGCGAGGTGATCGACGATATCGAAGGCGCGCTCTGGTCGTGGTCGATGATTGAGGCCGCGCGTATCTCCGCCGCGCCTACGCTTGACCGCGTTGTCGTCGCGGTCGACCCGCCGGCGAGCATCGGTCCCGATGCGGATGAATGCGGCATTATCGTTGCGGGCCGCTCGGGCGAGAGCGCCTATGTTCTCGCCGATTGGTCGGTGAGGGGGCTTTCGCCGCGCGGCTGGGCCGAGCGCGTTATCGCCGCCTATTCCGAGTTCGAGGCCGACCGCATCGTCGTCGAGGTCAATCAGGGCGGGGAGATGGCGCGCGCTGTCATCGCCGCCGTCGATGCATCGGCGCCCGTGCGCGCCGTTCATGCAAGCCGCTCAAAGCGCGTAAGGGCCGAGCCCGTCGCGGCGCTTTATGAGCGCGGGCTCGTGCGCCATGTCGGCGCCTTCACCGCGCTCGAAGACCAGATGACGTCATTCACAGGCGAGGGCGCAAGCCCCGACCGGCTCGACGCGCTCGTCTGGGCGGTTTCAGATTTGATGCTCCGTAAGCGGAGCGGCGCGCCCGGCGTGCGCGCGATTGGTTAGGAGTTGGTGATGATTATTCAGACTCGAAATCTCTTGAGGGCGAAAGTCCCCTCCCTTGAAAAGGGAGGGTTAGGGAGGGTTCCTTCTGCCTTTCCACACACGCAAGAGCGCGAAATTGAACCCTCCCTTTCGGCCAACCGAATTTGCGCCGCAAATTCGGGGCCTCAAGCCCTCCCTTTTCAAGGGAGGGGGTAATGAGATTGAGTTCCTTCAATCCCTTCTCCCGCCCGGCGGAGCGAAAAGCGAGCGCCGCGCGCTCCGTCGTCGCGCTCTCAGCGCTGTCGGCGCCGGTGTGGACGCCGCGCGATTATGCGAGCCTTGCCCGTGCAGGCTTTGAGCGCAATGTCATCGCCTATCGCTGCGTGCGGCTCGTCTCCGAAGCGGCGGCCTCCATTCCGCTCAAAGTCGTCGATGGCGGCGCGGCGGCGAGCGAGCATCCGTTGCTGTCGCTCCTCCAGCACCCAAACCCCGAGCAATCGGGCGCGGAGCTGCTCGAAACTCTCTATGGTTTCTTGCAGACGGCGGGGAACGCCTATCTCGAAGCTGTCACGCTCGATGGCGATGTGCGCGAGCTATATGCGCTCCGCCCTGACCGCATGAAAGTGCGCCTTGGCGCGCGCGGCTGGCCGGAAGGTTTTGACTATACGGTCGGCGGGCGCACCGCCGCGTTCCGCGCCGGCAATGACGGCTTCTCGCCGATCCTGCATCTGAAGCTCTTCCATCCGACCAATGATCATTACGGGCTTTCCCCGCTTGAAGCGGCGTCCGGCGCAGTTGACCTTCACAACGCCGCGCTCGCCTGGAACAAGGCGCTGCTTGATAACAGCGCGCGGCCATCCGGCGCGCTCGTCTATTCCGGGCCCGAAGGCGCGGAGAATTTGACGGACGAGCAGTTCGCGCGGCTGAAGTCGGAGTTGTCGGAGATTTATTCCGGCGCGAGAAACGCGGGCCGGCCGCTCGTGCTCGATGGCGGGCTTGACTGGCGCGCCATGTCGCTCTCGCCTGCCGAGATGGATTTCATCGAGGCGAAGAACCAGGCCGCGCGCGAAATCGCGCTCGCTTTCGGCGCGCCGCCAATGCTCCTTGGCATTCCGGGTGACAACACCTATTCGAATTATCGCGAGGCGAACCTAGCCTTCTACAAGCAGACCGTTCTGCCGCTCGCGAAGAAGACTGCGGCGGCGCTGACGAACTGGCTTTCCCAGCGCTTTTCCGGCGCGCGCATTGAATGCGATCTCGACAGGGTCGAGGCGTTGTCAGCCGAACGCGAAGCGCTGTGGTCGCGCGTCTCAAGCGCGAGCTTCCTTGATGAAGACGAAAAGCGCCGCGCGCTCGGCCTTGCTCCGCGCAATGAATGGAGCATGAGCGATGAGTGAGGCGAGCGTCATCAATCTCAATGCAGGCGAATTGCGCCTTCGCATCGCGATCAGCGCGGCGATCATCGTGCAGACAGCGCTCGGCTTCATCTGGGCGGGCGCGGCGGCCGAACGCATCGCACAGCTCGAACGGCGCGCAGACGCGACGACAGAAATCGTCGAACGCACGGCGCGCCTCGAAGAACAAGTCGCCGCAGCGCGCGCAAGCCTTGCGCGCATCGAGACGAAAATTGACCGCGTGAAGCTGGAGGAGGGGAAGTGATGCAACGTGCAGCAAAGCGGTCCCCCTCCCTTAAAAAGGGAGGGGTCAGGGGAGGGATCGCCTTCCTCGCGCGCCGCCGGCGCCGTGATCCCCTCCCTAACCCTCCCCTTTCAAGGGGAGGGAAGAGCGCGGCGCGCCGTGCGAGCAAAACATGTTTTCGGAGAGCCTGAATGTCTGATCTCGTCGCCCGCATCGAAGGCTACGCCTCTATCTTCAACACGCCGGACCTTAACGGCGATGTTGTCTCGCCAGGCGCGTTCACGAAAGCGCTGCGCGAGAAAGGCGCCCGCGAGATCCGCATGCTCTACCAGCACGCGGCGGAAACGCCGATCGGCCGGTGGACGAGATTCAGGGAAGATGCGCGCGGGCTATACGCCGAAGGCGAAAGCTTATTCTTTCGTCAAACGCCGCGCGTGAAGTTTACGCGCTCCTCAAAGGCCGCGCGATAGACGGGCTTTCCATCGGCTTTCAGACCGTGCGCGCGGCAAAGCACGAACGAAGCGCCAAGCGTTTCATCCATGAAGCAGACCTTTGGGAAGTCTCCATCGTCACCTTCCCGATGGCGCCGGGCGCGCGCATCGCCTTTGTAGGCGAGGCGGAAGACCCGACCAATCAAGCCGCCCAGCCGGGCGGTTCCCCCTTCGCCGGCGGGCGCGCATTCGCAGACGGTCTGCGCGCCGCCGCCGAAATCCTCTCAGTGTAAGGAGTAGTGAGTAATGAGTCTTGAAATGAAGTCTGGCTTCGATGTGAAGGCCCGCCCTGGCGCGGCGCCGAGCGACATAAAAGGCGCGATGCGCGAATTTCTTTCCGTCTTTGAGAACTTCAAGGAGGCGAACGATCGGCGCCTTTCCGCCCTCGAAGGCAAGAAGAGCGACGATATCGTCCTCAAAGAAAAGATCGACCGCATCAACAAGGCGCTCGATGAACAGAAAAGCGCAATCGACCGGATGACGCTGTCGGCCAAGCGCCCGGCGCGCGGCGAAGAGGCGGGCCTTCCAGATGAACGCAAGGGCGCCTTCATGCGCTATATGCGCTCGGGCGATTCCGCAGCGCTTCACGCGATCGAACTGAAAGCCGCAACGACGGGATCGGACCCTGACGCCGGCTATCTCGCCCCGCATGAAACCGAAGCGCTCATCAATGCGGCGCTGAAAGACATTTCGCCGATGCGCCAGATCGCTTCCGTGCGCGAGATTGGCTCGGGCGTCTTTAAAAAGCCGGTGAGCAAGGGCGGCGGCGCGGCTGGTTGGGTCGGCGAGATCGCCGACCGCGATCCGACGACGGCGCCGGCGCTCGCATCTATCGAGTTTCCGACGATGGAGCTCTATGCGATGCCCGCCGCGAGCCAGACGCTTCTCGATGACGGCGTCGTCGATATCGAGCAATGGCTCGCCGACGAAGTGCAGGCCGAATTCGCCGCGCAGGAAGGCGGCGCCTTCATCAATGGCGACGGCGAAACGCAGCCTATGGGCATTCTTTCCTACGACATCGTCGCGGAAGGAACGCAGGCCTTCGGCGAGCTTGGCTTCATCGCGACGGGCGCGAACGGCGCGTTCCCCGCATCCAATCCGTCAGACAAACTGCTCGACCTCATCTACACGCCGAAGCAGGCTTATCGCGCAAACGGGCGCTTCCTGATGAACCGCTCCGTGCTCGGCGTGATCCGCAAGTTCAAGGATGGCGAAGGCAATTATCTCTGGCAACCGTCAGCGCAGGCGGGCGAACCGTCAACGCTTCTCGGTTATCCGGTGAGCGAGTCGGAAGACATGCCGGCGATCACGACCGGCAGCCATTCGATTGTCTTCGGCGATTTCGCGCGCGGTTATCTCATCGTCGACCGCGTCGGCGTGCGCATCTTGCGCGACCCCTACAGCGCCAAACCTTACGTGCTCTTCTACACGACGAAGCGCGTCGGCGGCGGCGTTCAGAACTTCGACGCGCTCAAAGTGCTGAAGTTCTCGGAATAGCAGCAGCGACCAGGCGCAAGCGCGTTCCCTCCCCTTGAAAAGGGGAGGGCTAGGGAGGGGATCGCCTGCCGCATCGCGCGGCGAAAGCGATCCCTCCCCTGACCCCTCCCTTTTCAAGGGAGGGGAACCCCCGCGCCTTGTCTGAATTTCCAGAAGGGAAACACCCTCATGTCCCTCGAGCTTATTACACCGCCCACGGAAGAACCGGTCAGCCTCGCCGAAATGAAAGCGCATCTGCGCATCGCGCATGATGATGACGATGCGGCGATCGCAGCTTACGCGCTCGCCGCGCGCCGCGCCGTTGAAGCGCGCGCAGGGCTTGCCCTCATTGAACAAGGTTGGCGATTGACGCTCGACCGCGCGCCGCAAGGCGCGATGCTGTTGCCGCGCGCGCCTGTCTTCGCTGTCGATGCGGTCGAAACCATCGACCGCGACGGTGAGACCGAAAACGTCGACGCCGATCTCTTCGATTTTGAACCCGGCGCCCCGGCGCGGTTCATCTCGCGTGGCCTCTGGCCCTATTCCGACCGGCTGATTGCGGGCGTGCGCATCGACTTCACGGCGGGCTGGGCGAGCGCGGAAGACGTGCCGGAAGAGCTGCGCCTCGCCGTGCAGATGCTTGCCGCGCATTTTTACGAGAACCGCGAAGGCGCGCAGCCGGAGCGTATTTTCGTTGTGCCGCAAGCGGTCGATGCGCTGCTCGCGCCCTGGCGCCGGGTGCGGCTATGATCGGTTATCTCCGCAGACGGATAGAACTCCTCACGTCAGCGCGCGTTGACGATGGCGCAGGCGGCGCCTCGCTCGAATGGAGCGTTGTCGAGCCCGCCTGGGCCGAGATTACGCAGCTTGCTTCCGCGATTGATCTGTCGGGCGAGCGGCGAGCGGCGCGCGGCGCGCAAGCGCCTCGTCGCGACCATTCGCTGGCGCGCGGGGCCGCAAGCCGGCTGGCGCATTCGCCTTCAGGGAACGGACTACGAGATCATGTCGATTGAAGCGATCGACGGCAAAGAGCGTTTCATGACGCTCGTCTGCGAGGAGGTTGCGGCATGAGCGCGGCGAGCTGGGCGATGCAGAAAGCGGTTTACGCCGCGCTTCGGGTCGACGCGGGCGTCAAAGCCGAACTTGGCGATCCGCCGCGCATTTTCGACGATCCGCCAAAGGGCGAGGCTTACCCGCATGTCGTCATCGGCGAGGGGCGCGTTACGCCGCTCGACGGCGTTGACGGCGCGGCTGAGCATGAAATCCGCCTGCAGATCTTCTCGCGTCATGCGGGGCGGCGCGAAATCCGCCGCATTATCGACGCGCTTTACGACGCGCTGCACGAGGCGGACTTCGCGATCGACGGTCATCGCCTCGTCAATATCCGCTTCGTCTTCGCCGACATTTTCAAGCGCGGCGAGGCCGATCTCTTTCAGGGCGCGGCGCGCTTCCGCGCAGTGACGCAGGCGCTGTGACGCCCGCCCGGAAACATAACAGGGAGTAGCATTCATGACAGCCCAACGCGGCAAGGATCTGTTGCTGAAAATCGGCGATGGCGACGATCCGGAAAATTTCACGACCATTGGCGGGCTTCGCGCGCGCACATTGTCGCTCAACGCTGCGAGCGTTGACGTGACGCATTCGGAATCCGATGGCGGCTGGCGCGAATTGCTGGCGGGCGCCGGCGTTCGTCAGGCTTCCGTTTCCGGCGCCGGCGTTTTCCTGAGCGATGAAGCGGGCGAGGCGGTGCGCGCGCTGTTTTTTGCGGGCGAGGCGCGCAACTGGCGCATTCTCATTCCGGGTCTCGGTCAGATCGAGGGCCCGTTCGTTATCGCCAATCTCGATTATTCGGGCGCGCATGACGGCGAAGCGCAAATGTCGCTTGCGCTCGATTCTGCCGGCGCCCTCAGCTTCACAGGTGTCGCATGACGATGAAGTTTCCGGGCGAGACCGAGATCACCATTAATGGCGAAAAGCACAAGCTGCGTTTGACGCTCGGCGCTCTCGCCGAAATGGAAGAAGCGCTGGGCGGCGATTTCGCCTCGCTCTCCGAGCGATTGAAATCCCCGCGCGTTGCTGACCTTCTCATCGTGCTGCATGCGCTTCTCGTCGGCGGCGGCGCGAAGCTCACGCTTGAGCTTCTGAAAGCGAGCGACGTTGACTTCGCGGCGGCGGCTGAAGCGATCGGCAAGGCGTTTCGCGCCTTCGATCCTGAGAACATGCGCGCCTCGCAAAAAAAGACCGAAGCGGCGCGCTGCCCTGGCGCGAGTGGTTCGCCGCGGGCGTCCTCATCATGAAGCTTTCGCCGCGTGATTTCTGGTCGCTGACGCCGGGCGAGTGGCGCTGGCTGATGGAAGCCGCTGCGCCGTCGATGGCGGGCGATGCGATGAGTTTTGAAGAGTTTGCAGCGCTCGCCACCCTTTATCCTGACACGGAGGGTATTCGGTGACTTGTGCATCCAGATATCTCCCCTCTCCCGCCAGGGCGGGAGAGGGGGCGGGGGTGAGGGTGGCTGAGGCGCAGCGCGACAATGCAGTCAGCATGCTCGGCAGGCGCCGCCACCCTCACCCTAACCCTCTCCCGCCCCGGCGGGAGAGGGAACTGCGCGCGCTGCGCTCGCGTCGCGTGCTCACCTCCCAATTGAAAGTCAGCATATGACAGACAAAATCTCCGTTCATCTCGACACGTCGGGCCTATCATCGAGCCTTTCTGCGGCCAGTTCTGAAATTACGCGCATCGCGGAAAGCGAAATTGCGCCCGCCGCAGCGCTCATTGAAGATGCGTTCGCTTCGGTCGCGACTTCCATTGAGCGTAATCTCGCGCGCGCGGCGCGCACCGGCGACCTTTCAATGAAGGCGCTCGCGCAATCGATCGTCAACAGCCTCAAACGCACGGTGATCGACACGCTGGTGCGTCAGCCCATTGAGAGTTTCCTGACGAACGCGCTTGCGGCGCCGTTCAGCGGTTCGCGCGCGGGCGGCGGCTTTGTTGCAGGCGGCGGGGCCTATCTCGTCGGCGAGCGGGGCCCGGAACTCTTCACGCCGAATACGAGTGGGCGAATCTCCCGCGCCAATGGCGGCGCGGTCAATGTCTCGATTTCGCTTCCGGGTGTCACCAACGCTGAAAGCTTCCGCCGCTCGGAAACGCAAATCGCCGCCGCCATGGCGCGCGCGATCGGCCGTGGACAGAGGAATTTGTAGATGGCGAATTTCCACGAGGTTCTCTTTCCTGTCGATATCGCTTTCAACTCCGAAGGCGGACCGATGCGGCGCACGGACATCGTCACGCTCGTCTCGGGCCGGGAGGAGCGCAATTCCCCCTGGGCCGCCTCGCGGCGCAGCTACAATGCCGGTTACGGCGTGAAATCCATGGCCGACATTGAAGCAGTCATTGCGTTCTTCGAGGCGCGTCGTGCGCGGCTTTACGGCTTTCGGTTTCGCGATCCGTTCGACTGGAAGTCCTGCGCGCTCGGCGCTGCGCCTGCCGCGCTCGATCAGCTCATCGGTGAAGGCGACGGCGCAACGACAGTGTTCCAGCTCATCAAGACCTACGAAAGCGGCGGCGCCTCGGCGGTGCGCGAGATCAAGAAACCGCAGGATGGAAGCGTCGTTATCGCTGTTGAGGGTGAGGCGCTCGGTTCCGGCGGCTATTCGGTCGATAGCGCGACAGGTCTCGTCTCGCTCAGCGCGCCGCCGCCCGAGGGAGCGCTGGTGACGGCCGGCTTCCTCTTCGATACGCCGGTCCGCTTCGACACGGACAGTCTTCGCATCAATCTCGCGGCGTTTCGCGCGGGCGACATTCCGTCAATCCCCTTGGTCGAGGTGATGGCCTGATGCGCGCGTTCGACGAAGATTTGAAAGCGCACTTGCTGAGCGGCGCGACGACGCTCGCGACGTGCTGGCGCATTGAACGGCGCGATGGCGAAGTCTTCGCCTTCACAGACCATGATCGCGCGCTGAGCTTTGACGGCGATGTCTATGGCCCGCAAACGGGCGGTGAAGGCTCCGCGCTATCTTCAAGCGCCGATCTTTCAATCGACAACGCCGAGGTTGTTGGCCTCCTGTCATCCGAACGGCTTTCGCCATCCGAACTGATGAGTGGGCGATTCGACGGCGCGGAAGTGCAGATTTTGCGCGTCAACTGGGCCGCGCCCACGCAACGCTTTCTGATGAAACGAGGGTTGATCGGCGAGGTGAAGCGCGAGGGCGCGTCTTTCACCGCGGAGATTCGCGGGCTCGCGCAATCGCTCGACCAGCCCAGGGGCCGTGTTTATGAGCGTGTTTGCGATGCGCTCGTCGGCGATGCGCGCTGCGGCGTCGATCTTGATGGCGCCGCCTTCAAAGGCGAGGGCGTCGTTACGTCTGTCATCGATGATGGGCGCTTCATCGCAAGCGAGCTCGATGCGTTCGATGATGGCTGGTTCGTTCATGGGCGGCTCGATTGGCTCACCGGCGAAAACGCCGGAACGAGCGGCCATGTGAAAACCCATGCCGGCGGCGCGCTGTCGCTCTGGCTGCCGGCGGGCGCGAGCATTGCCGAGGGCGATGCGTTCGAAGTGCGCGCCGGTTGTGACAAGGCGTTCGCGACATGCCGTGCGAAATTTTCAAACGCGATCAATTTTCGCGGTTTTCACATGATGCCCGGCAATGACTTCATCATTCAGGTCGCGTCCGCCGATGGCGACAATGATGGAGGCAAACGCGGATGAGCGGGCCTCTCGAATTGAAAAGCGCGCCGACGCGCGCGGCGATTGTTGATAGGGCGCGCGGCTGGCTTGGTACGCCCTATGTGCATCAGGCGAGCGCGAAAGGGGCGGGCACGGATTGTCTCGGTCTCATCCGCGGCGTCTGGCGCGAGCTTTACGGAAGCGAGCCGGAACTTCCCCCGCCTTACGGGCCGGACTGGAACGAGCGCGCCTTCGCGAAAGGCGCTCGCGCAGAGCCTCTGCTCGAAGCGGCGCGGCGCAATCTTGTCGAGCGCGCGATTGAAGCGTGCGCGCCGGGCGATGTTCTTATCTTCCGCGTCGTGCGCGACGGGCCTGCAAAGCATTGCGGCATCGTCACCGCGCCGGACCGTTTCATTCACGCTTATGCGGGCCGGGCGGTTCTCGAAAGCTGGCTGTCGCGCTGGTGGACGGAGCGCACCGCAGGCGTCTTCGCCTTTCCGGAGGCTGAGTAGGGGATGGGAAATTCGGAAAGAAGCGTCATGTCATCCCGGGGCCGCGTCGCACGACGCGGAACCCGGGATCCAGTTGCAGCGCCTGATCTGGATTCCGGGTTCGACGCAAATGCGTCGCCCCGGAATGACATGCTTTTTTTCGTTCCCCATTCCCCATTCCCCTCAATCAGACGCATACTGAGGAGTAATTCATGGCCCAACTCGTTCTCACCGCCGCGTCGAGCATTGGCGGGGCGGCCGCCGGTGTCGGCGCTATTCTTGCGCGCACTGTTGCGAGCACGGCGGCTTCCTACGCTGCGGGCGTCGCCAACCAGCTCATTTTCGGACCGCGCAAACGGAAGATCACCGGCCCGCGCCTCGACACATTTCAGGTGCAAGCCTCGACCGAGGGCGCTTCCGTTTTGCGCGTTTATGGCCGTGCGCGCGTTGCGGGGCAGGTCATCTGGGCGGCGAACTTCAAGGAGACAGTTTCAACGACGACCGAACGCTCCGGCAAAGGCGGCAGGCTCGGCACGAAAACAACGACGACGGAATATCTCTATTCCATGTCATTTGCAGTCGGGCTCTGCGAGGGTGAGATCGATCGCGTCGGTCGCGTTTGGGCGGATGGCAAGCCATTCGACCTCTCGCCTCACAATGTGCGCATCTACAAAGGCGCGGATGACCAACTTCCCGATGCGGCGGTCGAGGCGATTGAAGGCGCGGATGCGGCGCCAGCCTTCCGGGGGCTTGCCTATATCGTCTTTGAAGACTTGCCGCTGAAGGATTTCGGCAATCGCATTCCGCAATTGTCCTTCGAGATCGAAAAGAGCCTGCGTCGCGAAGATGAAGACGCGCTTGAAAATGCGTTGACGGCGATAACGCTCATTCCGGGCTCGGGCGAATTCGCGCTCGGAACAACGAAAGTCTTCCGCGAGACAGGCGAAGGTGCGAGTATTTCTGAAAACACCCACAATAATGACGGTGCGGCGGATATCGTTTCGTCGCTCGACGCGTTGACATCGGCGGCGCCAAACCTTGCGGCCGTTTCGCTCGTCGTCTCCTGGTTCGGAACGGACCTGCGCGCGGGCGCCTGCGCGGTGAAGCCCGGCGTTGAAGTTTCGGAGAAGACGACCGAGCCTTATGACTGGAGCGTTGGTGGCGCCGCGCGCGATGAGGCGCATGTCGTCAGCCTCAACGATGGCGAGCCCGCCTATGGCGGCACGCCTTCCGACAAATCGGTGGTGGAGGCGATTGCAGCGCTGAAAGCGCGCGGCCTCGAAGTGATGTTCCATCCCTTCATTCTGATGGATGTTCCCGCCGGCAATGGCTTGCCGGACCCTTATGGCGGCGGCGAACAGGCGGCTTATCCGTGGCGAGGGCGCATCACTGTCGGCGTGCATGACAAGACGGCGGCGGCGGCGAGCGACATTGCGAGCTTCTTCGGAACGGCGGCGCCGTCAGACTTTTCAATCGTCAGCGGCGCAGTGGTTTATTCCGGGCCGGACGAATGGTCCTTCCGCAGGTTCATTCTGCACAACGCTTTTCTCTGCGCGCTTGCGGGCGGCGTCGAGCGCTTTCTCATCGGGTCGGAATTGCGCGGGCTGACGACGGCGCGCTCAAGCGCAAATGAGTTTCCTTTTGTCGAGGCGCTGATTGCGCTCGCCGGCGATGTGCGCGCCGTGCTCGGCGAGGAAACGAAGATTTCCTACGGCGCCGACTGGTCGGAATATTTCGGCCATCAGCCGGGCGACGGTTCGGGCGATGTTTATTTCCACCTTGACCCCTTCTGGGCGAACAGTGCGGTGGATTTCATCGGCGTCGACAATTACACGCCGCTCGCCGACTGGCGCGACGGCTTTGCGCATCTCGATGCGCAGGCAGGATGGGGCGGGCCCTATGACCGCGAGTACCTGCAGGCCAATATCGAAGGCGGGGAATATTTCGGCTGGTATTATGCGAGCGATGCAGCGCGCGCGGCGCAAACGCGCTCGCTCATTTCCGATGGCGCTTATGGCGAGCCATGGATCTATCGCGCGAAGGATTTCCGGAACTGGTGGTCGAACGCACATTATAACCGCCCCGGCGGCGTGCGCGCGGCGGGCTCGACCGCATGGGTTCCGCAATCAAAGCCGATCCTGTTCACGGAAACGGGCTGTCCCGCTGTCGACAAGGGCGCAAACCAGCCGAACGTATTTGTCGACGCCAAAAGCTCGGAAAGCGCGCTGCCGCATTTTTCATCCGGCGCGCGCGATGAGTTGGCGCAGCGCCGGGCGCTCGAAGCGCTTCTCTCTTACTGGCGCGACAGCGACAACAACCCCATCTCGTCCGTCTATGGCGGGCCGATGATCGAGGCGGAGCGCGCCTTCGTTTATGCGTGGGATGCGCGGCCATACCCCTTCTTTCCAGCCTTAAGCGACGTCTGGGGTGACGCCGCGAATTGGGAAAAGGGGCATTGGCTCAATGGAAGGCTCGGGCGCGCGCCGCTAGACCTGCTTGTCTCCGCGCTGTGCGATTACGCTGAGGCGCAACCGGTCGAAACAAGCGCTCTGAAAGGCGTTCTCACCGGCTATGTCATCGACCGGCCATTGTCCGCACGTGAGGCGATTGATCCGCTGGCGGATATCTATCAGTTCGACATGGTGGAGGCTGAAGGCGCGCTTCGCTTCCAGCCGCGCTCCGGCGAGCCGTTGTTGACGCTGACACTTGACGATCTTGTCGCGAAGGAAGACGCCGCAGCGCTCTCCGTTTCGCTCGCGCAGGCTGAAGACCTGCCAGCGGCTTTCCGACTCGGTTACATTGACGAAAGCGCGGACTATCAAAGCGCCGTTGCGGATGCGCGCGATCCCGGCGCCGCACATGCCCGCGAAAGCGCGCTTGAGGCGCCTATCGTCATTGATGAAGCGGAAGCGGCGGCGCGGGCGCGCGCTATTCTCGCCGATGCGCATGTGATGCGCGAGACGGCGAGCTTCGCTTTGCCGCCATCGCTTGCGGATGTTGAACCCGGCGATGTCATCTGGCTCGACGCTGATGATGCGCCGCGCCGCTGGCGGATTACGGAGATTACGGATCAAGGCGAGCGGCGCGTTGAAGCCGCGCGCGTCGAGCCTTCCGTTTATGAGGCGCCGATTGGCGCGACGACCTTCCGCGCGCCGGCCGCCGTTTCGGTTTACAGCGCGCCGATCTGGGCGCTTCTCGACCTGCCGCTCATTGGCGATGAAACGCCGGGCGCAGCGCTTCTCGCCGCTTACGCCTCCCCGTGGCCCGGCGGCGTCGCGCTCTATCGCGAAGCGGCGGGAGGACCGGTTTTCTCCGGCCTTGCGCGCGCGCGCGCGACAATGGGAAGGCTCGCAGAAGCGCTGCTGCCGCGTTCTGCTTCGCGCTGGGTCGACCAGCAATTGCGCGTGAAGCTCAGCTATGGCTCGCTCTCCTCGAAGAGCGAAGAAGAAGTGCTCGCCGGCGCCAACGCAATCGCTGTTGAAACGAGCGTGGGATGCGAAGTCATCCAGTTTCGCGATGCAGAGCTTGGCGAAGACGGCGTGTGGGTTCTCTCGCCGCTCTTGCGCGGCCAGCTCGGCACGGAGGATTGTGCAAGCGCGGGCGCTTTGAGCGGCGCGCGCGCGGTTCTGTTGAATTCAGCGCTCGCCGAGGCGAGCTGGCCGCTCGATTTGCGCGGGCAGGAACTCCTCTTTCAGGCAGGCCCTGAAAGGGAGCTTCCCGATACGGATAATTTCCGCGAGCGGACGATAGCGCTCACCGCGCGCTCTCTCTTGCCGCTGGCGCCCGTTCATTTGAGCGCAAAGAGGGAGGTGGGCGGCATGCGCCTTTTCTGGATCCGCCGAACGCGCGAAGGCGGCGACGGCTGGGATGGAGAAGTACCGCTTGGCGAGGCTTACGAGCGCTATCGCGTGTCGATCTTCGAAGGCGAAACGCTGCTGCGCGAAGCCGAATGTTCGTCACCGGAGTTTTTTTATTCGACTGTGGATATCGAAGCGGACTTCGGCCCGGCTGGGCTTGCCGGCGCAGCCGATCCCTCCTTCGCAGTCGCGCAGATTTCTGACCGCGTCGGCCCCGGCGTATATGCGCGCGCAAGCATTGCATGACGCAGCGCCGAAAAAATCGAAGAAAGCGCTGCAATGCGTTGATTGCATGAAGGTATTGCGGAAAGGCGCCTCAATAGTCTTCATGCGGAAGAAGAATAAAGGCAGACCAGACTGTGACCTTTATTCAACGTGCAGGCGCAAAATATGCGCAACCGGCGATAATGAGTTTACACGCGCGTTTCAATGACGGAGCGTCCGCGTGGGGAATAGTCGCGAGTATCCGGGCCCCGATAACGGGCGGAAGATGCGGCGCCGGCGAATAGCCGCCGGCGCAGGGGGAGGCTTTGCGATGTCGCTTCGGAAAATGGCGCTTCTGGCGCTGACGCTTTGCGCCGGTGCATTTCTTGCGGCGGCGCCCATCGGCGCGCCGCGCGCGTATGCGCTTTATGGGCTCAGCAAGCGTCTTTGCGATGCGTCGGTGCTCGCAGATCCGGCCAATCTCGAAAAGGGCGTAAACGGCTATAGCGCTTGGTGTGACGCTTCGTTGAGCGCGCCGAACGCCAATATCGCCACGGCAAGTCCGTATACGCCTTATATCTATGCGATCTCGCTTGACGGAATCACGACGAGCGATGGACCGACGACGATCAAGGAGGATTTTCCCGCTGAGTTCAGCGTCGACACGATCAGTTGTCACGAGGGGAGCGCGGGCGTCTATAGCCAGACTGCGGTGACGGGCGTCTCGCCCGCATTGCCGCTGAATGCGCCCGTATCCGGAACGTCGAACCTGCTCGAATGGACGGTGTCTGCAAGCGCTGCGTCGTCATCGAACAAGATCGTCTGTCTCGTCAAAGGCTTCTTCATGAACCCTTACGCCGCGGCCGTCTCGCCGACGATTGACGGCGTGAATGAAGCGGTTGCGTGGATTGGCGGGCAGGCGACGAATGCGGCGGATGATTACAATGTCGGGATCGCCGACAAGAAGCCGGCGATAAAGATCAAGAAGTCCGTCCTTTCGCCCGCCGGGGACGTCGATATTTCATCCGCGCCCGGTCGCGTGAAATATCAGATCGAGATATCCGCAACGGATGAACTCTACTTCGGAAATTTTGTCGATCTCGTCGACAGCTTCGCGCTGACGCCTGACAGCGTGCCGCTCGCCGTCGCTTATGTTCCGAACAGCGCGGCCTGTTCCGCGACGCCCGGCACCGATTGCTTCGACACCGCGCAGAATCCTGTGATTGGCGCGGACCCCATTGCGGTGATGGATCAGAACTTCGTTAATCACCTGACATGGAAATTCGCACCGGGCTCGCTTGGCCATCTCCAGAAGAACGGCGTCATCACGCTGACATTTGAAGTCGATGTGAGCACCCCCTGCCTCGACTTCATCCGCACGGTCAATGGCAACGGCCTCGTCAATCGCGCGGTCATGCAGGAAGTCGGCAAGCCGGCCCCGCTCGATCCACCATCAGCGGACAATATCGTCTCGATCGGCGTCGATACGGGCGCACAGCTGATCGACCCGGCTTATTGTCTGGAGGTCAATCCGACAGCGCCGCCAGGCGTCATCGAAGTGCGCAAGACGCAAGTAAACCCCGCGGCCGGTTCGCCTGTCGACTGGTCTTCGGGTTCGGCGACAGTGTCCTATGTGATCACGGTCGCGAATGTCGACCCGGATCCCAATGGCGATCCTGTGCTCAACATAAACGTGTCCGACTTGGTGCAGGAACTGCCGGGAACGCCTCCGTTCATGGCGACAGCCGTCTCAGCCGCCTGTGCGCCGCAGCCGCTCTGCGGGCCTCAGCCGAAACTGACGGGAACGCAGCAGCTCATCGGCTATTATGATTACAAGACGGTCTGGGCGCATGCCGTACCCTCGCTTGCGCCGGGCCAGAGCATTTCCTACCGCGTCGTTCTCCGTTACGACCAGCGCAACTGCATCAGCGCGACGGATCTGAAACCGCCTTATATCCGTAATATCGGCGTCGCCCGTTATACCAAAGACGTCATCCTTTCCGACGGAACGCCGGCGCCTGACTATCCCTATTCAAGCGGCGATCATGTCGACACGGAAATGGCGCGGCTGCAGGATTGTGAATTCCAGACGACCAAGAAGGTCAAGTCGAGCACGTCGCAGAAGAACAAGATCGTTTTCGACACGGCGCTCGGCGCATTCGCCAATTCCATCACCTATCAGATAAAATTCGCCAATACGGGCGCGACGGCGCGCAATATCGGCACGCTGATGGATGTCGTAACGCTCGAGCAGGCCAATTATGCGACCGCTCTTGCCTATAGCTACAAGTTCACCTGCGATGACGCCCAGACAGGCGTGACGAAATACTTGCCGTCGGGGGCCGGAACAGGCTCGATCTCTTATTCCGCCAAGCCGCCAAATGGCGCGAGAATACATTTTAAACCGAATACGCCGCTGCCGACATGGACGAAGTTTCCGGCGAACTCTTCGCTCACCTGCACAGTGACGCTCGCGGTCATGCGGCCGCCGGAAAACAATCCCTATTGCCTCAGCACTATGCAGCCGCGCCTCTTCGATCTCGCGCTGATGGATGTGTCCGCGCTCTATCCTGCGAACGTTCCGTGGCAGCCTTCGCCGCGCGGGTCGAACTGGGATACGGCGGCGTCCAGATTGCCGAAATGCTACGATCTCCTCATTCAGAAGACGGCGACGCCGCCTTATGTGGCGCCCGGCGTTGCAGCGTCGGTCACTTACTCCGTCACGGTTGTCGATCAACAGTCGCCGAACAGCGGCTTTGGCGGCTTCTCGCAAGCGGGCGGCGTCTGGAACGGTCCAGTCCTGACCGATGCATTCAAGGCTGGCGCGCAAGGTTCAGGCGTCAATGTTCCCTCCGGCGCGTCGTTCAACCTGACAACGGATCCGTGCGGCGCGACATCGCCCTGCATCTGGAAAGCGCCCCCCGGAAGCCAGCCGGCCGTGGTGAACATTGAGAGCCTTCCGAACGGTTATCTCCAGATCGACTATGAGATGAGCGGCGTGTTCTCGCCCGATACGATCTGGAATGACCTGACGCTGACCATGAATGGGAAGATCAGCGAGGACTGGTATCCAAAGAAACCGGAAACGCTCTCGACCTATTCAACCGTCAACGTGACTGGCGCGCTGAAGGTTTACAAGGAGATCGATCACGGCGCCGATCCGGTGGTGATCGATCCGAAGATCGCCTTTCCGATCACCGTCTCGTGCACGCGCGCGAAGACGGCGAAGCTGCCCTACAAGCAATATCAGAGCACGAAAGGAGCAAGCATAGGCGCACCAGCTCTATTTGAAGGCGTTTGGGTTGAAAGCGAGTGCAAGGTCTCCGAAAAGCCTGACCCGGCCGCGCTACCGGACGGCTGCAAGTGGGAGACGCCCGTCGTAAAATATCCGTATGGGAATGATTATATCCGGATTTCGGATAGTTCGGCGCCCTATGAGCTGACGGTCGTCAACAGCTATACGTGCCCGCCGCCGGTCGATATCTCGGTCCACAAGACGGCGAGCGACTATTCGGTCGATGTCGGCGAGACTGTCGCGTTCACCGTGACGACGACGAATGACGGCGCTGCGGCGATCACCAGCCCTGTCGCGGTGAATGTGTCGGATCAGGTCCCGGCCGGGTTCACGCCGCTCTTCGCCCAGTCGAACGCCGACTGGCAGTGCGCATCGGGTTCGCCGATCGTCTGCAATTATATCGGCGGATCGCTTGCGCCCGGCGCCAGCGCAGACCCGATTACGATCGTCGCGCAGGCGAACAGCGCCGGCGCATGGCAGAATTGCGCGACGGTCGGCGTCACCGGCGCCGCGCAGTCCGCGGGCGGCGGCGCCAAGAGCTGCGTCACCGTGATCGTCTCGGAGCCGCCCGACCCGTGTTGCGAGGAGGATTGCCTGTTCGAGCTGCCGTTCTTCGGCGATCACCACATCTGCGTCACGTGGAGCATGATCTGCTGCATCCTGCAGCTCCTGTTGCTCTTCTTCATCCTCGTCGTTCTGGTGCTCATCCTGCTGAGCGGCGTCTTCAGGCGGCGCGCCTGACGAGAGGAAAGAGCGCAAAGGCGATCTGCCCGGCGAGGCCGAGCGCGCCGGGCGTGCGCGTGAGTCCCGCAAAAAATGAGTCGATGCTTTGAGAGAAAGCAAAATGCGCAAGCGCAAATTCGGCGATCATGAGGAATACAAAAGCGCATGCGCCCATCAGGAGGCGAAGAAAAATCTGCGGAGGAAGGTCGATCCGTTTCAGCACTGCGCCGCAGGCTATCCACGAGATGACGAGCATCAACGGCAGTTCGATGATGACGGCGAGCGTTTCGCCAAGGCGCGGCGCAACGAAAAGCGTTCTTACAGCGCCGAGCGCGAAGCCCGCGGCGAAGACGAGAAGGAAATAGACAAGGCCTGCAACAATGGCGCGGCCGGGATTGAACGCGCTCATCGGCTTCGTCTCCAGGGCGGCTTCAATTGACCTGCTTACAGAACGAAATCCGCAGCCGTCAAATTGCGCAGCCCGTTGAGCGTGATTGTCAGCACGACGCCGCCGGCCTGCGCCTCGACGATCGTGCGCTTGTTCGCGGCGTCTTTGCGCCACGTCACCGCGCCTTCAATGGGGGCGCTGCTTTGGGCGGCTTGAAAGACGAAGCTGTCATCGGCGCCCGTGGAGGGGTCGGCGTCGATCGCCGAAAGGTCGATGCGGTCGCCATGCGCCTGCCGGAAATCGGTGATGGTGTCGCTTGCGCCCGGCGCGCTCTCGCCCATGTCTTCATAGATATAAGTATCGGCCCCGCCGGCGCCCGAGAGCGTGTCCGCGCCGAGCCCGCCGATGATCGTGTCGTCGCCGGTGCGTCCGACGATAGTGTCGGCGCCGTCATAACCCCAGATCTTGTTCGCTGCGCCGTTCCCTGTCAGCGCGTCGTCGCCCGGACTGCCGCCGAGGTTTTCGATCGCCTTGATAACGCCAGAGCCGCCCCAGCCGTCATCGACAATCTTGTTCAGCGCAAGGTTCACGACGACGCCGTTCTGCGTCGTCTCGACGCCGATGCTGCCGCCATTGTCGACGAGGCGCGAGCGCGTGAACCAGCAGGCGCAATCGACGCCCGTTCCGCCGATGACAAGCGCCGGCGCGTCTTCGATCTGGAACATGTCATCGCCGGCGCCGCCTTTCGCTGTGTCGCCCTTGCCGACATTGACGAGGAAATTCGGCCCTGCATCGCCGATGAATTCGTCGGCGTAATAGGTGCCCGCGCCGAGACTTTCGATCGATGTCATGGACTCGGTATTGCCGAAGCCGTCATTCTTTATTTTCTGCGTCGTCAGATTGGCCGAAAAGCCCTGCGTCGCATCCATCTCGTAAAAGCTGACGCGATCGGCGCCGGGCCCGCCGTCGAAACTGTCGACGCCCTTGCCGCCGCGCAGAATGTCGTCGCCATCGCCGGCGTTGAGACTGTCGTCGCCGTCTTCACCGCGCAGATATTCAACGCCTGCGCCGCCGAGAAGCGTGTCGTTTCCGGCGCCGCCGCGCAGGAAGTCGTCGCCGTCGCCGCCGTCGAGGCTGTCATGGTCGTCGCCGCCTTCGAGATAGTCGTCGCCCGCGCCGCCAATGAGCGTGTCGTCGCCCATGCCGCCGCTGAGTTCGTCCGGCCCGTCACAACCGACGAGATTGTCCGGACCAATCGTGCCGTTCGAGACGACCGGCGTGAGATCGCCGGACGTGCAGGCGAGGGCTTGCGCGCTGAAGGAAAACGTCGCCGCAAAGGCGGCGGTCGCAGCAGACTGCATAAGCATTTTCATGATGGATCTCCCGCCGGCGCCGCTCCCCTGCGACGCTCCCCGCCAGACAGATTATGCGCGAAATCCTCCGGGGGCGACTCATTCCGACGGCGGATGGTCGGCGCTCTTTGTGCGCCGCAACACCATGGAGGCGGTCATTGATAAAACCAATTCCAAAATTCATCTGATCAATCAGTAAGTTACGCACACGTAATTAACGCGCCATTCAAACTTGTCCGTGTAGAACGTGATTTAAGGGGAGGCTTGCTGCCGGGGACTTGCGCGAATGACCGTCGCACACGCCGCCGTGCTCGCCTATCGCGAGACGCGCGACACCGTTGTAAGGGAATACCCGCTTCGGCTCGCCGTCACGGCCGGCGTCGCCTGGATCATATCCGGTTTCAGTTCCGCCTATGTCGCCGCCGCCTGGTGGGGCGCGATGGCCCTCCTTCTCGGCATTGAAGCGCTCGCTTTCATTCAGGTTTTCCGCCGCGAGCGGGAAAGCATGTCGACGGCGCACAAGGCGCTCTTCGCCGTCATCAGCTTCGCCTGTTCCTGCGTCTATACGATCCCGGTCTGGATCTTCCTGAAAGCGGGAACGCCCGTGGCCTATTTCGCGGCCGCCGCCTTCCTTTCGGGCACGCTCATTCATACGACCGTCCACAACGCAAACACGCATCTCATTTATGCGTCGGCGGCGACGCCGATGGCGGCGACCTTGATCGGCGCCGGCGTGCTGCTTTCGTCCGAAGGCGGATTTATTCTGCCGGCGGCGACAGTTGCGATCTTCCTGTCCGCCATGGTCACCGCCTATCTCGGCCGGCTCAAGGGCGTGCGGCTGATCAATGAAGCGATGTCCGAAGCGCTGAGGGAACGCGAAACGGCGCGGCAAGCGAGCGCAGCGAAGTCCGCCTTCCTTGCAAAGATGAGCCACGAGCTCAGAACGCCGCTCAACGGCATGCTCGGCATGGCGCAGGCGCTGCGCGAGAACAATCCCGATGGCGCCCGCGCTGAAGAAGTCGACACCATCATCAGGTCGGGCGATGCGCTGCTACGCATCCTCAACGAAATTCTCGATTATTCGAAGATCGACGGCGGCTCGATCAAGGTGGTCTCGCGCGAGGAAGATCTGTTGCGAGTCATCGAAGACGCTGTCGGGCCCTATCGCACGGCGGCGCGGGAAAAGGGCGTCGCGCTGACGCTCGATCTCTCCGCGGCGGAAGACCGGCGCCTGCGCCTCGACGGCGAACGCCTTCGCCAGGGGCTCAGCGAGATTGTCGCGAACGCCGTCAAGTTCACCGATTCCGGCGCCGTGCTCGTCAAGGCGAGCACGAAGAAAGCGGGCGACGGAATGGCCGATCTCGAAATAACCGTCAGCGATACCGGCATCGGCATGACGGAAGAAGAATGCGCGCGCGTGTTCGAGCCGTTCGAGCAGGCTGACAATTCGCCGACGCGCCGTTTTGGCGGCGCCGGCCTCGGCCTTACCGTCGCGCGCGGTCTCATCAAGGCGCTGGGCGGTGAAATTTCCGCGCATTCGAAAAAGGGCGCCGGCGCGACGATCACCATTCGCCTGACCGCCGAGGTCGCGCCCGAACTCGCCGAGCCGGCGTTCGAAACACCGGGCATTCAGATTCCTGCTGCGCCTGCCAAGGCTCCTGCCGCCTTTCTGGGCGGCGGGGGCCTTGACGGGGCGCGCATCCTTCTCGTCGAGGACAACCTCGTCAATCGACAGGTCGTCCGCGCCTTGCTCCGCCCGCTGAATGTCGAGGTTATCGAAGCCGAGAATGGCGAGGAGGCGCTCACCCGCCTCAAAGAGAACCGTTTCGACATGGTGCTGATGGACCTGCATATGCCGGTCATGGACGGGCTTACGGCGACGCGCGCCATTCGCGGCTCCTGCGCCGAATGGGCGGCGATCCCTGTCGTCGCACTCACCGCTGCCTCCTCGGCCGAGGACCGGGCGGCGAGCCTGGACGCCGGCATGAACGATTTCCTGGGCAAACCCGTCAAAGGCGCCGTCCTCGCCGAAGTCATCCGCCGCTTCGCCACGGCGAGTCTGCCTGCGCCTTCCGCGGCTGTCGGCTAGGCCTGCCCTCGCTTGCGAGGGCGAAAATTAACCCCAAAGTCTTCATTTTGAGAGAGAACTGACTATCTCTCGGCTGTATCGGCGTTAACGCTCCGGTAAGGTCCGGCGTTGGCGGCGGGAGAGTAGTATCCGGCGGCGCAGCGATGAGAGCATCGCTCAGCACGCCATGAAGGGGTGAGGTTTTTCGCGTGGCGAGGAATCCGTATCAGGTTCTGGGCGTCTCTCCGACGGCGAGCGATTCTGAAATTCGCGCGGCGTTTCGTTCGCTCGCCAAACAATATCACCCGGACCGCAATCCGGGCGACAAGGCGTCCGAGGAAAAGTTCAAGGAAGTCGCCGCCGCTTTCGACATTCTCGGCGACTCCGAAGCGCGCAAGAAATTCGACCGCGGCGAAATCGACGCCGACGGGCGCGAACGCGCGGCGCAGCGCACATGGTCGAGCGGGCCCCGTCCGGGTGCTGACGGTTTCGGCCAGGGCTGGGGTTCTGGCGCTGGCGCAGGGCCGGGCGCAGGCGCAAGTTTTGACGATCTGGGCGACATCTTCGCCGACCTCTTCGGCGGCGGGCGTGCGCGCGGCGGCGCTGGCGGCGGCTCGATGCGCGGGCGCGATCTGCGCTATCGCCTTGAGATCGATCTTCTCGACGCTGTCAACGGCGCGACGAAACGCGTGACGATGCCCGACGGGCGCACGCTCGACATCTCCATTCCGGCCGGCCTTGAAGACGGGCAAACATTGCGCTTGCGCGGTCAGGGCGAGAAAGGCCCCGGTTCTGGTCCTGCTGGCGACGTCTATGTCGAAGTGAAGGTTCAGCCGCACCCGGTTTTCGAACGGCGCGGCGCCGACATTCACGTCGAGATCCCGATCTCGCTCAAGGAAGCCGTGCTCGGCGGCAAGGTGACGGCGCCGACCGTCACCGGCGACGTTTCCGTAACGGTGCCGAAAAACTCAAGCTCCGGCGCGGTGCTGCGCCTTAAGGGCCGCGGCGCCCCGCAGGGCAAGAGCGGGCATGGCGACCAGTATGTGAAGCTCAAGATCGTGCTGCCGGAAGGCGGCGACCCCGAACTTGAGGAATTCATGCGCAACTGGAAAGGCGGCGAGCGCGCCGGCGCCAAGAAGAAATACGCTGGCGCCTGAGGTTGAGGGATTTGGGACGAGGGATTAGGGAATAGGCAGTTCGCCTTTCTGACATTCGAGTCCTTAAGTCCCGATCTCGCAGAGGCTCCGTCGAAACGCCGTGGCAGACCAATCGCCCCTGACGCCGGAAAAGCACGAGCGGCTGCTCGAGTTTCTGGGCGCTTTGCCGAACGCTGCAGCGCTGAAGCTCTTCACCGCGCTTGAGCGCGAGCGGGCGGCTGGCGGGCGCGGCCTTCCTTATGACGCCTTGATCGAGCAATTGCGCGACCAGTTGAAAGCGCGCGGCGCTGCGTTTCCGTCGCGCCCGAAGAATGCGCAGCGCCTGTTCTTCACTCCGTTCGAGGATTTCTTCATCAGCCGCCGGTCCGGCAAGAAGCGCCGTGCACGGATCGCCAGAACCTCGCTGACGCCGATCTGGTCGCTCCTGATGAACGATCCGGCATGCGCAGGCGCAGCGCGCGCTGCCGGCGCGCTCGATCAGGCGATCGGCGCGGGCCGGACCGATCTCATCGCCGATGAAGAAGCGCTCTTCAACGCGGCGGGGCAGGGGCTGTCGCGCGTCATCGCGCACGCCGAAGCCGACGAGCGGTTCTATGAGACGCTTTCTGCTCAGCTCGGCGGGGCGGGCGCCCTGTCGGACCTTGGCGAGATTCACTTCCTGCTTTCCGCCGTCGATCATTTGAAGGCGTTGCAGGCGGTGTTTCCAAAGCCTGTCGGCGCGCTCACCGAAGAAGAACTCTACGAGGCGCGGCGCATCTATGAGGGCGCGCGCCGCGTCGCGCCGGAGGCCGCGCCCTATCTCCTCCTTGCGCTCGCTGCGCGGATGAACGAGCCGTGGCGCTCGCTGCGGCTCTATTATCACCTTGCTTCTCTCATCAGCGATGCGAGCGACCCGGCGGCGGGCGATTCCGCGCTTCTCGTCGAAACGCTATTCGAGGATCTCGAAAACGACGCGCGCCGGCTTGAGCGCGATGCGGCGGGCGCCTTCGATGCGGAAGACGCCGCCTTCCGGCTTTCGCATTTCATCGATTATGCGGACGGCCTTGCAGGCGAAGCGAGCCGCGCGGACGACAATGTCGTTCTCAACCGCATCGAAGCCTGCCGCGATGTCGCCGGCGACTGCCTTGAGCGTTTCGCCGAGCAGTCTCTCGCCGCGCTGCGCGCTGCGACGCCGGTGAGAAAGGCGAGTGGCGCAAGCCGGTTGATGGCCTATCGTCCCGATATCTCGCACTCAATTCCGCCGCGCATTCTCGCCGCCGCGCGCGAGGCCGCGCGTTTCCTCGCAAAGTCGAAAGGCGCCGCCGAAAAGCTCGGCCGCGCAAGCGCCGCCAAGAACGTCATCGCCGATGCGAGCGCGGAGCTGAAGCGCTATCTCGGCGATCTCGTCGTCGAGATCCGAGCCGCCGAAGGCGAAGAGCGCGCGCTCGCCCGGCGCATCATGGAGAACGCGCTCGACTTCGCCGCCCCGCTCCTTGGCGATACCGAAATCGCGCAGTTCAAAGAGCGCGCGAAGGCGGCGGCGCTGACGGCGTGATGAGTGGGAATGGGGAATAGGGAATAGGGAATAGGAGGGGCGGGAAAGAGGTGA
>JACKIL010000021.1 GCA_020638525.1 Caulobacterales bacterium | reverse complement strand
GAAATGCGCGGCCGCCTCTCGCTTGACTTTTCTTCGCCCCACGCCAATGCATGAGCGCGCTCGCGGGTATGATGTAATGGTAGCCTGTCAGCTTCCCAAGCTGAACGCGCGGGTTCGATTCCCGCTACCCGCTCCAGTCGCTCATTGAACTGAACGCTCACAAAAACGCCGCCCGGTTTCCCGCGCGGCGTTTTGTGTTTCTGGCGATGAACCCTTTGCTTACTGCGCGCCCATCTTGTCGAGCGGGACGCCCTGATATTCGCCGGTGAGCGTTTTCAGGAAGGCGACGATCGCGTTTGCGTCTTCGTCGGAGAGTTCTGTCTTGAGCTGGTGGCGGCCCATTTTCTTGACGACGACGGTGAGGTCGCTTGTCGAGCCGTCGTGGAAATAGGGCGGGGTGACGGCGACGTTGCGCAGCATGGGCGACTTGAAGGCGTGGCGGTCGGCTTCGTTTCCGGTCACGCTGAAACGGCCAAGATCGGCGTCGGTAAGCGGCGTTCCGCGCTCGTCGAAATAGCTTTGCGCGAGAACCTGGAAGCTCGTGCCGCCGAAATAGTCGCCATTGTGGCAGCTCGCGCAGCCGGTTTCGTTGAAGAGGATGAAGCCGCGTTTGGCCTCGTCCGAGATCGCCGTCTTGTCGCCTTTGACATATTTGTCGAAGGGCGAGTTCGGCGTCACCAGCGTGCGCTCGAAATCGGCGATGGCGCTTGTGATCGTCTCTTTGGTGATGGCGCCGTTATAGGCGTCGGCGAATTTCGCGACATAGTCGGGATCGGCGGAGATCTTCTCGACGACGGCGCCCCATTCGTCGCCCATCTCGAGCGGGTTCTCGACGGGGCCGGCGGCCTGCTCCTCGAGCGAGCCGGCGCGGCCATCCCAGAACTGAACGAAATTGTGGACGGAGTTGAAGACGGTCGGCGAATTGATCGGGCCGTGCTGGCCTTTGATGCCGGTCGAGGTGGGAAGCCGGTCGACCCCGCCAAGGGCGAGGTCGTGGCAGGTCGCGCAGGAGACGGAGCCGTCCGCCGAGAGGCGCGTGTCGTGATAGAGGAGGCTACCCAGCTCTATCTTTTTTTTTTGCTCCGAGCTGGGCTCGGAGGGTTCTTCGACAGGTTTGACGCCTTCGACATAGGGCGCTGCGTCTTCATCGAGGCTTGCGTGCTCCTCGCCTTCGGCGCCGTCAGCGGGCGCGCTTTCTTCCTCGGCGGGCGCTGCCGGCGCGGGGAAGGGAACCGGATTGTCGGAAAGCGTTGCAAGGAATGCGAGAAGCTCGGCGCGCTGCTCCGCTTTCGGGAAGCGCTGGGCCATGCCCGTGCCGGGCACGTATTCGGCCGAGTTCTTCAGGAAGCCGTCGAGGTGCTCATAGCTCCACACGCCGCCGAACGCTTTGAGCGCCGGCGTGTAATTGAAGCCTTCATGGCCAGCGACCGGGCGATTGACGATGTCCCACAGGTTCGGGCCGGTGCCGTTCGCGCCGCCTTTGTCGAAGGTATGGCAGGATTTGCAGATCGCGGCGCGGCGCTCGCCGGCGGCGGGGTTCGCAGCGGCGAGGAGCGTGCCGAGATCGGGCTCGGCGGCCTTCTCCTCACCAGCGCTCTCAGCGCCGGCATAGGCGATCGGGAATTGCGGGAAGGGGTGGGCCGCATGGTCCTCGCCTTCGGCTTCATGACCGCCCCCATGCCCGCCGCCGCCGAAAAGGGCGTTCGCAAGCTGCGGCAGGCCGAAGAAGAGCAGGAGGGCGGCGAGCAGCGCTCCCGCGATCTTGTTTCCGAGGAGAGGATCTTTCATGAGCGCCCGACTTGTTTGCCCGTTTTGGGTGATTGTTGACGGCTTTGGCGGCGGTTCCGCGAGTTCGCGCGCGGATTTTCGCGCGGTTTCTAAAGGTCTTCAGGCGGCGGTGCAACGCCCGCGGGCGAAGGCCGGCTTGCGGCCTTTGATCGCGCCCGAGGCCCCCATGCGACAGCGGGCTTGCGCGAGCGTGTTGGCCCGCGCGAAAAGGCCCCGTCCTAAACTCAAGCAGGGAAACCATGAGCCAATCCTCCTCTCCCGCCCCGGATTCTTCAGCATCTGGCGGAAAGCCCATCATCGCCTTCCAGGGCGAACCCGGCGCCTATTCGGAGGAGGCCTGCCTCACATTTGCTCAGGGCTTTACCCCGTTGTCGTGCCCGACCTTTGAGGCCGCGCTCGACGCCGTGCAGCAGAACCGCGCCGACCGGGCCATGCTGCCGATCGAGAATTCGCTCGCGGGCCGGGTCGCCGACATCCACCACCTCCTCCCGCAGACCAATCTCCACATCGTCGCGGAGCACTTCCTTGCGATTCACCACCAGCTCATCGGCCGGCCGAACGCATCGATCGAGGGGCTGAAAGTCGTTCGCAGCCACGCCATGGCGCTCGGCCAGGCGCGGCGCATCACCCGCGAGCTTGGCCTCAAGCCCGAAATCGCGGGCGACACAGCCGGCGCCGCGAAAGAACTCGCCGAGAAGGGACGCGACGACCAGTGCGTCTTCGCCTCGCGCCGGGCGGCGGAAATCTACGGCCTCAAGATTCTCCGCGAGAATGTCGAGGACGCCGGCCACAACACGACGCGCTTCCTCGAGATGGCGCGCGAGCCGAACGACCCCGCGCCGGATGACGGCCCGATCGTGACGACGCTCGTCTTTCAGGTGCGCAACATTCCGGCCGCGCTCTACAAGGCGCTCGGCGGTTTTGCGACGAACGGCGTCAACATGACGAAGCTTGAGTCCTACATGCTCGACGGCTCGTTCAGCGCGACGATGTTCTATGTCGATTGCGAAGGCCATCCGCAGCACGAGAATGTTCGCCTCGCGCTTGAGGAGCTGAGCTTCTTTTCATCGAAGATGAAAATCCTCGGCGTCTACAAGTCGGCGCGGCCGAGATAACGCAAGCATCCTTCGAGGCGCGGACTTCGTCCACGCACCTCAGGATGAGGGCCGGGAACAGAGCGGGTGTGAGCCTCACCCTGAGGTGCGCGCAAAGCGCGCCTCGAAGGGCGAGGCGGGTTACTCCTCGTCCTCAACCTCGACTTCGATCTCAACGTCGCCCGGCGGCGTGTGAAGCGAGTCGCCCTGATTGTAGATGTAGTGCTTGTCGCGGTCATCGACATTGGTCGAGACCGTCACTTCGATATTGCGAGGCAGAAGCGCCATCGCGACGAGCGCAAGAAAACCGATGACGATGAGCGTCGACGAAAGCCATTTCGGCATGGGACCCCCTCCCTACACGACTGGGGAAAAGTCTAGCGCCTCAGCTTTCTCCTGTCGAATCAGCGCTCGCTTTGCGCCCAATGCTCGATCAGGCGGCGCGCGATGGTGAAACGCGGCGGCAGGAAGAAATTCTCGCGTTTCTCGCCGCCGAGAATGGCGCGGATTTCCGCCTTGTCGACCCATTTCGCCTCGCAGATCTCGGTCTCGTCGAGCTTCAACGTGCGATCCTTGGCGTCGGCGAGAAAGCCCATCATCATGGACGACGGGAAGGGCCAGGGCTGCGAGAACTGGTAGTGAACGGCGGTGAGCGTGACGCCCGCCTCTTCCTTGATCTCGCGCACGGCGCAGGCTTCCGGCGTCTCGGACGCTTCGACATAGCCGGCGAGCGCGGAGAAGAAGCCCGGCGGAAAGCGGGTGTTCCGCCCGAGAAGGCAGGCGCCGTCATGGATCGCGAGGACGATCGCCACAGGGTCCGAGCGCGGGAAGTGCTCGGCCTGACACTCCGGGCACTGACGTTTCGCGCCGCCGTCTTTCACCTCGCTCGGCGCGCCGCAGACCGCGCAGAAGCCGTGCCGGCGATGCCAGTCGAGGAGCCAGCGGGCTTGTCCGACAATTGCGAGATCGTCCGCATCGACGCGCGAGGCCGCTTCGCGCAGCGGCATATAGACGCCGATATCGGCGAACGGCGCGCTATCAGGCGAGGGGGCCTGCGAGACGTCGATCGCGAAAACGGCCGAACCTTTCCAGTCGAGACCGAGAAAGACGACAGGCGCAGAAGCCGGAAATTCGCCGCGCGCCGCGGTGGAGAGAAACGCGGCCTTGTCGCCCGTCACAAGCGGGTCGCCGCGCCAGACCGGCAGCAGCATGCTTGACGGATCGGCGAGCTTGCCCGCGATCCATTCAGGTTTCGTGCGCTCGTCGGAGGCGCGGTTCAACGGTTCTGCGGCGAAGAGGCATAAAGTGTCCGCGGTCGACATTTGGGAAACTCCTGACGCGCCTTTAGGGGAAATCCCTAAGCTGTCGAGCCTTGCATTTGAAGCGCGCAGCGCAGATATTCCGCCCCGGAAGGCTGGCGGACGGACTCCTCGCCAACCCGGTCAGGTCCGGAAGGAAGCAGCCGTAACGAGTTTCGGTTCGGGTCGTTTCAGCCTTCCACTCTTGCTCATGGGGAGAGTTGAGTAAGTGTTGCTGCGCTGATCCCGCGCGCGAACGCGCATTAACGGGAAAAGCAATATTACCGGTGAGGCGCGCCGCTGCGAGAGGCGGGACGCGTTCGCGCCGGAATGCAGTGGCGGCGACGTTCCATGGGCTGCACGGAATGCGCGGATTGCGCAGTTTCGAAAGGCGGTCTGTTGAAGATTTTCCTGACAGGCGGATCTGGATTTGTCGGCGGCGCGGTTTCGCTCGCGCTCTCGCGCCAGCATGACATTGTCGGTCTGTCGCGCTCGCTTGAGAGCGACGCGGCGCTGCTCGCCCATGCCGCGCGCCCGGTGCGCGGCGATCTTCAAAACGTGACGAGCGAGCGCATCGGCGACGCCGAAGCCGTCATCCATTGCGCGGCCTATGTCGAAGAATGGGGCCCGTCCGCGCTCTATGACGAAATCAATGTGACGGGTACGGAGCGAATGCTGGGCGCAGCGAAAGCTGCGGGCGTCAAGCGTTTCGTCCATGTCGGCACGGAGGCCGCGCTCTTTCACGGCCAGCACATGCGCGATATCGACGAGACTTATCCGCTCGCGCCGAACTCGCCCTTTCCCTATTCGCGCACGAAAGCGCGCGCCGAAGCGCTGGTGCGCGCGGCGAACGATCCCGCGAACGGCTTTGAGACGATCGTCATCCGCCCGCGCCTCGTCTGGGGCCCCGGCGACAAGACCGTGCTGCCGGCGGTCTGCGAGATGGTGAAGGCGGGAAAGTTCGCCTGGATCGACGGCGGCGCCGCGATGACGTCGACGACGCATGTCGACAATCTCGTCGAGGCGATTTCGCTGGCGCTCGAGGGCGGCAAGCCGGGCGAGGCCTATTTCGTCACCGATGGCGAGACGCTTTCTTTCCGCGACTTCCTCACGCGCTATCTCGCGACGGCGGGCGTTACGCCGCCTGACAAGTCAATTCCGGGCTGGGCCGCGCGCGGGCTTGCTGCGGCGACGGAGCCCTTGTGGCGCATGGCCGGCGCGAAATCGCCGCCGCCGATCACGCGTTTCACCGCCGCCATCATGAGCCGCGACTGCACGATCAATGACGGCAAGGCGCGCGCAGAACTCGGTTATCGCCCGGTCGTGAGTCTCGATGTCGGCATGGGCCGGCTCGGGAATTGACATGGCGGGGAGAGAAAGCCGGCATGCCGCATGACAACGCTGCAATAGAGGCGATGGCGAAGGCCTATACCGACGCCTGGAATTCAGGATCGGCGGCGGCGGTGGCGGCGCATTTCTCGTCGGGCGGGCGCATCGTCATCAACAACGGCGCCCCATATCAGGGACGGGCCGGCGTCGAGGAAATGGCGAATGGCTTTTTCACCGGCGTTCCCGATCTCTCGCTGGTTTGCGAAGGCGTGCGCGCGGCGGGCGGACATGTCGTCTATCTGTGGAAATTCACCGGGCATGATTCGGGAACCGGCAATCCGCTCGTCATTTCCGGTTGGGAGGAATGGGACCTCGGCCCCGACCTCAAGATCGAATCATCGCGGGGGTGGTACGACGCGGATGATTACGCAAGGCAGGTCGAAGGCCGCTAGGGCGGGGCGCTTTTCCCCTCTGGCCGCCGCGCGCCTTGCGGCCTGAGCGCTCGCCCTGATATTGACGGGTATGCCCGAGTCTCAGGACGCCGCGCCCTATCAGGTGCTGGCCCGAAAATACCGCCCGCAAAGCTTCAACGACCTCATCGGCCATGAGGCGATGGTGAAGACATTGCGCAATGCGTTCTCCTCGGGGCGCATCGCGCATGCTTACGTGCTCACCGGCGTTCGCGGGGTGGGGAAAACGACGACGGCGCGCATTCTCGCCCGCGCGCTCAATTATGTCGGCCCCAATGGCGAGGATAACGGCCCGCAGATCGACATGGCGCAAGAGGGGCTCCACTGCCGCGCCATCGCCGAAAGCCGACACCCGGACGTGCTTGAGATGGACGCGGCCTCGCGCACCGGCGTCGGCGACATTCGCGAGCTGATCGAGGGCGTGCGCTACGCGCCGGTCGAAGCGCGCTACAAAGTCTACATCATCGACGAAGTGCACATGCTCTCGACGGCGGCGTTCAACGCGCTGCTCAAAACGCTCGAAGAGCCGCCCCCGCATGTGAAGTTCATCTTCGCGACGACGGAGATCAGGAAGCTTCCCGTCACCGTGCTCTCGCGCTGCCAGCGTTTCGATTTGCGCCGCATCGACCCCGACGTGCTGACCGAGCACCTGTCAGCGATTGCGCAAAAGGAAAAAGTTGAAGTCGAGCGCGAAGGCCTCTTCATGATCGCGCGCGCCGCCGAAGGCTCGGTGCGCGATGCGCTTTCCATTCTCGATCAGGCGATCGTGCAGAACGGCGCGACGGGCGAGCCGGTGAACGCCGCGTCGATCCGCGACATGCTGGGCCTCGCTGACCGCACGCAGGTCTGGGACCTGCTCTCGGCGGTCTTTTCGGGCGACGCGAAAACCGCGCTTGAGCATTTCCGCACGCAATACGACGCCGGCGCCGACCCCGGCGTCGTCCTGCGCGACATGCTGGAGCTCGTGCATCTCCTTACCCGCGTCAAAGCCGCGGGGCCCGATGCGGCGGGCCATGGTGCGGCGGGTGAGGCGGACGCCGAGCGCGCGCGCGACATGGCGGGCAAGCTCTCCCTCAATGCGTTGACGCGCGCTTGGTCGCTTCTGATGAAGGGCCTTTCCGAAACGCGCGAGGCGCCGGACCCGGCGGCGGCGGGCGAGATGGCGCTCATTCGCCTCGCCTACGCCGCTGACCTGCCGACGCCAGATGAGGCGCTCCGTATGCTGAAGAGGGATTCGGGAAGCGGGATCAGGGATTCGGGTTCTGTTTCTGCGCAACCGAATCCCGAATCCCGAATCCCTAGTCCCAAATCCGCGCTTGGCGGCGGCGGATATTCGGCGGAGCCCGCACGCGAAGAAGCCTTCCCCGAACCGCAGGCGCGCCGCGCGCCCGCCGGCCCCGAGCTTCGCAGCTTCGCCGACATCGTCGCGCTCGCGGGCGAAAAGCGCGACATCAAGCTGAAGATCGAGCTTGAGAGTTACGTTCACCTCATCTCGTTCGCCGTCGGCCGCATCGAGCTGCGCCTGCACGAGCGCGCGCCGGGCGAGCTTGTGAACCGCCTGACGCAGCGCCTTCGCGAATGGACGGGCCAGTTCTGGGCGATCACCGTCAACGCGAATGTCGAGGGCGAGCCCACCATGCGCGATGCGCGCACCGCGGAAGTGATGGCGCACCCGCTCGTCAAGCGCGCGCTCGAACTCTTTCCGGATGCGGAGATTGCAGCGATCCGCGACATCCGCCCCGCCATCGAACCGGTCGCGGAAGCGCCGGACGAAACCGACGAAGACGAGGAGCAAGAAGCGTGAAAGATCTCGGCGAGCTCATGAAGCAGGCCGGCGCCATGCAGGCCAAAATGCAGGAAATGCAGGAGAAGATCGCCGCGATGGAAATCGAAGGCGTCTCCGGCGGCGGCATGGTCAAAATCGTCATGAACGGCAAAGGCTATTGCAAAGCCGTCGCCATCGAGCGCTCGCTCCTGAAAGAGGATGAAGGCGAAGTCGTCGAAGACCTCATCGCCGCCGCGATCAACGACGCGAAATCAAAACTTGAAACGCAGACGGCCGAACAAATGAAATCCTTGACAGCGGGCTTGCCGCTGCCGCCGGGGATGAAGCTGCCGTTTTAAGGTCGCGACCTAGATGCACGCTTATATCTGGTCATACCGCGTCAAACCTGAGTGGAGAGAGAAGTTCCAGCGCGCCTATGGGCCGAATGGAGAATGGGCGGTATTCTTTGCGCGCTCGCCCGGCTATGTCCGCACGGATCTGCTTTCCGATGAGCGCGAAGAGTTGTGCTTCGTAACCATTGATTACTTCAAAGACGAGCATGTGCGCGGCCTGCTTGTCGAAGCGTACAAAGATGAATACGCCGCAATTGACAAGCGCTGGCAGGATGCGACGGTCGAAGAAACTTATATCGGCGCCTTTCGTGTCGATTCCAAAGAGTAGTGCATGCCCGCCAATCAGATCGGCCCCGAACTTCAGCGCCTCATCGACCTCCTTGCGAAAATGCCGGGGCTGGGGCCGCGTTCTGCGAAGCGTGCTGCGCTTTATCTGTTGAAGAAGCGTGATCCGGTCATGCGCCCGCTTGCTTTTGCGCTTGCGGATGCGGCGGACAAAGTGAAGGCGTGCTCCGTCTGCGGAAACTGGGATTCGATTGACCCTTGCGCGATCTGCGCGGACGTAACGCGCGAGAAGACCGTGCTTTGCGTGGTGCAGGATGTCGGCGACCTCTGGGCGCTTGAGCGCGCGGGCGCCCATCGCGGCGCCTATCATGTGCTCGGCGGGCTTTTGTCGCCGCTCGACGGCGTCGGGCCCGACGATCTTCACATCGGCGCGCTCATCGCGCGCGTTAAAGAAGGCGCGGTGAAAGAAGTCGTGCTGGCGCTGCCCGCGACCGTCGACGGGCAAACGACCGCGCATTATCTCGCCGATCATCTCGAAGGCGGCGGCGTGTCGGTTACACGCCTCAGCCAAGGCGTGCCGGTTGGCGGCGAGCTTGATTATCTCGACGAGGGAACGCTTAGCGCCGCGATGAAGGCGCGCCGGCCCGCATGAGCGCGCTTGCGGAAGACGCCGCGCCTGCGGATCTCTGGTATCTCGCCGCGCTCTCAAGCGAGGTGAAGCCCGGCGCGATGGAGCGCAAGCTCTTCTTCGGCGAGCCGGTCGTCCTTGGGCGGACGAAATCTGGCGAAGCCTTCGCCATGAAGGATGTCTGCCCGCATCGCGCGGCGCCGCTGTCGGGCGGGCGCATCGTGGAAGAGGGCGAGCCGGCTGTCGAATGCCCCTATCACGGCTGGCGGTTTGCGACGAAGAGCGGCGCCTGTTCGCTCATTCCGGCGCTGCCTTCCTACGCGCAGTTCGACGCGGCGAAAATCAAAGTGCGCCGCTACCCGCTTCACGAAGCGAACGGCCTCATCTGGATTTACTGGGCGGCGGACGGGCGCGAAGCGCCGCCAGCCTGCGAGCCGCCTGAGACCGGCCTTCCCGCCGACTGGCGCCCGCGCATCACCGTGCGCGTCGGCGCCGAAGGGCCGTTCGATGAAACGGTGATCGGCCTTGTCGACCCTGCGCACACGCCTTTCGTTCATCGCCAGTGGTGGTGGCGCGAAGGGGCGGGCCTCAAAGACAAGACGAAGACGTTCGAGCCGACGCCGCTCGGTTTCAAAATGCCGGCGCACCGGCCATCGTCGAACAGCCGCATCTACAAATTCTTCGGCGGCGCGCCGACGACGGAGATCGAGTTCCGCCTGCCGGGCGTACGCCTCGAAACCATCCGCCTCGGCAAGCGCACCGTGCTCGGCCTCACCGCGATGACGCCGACCGAAGACGGCAAGACGGATATCGTGCATGTCATTTTTTGGGATATTGCGCTGCTGACTTTGCTGCACCCGATCGCGCAGAAGATGACGGAGAGTTTCCTCGGTCAGGACGGCGCCATCCTGCGCGCGCAGAACGAGAACCTTGCGCGCGCCGCGCACCGCCCGCTTTATGTCGGCGACCCCGATGAACCGGCGAAATGGTATGTGCGCCTCAAACGCGCCTGGATGGCGCGCGATGCGTCAGCGCCCTTCGTCAACCCGATTGCGGGCGGAACCTTGCACTGGCGAACCTAGCGCCTTTAAGGGAAGGCGCTAGGGTTTTAGTTGGTCGCGTCGGCTTGCCGAAAACCGGCTTCCACTTTTCGGGCCGACGCTCGGAGCGCATCGGGTTCCTCATGTGCGACGCGCCGGATGACGTTCGCGACAGTGATCAGCACAATGATGAACCCGAGGCTGATCCCGCCTTCATGCGACGAACTCGTCGTGAAGAGCGGCAAAGCGAACATCAGGGAAAGCGCGACCGCCTCGAACCGCAGCCAGCCATGCTCCATGCCGCGTTTGGCGAGAACCGCCGCCGGAAGCGCGAGAATGACGAATTCATAGTAATAGGCGTAAGGCGCGGCGAGGAATACGCAGGACGCAAGAACCGCCGCGCGCAAGTCAGCCTCGCGCACGCGCCGCCAAACGAGGCCGACGAGCGCCGCCCCGCCAAGCGCGAAGACGATCTGGAAGACGCTCGCGATCTCCGCAGGAAGGCCGGCGTAACGCGCGGCCGAATAGGGCGTTCCCATCTTGTAAATCGGCATGAGGCCCGCCGCGAGATTGTCGCTCGCCGCGCGCGCGCCTTCGACAAAGGCGGTCCACGTCTCGGCGCCGAACGCGCCATAGCTTGCAAGCGCAAGCGCGACGCTTCCAATCGCGGCAGTGAAAAACGCGCGCCAGCACCCGCCCGCGAGATATGCGATAGGAATGAGAAGTCCAAGCTGCGGCTTCACCGTGAGAAGCGCCGCGGCGAGCCCCGCGACGACCGGGCGTTTGTCCGGGTAAAGAGCAGCGAGCGTGATGAGCGCGGCGGTGAGGAAACCGTTCTGCCCCGTAATCGCCGCCTGAAAGGTCGCAGGCGCTGCAAAAATCGCGAAAAGAATAAGCCCGCGATAGCCCGCGCCGCGCAAGGCCGCGAAAAAGCCGAGCGCGGTCCCGCCCGTCCACAATAGGTAGCCCGGGATAAAGCCGAGCAGCGCGAAGGGAATGACGGCGAAGAAATATGTCGGCGGATATTGCCAGGTGAGCCCGAACCTTTCGAGCGGCGGGCCAACCTCTTTCAGCTTTTCCTCAAACGTCTCTCGCGTATAGGTCGCCGCCGCATCGCCTTCCAACGCCGCGTGTCCGGCCGCGTAAAAGGCGATGAAATCGCCGCCGACAGCAGCCCCGCCCGGCAGAACGCCCTCGCGCGCGGAGGAGAACTGCGCGACGGAGACGCCCGCTTCCATCACGAGCATGAGCGCGAAAATCGCGATAATGCGAAACGGCGTCAGCCGGTAGCGCGACCAGTCGATAGACGTGCTGAGCTTCATGCGCGCCGGGTCCGTTAAAACTTCGTTTACGAATTAAGCCCGCGTTTTCATGGGGCCGCTTTCCATTCCCTGAATTTACCTTGGCGTAATAAAGGAAATCTTATCTTCCACCCGCGAATGCAAAAAGCGCCGGGGGTTTCCCGGCATGAACGGGCGGCGTGATGACGGAGGAAAAGCGGGATCTGCGCAATGTCGCGCGCCGCGAAGGCGGGCGCATGGCGCGCTTCGGCGGCGTCGGCGTCGCAAACACCATCGTCGATCTCATCGTGTTCTCAGCTCTTGTCGCCGCGCAGGTTTCGCCAGTCGCCGCGAATATTGCGAGCTTCCTCGCCGGAAACCTGCAGAGCTATCTTCTCAATTCCCGCATCACCTTCCGCGTTGAAGGCGCGCCCGCGCCGCTTTCGCTTCGCGGCTATAGCAAGTTTCTCGCCGCGCATCTCTTCTCGCTCGCGCTGTCGACGGCGGTGCTGCTGCTTCTCGCGCATCGCATCGGGCCGATGCCGGCGAAGGGCGTTGCGATCCTGCTCGGCTTTGTCTGCAATTATGCTGCAAGCGCCTTCTTCGTCTTCGGCGCTTCGCACGGGGAGAGGAGGGGCGCATGAACGAGCCCGCCCAACAAGCGCAGAACGCGCTGTGCCTTGCGCCTCGCGAGCGCGATTGCCCGCGCCTTCTGTCGATCGTTTGCCCCGCCTATAACGAGGAAGAAGCGCTCGCCGAATTTCACCGCGCCGTGCGCAAGGAAATGGCTTCGCTCGCGCAGCCCTATGAAGTCGTCTTCGTTAATGACGGCTCGACCGACGGCACGCTCGCGCTCATGCATGCGCTGCGCGCGCGCCATCTGAACACGACGATCGTCGATCTGTCGCGCAATTACGGCAAGGAAATCGCACTCACCGCAGGGCTCGATGCGGCGGCGGGCGATGCCGTCGTCGTCATCGATGCGGACCTGCAGGACCCGCCATCGCTCATCGGCGAGATGATCGAAGGTTGGCGCGAAGGCTATGACGTCGTTTACGCCCAGCGCCGCAAGCGCGAGGGCGAGACCTGGCTGAAGAAAGCGACGGCGCGCGCCTTCTATCGCGTCATGCGCTCGGCGGGCTCGGTCGCGCTGCCTGAAAATGTCGGCGACTTCCGGCTTTTGTCGCGCGCCGCCGTCAACGCTGTCTGTTCGATGCGCGAGCGGCACCGTTTCATGAAGGGCGTCTTCGCATGGATCGGCTTCCCGTCGAAGATCATCACTTACGATCGCGCGCCGCGCCATGCGGGAACGACGAAGTGGAATTACTGGAAGCTCTGGAACCTTTCGCTTGAGGCGATCACCTCGTCGACGCTCGCGCCTTTGAAGATCTCGACCTATGTCGGCTTCGCGGTCGCCATGGGCGCCTTCTTCCTCGGCCTCTTCTTCATCGTGAAGAAGATTTTCTTTGGCGATCCGGTGCCGGGCTTTTCCAGCTTGATGACGGTGATGCTCTTCCTCGGCGGGGTGCAGCTCACCGTGCTCGGCGTCATCGGCGAATATCTCGGCCGCGTCTTCAACGAGACCAAGAACCGCCCGCTCTATTTCACCCGCGCCGTCGCCCTGTCGAAAGCGGCTGGCGAGGCGGCGAAGGGCGAGGCCACGACCGGCGAAGGGGCGGGGCCCCGGCGGATCGCCTGAGGTTTCCGGGAAAACCATTCCTTGTCGGGCGGTCAGAGAATCGCCTAATGTTCACGAATGGTTCTTATCGACGCCCTTGAACAAGCGGGGCTCGGCCCGAGCGGCCCCGGCTTCTGGTTTCTCCTCGCTTTCATCTTTGCGGGGGCGTTTCTTGTCGCCCACGCCTTCCGGCTCTCGCAGGAGAGGAAGGCCGCGAGGGAAGAAGTTGAGCGCGCCCGGCGCGAGCTTTCAGAACTCGGTCACATCAAGGACGCGGTCGCGACGACCGACCGGATCATCCGCGAGGAAATCGCGCGCATGCGCGACGAGGCCGAAAAGCGCGGCGACGCGCTGCGCGAGAAAATCCACGAGGGGATGGAAGGAACGCGCGCCGCGCTTGATGGCCGGCTCGTCGCCTTCAGCGAAGCGCAGTCGAAATCCATCAATGAGCGCATGGGGCTGTTCACCGACGCGCTGAAAAACCAGCAGGGCGCCTTCGAGAAAGCGGTCGCCGAAAAGCTCGGCAACCTTGGCGACAATCTCGTCGCGATGACCCGCGCCAATACCGACGCGCATGTGCAGTTGCGCCAGGCGGTCGACCAGCAGCTCGAAAAGTTGCGCGCCGACAATGAGAAAAAACTCGAACAGATGCGCGCGACGGTCGATGAGAAATTGCAGTCGACACTCGAAAAGCGCCTCGGCGAGTCCTTCAAGCATGTGAGCGAGCGGCTCGAACAGGTCCATCGCGGGCTTGGCGAAATGCAGACGCTCGCGGTCGGCGTCGGTGACCTGAAGAAAGTGCTGACCAATGTGAAAGACCGCGGCGGCTGGGCGGAAGTCCAGCTTGGCGCGCTCCTCGAACAGATGCTCGCGCGCGAGCAATACATCGCGAATGCGCGCATCGACCCGGAATCGCAGGAAGTCGTCGAATACGCCGTGCGCCTGCCGGGCGCGGACGGCGAAGGCGAAGTGCTGCTGCCGATCGACGCGAAGTTTCCGAAGGAAGATTACGAGCGGCTCGTCATCGCCTGGGAAAGCGCGGATGCGGAAGGCGCGCGCGCCGCGCTCGACGCGCTTGAGAAAGTCATCGAGTTCGAAGCCAAGAAGATCAGCGACAAATATATCCGTCCGCCGAAGACGACCGATTTCGCGATCCTGTTCCTGCCGACGGAGGGCCTCTTCGCGGAAGCGATCCGCCGCGATGGTCTCGCCGCGCGCCTGCAGACGAAATATCGCGTGACGATCGCCGGGCCGACGACGCTCGCCGCGCTCCTCACCTCGCTGCAAATGGGTTTCCGCACCCTCGCCATCCAGAAACGCTCAAGCGAAGTCTGGCGCGTGCTCGCCGAAGCCAAGACGGAATTCCAGCGTTATGGCGATGTCTGGGAGAAGATCGGCAAACAGTTGCGCACCGTGCAGAACACGGTCGACGCGGCGGGCACGCGCACGCGCGCCGTCGCGCGCAAGCTCCGCGATGTCGAAACGCTCGATGCGCTCGCGTCGGGCGAGCCCTTGAGCGCGCTCGGCTTTGACGGCGAGGATGACGAGGAAGACGGCGAAGGCGCCGCGCCCGAAGCGGCGGAATAGCCGCGCGCCTTACATCACGAACTGGGCTTCGTAATTGCCTTTGAGGAACAGCACCATTTCCTCATGGGTGAGCTTTTCAAGGCCTTTCATGGCCTCGATCTTCCCTTGCGGGTCTTCCGCCTTTTCGAATTGCGCTGCGAGCTTTTTCAGCGACAGGCGGTAGCTGCGCATGCGCTCGATCTCGCGCTCCGGCTGGAAACCTTCTTCGAATGTCCGTGCGCTGAGCGCGACGATCGCCGCCCAGATCGCGAATACATGGATGAGCGGGCCTTTCATCCAGTGGATATCGGCGACAGCGCCGAGAAAGACGAGGCCGTGCAATACGAGAATACCGAAAACGCAGGCGAGCGCGATCCCGCCAAGGATCTGCGCCTGGCGCACGGGCGCGTTCTTCCAGAGGCCGTCATCCTTGCGCAGCACGAGGTCGCAATAGCCGATCTGCCGGTCGAAGCGCAGGCGCTTATAGGCCTTGAAGTATTCCTCGAGCGCCGGGTCCGCCGGATCGATGTCATGCGCGCCGTTCTCGATGATGACGCCGTCGCCCGGGTCCTCCGCGTGAACGATGTGCGCAAGCTCATCGTCGATGCGCGTGAGGAACGCGTTGCGGAAGGCGTCGAAATGAATGTCGCGCTTTCTGAGGAACGCCTCGCGCGCCGCCTCGTCGCGCGCGCCTCTCAGGATGTCGGCGGCGCCGGCGACGAAGGTCTGGAAATGGAACTGGCGAAGGCGCTCCGTCGCAAGGCGGTCGGCGAGCCAGCGCATCTTCCGTTTACGGTACATAATGCCGAAGACGCCGATGACGACGCTGACAATGCCGGCGACGCCGCCAATTCCGGCGAGGAGGCGAAGCTGATATTTCGGCAGGTGATGATAGAGCATCTCGCCGCCCGCGAGGAGGAGCGCGGCCGTCGCGAGCAGCACGGCGACGACGCCCCAGCGGCGGCTGCGCGTCTTTGAAAGGTTCGCACGCGCATCAAAAGGTGCGAATGTTTCGCGCAAAGACGCATTGTCGAGCGCGAAATAGACATGCGGAAACTCGCGGCGCGCCTCTTCGCGGTCAGCCTCGTTGAGGAGGATGTCGGTGTTGAAGACGTAGGACATGAGGGGAGAAACGCTTCTCTACGGTTGCGCGGCGCAGGCGAGAAGCGCCTTCCGAACGCAATGGCTGCACGAAAAAGGGCGTCTGCCGCCCCGGCTGACCTTCCTACTACCAATATTTTTCCCGATACGGTAGTAAGTGCGGCCAAGGGGGAGGACTTGAGCTTTGGCGGACGTCTTCATCTCATATAACCGGGAAGACCAGAATAGAGCGCGGGCGATCGCCGGCGCGCTCGAAGCCGAAGGGCTGTCCGTCTGGTGGGATTCCAATCTCCGCGCCGGCCAATCCTATGACGAAGTCACGGAAAAGAACCTGCGCGAGGCGGGTGCCGTCGTTGTTCTGTGGTCGAAACGGTCCGTGAACTCGAAATGGGTGCGCGCCGAAGCGACGATCGGCGAGCGGTGTTCGACGCTTGTTCCGGCGATGATCGACGAATGCGATCGCCCCTTGCGCTTCGAACTTGTTCAGACGGCTGATCTCATCAACTGGCGCGGCGACCGCAACGACGCGAACTGGCGCGCCTTCGTGCACGACATTCAGGCGGCGATCGGCCATCACGGCAGCGCGGCGCCGCAGCAAAGCGCAACTGGTTCGCCAGCAGCCGATGTGACGATCGAGAATACGTTCTGGACCTCGATCAAGGATGGCGGCGACGCGCACGATTTCGAAGCCTATCTGAAGCGCTATCCGAACGGGCATTTCGCAGACCTTGCGAAAAACCGGCTTGTCGCGCTCGCGCGCGCCGCTGCGCCTGCCCCGCCGCCACGTCCGGCGCCGGCCGCCGCTGCGCCGCAGCCGCGCCCGCAAGCCCAACCGCAAGTTCAGCAACAAGCGGTGCCTCGCCAGAGCGCGCCGCCGCGCGCGCAAGCCTCCGCCCCGCAGAAGAGCGGGCCGAACGTCGCTGTCATCGCCGCCGTCGTGCTTGGCGCCCTCCTGCTTGGCGGCGGCGCCTTCTTCGCGATCACGCGCGGCGCGCCCGGCGCGAAGAAGCAGGAAGAAGTCGCAGCGACTGCGACGGCGCCTGCGCAGGAAACCATAACGGAAAGCACGCCGACGCCGGCTGAAGAAGCAGCGCTCGCAGCAGAAATCACCGCAGCGCCGGAAGCGCAGGATTCGCTCGCAGCGCTCGATGCGGCGGATGGCGAATCCGTCGAAGGCGTGATCGAGCCCGCCGAAGGCGAAGCGGTTGAGGCCGCGCCTGCGGAAGAAACGCTCGCCGCAGCGCCTGAAAGCGAAACGGCGACGGAAAGCGCTCCGCCTACGGATCAGCCTGCGGCGGCGGAAGGAACCTTCAAGGATTGCGATTTCTGCCCCGTCATGGCGAAGCTGCCGGGCGGCGCCTATCTCATGGGCTCTCCGAAGGATGAGCCCGGCCGGTTCGCCTATGAGGGCCCGCAGCACGAAGTGACCTTGAAGCCTTTCGCGATGGGCGTTCACGAGGTTACGTTCGATGAGTGGGCGGCTTGCGTCGACGATGGCGGGTGCCGCAATTACGCGCCGGCGGATGCAGGGTTCGGCCGCGGCGCGCGCCCGGCGATCTACATCTCCTGGGCGGACGCGAAAGCTTATGTGCAGTGGCTTTCGAAAAAGTCGGGCCGCAAATATCGTCTGCCTACGGAATCGGAATGGGAATACGCCGCGCGCGGCGGCGCGGCGACCGCTTATTGGTGGGGCGCGCGCTTCGACCGCTCCATGGCGCCGTCGGGCAAGACGAGCGAGGCCGGCTCTTACTCCGCAAACGCCTTCGGCCTTTACGACATGCTCGGCAATGCGAGCGAGTGGGTCGAGGATTGTTACGTCAACAATTTCACAGCGGCGCCGACGGACGGTTCGCCCGTCCTGAACGGCGATTGCGGCCAGCGCGTCGTGCGCGGCGGCTCGTGGAAGAGCGACGCAGGCGACATGCGCATCGCCAACCGGCGCCGCATCACGACAAACGTGCGCGACTCCTCCCTCGGCTTCCGCGTCGCGGCGGATCTCTGACAAAGAAAAACCGCCCTTCTTTTGAAGGGCGGCTTTCCCAGAGCGTGCAGTCAGTCGTTAGAAAACCGGGCGCTAGAACTTTCTAGCCAAGTCCGTTGCGCTTAAAGGCGCGTCATCCCTGTTGGTCTTCAGCGCCGGCGCCTGCAACCCAGCCGACGCAGCTCGCCGTGTCGATGAGCGCGTGCTCGCCGAGGCAGAAGGCTTCCTCGTAAGGCGTGCGCGTCGCGGCGATGCACTGGCGAAGCGTCAGGGTCGCCATTGAAAGGCACTGATCGGCGCGGTCGTTCTTCGCATAGACGTCGACGACCTTTTCGTTCATCGCGCCGATATCGTAACGCGCTGCGAGATTGAGGACGCGATCCATGATGACTTGCGCGTTCGGCTCCGAATTGTCGCCCGGAGATCCGGCTGCGCCCCAGTTCGGCGACCAGGCGCCTGAATCGCTGGCGAGCACCGGCGCCGTCACGCCGCCATTCGACGAAAGGGAAAGCGCGGGCGCGGACGCCGGCGGGCGGGCGCGCGCATAGGCTTCAGCCTCCGACAGGCGATCGGAGCTCGCGGCGATGCGCTGCTTGCCCCAGTTCGTCTTCTGCATGGCGTAGGCCTGCGTCTTGAAAGCGTCGCCGAGGGCGGCGAAGCGCGTCACGTCCTGCGCTGTCATGGAGAGCACGCGTTCAACGGCGGCGTCCGCGCCCTTCAGCTTGCGCGCATAGGAAGGATCGGCGGCGAGGCGCGCGAGGAAGGCGTCCTTGCCTTTGAGGCCACGCTCGCTCTTCTTCATGTCTTTCTGAAGCGCTTCTGCGAATTCCGGCGTCGATGCGGCGACGAGCGCGGCGTAAGCGACCCAGCCGCTCGAAAGCGCTTTCGACGTATGGGCGCTGAGGCGCTTGTGCGCTTCACGCGTCGTCTTGGCGCTGTCGAAGGGCGTTGCTTCAATGGCGGCGATGTCCTCGCGCAGAAGCACATAGTCGGCGGCGCGCCGCTCGAGCGCGTTGTCCTGCGGCTGGGCAAGCGTGTCTGCGGAGACCCCGCCCGACAGCGCAACGCCGATGATGGCGGCGGCGGCGAAAGCACGCCCGCCTTTCTTCATAGGCTGGCGGCCAAGGGCGGCCCCGGTCTGACGGCTTCGCCGGCCAGACTTCGAAACGCAACGCACCATAAGGTAGTTCTCCCGTATTTCCGACGCACCCGTTCAGCGTCCTGAAGCGAACGCTACCGACCCCACCCTAAGAACAGCTTGGGCATCCTAGCCGAATTCGAGTCAAATTCGACCCGCCTTTGACCCGAAAGAGATTAAATCCTCGGGAGAATTTTGCAGTCTCGCGAGGGGCCTCAAGCACCGCCAAAACCTCCGCGACCGCGACGCGAATTCTTCCGCGCGGCTCTTTGCGCTGCATCGCGGTTTTTGGCGAGACCCATGAAACGGGCGCCGGGCAGGGCGCCCCGGGCGGCTTCAGCCCGGTCTTGCGGGATTCGCGGGGCGGGTAAGGAATTGGCCTGGACGGCTCTGGGGTGAGGTAAGAAAACCACAACAAATCAACAGGTTAACCCTATTCAAGATTTGTTAACGATGACCGGGCGATGGTCATATCTCGTTAAGGTCCGTCGACCAGAGGTTAACACGTGCGCCAACGCCTGACCCGGATCATGAAGCGCCTCTTCAATGAGGGGGCGGCGTGGGAAGGCGCGGAGGGCGCATGCGTCGTCACGCTCGACGCCTCGGCGCGCATCGCCGCCGTCTCCAAGGGCGCGGCCGCGCTCTTCGCTCGTTCGACGGGCGAACTCAAAGGCATTCCCTTCGCCTCTCTCTTCGAAGAGGCCGACCGCGAGGCGGTGACCAAAGCGGTTTCCGGCAAGAGCGAGAAAGCGCGCATTGCGGCTTCGCTCTCGCTTCCCTCGGGCGAGGCGCGCCTTGTCGACCTCTCGGTCGGCGCGGGCGCTGAAGGCAAGACGTCAATTCTGATGCTCGATGCGAGCGAAGCCCCGGCGGCCTCCCGCGGCGCCGCGCTCGCGCGCTCGGCGGAAGACGCGCGCGCGCAGGCCCATGAGCGCGCAGACCTGCTCGCCGATCTCAGCCACGAAATGAAAACGCCGCTCAACGCCGTCATCGGGTTCGCCGAGGCGATTGAGAACGAAACCTTCGGGCCGATCGAAAACCCGAAATATCTCGAATACGCCCATCACATCCGCGCCTCGGGCGGGCATTTGCTCGACCTTGTCACCTCGCTTCTCGACCTCTCGCGGATCGAAGCCAAACGCTTCGCGCTTCAATGCGAGATGACGCAGATCGGCCCGATCGCGAAAGAATGCGCCGCGATGGTGCGCCTGTCGGCGGAAAAGGCCGGCCTGAAGCTCATCGACGACATCGAAGACGACCTGCCGGAAAGCTGGATCGATCCGCGCGCGCTGCGCCAGATCCTTCTCAACCTCCTGTCGAACGCCGTGAAGTTCACGAGCGATGGCGAAGTCGTGCTCGGCGCCCATCGCAAGGGTGAGGAAATCGTCCTTACCGTGACGGATACGGGCGTCGGCATGAACGCGATCGAACTTGCGCGCCTCGGCAAGCGCTTCAGCGACATGCAGGCGGATGGCGTTCGCGGCGCGAAAGGAACAGGCCTCGGCCTCGCGCTCGCTTTTGCGCTTGCAGAACTCCACGGCGGCGCGCTCGATCTCGAAAGCGCGCCGGGCGAGGGCGTGAAAGCGACGCTTCGCCTGCCGATCAGAACCCCGCAGCGCCCGCGCCGTCTTGAATCCCTGAAGAAATCCGACGCCGCGCTGACTCAGCCCGCGCCGGATGTGCTGACGCAGCTCGAGCGCATCAACGCTTATCGCAGAGAGAGACGCGCGAGCGCGGCTTAAGCGCTGGGCGTTCCTTCCATCGCAAACTTCTCAATCGCGCCGAGAATCTCCGCCAGCACGCTGCGCAAGCGCTGCGCTTTCGTCTCGTCATAACCCCAAGGCGGCGCTTCGGTCATATAGGCGCGCTGGGCGAGCTCCATCTGGATCGCGTGGACGTTTTGCGATGGCTTTCCGTAATGGCGCGTCGTCCAGCCGCCTTTGAAGCGGCCGTTGACGACATGCGTGTAATCGTCGCCTGCGCGCGCGCAGGCTTCCGCCGCCGCCTTCTCGATGCGCGGATCGCAGGAAGCCCCGCTATTCGTGCCGATATTGAAGGTCGGGAGCGCGCCCTCGAAGAGATAGGGAATATGCGAGCGGATGGAGTGGCAGTCATAAACGATGGCGAGGCCGTGACGCGCTTTCACGCGCGCAATCGCGGCTTCGATCGCGGCGTGATAAGGCGCGTGGAATGCAGCGCGCCGCGCTTCGGTTTCTTCCTCGCCCGGTTCCTCGCCTTCTTCATAGATCGGCGCGCCGTCAAAGTCCGTAGACGGACAAAGCCCTGTCGTGTTCTGGCCCGGATAGAGCGAGGCCCCGGAAGGCGGGCGGTTCGCGTCGATCACATAGCGGTGGAAGCGCGCGGCGATGATGGTCGCGTTTGGAAGAAGCCCCGCATAAAGCCGGTCGACATGCCAGTCGGTGTCAGCGAGGGCGCGCCCGCGCGCGTTGAGGCGTTGCAGGATTTCATCCGGAATGAAAGTTCCCGAATGGGGCTGGCAGAGAATGACGGGCGAAGCGCCTTCGGTGATCTCGACAGGGTTCATTTGCGCGGCCTCTGAGTGTAGGGTGGATTAAACAGCGCGGCCCCGCCGCGACAAGGCCTCAAACAGAATTTCCCGATTTATGACCACGCTATTCGCCAAATGCGCGCTCCTTCCCTCCGGCTGGGCGGAGGATGTCCGCATACGCATCGGCGCCGATGGGCGCATCATGGAAGTCGAAGCAGGCGCCGCGAGAGATTCTGGCGATGTTTCGCTTGGAGAGAAGACGATTCTGCCCGCGCCCGGCGACCTCCATTCGCATGGATTCCAACGCGCGATGGCGGGGCTCGCCGAATATCGCTCGACGAGCGCCGACAGTTTCTGGACATGGCGCGAGACGATGTACTGGTTCCTCTCCGCGCTTTCGCCGGATGACATTGAAGCGGTGACGGCCTTCGCTTTCATGGAAATGGCGGAGGCGGGGTATGGCGCGGTTGCGGAATTCCATTACGTGCATAACGCGCCGGGCGGCGCGCGCTATGACGACATCGCCGAAATGTCTTCACGTATTATCGCAGCAGGTGAAACGGCGGGGCTCGGCCTCACGCTGCTTCCCGTCTTCTATGCCTATGGCGGGGCGAACAAGGCGCCGCTGAAGCCGCGCCAGAAGCGTTTCGAGACGACGCTCGACAGCTATGCGAGCCTTCGCGCGGGCGTGACCCGCGCAGCGAAAAGCGGCGCGCCTGATCTTTTCGTCGGGAATTCGTTCCATTCGTTGCGCGCGGCGGGGCCGGAGGAAATCCGTATCCTGACGGAAACCTATAAAGGCGCCTTCCACGTTCACGCCGCCGAGCAGGTTCTTGAGGTCGATGACGTGAAAGCCTGGCTCGGCGCGCGCCCCGTTGAATGGATTCTCGACAACACGCCGATCGGGCCCGGCTGGTGCCTCGTTCATGCAACGCACATGACGGAAGCTGAAACGACGGGTCTTGCACGGCGCGGCGCCGTTGCGGGCGTTTGCCCCGTCACCGAAGGCAATCTCGGCGACGGCGTCTTCAATGGCGCGGCTTATCTCGAAGCGGGTGGGAAGATCGGCTTCGGCACGGATTCGAACATCTCCATCTCGCTCGCCGATGAACTGCGCCTTCTCGAATATACGCAGCGCGTGACGCACAAGAGCCGCAACGTCATGTGCCGCGGCGAGTGGTCGGCGGGGCGCACGCTCTATGAACTTGCGCTTGAAGGCGGCGCGGCGGCGCTGTCGCGCGCGTCGGGGACGATCGCGGCTGGCCGATGGGCCGACCTCGTCACGCTCGACCCTTCCAAGGTTTCGCTTTCGAGCGGCGAGGGCGACCGGCTTCTTGACGGCTTCGTCTTTGCGGGCGGCGAGCGCGCGATCAGCGATGTCTGGTCTGGCGGCCGGCACATCGTGAAAGACGGCGTTCATGTTCGGCGCGATGAAATCGAGTCGCGCTTCCGCGCCTCGCTCTCGCGCCTTCGCCACGAAGCGCCGTAAGCGATGGAACGTCCCCCGCGCCTTAAAACGGAAATCCGCGTTTCGGCGCAGCTTCGTCGATGCTCGGCGGCGGGCGCCTTCGCGCATGTTGCAAAGAAGGGTGATCCGGATGCGGGCGCCGTTGCGGTGAAGGTCTTCATCGGGCGCGGCGACGAGGGGCCGATGGCGCGGCTCTTCATCCAGTCGATGACCCTTGAAGGCGAAGCCTTCTGGCGCGAACCCTTTGAGGGGCCGGCGGCGGAAGCGAAGATCGATGAATGGCTCGCCAAGGAACGGCGCATCGACCCCGATCTGTGGATCGTCGAGATCGAGGATCGCGAAGGAAGGCCGTTTCTCGATTGAAGCGCCTTTGCGCGCGAGCCCCGAGCGGCTTATACCGTTGGCGCGCGGAAGAAGGGGATTGAGAGGGCGTGAGCGCATCGGCGTTGACAGCGTTCGTGCTTGCGGCGGGCTGGCTTGTCGGCTCGCTATTTCTCGTTGCGAGTTATCATTGCGCCGGGCCGATCTGGATTGAGCGCCATTCCCTGCGGTTCAAACTGGCGGGCGAAGACCGTCGCTGCTCCGGCGCCATCGGCGAAATGGCGATCCTCTTTTATTGCGCGGCGCTTCTCTGGCTTGTCGACGCCGCGACGCCGGGTACGGATTTCATCGGCATCATTTCACGCCACCCGATGGCGGCGCTCGGCGCGATCGCCTTCGTCGCCGCGATTGTCGCCTTTCATACAGTCAAAGCGGTCGAGCATCCCGATCCGAAGTCGCGCAAACGCCTGCGCCAGACTTATGCGATCTACGCCGTCTATTCGACGCTGATCTTTGCGGGCGGCATCATTCTTATCTACACGCTCGTCAGCCAGTTCTGGGCGGACACGCGCAATTTCAGCGCGGATGCGGATGAAATTCTCGCGCGCGTTCGCGCGGCGGGCGCGATGGATGCGAACGGGGCGAGCCGCATCGTCGAAGCGACCTATCTCGATGCGATGCGCCTTCTGAAGCTCGCGCAGGACCAGATGACGCCGGTCTTCATCTTCGCGATCGGCATTTTCACCGTGAACCTCCTCATCCTGCACACGCCCTTGCGCGGGCTCTTCCTGACGAATGCGGTGTTCCTGACGAATGTTTCAACGCTCATCGCCATCGCGGCGGTCGGCGCATTCGGCGCCATCGTCTACATCTTTTCCTACAACGCCTTCGTTGAGGATTATTCGAAAGCGCTGCTCGCCCTGCCGGCGAATATCGTTGCAGGCGATTACATGTTCCAGCGGCGATTTACGGACATCGTGCTCGCCATGCAGGCGAAAAGCAGCCTTGTCGGCTTCGTCAGCGAAATGAGCGACGAATGGGGCGGGCTCACCGCCATCGTCGGCATCATTCAGGCGGCGGCGAGCCGCCTTGCGAAAAAGCCTGAGCTTGCAGGCGATATCGTCACCGCGGCGATCGAAGCGCGGGAAAATGAAAAGGCGGAAGGGGCCGTCACATGATGGGGCAAATGATGAAATCAGGCGCGGCGCGCGGCGTTCTCATCGCGCTCGCTGCGTTCATTGCATATGCGGGGATCGTTATTTATACGAACAGGATGAGTACGGATGTTTTTATCGAGCCGCAGGGCGAAACAGCGGCGCTGACGCCGCTCGAAGGCCGCGTCATTTCCGTCACGACATGGAACATCGGTTATGGCGGCCTCGGCGCCGAGTCGGATTTTTACGCCGATGGCGGCAAGAGTTTCTTTCCGCCGAGCAAGAAGGTCGTGAAGAAAAACGTCCTCGGAATCGTGACGGAGCTGTCTGGCCCGCGCACGGATGCGATCCTGATGCAGGAGACGGCGCGCGCGAGCATGATGACGCGCGGGGTCGATGTTCTCGGCGCTGTCGCGACAGCGCTTGCGGGCCGCGACAACGCCTTCTCGGCGGACTGGACGACGCGTTTCCTGCCGCCGCCTTTCCATGCGCGCCACGGGCTCTTCACCTCGGTCAACGCCTCGGGCGTGACGCGCGAAATCGTCGATCTGCCTCTTGAGCCCGGGCGCATTATGGGCCTGTGGAAGCGGCGCTATCATATGCAGGTCGTGCGCGTTCCCTTCGTCAGCGGCGAGTGGACGCTCATTGACGTGCATCTCTCCGCCTTCGACGACGGCGCCAATGTGCGCCTTGAGCAGCTCCGCGCGGTGCTCGACTACGCGAAGAGCGAATATCAGAAAGGTCATTTCGTCATCATCGGTGGCGACTGGAACTATGAGTTCCTCAACCCCGGCCGGCCGACGACGACGCTGGAGAAAGACCTCTTCTGGATTCACGCGTTCCCTTATAAGGAGCTCAGCGAGGGCTGGCGCGCGGTCGCCGATGCGAACGTGCCGAGCGTCAGGACAAATGAGCGCGCCTATAAGCGCGGCGAGAACTACACGACGACCATCGATGGCTTCGTCATCTCGCCGAATATCGAGCCGCTCGAAGTCGCCGCGAAAGACCTCGATTTCCAGTTCACCGACCACCAGCCGGTGCGCGCGCGGTTTCAGGCGATCGTGGATTAGGCGTGCGTCGAAAGCGCCGCATTCAATTGTTCAAATGTCATTCCGGGCCGGGGCCGCGCGAAGCGTGGAACCCGGAATCCATGCGGCGGCGCCCAAAGAGTGGATTCCGGGTTCGATCCTTTGGATCGCCCCGGAATGACAACATCATCTGACCCCAACAAAAAAACCGGCCGCCTCGAAGGGCGGCCGGTCTTGTATTCTCTGGCGGTGTCCCGCCCGAGCCGAACGCAAATGCGTTAGATCGACTCTTTGAGATCTTTCGCCACGCGGAAAGCGACTTTCTTGCTGGCTTTGATCTTGATGGCTTCGCCCGTCGCCGGGTTGCGGCCCATGCGCGCCGGACGATGGCGGACTTGCAGGATGCCGAGGCCGACGATGCGGATTTTCGAGCCTTTTTTGAGGTATTTGCCGATCAGCTCGACGAAATTCGTCAGGATGGCTTCGGCCTGCTTTTTCGGCATGTCCTGCGATTCGGCGATTTCCGCCGCGAGGTGCTTGAGCGTCAGGACGGCGGGCAACGCCTTCTTGGTCGCCGATTTCGCCGCCGTTTTCTTGGCGGGCGCTTTCTTCGTCGCTTTCTTCGCCGCGGGCTTGGCGGCGACTTTCTTTTTAGTGGCCATTGGATTCCTCTATGTGCAGCCGAACTATGGGCGGACAGAATCATGTGATTCGCGTTTAGACAAGCGTTTTTCGTATCGCAGGGCCCATTTTAGCCCATAAATAGGGGCTTTCTTGCCTCCTGCGCGATTCGCAAGCCCCAAAA
>JACKIL010000020.1 GCA_020638525.1 Caulobacterales bacterium | reverse complement strand
CCACGCGGCGAGCGCCGCCGCTTCGGGCGGCAGGCCGCTCTTCCCGGCGAACATTGTGTATACGGACAACATGATGACGGCCCACACGGAGATCGCGGCGAACCCGGCAGCGAAAACGCGCGGTAGCGGCGCCGTGACGCCGAAGAGCCGCAGGTATGACGCGCATGTCGCAAGGAAGCCGATCGCGAATCCGAGCGCGCCGAGCTGCAGGACTGGCGCAATGAAAGCGCGCCCCATCATGCCGCCGGCGAGCGCGACGGCGCCCACGAAAAGAACGGCGTTCACGGGCGTTCCGAACTTCGGGTGAACCCTCGCAAGGAAGGACGGCAGCGCGCCAGAGGCGCTGAGATTGTAGATCATACGCGACGACGCAAAGAGCGCTGCGTTCCACGCGCTCAAGAGCGCGACGACGCCGGTGACGAGCACGATGCGCCCGCCCCACGGCCCTGCGACGGTTTCAATCGCCGTCATCACCGGAAGTTCGGAGCCCGCAAGAGCGGCGCGCGGCGCCGCGATCGCCGTCGCGGCGATGACGCCGATGTAAAAGAGCGCCGTCAGCACGATGACGGAAGCGAAGAGCCTGGCGATGAGTTTTGCGGAAGGTCGCTCGCGCGCTTCGCTCAACGATTGCGGCAGGGCGTTGAAGCCGCAGAACCAGGCCGGCACCGTCACCAGAACGAGCGTCATCCCCTTCAGCGGCGCATCAGCCGGCGAAAAGACCGGCGCAAGATTTTCCGGCGCGCCGCCGGCGATGCCAATGATGATGAAGACAAGGCCGAGCGCGATCTTTCCGGCCGTGACGGCGACCTGAACGCTCGCCGACTCGCGCGCGCCAATGACATTGAGAAAGGTGAAGAACGCCCCGCCGCCTGCGACGACGAGAATGTCGAGCAAGGTGATCGGCGTTTCGAGCACCGTATAAAGCGTCGGCCCTTTCAGCGACGGCGCGAGAACGGAGATCACCCAGGCGAGCGCGAGCCCTTCAAAGCAGCAAATGCCGACAAATCCGAGCAGCACCATCCAGCCGATAATGCGCCCATAGAGACGCCCGAAGGCCGCTTCGACATAGGCGGTCTCATTGGTCGCTTCCGGCAAACGGATCGTGAGGTCGGCGTAGCACTGCGCGACGAGCCCCATGATGAGCGCGCCGAGCACGAAGGCGAGCGCCGCCCCGCCCGGCCCGGCATCGTTGATCCATCCGCCAGCGACAACGACCCAGCCCATGCCGATGGTCGTGCCCATGCCGATCGCCGCGAGGTGAACGGGCCGGAGCGACTTCTTCAGAACCGCCTGCGATCCGCTCATGCCGTCATCGCCGATTGCTTCTAATACGGTTTATCACGCATGCGCCTTCATCAAATTTCCCGCCACGAAAGCTTCTTTCAGCTGCGCCTTGGCGACTTTCTCCGTCGGCGTCTTCGGCAAGGCATCGAGAAAGACGACATGCTGCGGCGTCATATAGCGCGCCATCCGGCCTTCGCAGAAGGCGAGAAGTTCGTGCTCGGTCAGGGCCGCGCCGGGCCGCAGGCGAATGGCGACCGCGACTTCTTCCTCCGAATAGGGGCTCGGCGCGCCGAAAGCGGCGACTTCGAGAACAGCCGGGTGCTGCTCGATCACCTTTTCGATTTCGAGCGCTGAAATGTTCTCGCCGCGCCTGCGGATGATGTCCTTCTTGCGCCCGGCGAAATAGAGATTGCCGTCAGCGTCGACACGCCCGAGATCGCCGGTGAAATACCAGCCGTCGCGCATCAGCTCCGCATTGACTTCCGGCATGTTGAGATAGCCGTTCATCATCAGTACGGGATCGTTCGGCTTCGTGATGATCTCGCCGACCTCGCCGGTTTTAACTTCGCGCCCATCGTCATCGACGATCTTCAGCGAGAATTCCGGCGCCGGCCGGCCGCAGCTTCCCTGAGGATAGGTTTCATTGAGCCGCTGGAACACGGCGACGCCGCCTTCGGTGCTGCCATAGCCTTCAAGGAGCCGCACGCCGAAACGCTTCTCGAACGCCTCGCGAAATTTCGGCATGGGAAGCCCCCAGCCGAGCCGCACGCGGTGTTGTTTGTCGCTCGGGCTCGCGGGCCGATCCATCAGGAAGGCGAGCGTCGCGCCCATGAAATCGAACATCGTCGCATCGAATGCGCGAATATCGTCCCAGAAACGTGAAACGCTGAAGCGGTCCGCGAGCGCGGCGGTCGCGCCGGTCACCATCGCACCCATCACTGTGCCGATCGTCGCATCCCAGTGATAGAGCGGGAACGGACAATAATTAACGTCCTCCGGCCTGATATTGAAATAATAGGCGCTGAGGCGGGCCTGACCGACAAGATAACCATGCGAGAGCTGCACGGCTTTCGAGACGCCGGTCGAGCCTGAGGTGAACTGGATCATCGCGACTTCGCTGGGCGAAACTACCGCCCGTTCTGGAAGCGCTTCCGAAGGCAAATCGTCAAAGCGAATGAAAGACGCGCCCCCGCGCGATGGGGGGGCTTCTTCACCAAACACGACAACCTGCGTCACATGCTTGAGCGAGGGGAGCGCTTCGAGAATTTGCGCAAGGTAGCGTTCTTCTACGAAAAGCGTCGATGCGCCTGTGACATTCAAGGCGCGCACAAGCTGTTCGCCGCGGAATTCCGTGTTAATGGGCGCCCAGACAGCGCCGATATGCATGGCCGCAAACCAGCTCGCGACGGCCGCGCTGCTGTTCGGGATGAAAGTCGGCGCAATGTCACCCGCCCGCAGGCCGGCGCCGTAGAAGCGCGCCGCATAGCCGCGCACGAGCGCGGCGAACGCGCCATAGGAGCACGCGCCTTCGCGCGTTCTCAGAAAATCCTTGTCAGGCTGGGCGCGCTCCCAGTGATCGAGCATCGCAAGCGCAAGGGATTTTTTCGATAGCGCTGTCATTTCGCCCCTAGAGAAGTCCGTCAGCGCGACACTCGTCAAGCGCTTCCACAAAGGCCGTTTCGAGCCGGCCGATCATCGCGTCGTCATGGGCCGCCGAGAGGAAGTAGACATGAAAGCCCGGCAGCAAGACGCCCCGGTCGAGCAGGAAAATATAGAACGCTTCCTCCGCCGCGCGGTTCGACGGGTGAAGGTCGCGAAAAGTCCGGATCGGCCTGTCAACAAAGTGAATGCACTGAATCGACGCCGCATGCATCAGCGTGACGCCCATTCCGTTCGAGGCGCAGTGCTCCGCGATTGTCGAGGCGAGCCGCGCCGAGCGCCTTTCGATCCCCGGATAAATCTCGTCCTTGCGTTCCTTCAGAAGGCGAAGCGTGGCCGCGCCGGCCGTCATCGAAATCGGGTTGCCGTTGAACGTGCCGCCCGAAAAGACGCCGCCTGAGCCCGGCTGCGCAAAAAGGCCCATCAACGCATCGCGCCCGCAGAGCGCGCCTACGGCCGCGCCGCCGCCGATGATCTTCCCGAAAGACGCAAGGTCCGGCGTGACGCCGTAATAGACTTGCGCGCCGCCATAAGCGAGGCGAAAGCCCGTCACCACTTCGTCGAACATCAAAAGCACGCCGCATTCATCGCAGACATCGCGCAAGCCTCGCAGGAAGTCGTGATTGTCGATGAAGGGCGTCGTGTTCTGCACGGGCTGGACGATCACCATCGCCAGCGCGTCGCGGTTCTTGCGGATGATGTCGAAGGCCGCCGGATCGCGATATGGAAGCACGATCATCGTCTCGTCGCGCACCGACGCCGGAATGCCGAGACCGATCGTTTTGGCGGATGGCGCATCGCGCTGGCTTTTCGGGTCTTCCTGGATCAGCGCGTAATCATGCGTGCCGTGATAGCCGCCGCCGAAAACCGCCACCTTTTCTTTCTTCGTGTAGGCGCGCGCAAGGCGCATGCCATACATCGTCGCTTCCGTGCCGGAATTCGTGAAGACGACTTTTTCGGCGCAAGGAACAGCGTCGACCAGAAGTTCGGCGAGATCGTATTGCGGCGTGCTCGGAATGACCGTGTGCCAGCATTTGCCGACTTGCGCGATCAACGCCGCTTCGACTTCGGGCGGGCGATGGCCAAGAATATTCGAGCCGAACCCCATGGCGAGGTCGATATAGTCGTTGCCGTCGAGATCGGTCATCGTCGCACCGAGCGCACGGTCGATATAGATCGGCGTCGGCAGGGAGAATGTCGGGACCGCCTCCAGCGCAAGAAGCTGCTCCGCATGCGGACGCATGGCGGCCGAACGCGAAGTTTTCGCCTTCAGCCGTGCGAGCGCCGCATCGCGCCTGGGAGAGGAATAAGTCATTGAACCGCTATTTCATCAAATCATCGAAGCCGGCGGCTCCGCAATCTAGCGAAGCCGCCGCTTCTTCGTATGCGCCTTAGAATTTCACGCGCCATTCAAGGCCGACAGTCCTCGGTTGATTGACGGCGATGCGTGGCCGGCCGGGCGTTTGCACGCCGAGCGGGGGAATATCCGCATAGTTCGCTTTCTCATCGAAGAGGTTGTCAGCGAAGATCGTGACGGTTCCGACGGGGAACTCGACGCCGATGCGCGCATTTGCAATGTCGAACGCCGGACGCAAGAGCGGCGAAGTCGGGCTGTTATTGCCGCTATAGCTTTCGCCGGTGTTCGAATAGTCGAGATGAATGAACGCCGGCAGAGCGCCAAGCGTGAAGTCGTGATCGATCGCGGCGTTGAAAGTGAGGTTCGGAACGTTCTGGATTTCCTGCCCGACCGTCACCGTGCTGACGCCGCCATTGTCCGTGATCTCGCTGTCGACATAGCCGAGACCGAAGAGAAGACGCGTATTGTCCGTGACTGCGAAATCGAGTTCGAGCTCGCCGCCCTTGAGTTCGGCTTCGCCTGCGTTCACGTTCAGCGAGAAGCCGCAAGCGAGGCCCTGACGCTGCTGGAGGTCTTTCCAGTTGACGTAGAACCCGGCCGCGTTCGCTGTGAGCTTTCCGCCAAGCCAGCGCGATTTCAACCCGGCCTCATAGCTTCTGAGCGAGTCCGAATCGAAGGTCGACGCATCCGTGATGCCGAGCGATGCGATTTCCGCTGCGCACAGAAGGCCCGAATAGAAGTTCACGCCGCCGATCCGGAAGCCTTCCGACATCGTCGCATAGAGCATGCGATCATCGTCGAGGTCATACTGGAGGCCGACTTTCGGCGTGAAACCGGTTTCCGATTGAACGCCCTGATAGACTTCATCCGGCCCGATGAACGCGCCGCCCTGACGAAGATAGAAATCGACTTCGTTCTTGAAGACGCGGCCGCCGAGAATGACACGGAAATCTTCCGTCGCATTCCAGGTCGCTTCGGCGAAGATCGCTTTCTCCGTCACGGTGGTCGGGTTGTTCAGGTTGAACACGTCCGGCGCGAAACCGTCGATTGGCGTCGCCGGGAAGACCCAGTTCGACTTCGACTTCTGATAGAAGCCGCCAATCGTCAGGTCGATCGGCGCATCCCAGCCGGAAACGAAGCGCAGTTCCTGACTGAAAATGTCCTGATCCGTGTCGGCATGCGCGATCGAGGCGCCCTGGAAGGCGAGGACGGCTTCAGTCCATTCCGAAAAGTCTTCCGTGTCGCTGTAAGAGCGATCGAACCACGAAGACGCCGAAATGAACGTGCCGAACCCGGCGTCGTATTTCGCCGTCAGGGTCGCAAGCCACCATTCGTTCTCGTTCGGTTCATCAATGTCGTACTCGCGAAGATTGACGCGGTTGCTCGCCGTGAAGTCGGCAAGCGTGCGGCCATCGCGTTCCACTTTTTCATACATGAAGCGCGGCGTGATCGTCAGGTCGCCGCCGAGAAGCGACAGGAGCCCCGCAACCTGGAAGCCTGCGACCTTCTCCTTGTCGACATCTTTCTTGACGTCGAAAGGAACCGGCGCATCGGCGCGCGGCGCGATGTCGATGAAGCCGTCATCGTGCTGATAATAGGCGACGGCGCGCAGCGCGAAGAGATCCGGCGCGACGGGAACGTTGACGGCGCCGTCAACCAGATAGTTCGTTCCGCCATCCTTCGTGAAGGAGACGCCGGCGTGGGCGCGGCCCGAATACTCGTTGAGGTCAGGCTGCACGGTGATGAGGCGAACGGTGCCGCCCATTGAGCGCGCGCCATAAAGCGTGCCCTGCGGCCCTCTCAGCACTTCGATGCGCTCAAGGTCGATGACGCGCGGGTTCAGCGCCTGAACGAGCGGGGAATCGTCGATGTAGAAGCCCGTCGTGTTGGAGCCGAAGATGCCGCGAATGGCGATCGACAGCGCGCCGTCCGTCGAGCTTGAATTCGACGCGGAGAAGGCGAGGTTCGGAATTCTGACGGCGTAATCGTCGAATTCCGAAAAACCGAAGCGCTCAATCTCGGCGCTGCCCATCGCCGTAATGCTGATCGGCACGTCCTGAATGGACTGCTCGCGCCGTTGAGCCGTCACGATAATCGTATCGTCAGCCCCCTGCCCTGCGCTTTCCTGCGCATAGGCCGCGGTTATGCTCGCGGCGCTCGCCGCCGCCAGCAATCCCGCCAAAACCCCTTTTTTTCCTTGCGGATTCATTAGACACCCTCCCGGTTAAGCGCATAGGCACGCGGGTACAAATCGCGTATACAGCGCACGGATGTATACGATCGTATATTATATGTATACGTCTGTATAGTCCCTTTGTGACGGACGGAGAAACGCATCGAGATGGCTACTCTTGAGGACCACGAAGCCGGAGCGCCAGGACGCAGGCAACTCCTCCGTGCAGGAATGAAGCTTTTCGCCGAAAAGGGATTTTCCGCCGTCGGGGTTCGAGAGATCGCCGCGGAAGCCGGCGTGTCGCTTGGCCTTGTGCGCACCCATTTCGGATCGAAGGAAGGGTTGAGAGCCGCCATCGACGCTTATGTCCTGCAGGAAATCAAATCGCTCTACTCGAACGTCATCATGCACTCGGGAACGGAAGCGCTCGAAAACGCCGTCGAGGACGCCGTCGAGTGGATCACGCGCGACCGCGACGCGCTCATGTACGCACGAATGGCGCTGATGGAGAAGTCGCCCGGCTCGCAAGCGCTGTTCGACGAACTGCTGACGATCATGCGCCAGTTCATCGACACCAATGCAAAGCGCGGGTTTTTGCAGCCCGGCGTCGATCGCGAATGGGCGGCGATCTATATGATCTTCGACTTCATCGGCCCCGCCGTCATCGAGCCCTTCGCGTCGAGCGCGTTCGGAAAATCCATTTACTCGAAGACAATGATCGCCCAGCGAAACGCCTTCATGCGGCGGCTGTTCACCAAAGGCTTCCTGAAGAGCTGATGCGTCGGAGTATTCTCCGGCCGTTCTACTTTGTTCCGGAAGCGAGAGACTTTTGCGCCGCCGACAAGTCTTCCTGCGTGTCGATATCGAGGCAATGCTCCGGCGCCAGCGGCGCGCAGATTTCATCGCCATATCTGTAGAGCAATTCACGAGCGCCCTGATCGCCCGAGAGGCGCTTTAATTCCCCGAACAGTTGCGATGGGAAGAGCGCAGGCGGCATGCGCCGCTCACCGACCAGACTGCATGCGAGCGGGGCGCGCTCCGCTTTCCTGATCAGCTCGGCATAGTGCACCACAGGAACAAGCGGCATATCGCCAAGCGCGATCAACAGACCATCAGCTTGCGCTTTCTCGGCGGCTTCAACCGCGAGCACAATGGAGCTGCTCATGCCAAGGTCAGGCGCTGCATTGACGATCGGCTGAATGGCGTATCGCGCCAGCATCGCGGCGTGGACGCTCTGTTCGTCTCTGGTGACGCAGAACTTGAGCGGCGCGTCGATTTTCGCGATCGCCTTCGCCACATGCTCAAGAACGGAGAATTCTCCGAGCGACTTCGCAAGCTTGTCCTCGCCGAATCTCGAGCCTGAGCCTGCGGCGAGAATGGCGACAGCAAGGCGGCGGAAACTCATCACATACCGTCGCAGGGCCACGCGGCCACAATGTCCGCAAGCACAGACAAAGCGAGCGAAGACGGATCGCGGGTTGACGGAATAAGGCCGATTGGCGCGCGCAGCTTTTCAAGCACATGCGGCGCAACGCCGGAGGCGGAAAGCGATTCCACCCGCAACTCATGCGTCCTCCGGCTTCCGACCGAGCCGACGAAAAAAGCCTCGCTCCCAAGCGCCGCTTTCAGCAATGGCGTTTCCCATTCCCGGTCGTGAAAGAGCGTGACGAACGCCGTCCACGGATCGAGCAGCAAGTCCGGCAAGGCGGATGCAGAATGAAGCCTCGTCGCTGCGCCCGCGCAATTCTGTAGCGTCGCTTCATCCGGCGAGAGAACACGCAGCCTGTATCCCGCGGCGGCGGCCAGTCTGCTGAACACGATGAGCTCGGCGCCGAGACCCGCCGCAACGATCGTCAGCGGCGGCCAGTATTCTCGAAGAAACCCGGCATCGCGCTCGCCGTGGCGCGCGGATGCGACTTCGTTTGCAGAATAGAAAAGCGATACCGGCTTGCGCGCTTCGAGCGCGTCAATCGCATCAGCCAGCACAGTCAAAGACGGGCGGACCGTGAACAAGATGTCGACGCCAGAACCGCAGGGCAGAACAATGTCGATATATTTCGAATTGGCGCCGTAGCGGACGAGACCGCCCTCGCCTCGGCGAAGACACGCGCGCGCTTCATCGACAATTGCGCGCTCGAGGCAACCGGAGGAAATCGAGCCCCTGTATCGCCCGTCGCCCGAGATCGCCATCTGCGCGCCGGTTCGGCGTGGCGCAGCGCCCTCGATATTGGCGAGAGTGGCGATCACGACGGGATTTCCGGCCTCAATCTCCGCCGCCGCAAACTTCAGAACATCGAGGCCCGATGGATCAAAACCGCAAGGCTCGCCAGCCGGATGCTCGTTCAATGGCGCCACGCTCATATTCAACCTTACGAGGCCGCCGCCTTTCGATCAGCGCATTTGCAGGACAATGACTTCGCTTCTCGCCGGATCGGTCCGGTCACGGAGTTTTTTCACATCGTCCGCTGACACTGCGCCGCCGCTATTGCCCCAGCCTGTGCGAATGAAGGAGAGCACATCCGCGATCTCCTGATCCGAAAGCTGGTTTCGGAAAGGCGGCATGCGATAAGAGTCCGGAACGCCGTCGGCGACGATCCGCGCCGAGCCATTGAGCGTGACGTTGATCGACGAAACACTGTCCGGCGCAAGCGACGAGGCCGACCCCGCAAGAGACGGAATCCACCGCCCCTGCCCGCGCCCGTCTGCGCCATGGCAGAATCCGCACTTCGCTACATAGGTCTGCGCGCCGGGCGTTTCGCCGAGCTTGCCGAACGCGAGCGCCTCGTTCGAGGACGGATCGTACGCCCACGGCGCGCCATCCTTCTCCGGATTTCCGGGCAACGATTTCAGGTAGTGCGCGATCGCCTTGAGGTCCTCATCTGTCATGAACTGCGTTGAATTGTTGAACGCATCGGCCATCGACCCGAAGACGACGGCGTGCTCGTTCCGCCCGGTTTTGAGGAATTCGAAGATCTCTTCCTCGCTCCACCGCCCAAGGCCGATATTGTGATCGCCCCTGAGGCTCGGCGCGAACCAGCCGTCGAGAACGGCGCCGGATAGATAGAGATTGCTCCCTTCGTCGAGCGCCTTTTCCTGAATCGCAAGGCCCCGCGGCGTGTGGCAACTGCCGCAGTGGCCGGGCCCTTGCACGATATAGGCGCCGCGATTCCAGAGCTCGTCCTGCCCCGCCTTTTCTTCATAGACGCCGGACTGCGAGAAGGCTGCGCTCCAGAACGCAATCGGCCAGCGCAAATTCAGCGGCCACGGAATGTCGCTCTTTCTGTTCTCAGCGCGCGCCGGCTCAACGCCGTGCATGAAATACGCATAGAGCGCACGCACATCATCATCGGTGAGCTTGGCGTAAGAAGGATAAGGCATCGCCGGATAGAACCGGTGACCGTCGCGCCCGACGCCTTTGCGCACCGCCCGGTCGAAATCCGCAAGGCTGTAACCGCCAATGCCGGTTTCCGGGTCCGGCGTGATGTTGGTCGCGTAAATCGAACCCAAAGGCGTCGCCATTTCGAGCCCGCCTGCGAAGGGCGCGCTCTCCGGCGTGCTGTGACACGCAACGCAATCGGCGAGGCGCGCGACATACTCGCCATGCGCCAACACCTCAGCAGACGGAGTTTCATCGGGCGCGGCGTCGTCGAAGGGCGAGGCTGGCATGCGCGTGACGAACCAGGCGACGCCGGCGCCCGCAATCGCGATGACCGGCAGCAGAATGAAAAGGAGCTTTCTCAATTGACTATCGTCCCCCTGCTCTTCTCGCGTCCTTCATTGGCGGCGCCCCGCAGCGCCGCTCGATTGAGACTGCGCCCTCTTAGCTGCTGAACTTGAATTGCGAGAGCGGCATGGCGCGAATGCGCCGCCCCGTGAGTTGCGAAACGGCGTTTGCGACCGCCGGCGGAACTGCAGGCAGGCCGGGCTCGCCAATGCCGCCCATTTTCTCGCCGCTCTCGACGATCCTTACGTGCACGCGCGGCATGCGGTGCGGCGGCAGGATCGGATACATGTCGTAATTGCGGGCGAGCGGCATGCCTTTTTCATAGGCGGCGTCTTCCAGAAGCACTTCCGAAAGCCCGAGCGCGACGGCGGAATTGATCTGCGCTTCGATGATCGCCGGGTTCACGATCTTTCCGGGGTCGATCGATTGCCAGAGATCGTGCACCTTCACTTCGCCGTGCTCGATCGAGACTTCCGCGATCGCCGCCGTATGCGAACCGAAGGGCGAGGCCATGGCGATGCCGCGCGCGCGCTTCGTGCCGTCAACAGCCGTGAAGGGCCCGCGTTTCCACCCGCCCGATAATTCGACCACGGATTTAAGGAGTGTCGTCAGGCGCGCATTCTCCTTCAGGAGATGCAGGCGCAGTTCATAGGGGTCCTGCCCCCCTTCGTCGGCGAGTTCATCCAAGAACGTCTCATAGAGAAAGTCGTTCATGGAATTGCCGACCGAGCGCCAGTAGCCGATCATCGCCGGATTCTGGACATAGAGCTGCGCGATCCGCTTATTGGGGAATGCATAGGACTTGCCTGTCAGCCCTTCGACCGCCGACTCGTCCACCTTCCCGTCCTGATGGCCCCAGAGCGCTTCCGTCGGGCCTTCGCAGGCGCTAACCGCTTCGAGCGCGACGGGCATTCCGTCTGCATCGAGCGCGCCGCGGAAACGAACGATCGCCATCGGGCGCACGGGATCGCGAAGGAATTCTTCCTCGCGGCTCCAGATGAGTTTGATCGGCCGCCCGACTTCTTTGGCGAGCTCAATCGCCTGCGGATAGGGGTTGGCGAACTCATAGAGGAAATGGCGCCCGAAGAACCCGCCAAGCAAGGGCGAGTGAATGTTGATCTTCTCCGGCTCAAGCCCGGTGCGCGCCGAGATGTCGGCGCGGAACATTTCCGGCGCCTGATTGGGAAGCCAGACATCGAGCGAGCCGTCCTGATTGAAACGCGCAAGCGCCGAAGGCGGCTCCAGCTGCGCATGGCGCACATACTGGCTGTAATAGGTCGCGCTGACGACCTTGCCTGCGCTTTCGAATGCGCCCGCAATATCGCCTTCTTTCTCGGCGTCGACGCCGTCGCCCGGCGCAGTCGCGAGTTTTTCGGCGAATTCAGCCGTCGAAAAATCGGCCGGCATGTAGCGCACTTTGGAGTCGGGCCCCGGCTCCTTCCAGTCGACCTGCGCGGCTTCCGCCGCGCGCTTTGCGTTCCACCAACGCTCGGCGACGACCGCGACAGCGCCCGGAAGGACGTGCACGGAATGAACGCCCTTCATCGCCAGCAATTGGGCTTCGTTGCGGATCGTCCCGACAGTGAGGCCAAGACGCGGCGCGTGTTGCACGGCGGCGTGCAGCATGCCATCGACGGAGCAGTCGATCGCGAAGATCGCCTTGCCGACTGACTTTTCGTAAACGTCGATCCGCTCGACCGGCTTGCCGATCCAGCGAAACTCGCTCGGGTCTTTCAGCTTCACGCTCGCAGGATCCGGAACCGGAAGATCGAGCGCTTTCGCCGCCAATGAGCCGTAAGCCATCGTCCGGCCCGACGCCGTATGAACGACGGCGCCCGGCTTCGTCGTCAGTTGGCCGATGGGTACGCCGAGGCTTGCAGAGGCCGCCTGCAGAAGCATCTGGCGCGCAAGCGCGCCAAGGCGGCGCATCGTGTCATAGCTCGACCGCACAGACTGGCTGCCGCCGGTATAACGCCCGCCGCCTTCCATCACGCCGTAGTCGTCGCCCGCAGGCGCATTCTCGACGATGAAGCTCGCCGGGTCCGCGTCGAGTTCCTCGCCGACGATTTGCGCCATCGCGGTGAAGATGCCCTGTCCGCCTTCGACGAACGGGCTGAGAAAACGCACCATATTGTCAGGGCGGATTTCGAGAAACGCCGGAACGCGCGTGCCCGGCGCCATCGCGCCCGGCCCTTGCGCGCGCGCAGCGCCGAGGGGAAGACCGAAGCCGATCACGAGCGCGCCGGCAGTCGCGCCCGCGGAAGCGAGAAGAAGTTTCCGCCGCGAGATATTCACCGGCTCGCCTGTCGGCAGCGCTTCCTCGCCGGAAAGACCTTTCACCAGCTCGGTCATTATTGCGCCCCTTCTTCTTCCGCGAGGTCGCGAACCGCGGCGCTGATCGCATTATAAGTGCCACAGCGGCACAGGTTAGCCATCGCCGCCATGACATCTTCATCGGTCGGATGCGCGGTCTGCTTGAGGAGCGCCGTCGCCGCGATGACCTGACCGGATTGGCAATAGCCGCACTGGGGAACCTGATGCTTCACCCAGGCCTCGACGACGCGCTTGCCGACTTCGTCTTCTTCAATCGCCTCAATCGTCGTGATGCTCCGCCCGGCGACGCTCTCGACCGGCGTAACGCAGGAGCGCATCACCATGCCGTCGACCAGCACGGAACAGGCGCCGCACTGGGCGAGGCCGCAGCCATATTTCGTGCCCGTCATGCCGAGTTCGTCCCGGATGACCCAAAGCAAAGGCGTGTCGCCATCCGCTTCGACGTCATAGGCCTTGTTGTTGATCTGAAGCTTCATGGCGCTCTCTTACCGATTTGCGTGATCGTAAAATTCCCGTGAGCAGTCCCGCGGTTCTATCTTCGTCTTGCCGATTTTGCCCGGCGGCCCCGCCGCATCGACTGAGATTCACTCGCGGGTCACTCGCTGACCGGAAGCGATCATCTCACAATCCGGCGCGACACTACAAACGCCGCGCGAATTCTCTTTCAGATCAGACGGAAGGCGCCCTGCCTCCCCCCGACGCCCGGCCTTTCCGAGTTTTCATGTTTGCGGAACTAACATGAAACTTGCGCGCCGCCATTTTTGTGTTATATCGACTAACATGAAAACGAACGCCGCCCCCGCTCCGAAACGAAAGCGCGCCTATCGCCAGGGCGCACGCGCCGTCGCCGCCGAGCAGACCGCGAGCCGCATTCTCGACGCCTTCGACCAGCGCCTGGCGACGGACTGGTATGACGAGATCACGCTCGAACAGATCGCGAAGGACGCCGAGGTGACAGCCCAGACGGTGATCCGCCGTTTCGGCGGCAAGGAAGGTCTGTTTGAAGCCGTCTGGATGCGCCACTCCAAGGAAATCGAGAACCGGCGCCGCGTCGAGCCCGGCGACATCGACGGCGCCGTGCGGGTGATCGTCGAAGATTATGAAGCGATGGGCGACCTCGTCTGGCGCTCGCTCGCGCAGGAAGATCGTTTCCCTGCAATCAAGGCGATGGCCGATCTTGGCCGGCGCCATCACCGCGGATGGATCGAACAGGCGTTCGCGCCCTTCCTCAAAGGGCTCGGCGCGCCTGAGCGCAAGATGCGTATCGACCAGTTGGTGACGGCGACAGACCTCTACACCTGGAAGCTCATCCGGCGCGACATGGGCCGTTCGATCACCCATGTGCGCTCGCTCATGCGCGCCCTGATCGAAGGCGTACTCAACGACAAAGCAGCCTGAAAAGATAAGAATAAAGAGGAGAGACAAAATGAAAAACAGCCAAACGAATTCCTTCCTGTTCACGACATTCTAAGGCGGCGGCTCCGTCACGCCGGTGCTGGCGGTCGCGCGAGACCTCGTCAAACGCGGCCACAGCGTGAGAGTCATGAGCGACGAGTGCAACCGGCAGGAAACGGAAGACGCCGGCGCCGAATTCGTCGCCTGGACGCGCGCGCCGAGCCGAAAGGGGCGCGGGCGCGAACACGACCTCTGGCGCGAACCCGAAACCGATCCGGTGCAGGAAATGCGCAATTATTTGAGGGATCAATTCATCGGCTGCGCCAAGGCGCAGGCCGACGATCTGATCGAGGAATTGCGCCGCAAGCCCGCCGACCTCGTCATTGCGCTCGATCTCTTGTTCGGTCCGCCTCTCGCCTGCGAAGCGATCGGACAAAGACATGTCATGCTGTCGGTCAACATCAACATGTTCCCGCACCCTTCGTTCATCCCCGTGGGCCCCGCTTTGTCGCCGCCGCGCAACGATGAAGAGCGCGCCATGCATGACGAAGTGCGCGCCGGCGTAAACGCCATGCTCGATGAACAATTGCCTGCGCTGAACGCGGCGCGCGCTTCTTTCGGGCTCGCGCCGCTCGCCCACGCCGTCGACCAGCTCGCCGTCGCGCCGCGTTTCCTTCTGGCGACATCCAAGGCGTTCGATTTCGCGCCCGAGGTCATGCCGGATCGATACGCCTATGTCGGACCGATCCTCGGCGAACCTTCCTGGGCGGATGCGTGGAAATCGCCATTCGCCGGAACCGACAAGCGCCCGCTTGCGCTTATCGCTTTCTCGACGACATTCCAGAACCATGCGGGCGTGACGCAGCGCGTGGCTGATGCGATTGACGGACTGCCGATGAAAGCGGTGCTCACTCTGGGCTCGCTCCGCCGGGACGAAATCAACGCGCCGGAAAATCTCGCCATCGTTGAGAGCGCGCCGCATAATCCAATCCTCGCGGAAGCGGACTTCGCCATCATTCATGGCGGGCACGGAACACTGATGAAAACGCTCGCCGCAGGCAAGCCGATGCTCGTGATTCCGCATGGACGCGATCAGAATGACAACGCCTTGCGCATCGTCTCGCGCGGCGCAGGCCTTTCGCTTCCCCCCTCAGCGACAACAGAAGAAATTCGCGCCGCACTCACGCGGCTTCTGAGCGAACCTTCTTTTGCGCAAGCCGCGCGGGCTCTTGGAGCAGCGGTCCGGCGCGAAGTGGAGAATTCCCCGTTGATCTCAATCCTCGAGGAAGAAGCCGAAGAGACTGCGCGCGTTCGCCCCGCTGCTTAACGCGGCGGGGCGAGGCTCGTTCCGGTGGAGTTTATCTTGGGCGCGTCTTGCAAGAACCCGCCGGGCCTCCGGGGTAATGAGGCGCGGGTGTAACGAAAGACGAAGCGATCCCGATATTTCGGCTCTCGCGTCACTTCCAGATCGACGCGCCGCTTCCCGGCAGGCCGAGCTTTGACCATACTTCGTCGACGCGTTTTTCGACGTCATCGGACATTTTGATCTGCGTTCCCCATTCGCGTTTCGTCTCGGGGGGAAGCTTGTTCGTCGCGTCGAGACCGATTTTCGAGCCGAGGCCTGACTCTGGCGAGGCGAAGTCGAGATAATCGATCGGCGTGTTTTCGACGAAGGTGATGTCGCGCGCCGGGTCCATCCGTGTAGAGATCGCCCACATCACGTCTTTCCAGTCGCGGGCGTTGATGTCGTCGTCAACGACGATGATCCACTTCGTATACATGAACTGACGAAGGAATGACCACGCTCCCATCATCACGCGCTTGGCGTGACCCGGATAAGCCTTCTTCATCGAAATGACGGCGATGCGATAGCTGCATCCTTCCGGCGGCAGCCAGAAATCGACGATCTCCGGAAACTGCTGCTGCAGGAGCGGTATGAAAACCTCGTTGAGACCTTCGCCGAGAATGCTCGGCTCATCGGGCGGGCGGCCCGTGAAGGTCGACAGGTAAATCGGGTTCTTCCGCATCGTGATTGCGGAGATCGTGAACACCGGAAAGCGCTCGACGGAATTGTAGTAGCCGGTGTGGTCGCCATAAGGCCCTTCATCGGCGTAATCGTCGAGCGAGACGTGGCCTTCGAGAACGATTTCCGCTTCGGCGGGAACGCGCAAGGGAACCGTCTTGCAATCGACAAGCTCCGCCTTGGCGCCGCGCAAAAGCCCTGCGAACTGATATTCCGACAGCGTATCGGGAATGGGCGTTACAGCGGCGAGAATGATTCCGGGATCGGCGCCCAAAACGACCGCCGCCGGAAGCGGCTCCGACTTCGATTGCTTCCACCGCCGATGCTGCTGCGCGCCACCGCGATGCTTCAGCCAGCGCATGATCGTCTTGTTGGGGCCCAGCATCTGCATCCGGTAGATGCCGAGATTGTAGTCGTCTTCCTTCGAATTCGAGGGCCCGCGCGTGACGACGAGCGGCCAGGTGATGAGCGGCGCAGGTTCGCCCGGCCAGCATGTCTGGATCGGCAATTTGCCGAGGTCGATTTCATCGCCCGTCAGCACGACTTCCTGACAGGGCGCGCCGCCCATGCGCCGGGAGGGCTTCATCGACAACACGGTCTTTGCGAGCGGCAACAGCTCCAGCGCCTCTTTGATTCCGCCCGGCGGTTCCGGCTGGCGCAGGAAAGCGAGCGTCTCCCCCACGGCGCGCAAGGCGCTGGAAGCGTCTTTCTCATCGCCGCCGAAATCCGTACCGCCCAAAGTCACGCCCATCGCGACGCGCTTCACCGTGCCGAAGAGATTGATCAGCACGGGAATCGGCGAGATCGAACCATCCGGCATCAGCGGCTTTTCGAACAGCACGGCCGGCCCGCCCTCAGCGAGCAGGCGCGTGTGGATCTCCGTCATTTCAAGAACGGTCGAAACAGGCTCGGCGACGCGCGCAAGTTCGCCCGCTGATTCGAGCTTATCAAGAAAGTCGCGCAAGGAGCGGTAGGACATGACGGGTTCCTGATAGCTGAAAACGCTCGGCGGCCAAGTCTTAATGGCGAATTCGGGGAGCTTAACAATTTGTGAAGTGCGACATTAATCGCTTCTTCCACCTTTCGCTTTACGGTTGAAGGTCGCGGGCTTACCTAGAAAGAACCTTCTTGCGCCCGCCTTGGAAGAATTTGGCGATTGAAGGCCCCTTATCGTTCGTGGGAGTGGCGTTCGGCATGCTGCCGATAGTTCACCAGTTGATCGGAAGCGTGCTTGTCGTCAGCGGCGTCATCCTGACGCCGACGCCGATCCCTTTCGGCCTCATTCTGCTCACCGTAGGGCTCACGCTGCTGGCGCCCTACATGCCCCCTATTCAGCGGCTCATCCGGCATATGCGGGTCAAGTGGCCGCATATCGATCTCCATCTGCGCCGCCATCGGCACCGGTTCCCGGAAGTCATCCGCACGACGATCGACAAGACCCATCCCCCGGCGGCGCCCGCGGAATAGGTCGGCTGCCCTCGCCCGCTTGACGGGCGCGGCTAGGATCGCGCAAACCCAAAGCGTCGAAAAACCCCGCAAGCGGAGGGATTTCCTTGCGTATCGCGATAATCGAAACCGGCGTGCCGCCCGCCCCCCTCAAAGAACGCCACGGCGACTACCCGACGATGATGGCGCAGATGCTCGCGCCTTTCGCCCCGAATCTCAGCTTCTTCGCCGTGAAGGCGCAGGATGGCGAGCCGCTTCCCCCTGTCGACGCCTTTGACGGCCTTCTCATCACCGGGTCGCCAGCCGGCGTTTATGAGGACCATGACTGGATCGGCCCGCTCGAAAAGCTCGTCCGCGACACCGCGAAAGCCGGCAAGCCGCAGGTCGGCATCTGCTTCGGCCACCAGCTGATGGCGCAGGCTTTCGGCGGCAAGGTCGAAAAGTCGGACAAAGGCTGGGGCGTCGGCGTCCACAAATATGCCGTCAAAGACCGGGCCGAATGGATGTCGCCCGAATCAAACCGGATCGCCTGCGCCGTCTCGCATCAGGATCAGGTCGTCGAAGCGCCCAAGGGCGCGCGGGTTCTCGCCGGCTCCGACTTCTGCCCTCTCGGCGCCCTTTCCTATGCGGAAGGCCCGGCCATTTCTTTCCAGATGCACCCGGAGTTCGCACACGATTATGCGACAGACCTCCTGCGCTTTCGCGCGGAGCGTTTCGGCAAGACGCTCGTCGATGAAGGTCTGCAAACGCTCGCCGGCGAGTCGGACCGCACAATGATGGCGCGCTGGATCGCAAACTTCTTTCAAGGGGCCTGAACGCGATGTCTAACCTGACGCTTTTCATCGGCGACAAGAATCTCTCCTCCTGGTCGCTGCGCCCCTGGCTGATGCTGAAGCAGACAGGCATTCCGTTTACGGAAAAACTCATTCCGCTCGACAAGCCGGAGACGAAAGGCGCAATCCTCGAAAGATCGCCTTCCGGCCTCGTGCCCTGCCTCGTCGACGGTCCGGCGGTCGTCTGGGATTCGCTTGCGATCGCTGAATATCTCGCCGAGACTTTTCCCGATGCAGGCCTTTGGCCCGACGATCGCCTTGCGCGCGCTCACGCCCGCTCATCCGCCGCGGAAATGCATTCGGGCTTCGGCGAACTGCGCAAGGTCTGGCCGATGAACTTCTCGCGCGTCGGCATGCGCCATCTCTGCCCGACGGGCGTGCGCCGCGATGTCGAGCGTATCGCGGCGATCTGGATGGAAGCGCGCAAGCGCTTCGGCGCGGGCGGGCCCTTCCTCTATGGGCGCTTCTCGATCGCGGACGCGATGTATGCGCCCGTCGTCTCCCGCTTCATGACCTACGGTCCGGTCGATCTTCCCGCCGAAGCCGCGCAATACCGGGACATGATGTTCGACCTGCCGGCGATGCAGGAATGGGGCGAAGCGGCGGCGGATGAGGTTTCCGGCAAGAACTGATTCTCGCCCGATGTTGCGCCATCGCCCGCTTGCCTCTATCTCCGGTTCATGAACGACAACGAAGCACAGGCCATCCTTGAGCGGCTCCTCGCGGGCGCCAAGCGCGCCGGGGCGGACGCCGCCGACGCCCTCATTTATCACGCGGTCTCGTCCAGCGTTTCCTGGCGGCTCGGCAAACTTGAGGATGTCGAGCGCGCCGAAGGCCGGGACCTTGGCCTGCGCATCCTTTTCGGCAAGCGGCAGGCGTCCGTCTCTACAACCGAATTCTCGCCGGACGGCCTTGATGAACTCGTCGAGCGCTGCGCGGCGATGGCGAAAGCCGCGCCCGAGGACCCTTATTGCGGTCTCGCGCCGGCGGATCGTCTCGCCAAACCGCCCTTCCCCGATCTCGATCTCGGCGACTTCAACGAGCCTGACACGACGGCGCTGAAGGCGCGCGCGGCGGCCTGCGAGGAAGCCGCGCTCGCCATCAAAGGCGTCGTCAACTCGGAAGGCGCCGGCGCGAGCTATGGCGAAGGCAGCAAATGGTTCGCGACGAGCACGGGCTTTTTCGGAACGTCGGGCGGCTCGCGCCATTCGGTTTCCGTCAGCGTCGTCGCGAAAGACGCCGCCGGCATGGAGCGCGATTACGACTACGATTCAAAGACGCATTATGACGACATGCGCGCGCCCGACGCGATCGGCAAACGCGCCGGCGAGCGAGCGGTCGAACGCCTGAGCCCGCGAAAGCTGAAGAGCCAGTCGGCGCCAATCATCTATTCCGACCGTCTTTCGGATTCGCTCATCGGTTCGCTTGCGGGCGCGATCAACGGCGCCGCGATCGCCCGCGGGGTGAGCTTCCTGAAAGACAAGAAGGGTCAGGCGATCTTCCCGAAAGGCATGAACGTCATCGACGATCCGCACATGAAGCGCGGCTCGGGCTCGCGGCCTTTCGATGGCGAAGGCGTCGCCGCGGCGCGCCTCAAGATCATCGATGATGGCGTCCTCACCGACTGGCTGATGAATTCGGCGCATGCGCGCCAGCTCGGCCTTCAAAGCAATGGCCGCGCGACGCGCGGCGTCGGCGGCGCGCCCGGCGCCGGCCCGACCAACTTCTATCTCGAAGCGGGCGCAAAGACGCCGGCAGAACTCATGGCCGACGCCGGCAAAGGCCTTCTCGTTACGGATATGTTCGGCCCGCAGGTCAATCCGAATACGGGCGACTATTCGGTCGGCTGTTCCGGCTTCTGGTTCGAAGGCGGCGCGCAGGCCTATCCCGTCAGCGAAATCACGATCGCAGGGAACATTCTTGAGATGTACCGCTCGCTTATTGCAGCGAACGATCTCGAATTCAGGGGATCGATCAATGCGCCGACGCTTCTCGTCGGCGCCATGACGATCGCCGGCGACTAATCCAGTCAAACGACACGAGTCGGAGCTAACGATGGAAAAGCAGCTTTTGCACCTTGTCTTCGGCGGCGAGCTTGAAGACCTCGAAAAGGTGCAATTTACGGATCTCAGCAAGATCGATTTCGTCGGGATTTACCCGAGCTATGCGCAGGCCGAAAAAGCATGGCGCGCAAAAGCGCAGGCGACGGTCGACAACGCGCATATGCGTTATTTCATCGTGCATCTGCACCGCCTCCTCGATCCGCAGGACGGCGACGATCACTAGCGCGCTGCATCGCTGATGGCCAAAGCGCGTTCCCGCGAGGAATTCGACGGCCCGGAGGGGCGCAAGCGGGCGTGGCGCGAGCTGATGATCGGCGATCATGGGCTCGTGCGGCTTTTCTACGACAACACGCACGAAGTCGTTCCCGGCAAGCTGTGGCGAAGCTATCAGCCCTCGCCCGCAAAGCTCGCGTGCTGGAAAGAGCGCGGCGTGAAGACCGTCGTCAATCTGCGCGGCGACAAAATGAGCGGGCATTATTTCCTCGAAGAAGAGACTTGCGAAAAACTCGGGCTGCGCCTCGTCGTCTTCCGGGTCTTCTCGCGCGATGCGCCGTCAAAAGAAGCGTTTCACGGCGCGCGCGCGCTGTTTGACGAGATCGAGTATCCCGCGCTCATTCACTGCAAGTCGGGCGCGGACCGCGCCGGATTGATGGCGGCGCTCTTTCTCTTCCTGCACGAACGCAGGCCGCTCAACGAGGCGCTCGAGCAGCTCTCCTTTCGTTACGGCCATGTGCGGCAGGGAAAAACGGGCGTCATCGACCACGTATTCGAAACCTATCGCGCCTACGCGAAGGAGAAAGGCGTCAGCCTTTCCGATGTCGATGCGTTCTTCCGCTGGGTGGACGAAGTCTACGATCCCGCCGCCGCAAAAGCTGAGTTCATGGGAACGTGGTGGGGCAATCTGTTGACGGAGAGAATTTTGCGGCGGGAGTAATCCGTGCGCACCCCTCCCTTGAAAAGGGAGGGCTTGAGGCCCCGATTTCGTTTTCAACGAAATCGGTCTTGGCCGAAAGGGAGAGTTCAAAACCGCGCGCGCCGGAGCGTGTGGCTTTGAACCCTCCCTAACCCTCCCTTTTCAAGGGAGGGAACCTTTCAGGCTACACTGGCGCCGTCTCGCGCAACTGGAGCGAGGCGAGGCGCGCATAAACGCCGGACTTCGCCATCAGCTTTTCATGCGTCCCTGTCTCGATCACGCGCCCGCGCTCCATGACTGCGATCAGATCGGCGTTTCTCACCGTCGCAAGGCGATGCGCAATAATGATCGTCGTGCGGCCTTTCGAAAGCTCCTCAAGCGCGGCCTGCACTTTCGCTTCCGATTCCGCATCGAGCGCGGAAGTCGCTTCATCGAGGAGCAAGATCGGCGCGTCTTTCAGGAACGCCCGCGCAAGCGCGACGCGTTGGCGCTGACCGCCGGAGAAATTCGCGCCGCCTTCGCCGACAATCATGTCGTACCCGTTCGGCAGCCCGCGCACGAAATCGTCGATCGCCGCCGCTTTCGCCGCCGCGATTATTTCGGCCTCGCTCGCGCCCGGCCTTCCAAAAGCGATGTTCGCACGAACCGTATCGTTGAAGAGGATCGTTTCCTGGCTCACCACTGCGACCGCATCGCGCAAGGAGGCGAGCGAAGCATCTGCGATGTTCTGACCGTCGATTGAAATGGCACCGCGCTCAACATCATAAAGGCGCGGCAACAGATGGAACACGGTCGATTTACCCGCGCCCGACTCGCCGACGAGCGCGACGCGCGCCCCGCCCGGAACTTCAAGCGAGAAGCCGTTCAATGCCGGCGCGCCCGGCCCATAGCTGAAATGCACGTCCGCAAACGTGACGGCGCCCCTGGAAACGTTGAGCGGCGCCGCACCCGGCCGGTCGACCACCGCAGGCGCGCGGTCGATCAGATGAAGAATCCGCTCGAACGCGCCGAAACCTTCCTGCATCACCGCATTGAGCGAACCGAGCCCGCGCGCAGGCTGCGAAAGAAGAAGAAGCGCGATGATGAAGGAGACAAATTGCGGCGCCGTCAGCGCGCCTGCGCTGATGCGCCAGGCGACGGCGGCGACAATGGCGCCGAGCGCAATAGAGCCGACGAGAAAAACGAAAGGCTCGTTCGCCGCGCGCGTGAACGCCATGCCTTTGAGGATCTTCAAGCGTTTTTCGAACGCCGTATCGGCGCGGCCCATCTCGTAATCTTCAAGACGATAAGTCTTCACCATGCGCGCGCCGGCGATGGTTTCGCCGACGAGCGAGGTGATCTCGCCCGCCTGCGCCTGCGCCTTGCCGGAACTCTTGCGCAGATAGCGCCCGATGCGCCCGAGCGGCCAGCCGAGCAGCGGATAAACGACGATGACGATGAGGAAGAGCGCCCAGTCGTAATAGATCATCATGCCGCAAAGGCCGATGAGCGTCAGCGTATCGCGAACGGCCTGCGAGGCGCGCGTCAGCGTTTCGCGCAGGACGAGCGTATCGTTCGTGAAGCGCGAGATGAGCTGGCCCGAAGCTTCTTCGCGAAGCTGGCCGTAATCGAGCGCCATCAGCGAACGGAACATGTCGCGCTGCATGTCGCGCAGCGCCATCAACGCCGCCGAAAGGCTCCACCGGCTTTGCAGATATTGCGCGCCCGCGTTGAGAACGCCGAGGCTGATCACGATGACGGGGCCCCAGAGGAGCACGTCATTCAGCCCCGCTGAAAACCGGTTCGAACCGCCGACAAAAGCCGAGTTGATCCATTCGACGCCAAGCGGAATGGCGCTCGCCGAACCCGCATAGACGCCCATCGCGACGAGCGAGGCGAGAAGCTGCGGCCAGTAGCGGCTGAGATAGTCCCGCCAAAGGCGGCCGGCCAGCTTTACGCTCGAAGCGTGATCGGATACGGGGGAGCGGCGCGACAATGAATGAGACTCTCTCATGTTGAAGGCTGCGCTCTACGGTCACGGCGCATCCTGCCGGCGCTATTCTCGCGGGCTCCGCCCTCGCCTGCAAGGCATTGAACGACAGGCGATTTCCGAGGGCGAATCTGAGAGACTCTGACTCGCATGGCGTTTTCCCGTTTGGTCAAAAGAATTGGCGCGAGCCCCTTCGCCGGCTCGGTCGCGAGCGCACTCATTTCTCTCTATATCTGGCTCGTCTTCCGCACCTGCCGGTGGGAGTTCATTGGCCGCGAAAACAGCGACGCGCTGGAGCGCGAGGCTGGCGGGTTCATCGTCGCCTTCTGGCACCAGCGCCTGCTCCTTGGCGCCGCCGTTCGGCGCGAAACCAAGAAGCGGGTGTTCATGCTCATCTCCGCCCACCGCGACGGCGAGATCATCGCCAATGGCGTCGCGCCCTTCGGGGTCGAGTTCATCCGCGGTTCGGCGGCGAATCCCAAGAAGAAAGACAAGGCGAAAAGCGGCGCCCCGGCCCTCGCCCAGATGCTCGCCGCCCTCAAAGACGGCCACGTTGTCGGCGTGACGCCGGACGGGCCGCGGGGGCCCCGCGGCGTCGCCCAGCCGGGCGTCATCCGCCTCGCCCAGATGTCAGGCGCCCCCATTCTCCCCGCCGCCTATTCGGTCTCGGGCGGGCGGTTCCTGAAGAGCTGGGACCGTTTCCTGCTGGCGCGGCCCTTCTCAAAGGGGTGTTTCCTTGCGGGCGAGCCGATCCGCATCCCCAAAAATGCGACCCCCGAGGAGATTGAGGAAAAACGCCAATTGCTCCAAAAAGCCCTTACTGAAGCGGCGGATAGGGCGGACGCTGAGGTCGGCAGGTCGCCAGAAGCGGCCGGGTTGCATTAGGATAGAACGATGTCAGAGGCCGCCGAGACAATCTCCGAGCCGCTCGGGCTCATGGTCTACCGCGCCGCGAGTCGCGTGATGGGGCCTGTCGCCGAGTTCGCTCTGCGCCAGCGCCTGCGCGAGGGGAAAGAAGACCCCGCGCGCATTAATGAGCGTCGCGGCATGCCGAGCCGGGAGCGGCCCGAGGGTCCGCTCGTCTGGATCCACGGCGCGAGCGTCGGCGAGTCTCTCTCCGTGCTGCCCCTCGTCAGCCGACTCAGAAAGCTTCGCCCCGACCTCAACTTTCTGGTGACGACCGGCACCACCACCTCCGCGCGGCTGATGGCCGAGCGCCTGCCCGAGGGCGCCTTCCACCAGTATATTCCGCTCGACCATCCGCGTTACGTCTCGGCCTTCCTCGACCACTGGCGCCCGCAGGCCGCGCTCTTCGTCGAGTCCGAATTCTGGCCGAACCTCATTCTTTCCGCGCGCGAACGGGTCGACTTCATGGCGCTCGTCAATGGCCGCGTCTCGCCGAAGTCTTTCGAGGAATGGTCGCGCAAACCGCAGACGATCCGCTATGTGCTGTCCGCCTTCGACGTGCTCTTCGCGCAGGATCGTCAGAATGCGGAGCGATTGACCTCGCTTTCGGGCCGGGAAGTGCTTTGCTTCGGCAATCTCAAGAACGCTGCGCCCGCCCTGCCCGCTGCAGAGGCCGCGATGGAAGAGCTTCGCCGTCAGACGCAAGGAAGGCCGCTCTGGCTTGCTGCGAGCACGCATCCCGGCGAAGAGGAAACCGTCTTCAAGGCGCACCTTGCACTGAAAGCGGCTTTTCCATCGCTTCTCACCATTCTCGCGCCGCGCCACCCAGAACGCGGACAGGAAGTGCGCGCATTCGGCGAGACATTCGGCCTCAAGATGACTCTGCGATCGGCGAAACAGCCGATCGAGGCGGACACGGACATTTACGTCGCCGACACGCTCGGCGAGCTCGGGCTTTTCTATCGCCTGAGCGACATTTCTTTCGTCGGCGGCAGCCTGACGCCGAAAGGCGGGCACAACCCGCTGGAACCGGCGCGGCTTGGCGGCGCCATTCTGCACGGACCCTATACGTTCAATTTCGTTGAAACCTATGGCGACATGCGCGCGCCGGGTGGGGCCGCGCTGGTTCGCAATGACCGCGAACTTGCAACGGCTATCCGCCGCCTTCTCTCCGACGAAAAAACGCGCCTCACCATGACGGGCGCCGCGCAGCGCGCGGCGGAAGCAAGCGCCGAACGCGTTCTCAATGAAATCGCGAACGTCATCATTGAGCGCTTCGGCGACAATGCGCGCGCTGCGTGATGAAGGAGCCATGGTTCTGGCGAGAGAAGACATTGGCCGCACGCCTTGTCGCCGCTAGCCTCTCCCCTGCCGCCATTATCTATGACGCAGGAAGGCGCCTGCGCGCCGCGACGACGAGGCCGCGCCCTTCACCGGCGCCCATCATCTGCATCGGCAATGCAACGCTCGGCGGCGTCGGCAAGACGCCTTTCGCGCTGATGCTCCAAGGCCTTCTCGCCGCAAAGGGCCTCAAGGTTCACTTCCTGACGCGGGGCTATGGCGGCGCTCTCAAAGGTCCTTGCCTTGTCGATCCGGTAGAGCACTCGTCATTCGATGTCGGAGATGAGGCGCTGCTCCTCGCCGCGGCTGCGCCGACCTGGCTGTCGCATGACCGCCCCGCAGGCGCGCTCGCGGCGGGCGAAGCGGGCGCTGAGGCCATCATCATGGATGACGGATTTCAGAATCCATCCATCGGAAAAACGCTCTCCTTCCTTCTCATCGACGCCGAAGACCCGGCGGGCAATGGCCGCGTCTTTCCCGCAGGCCCCCTTCGCGAACCGGAAGCGGAAGCGCGCTCACGCGCCGGCGCGCTCGTTTATATTCTGAAAGACAAGGCTACGCAGCGCCCCGCGCCGTCGCCCTCGTTACCGACCTTCTATTGCTGGCTTGAACCGTCGGGCGATATCGCTCCGAACCGCGTCGTCGCCTTCGCGGGCGTCGGCCGGCCGCAACGCTTCTTCGACACGCTTCAGCGCGCCGGGTTCGAACTTGCGGCGTCGATCGGCTATCCTGATCACCATGCCTATGATGAAGCAGCGATCGATCGCCTCAAAAAGCTCGCCAGCGCGCGCGGCGCGCGCCTCATCACGACGGAGAAGGATTTCGTGCGGATGAGCGCGGCCTTGCGCGAAGGGATCGATGTTTTCCGTGTCCGGATGACCTGCGATGCGCCTGACGGCGTATCATCGCTCGCCCTGAAAGCGGTTTCGGATTTTGCGAGGCCGGAGCGCGCCGCTCATGTCTGACGCCGCCCTTGAAGACGATCTCGACACGCCCTGCCGGAGCGGCGGGCCAACCGGCCGATCACGCTCACGGGCCGCATGGAATACGCAGCGGCGCGCGGGCTTTTCGCGTTCTTTCATCTCATCGGCATTGATGCCGCTTCAGCGCTCGCCGGCGGTTTCACGCGCTTTGTCGGCCCGCTCCTCGGGTCCGTTTCAAAGCGCGCCGACGACAATCTGCGCGCCGTCTATCCCGAATGGACAAGCGCGGAGCGGCGGCGCATCATTGCAAAAGTCTGGGAGAATCTCGGACGCACGACGGCTGAGTTCGCCTTTCTCGACAAGTTCGACACGCGCGAGGCCAATGGCCGCGTCGAAATCGTCGGCGCTGAAAAGATCAAGTCGCTCGCCGATAGCGGGCGGCCCGCCATTTTCGTTTCCGGCCATTTCGCCAATTGGGAGCTGATGGCGATCACGCTTCATCAGGCGGGCGTCAAAACCGCTGTCGTCTATCGCGCGGCGAACAATCCGCTCATCGACGAGTTGATCATCAACATGCGCGCGGAGGTGATGTCGCGCGTTCTCATCCCAAAGGGAAAGCGCGGCGGGCGCGCGCTCATCGACGCGCTGCAAGGCCGTTCCATCGCGATGCTCGTCGACCAGAAACTCAATGACGGGATCAGCGTGCCGTTTCTCGGCCGCGACGCGATGACGGCGCCGGCTGCGGCGCGGCTCGCGCTCAAATTCAACACGCCCGTCATTCAGACCAGCATTGAGCGCCTCAAGGGCGCGCGTTTCCGCATGACGGTGCACGAGCCGATCTCCTTCACGCCGACGGGCGACGTGACGGAAGATGTCCGTCAGCTGACGATCCTCATCAATGAAGCGCTGAGCGCGACATTCGCGCCGGCCGGAGCAATGGCTCTGGCTCCACCGCCGCTGGACGGCGCCTGGTTCAGGCAAGAAGAAAGAAGAAGAGCCAGGCGTAATTCCGCCCGCCTATTCCGGCTCGCCCTTGCACTCGCCCGCATAGTCAACGCTGACGCCGGCGCCGGCGGCCGAGCATGCGTTGCCATAGGTCTTGCCGTCGCAACCGCAGACCGGGGCATATTCCATCGTGCACATTTGCGGCTTCGGCTTGCACACGCCCGCAGCGTCCGCGATCTGGCGGCATTCACCCGGCGCAAAGTCGCAATAATCGCCTTCATTCGCGCACTGAAAGCCGGCGATGCCGCCGCACATGCCGCCAGTTTCGCCGGGTTTTATCTCACCGGATGTCGTATCGCCCGGCGCTGGCGCCTCAGCCTCGCGATCGCCTCCCGCTGCGCAGGACGACGCCAAGGCGAGAACTCCAGCACAAAGAACAGAAACGAAAGCGCGGTTCATAAGGCTCACTCCTCTTCGGTGAGCAGGCTCTGCATGTAGAGCTCTTCACCGATCTTGCCGATGATTTCGAGCTGGGTTTCGAGGAAGTCGATATGGCCTTCCTCGGATTCGAGAATGCTCGTCAGAATTTGACGGCTGACATAGTCGCGGACTTTTTCGAAATACTCGATCGCCTCAAGATAAAGCGGATGGGCGCGGCGTTCCGCCTTGAGATCGCATTCGAGGCACTCTTTCACATTTTCGCCGATATAGACCTTGTCGAGATCCTGAACGTTCGGAAGCCCTTCGAGAAACAGAATCCGCTCGATGAGCTCATCCGCGTGCTTCATCTCGTCGATCGATTCTTTGTATTCGATGTCAGCGAGACGCTTGAAGCCCCAACTGCGCAACATGCGGGCGTGCAGGAAATACTGATTGACCGTCGTCAGTTCGAGTTTCAGCGCCTTGTTGAGATAGTCGATGACTTTGGGGTCGCCCTTCACTGCACGTCTCCGGTTTGAGGTCTTGCCCCGCTTGCGCCGATTCGGCGGGTTCGCGGGGCGGGAAGGCAATTGAAAGCATACACTGAACCGCCCGGAGGCCGAACCCTTACCGGCGACGAACACTCTTTGGTTTTGGGTAACGCTTCGGCGAGCGCCTATTCTGCGGCGAGCGCCGGGGGGGCGGTCTTGGCGCGCGCGGCCTCGATCATCTCGGCGACGTCGGGCAGACACTTGCCGCATTTCGGCCTGGCGCTGCAGCGGCGAAAGACTTCAGCGACCGAACGGACGTTATCGCCGGCGGCCGCAGCGAGTTCCTTGTCCCTCAACGCATTGCAAATGCAGACGTACATCTCTTCTTCGCCAGTTCGCCAAGCCGATTCTCTAGCGGTCCCGCCAGCTCCGGCGGAGGCCGTATTTCAGAGATGATGCAACTGATAATGATTGTCAATGACGAAAGAGTTACCGCGCCCGGTCCCGCGACGCCTGATACAGGCTCATCTTGAGAACAGGCGGAAAATCCAGCATTTTCGCGGCGTCCGCGGCCCGGCCTTCCCGGCTCCGGACCCTGGGAGAACACTTTGAAAATGCTGGAGATTGTCGCGTGGGCGTCGTGGGGCGTGCTGCTGGCGGCGCTTCTTATCGCGCTCATGCTCGACGTCGGGCGCCCCCGCCACACGCCGGAAGTCTCCGGGGTATGGGCGCGGCTGTGATTGGACTTGTTCTCGCTCTCCTCATGGGGGCGGGCGGGCTTCTCTATTGGCTCGGGCGCGCCGAATCGCGGATCGGCCTCGCGGTCATGGCCGTGCTGCTCGCTTATCCCGCATGCCTTTTGGCGGCGCGGCCTGTCGTGCTCGCCTGGAAAATGCGCCGGGCGAAAGCCGCCGCGATGGACGAGAATGACGAGCAGCCGCAATGAGCGACGAGACCGTCCCTTCCCCGCTTGAGCGTTTCCGCGCCAGCATGACGATGGACTATGAAAAGTGGCGCGACGGCGTCGGCTACGATCTCGGCGCGATTGACGATGCAGACGCGAAGGAACGCAAGGCGATCCTCGCCGCAATCCTCGCGCATCACCCTCGCGACTGGCGCGATGTCGAAGCGCTTTCACAATTCGATACTGCGGAAGCGCGCGCAGCGCTGAAAGACGCCGCGCGAAATGGCGACACGCAGACGCGCATGGCTGTCGCGCGCTACGCGCCTTCGATCCTCGCCGATCCGGCGCGCGCCGCGTCGCTCGTGCGCGCGATTGAATCGGCGAGACCATTCGAAGGTCTTTCCGCAACGCTCGATGAAGCGGAAGAATTTCATCCGCCGGAAGTCATCAACGCGCTGCTTCGCGGAACGCTTGAGGGCGACGGCGTTGCGGCGGTCAGCTTCGCCGCGCTGCTGCTCTACATCCATGGCAAAGCGCAGAGCGCATTCGATATGGAACGGCGTTCATTCGTCATTCGTTTTAATACGGACGATCACGCCGAGCGCGAACAGGCGTTCCGCGAACTTTGCCTTGAAATCGGGATTGATCCCGTCAGAGTGCTGAACAAACGCTGAGATCAGTTCCCGGCGGCGGCGTCCTGCGGCGGCACGAGAAGTTGCGGGTCGACGAGACGGCCCACCCACTTGACGCTCCAGTGCATATGAGGACCGGTCGCGCGCCCCGTCGCGCCAACGGCGCCGATAACATCGCCTTTGTGAACACGCTGGCCCGGCGTCACGTCGATGCGCGACATATGCATCAGCGCGCTTTCAAGCCAGTGCCCGTGATCGATAAGCACAAGGCCGCCTTCAAAATACATGTCTGACTCGGCGAGCGTGACGACGCCGTCCGCAGGCGCGTGAACCGGCGTTCCGGCAGGCGCTGCAACGTCGAGGCCCGAATGCGGTGTTTTGGGCTCGCCGTTCAGAATGCGCTGCGACCCGAAGACGCCGCTGATCGGCCCGCGCGCCGGCCAGTCGAAGCCGCCGACCCAGCCGGCCAGAGCCTGCGTCGTCGCGCGCGCGGTCTTCTTTTCTCCGTGTCCGCCGCAATCTTCGCAAGCTGCGCTTCGGTGAAGCCGGAGACTTTCGACTGGTCGAGGCCGTCAATGCGCTGCACGGGAAGTCGCGATCTTCGATCGTCAGCGAAATCCGTTCGACGCTCTGATCCGGGAGCGTGACGGCGAGCAGCGCGGTGAGCGCCGAGTCACGTCCGAAACCGATCACGAAGCGGCCATCGTCGCCGACCATCACCTCTTCACCGTCGAGACGGACTTTCGCGCCCGGCTCCGTCTCGCCGAACAGGAGCCCGCCCTGCTTGAAAGATCCTGACAGCGCGACATGCGGCGACGATCCGTCGAACACGCTCTGGCGCTCTTCGACCTTCTGCATTGCTTCGGCGAAATTCGCCTGCTTGAGGAGCGATGCCGTTTCCGGATCTTCGCCAGCAAGCAGTGGAGAGACTTTCGGCGCTTCAAGCGGGGTTTCAGCGACCGGCGGCGGCGCCTGTTCGGCGATCTGCGGCGCGATGAGCTCCGGCGCTGCTTCGGCGTGGCTTGCCTGTGGCTGCGCGGCGCAGCCCGCGAGAACGACTAGAAGTGCGGCCGGCGAATTCTTCACGCGCCTCTCCCCAATCCGAATCCCTGCATCGCCGCCTTGGCGTCGGCATAGGCTTCCTGCTTGTCGACGCTCCAGTATTTCAACGCTTGCAGCGGAATTTTGGCGCCGGTCACCGCACAGCGCACAAAAGCGCCGGGTTTCAAGATTGTGAATTCGCCATCGCCATATTCAACAATGGCTTCCCGCCCCGAAATTATCCTGGAGATTCATTTACCGTCTGCGCCTTTCCTTGAGCGCCGCCATTATGGCCGATCGCGCCGCCGGGTCCAAGGCTCTGCGGGCCTTTTCCTTCCGGCGACCATTTCCCTAATCGAATAAGGATTTCTGAACGGCGCGCGCGGGCTTTGATTTTGCGGCTTTTCCGTCGCTTTGACAGGCCCGGCCCGCCATCGATCACCGCCCGAGCGCCGCATCCGCGAACTGGATCGAGACGCGTTCTCCCGCCGCCGCAGCATCCGCCCGCCGGATCAGCGCGCCGCTTTCGAGCGCACCAGCGCGAAGCCGCGCGCGAGAATGTTTTCATAGGAAAGCGTTTCGAGGAGTTTCGCCGAGGCTTCGAACCGCGCGCGCGCCGGCGCGAGCGCACGGGCGCGCGTTGCGACGAGGCGCGACCAGAGCTTGTCAGTTTCCCTCTGTCCGTCTGCGGAGTGTTTTGCGAGCGCAGCGCCTGAAAGGCGAAGCCCGCGAGGCGCGCCAGCTGCGATCGATAATGCGCGCCGGCGCCGAGCGCATTGCCGGCGCGCGTGAGCTTGGCCTCCCGCTCGGCAAAGCCCGCCGCAAGCATCGGCTTTCCAAACCTGCAGAAGAACCGAGAAGCCGGCGCCTGCTTCGTGCAACAGCGCGCATGCGCGTTGGAAGAAGCTCGCTCGCGCGGTCAAGACGCTGCGCCCACGGGCCCACAATATCTTCCGGCCTGCCGAGCCCGCGACGCGGCCATCAACGCCGTCCGGCGCGTCTCCGCTGCGCGCGAGAGCGCGTTCATGAGCCGACGTTCCTTGTTGATGACCTCGGCGAGAAGCTCCGTCCGCACCGGCACGGCGATTTCCGCAGCGGCCGTCGGCGTCGGCGCGCGGCGGTCTGCGACAAAGTCTATGAGCGTCGTGTCGGTCTCGTGCCCCACCGCCGAAATAAGGGGAATTTTGCTTGCGGCTGCGGCGCGCGCCACGAGTTCTTCATTAAAGCACCAGAGGTCTTCAAGCGAACCGCCCCCGCGCGCGACGATGAGAACATCCGGACGCGGAATATCGCCGCCCTCGGGAAGCGCGTTAAAGCCGTTGATCGCCGCAGCGATCTGCGCTTCGGCGCCCTTGCCCTGCACCAAAGTCGGCCAGACGATGACATGGCGCGGAAAGCGATCGCGCAGCCTGTGAAGAATATCGCGAATGACGGCGCCCGAAGGCGATGTGACGACGCCGATGACTTCCGGCAGGAAAGGCAGAGGCCGCTTGCGCTCCGGCGCGAAAAGCCCTTCTGCGGCGAGCTTCTTCTTGCGCTCTTCGAAGAGCGCCATCAGCGCCCCGACGCCGGCGGGCTCAAGACTGTCGATGACAAGCTGGTAACGCGACTGGCCCGGAAAGGTGGTCATCCTTCCGGTTGCAATCACTTCCATCCCCTGCTCTGGCGCGAACCGGATGCGCTCGGCGTTGCCCTTCCAGATGACGCTGGAAAGGACCGCCTTGTCGTCCTTGAGGTCGAGATAGACATGACCGGAGCCGGCGCGCGTGACGCGGCCTAGTTCGCCGCGCACTCGCACAAAGCTGAATCCGTCCTCTATCGTGCGCTTTACCGCGCCCGCGAGTTCGCTGACCGTGTATTCATGGACATTCGCGAAATTTGATTCCACCATGGGGCCGTTACAGCACAAATCGTGATGTGGGATAAGCGTTTGTCGCGTGCGCCGCGATATTGCGGCGTGTAATTTTCAAGACAATGATCGCCTGACGCGATGGCTGCGGCTGAAATAGCCTGCCGCCGGCGCGAATGGCGAAGAACGGGGAGCCAGACATGCAGAAGAATCTCCTGATCGGCGCGGCGGCGGCCGCGCTTCTGATCGCCGATATCGAGTTGACCTCGCGCGATTCGACTTCCGGAGGCCCGCCCTTCCTTGACCCGACGGCCATCGCGAATTCAATTTGCGGAAAGGACAAGGACGGTATCGCCAAGCGCCGCGCCTTCTTTGTACGCGCCGCCAAAGCATATGCGCAGGAAGCAGGTCTTGAAGCGCCGGAAGATCTCGGCGTGCAGGAAAAGATCGGCGACATCTCCTACAAAATTACGACGCCGAGCGATGCAGCGCAGGCGCACTTCAATCTGGGTCTTGCGCATAGCTGGAACTTCAATCACGGCGAAGCGCTCCTGCATTTCAAAGCCGCGCAGGCGGCGGATCCGGATTGCGCAATGTGCTATTGGGGCGAAGCCTTCGCCTATGGCCCCAACATCAACGCGCCGATGGATGACGCTGACGTTCCGGCGGCCTATGCGGCTATCCGGAAAGCGAAAGCGGCGTCTGGCGCGAGCGAGAAAGAGCGCGCGCTCATCGATGCGCTCGCGACGCGTTACAGCTCCGCCGCCCTCAAAGACCGCTCGAAACTCGACGCCGCCTTTGCGGATGCATCGGACAAAGTGGCGCTGCAATATCCGGATGACGATTTCATCGCCGTGCTCGCGGCCGAAGCGAATATGGATACGCAGCCCTGGGATTATTGGGAGGCGGACGGACGCACACCGAAAGGCCGGACGGCGCGCACATTATCGCTGCTTGAGGCGGTGCTTGCGCGCAGCCCGCTGCACCCCGCCGCGATACACCTCTACATCCATATGACGGAAGCCTCGCGCGATCCGCATCGCGCTGCCGCCTATGCAGACAAGCTTGCTCAGCTTACGCCGGGCCTTGGGCATCTCATTCACATGCCGTCGCACACTTACTATCGCATCGGACGTTTCAAGCAGTCGCTTGCAGCGAATATCGACGCGGTCTCAGCGGATGAAGCCTTCCTCGCGAGCAACAAGGCGAGCGTCCTCTACGAATATGGCTACTACGTGCATAATGTGCATTTCCTGATGACATCGGCGCAAATGGCGGGCGACGGAAAGACCGCGCTTGAAATGGCGGCGAAGCTCGATGCGAAACTGCCGGCTGAAATGGCCGCCGCCGTTCCGTTCGCGCAACCGATCAAAGCCGCGCCCTATTTCGCCATGGCGCAGTTCGCCGATCCGCAGGCGATCCTCGACCTCCCCGATCCCGGCGCGCAATTCCCCTTCCTCCAAGGGACATGGCGTTATGCGCGCGGCGAAGCGTTCGCCAAACTTGGCGACGTCGAAAGCGCGGAAAAAGAAGCGCAGGAAATCGGGCGCATTCTTGCGGAGGAAAATCTTCAGCCGCTTCTCGACGTGAACGTGCCAGCGCCCGACATTCTCAATATCGCGCGGCTCACCGTCACGGCGCGCGCCGCAGCAGGGCGCGGCGACTATGCGAGCGCCGTCGAGGCGATGGGCGAAGCCGTCGCGCTTCAGGATGCGATCGCCTATACCGAACCGCCCTTCTGGTATTATCCGACGAAGCAGACGCTCGCAGCGATGGAATTGCGCGAAGGCAACGCCGAGCGAGCCGAAGCGCTCTTCTTAGAAACGCTTGCCGAAGCGCCCAACAATGGCTGGGTCCTCTACGGCCTTGCCGCATCGCTTCGCGCACAGGGCGACAAGAAAGGCGCGAAATTCGCCGACGCCCTCTTCAAGGAAGCGTGGGCGGGCGACGCAAAGAAACTAGCGCTCGAAGCGCTTTAGCGGGGACGCTTCCCACCATCCGTCGCAGCGCGCCGATTGCGCGCTGCGACAGGAAAATATCAGCCCTGCCTCTAGCCGACCGGACAATTCGCGCTATATCGCTTGGG
>JACKIL010000002.1 GCA_020638525.1 Caulobacterales bacterium | reverse complement strand
GTATGTTCGAACGGCTCGCCTTCGCCCGCGACATAGCCAAGCGTCAGGTTGAACGCGGTGAGCCCTGACGCGATCGCATCGTTCACCCCGCGCTCGCTCAACGCTTCCTCGCCCAGGGCGAACGGGTTGCCCGCCGGGTCGTCATCGGGCGAGGGGTTCGGGTCGCCGACGCCGCCGAGCGCGTCGATGATGAGGCCCTTGAAGGGCTTTTCCTTCGCAGCGGCGAGGGCGGGGCCAAGCGCGGCGCCGGCGGCGAGCGCGGCGAGAACGGTGCGGCGGTCTGGTGTCATGGCGGTCATCGCGCGCGGCCTATTGCACAAAGATGAAGGAGAAAGTCACCGGAACGGCGGGCGTGATCGCCGGCAGGTTCGCCAGCTCGCGCAGTTTCTCAACACCGGCGCCGAGGTTGAAATCGTCCGCATGAAGAATAATCGGCGCCGTCGGCTCAACCAGCACCTTGTTCGGCGCGATGCGCGTCACCGTCACTTCCGTGTCGATCTCGCTGTCGACGCCGTGAAGGCTCAAGGTCGCGGCGAGGGGCTGGGTCAGGCTCTCGCCCACTTTAAGCGCGCCGTAAGCCGCCGGGTCGAGCTTGGCTTTGATCGTCGCTTCCGGATAGGTCGCGACCTCGAACAGGTGCTCGCGCATCCGCTCATTGCGGATGTCGATCTTCGTCTCGACGGAGCCGAGCGCGATATCGACCTCCGCCGACCCGTCCGCCGCGACGGCGCCCGAAAGCTCGTGGAAGGAATGCGCCTCCGCAATCTCGCCGGCCTTCACGGTGATGAACGCGATGCGCGAGGCCCCGCCATCAAGCGACCACGCGCCCGAAAGCGGCTTTTCCGCCGGCGCGGAGCAGGCGGCGAGCAGAAGAAGGGCGGCGGAGGCGGAGAGAATGCGCATGTGCGGTTCCGTTGCTGCGAGGCCCGGCGGGCCGAGGGGCGATTCAACGGCGGGGAGTATGCCTTGGGGGAAGGGGCGGGGCAAATTACCTATAGTCTGAGCCTCTTAAGGCGCAGGGCGTTCACAATAACGGAAACAGAACTCGCAGACATAGCCGCCGCCGCAATGATGGGGCTCAGCAGGATTCCGAGGAACGGATAAAGCACGCCAGCCGCGACAGGCACGCCGGCGGCGTTATAGACGAACGCAAAGAAAAGGTTTTGCCGGATATTGTGCATTGTCGCATGGCTGAGGCGCCGCGTTCTGACGATCCCGTCTAGCGTGCCTTTAACCAGTGTGACGCCGGCGCTCTGGATCGCCACATCGGCGCCGGTTCCCATCGCGACGCCAATGTCGGCCTGCGCGAGGGCTGGCGCGTCATTCACGCCGTCTCCTGCCATCGCGACGACCCGGCCTTGTGATTGTATTGCTTTGACGATCTCTCCCTTATTTTGCGGCAGCACGTCCGCCCTCACATCCTCGATGCCGAGCTTGCGCGCGACGGCTTTCGCCGTCGCTTCGTTGTCGCCGGTGACCATGATGATGTGAACGCCCATCTCGCGTAGTTCGGAAAGCGTGTGCGGGGTCGTTTCTTTGATTGGGTCGGCGACACAGATAAGACCCGCCAGCCTTCCGTCAATCGCTACATACATGACGGTCTCGCCTTCCTTTCGATGTGTGTCGGCCTTTTTCTGCGCGATGTCGTCGAGCGCGATTTTCAGCGTGTCGAGGAGCTTTGCATTGCCGAGAGCGATGTCGCGGCCGTCTATACGGCCTTTCACGCCTTTGCCGGTCAACGATTCGAAATCATCCGCCTTCGGAATGGAAAAATCTTTCTCCTCAGCGGCTTTGGTGATCGCGGCGGCCAGCGGATGTTCCGAGCCGCGCTCCAGCGCAGCGGCGAGCCGCAACACGTCGTCTTCACTGAAATTCCCGAACGCAACAATGGCGGTGACCTTCGGCTTGCCTTCGGTGAGCGTTCCGGTCTTGTCGACGATGAGCGTGTCGACCTTTTCGAAGCGCTCCAGCGCTTCGGCGTTCTTGATGAGCACGCCGGCCTGCGCGCCGCGCCCGACCCCGACCATGATCGATATCGGCGTTGCGAGCCCGAGAGCGCAGGGGCACGCGATAATCAGAACGGAGACGGCGGCGATCAATGCATAGCTCATTGCGGGCGCGGGGCCAAAAAGCGACCAGGCGATGAAGGCGAGAACGGCGACGAGAATGACCGCCGGCACGAAATAGCCGGAAACCTTGTCGGCGAGGCCTTGTATCGGCGCGCGGCTGCGCTGAGCGTCGGCGACCATTTGCACAATCTGCGAAAGCATTGTGTCGGCGCCGACTTTTGTCGCGCGCATTACGAGCGCGCCCGCGCCGTTTATTGTCGCGCCGATAAGCTTGTCGCCCTTGGCTTTCTCGACCGGAATGGACTCGCCTGTCACCATCGATTCGTCGACTGACGAGCGTCCCTCCAGCACCTCGCCGTCGACGGGGACTTTCTCGCCGGGGCGGACGCGCAAGGTGTCGCCGGTTTTAACCTCGCTTAGGGGGATGTCTTCCTCGCCGCCGTCGTCGTTGATGCGGCGGGCCTGCTTGGGCGCGAGATCGAGGAGGGCTCGCAGCGCCGCATTCGTGCCTGCGCGGGCGCGAAGCTCCAGCACCTGCCCCAGCAGAACGAGAACGATGATGACGCCCGCGGCCTCGAAGTAGACGGCGACCTCGCCATGCGCGCCGCGAAAACCGTCGGGGAAAAGCCCCGGCGCAAGAACGGCGACGACGCTATAGGCGTAGGCTGCGCCCGTTCCGAGCGCTATCAGTGAAAACATGTTGAGGCTACGCCGGAGAACAGAGTTCCAGCCGCGTTCGAAGAATGGTTTGCCCGCCCACAAAACGATCGGCGTTGCGAGCGCGAATTGCATCCAGACCGACGTAGACGGAGGAATGAACTCGCTCAGCGCACCGCCGAAAACATGCCCACCCATCTCTAGCGCGAAGAGCGGCAGAGCGAGGGCGAGGCCGACCCAGAAACGGCGTGACATGTCGTCCAGTTCGGAAGTGTCCGCCTCGCCGGCCTCAATCGTCTCAGGTTCCAGCGCCATGCCGCAAATGGGGCAGGCGCCGGGCCCGGCGTGACGCACCTGCGGATGCATCGGGCAGGTATAGACGGTTCCGGAGAAGCTGGCGGGGATCGTGTCGAGCTTTCCCGCATCTGGTGCTTCGCCTTCTGCGTGGCAATGGTGGTGATGTGCATCCATGGCGTTTCTCACTGATAAACAAGAGGGGGCGCAAGGCTGGGCGAGCAAGCGAAGTGCACGTGTACGGATGGATAAAGGCGTCCGCCGCTGGCCGGTTGGGCCATATATCTTCAGGTAATTCGCTCTACTGAGTTTGGTCATATACCCCATGGGGGTATATAGGCAAGCCGACTCACTCGGTTGTGAGCCATCGTTTGTGATGACCGACGAATAACCCTGCTTTGGCCTTTCAGACCCTACGACCCATGGAAGAAATCATAAATCCGCTGCGCCAGCGCGGCCGACACGCCCTCAACGGCTTCCAGATCCTCCGCCTTCGCGCGCGCGATCGCTTTTGCTGAGCCGAAATGGTGGAGGAGGGCGCGTTTTCTTGCGGCGCCGACGCCGGGGATGTCGTCTATCGGGTTTGCGGAGAGGGCTTTCTTGCGCTTGGCGCGGTGGGCGCCGATGGCGAAGCGGTGGGCTTCGTCGCGCAGGCGCTGGATGAAGAAGAGCGCGGGGTCGCGCGGGGGCAACAGGAAGGGCGTGCGGCCGGGCGTGAAGATTTGCTCGCCAATGGCGCCGGCAGTCCGGTCTGCGCTGCGCTTGCCGCGCTCGTCTTCGCGGCGCGGTTTTGCGACGGAGATAAGGGCGGGGCCTTCCGTTCCCGGATCAAATCCCGCCTCGCGCATCACGTCGAGCGCGACTTTGAGCTGGCCTTCGCCGCCATCGATGATGAGGAGGTCGGGCGCGGCGCTTTCGTCTTCTTCTTTCTGAAGGCGCGCGAAGCGGCGTGTCAGGACTTCGCGCATCATGCCGTAATCGTCGCCCGGCTCAAAGGCGGACGATTTGATGTTGAACTTGCGGTACTGATTCTTCTCGAACCCGTCGGGCCCGGCGACGATCATCGCGCCCACTGCATTTGAGCCCTGAATGTGCGAGTTGTCGTAAACCTCGATGCGCTGCGGCGGGCTGTCGAGCTCCAGCGCTTCGGCGAGGCGTTCGAGGCTCTTTAGCTGGCTCGCGCTTTCGGCCATGCGGCGCGAGAGCGCCTCGCGCGCATTCATGGCGGCGGCGTTGACGATGTCGCGCTTCTCGCCGCGCTGCGGGCAATGGACGGTGACCTTGCGGCCAGCGCGCAAGGTGAGCGCTTCGGCGAGGAGCGCGGCCTGCGGCGGCTCGACATTGACGAGGATCAGCGCCGGCGCCTCGCGCCCGTCATAGAATTGCGCAAGGAAGGCGTCGAGAATGTCGGCGGGCTCTTCCTCCTTGTCGTGTTTCGGGAAGAAAGCGTGGTTGCCCCAGTTCTGGCCGGCGCGGAAGAAGAAGACCTGGATGCAGGCCTGCCCGCCCTCGGCGTGGATCGCGAAAACATCCGCCTCCGTCATGATGGCGGCGTTGATGTCCTGCGAGCCCTGCACATAGGTGAGCGCGCGAATACGGTCGCGAAGGCGTGCGGCGCGCTCGAAGTCGAGCGCTTGCGAAGCCTCGTCCATCTCCTTCGAGAGCGCCTGCTGCACGGCGGCGTTATCGCCCGAGAGAAACTTTTTCGCTTCGCTGACAAGCTGTCCGTAATCCGCATCGCTGATAAGGCCGACGCACGGCGCAGAGCATCGCTTGATCTGGTGGAGAAGGCAGGGGCGCGTGCGCGATTCAAAAACGCTGTCTGTGCACGAACGAAGAAGGAAGGCCTTTTCGAGCGTGTTGAGCGTGCGGTTGACGGCGCCGGCGGAGGCGAAGGGGCCATAGTAAGCGCCGGGTCGCTTTTGCGCGCCGCGATGTTTCACGATCTGCGGGAAGGCGTGGTCGGCCGCGATGAGGATGAAGGGGAAGGATTTATCGTCGCGGAAGAGAACGTTGTAGCGCGGCTTGAGCTGCTTGATGAGGTTCGCTTCGAGGAGGAGGGCTTCGGTCTCCGTCTCGGTGACGACGAACTCCATCGCGCGCGTCTGCGAGATCATCCGCATGATGCGGTTCGAGTGCCCGCCGGCCTTGGCGTAGTTCGAGACGCGGTTTTTCAGGTTCCGCGCCTTGCCGACATAGAGAACGTCACCTTCCTCGCCCAGCATGCGGTAGACGCCGGGTTTGCCGGGCAGGCGCGTTACATAGTCGGCGATGAGTGCGGCGCCCCCTTGGGGGGCGCGCTCTTCGGCCTCAATTTCAGCGTCTTCGCTCATCGTCGGGCGGTTAACTCGGGGTTTACGGGGGCGCTCCTAGATTCTTATGGAGCTAATGCGCGTGAGGAATAGCGTCAAATGCCTGAAGAGGCAGTCAGAAAGGCTGAGCTGACCGTCGTGTTGATGTTCTTCGCGCTTCTGGCGCTGACGGGCATCGTTTTCGGCGGCTTCGTCGTGCAGGATTTCGCCTGCGCGCGGGCGAGCCATGGCTGGCCGACGGCGGACGGCGTCATCCTCAGCGCGCCGGAGAGCGGGGCGGGCAAGGTGCGCTACGCTTATGTCTTCGCCGGCGAGAACCATGAAGGCCGGCGCATCACCTATATCACCGGCCGCTTCTCGCGGGACGAGGCGAAGCAATATTCGCCGGGTGATGCCGTGACGGTTCATGTTGACCCGGACAAGCCATCGGCCTCCGTGCTTGAGCCGGGTGGGGCGAGCGGGATATTCCTCTTCGGCGCGTTTCTGTCGGGGCTCCTCATTTTCGTCGGCGCCGGCGGCATGATCCGTACACTGATGAATGGCGCCGGCGAGGAGTTCCCCGGCGTCGGCATGTTCTTTTCGGGCGCCGCCGAATAATAGCTAGTACTTCCGCCGTTCAATCTCGACGCCGGCCGCCGCCGCTTCGGCGATCGCGCGCGGTTTTTCAACGCGCACCGTCGCGGCGAGCACCATCGGGTGTTTCATCGCGACTTCCGCGATGCGCTCGGCGAGCGTTTCGACAAGCTTGATGTGGCCTTCGGCGATGATCGCCTTGATCGCCTGCGTCAGGCGATTGTAGCAGACGACGTCTTCAAGCCGGTCGCCGGTCGGGTCCGCGGGCTCGACGACATCGAGATCGAGATCGATGCGCACCGGCTGGGCGACGCCCTGCTCGTCATCGTAAACGCCGATGAAGGCGTCGAGCACCAGTTCGCGCACGAAGACGCGCCGGCGCGGCGCAGTCGCCGACCGCGGCAGGGGCGTTACATCGCTGGTCTTCCGCACCATCGCGTTTATTCCTTCACCATGACGTCGGCCGTGCGCCAGACGAGATGCTGTCCGCCATCGACGGCGATCATCTGGCCGGTCACGGAGCGCGCCCCGACGAGATAGAGGAGCGCGCCGACAATGTCTTGCGGCGATGCGCCATGTCCGAGGACCGTCGCGGCGTTCTGCTTTTCCCAGTCATCCTCCGACTGGCGGGCGTTGCGCAAGGTGGGGCCGGGCCCGATCGCGTTGACGCGAATTCCTCTGGGGCCGAGAGCCTGCGCCAGCGTCACCGTGAGGGTGTGGAGCGCCGCCTTCGAGACCGTGTAGGTGAGGAACTGGGGCGTCAGCTTCAAGACCCGCTGGTCGAGCAGGTTCACGATGAGGTTGTCCGCGGAAGGCGCTGTTTGCGCAGCGAAATCCTGAGCGAGCTTTAGCGGCGCACGCAGGTTCGTCTCGATATGCGCGTCCCAGCTCTCGCGGGTCATCGTCTCGATCGTATCCTGGTCGAAGCGGGACGCGTTGTTGACGAGGAGCGTCAGCGGCCCGACGGCCTTCGCCGCGGCGGCGATGAGATCGGCCGTTTCGCTCTCCTTCGACAGGTCGGCTTTGACGAGCCCGGCGCGCCGTCCCTTCTTCACTATGAGGCTGGCGACTTCGCGTGCGTCGGTTTCGGAGGCGTTGTAGTGGACCGCGATGTCGAAGCCTGCCTCAGCGAGGCCCAGCGCCATCGCGCGGCCAAGGCGCGTTCCGGCGCCGGTGACGAGCGCGGCGCTCAATGCAGGACCCCTGCATTTATCGCGAGCACAGCGATGAAGGAGGCGTAGGTCGCGGCCATCAGGAAGCCTGCGACGCGGCTGATGTCGCGCTTCATGAAGATGAACCACGCAGCGATGACGGCGGCGCCGATCATCACAGGGATATCGAGCTGGAGCGCGTCCGAATGAAACTGCGTCGTACCGGCGAGGCCCGCCGCGCCGCCGACCGCAAGAATGTTGAAGATGTTCGAACCGACAACGCTGCCCATCGCCACATCGGCTTTCTTGTGGAACGCCGCCGCGAGCACCGTCGCAAGCTCGGGCAGGGAGGTGCCGAATGCGACGATCGTAAGCCCAATCACGTCCTCGCGCACGCCGAGGGAACTCGCAAGCGACGAGGCGTTGGCGACAAGAAGATGCGCGCCGAGCGGAAGACCGATCAGGCCCGCGAGAAGGAAGAACAGCGTACGGCCGGAAACGTTCGCCGCTTCCGCATATTCCTCGACTTCATGGATGACGGGTTCTTCCGTGCCCCGCATCTGCGACCGGATCCAGAGATAGCCGACATAGACGACGATGCCCGCGAAGAAAGCCGCGCCGGTGCGCTGGTCGATCTCGCCAAGAAAGTAGGCGACGCCTGCGAAGGCGGCTGTCGCGCCGATCATGAACAGGCCGTGCCGCTGCAATCCGGGCACATGCGCCGAAATGGGATAGATGATCGCCGGTAGGCCGAGCACGAGCAGGATGTTGGCGATGTTCGAGCCGATGATATTGCCGAGCGCGATGCCGTTCGCGCCGGAGAGCACTGCGCTAACGGAAACGAACATCTCCGGCGCCGACGTGCCGAAAGCGACGACCGTAAGGCTGATGATGAGGGCGGGGATCTTCAGGGCCGCCGCAAGGCCCACCGCGCCCCGCACCAAAAGGTCGCCAGCGACCAAGAGGACGGCGAGGCCGACGAGGATAAGCGCGATTTCGGCGACGACCATCTTCCCCCCATTCGCCGCCGCAGCGGGTCAGTCTTCTGGCCGGGACGCGCTCTTCGGCGCGAGGCCCGTCCGGCGGCGGACTCTGCATATAGGCGCCCCCCGCCCGAAACAAAGGCGAGTTTATAGGGTGAGCCGCAAGACGAGGAAAGGCGCGCCCCGGAAGGCGGCCGTGGGAGGCCGTAACAATTTGATAAGAATTGTCGCCTCGCGCGAAAATCGCGGGTGATCTTCCGATTCTAAATTCCGCCTCGAGCACCCGGGGACTGAGGAATGTTGACGGAAGTAACGAGCATATTCGGGGAGACCTACGCCGCGCCTACGGCGCCGGACCGGCGCGCGACTCGCCGCTTTGTCGATGCATGGACGCGCGCGGCGCGAGGGCGCTATCCCTCCTGGCGGGCCATGCGGGAAATCGATCTCGGCGAGGACTGGAACTGGGCCTTTTCGGTCGATCTCCAGCGCAGCTCGGCTTTTCCCTATTTCATCTATCTCGGGTCGAGCCTGGCGAAGCTCTCCGACATCTATCTGCCGGGCGGGTCGGACTGGATGGTTTCGCTGCTTGAAAAGGCGACGACCGAAATCGGCGCTTGCGTCATCGCCGAAACGCCGATCGAGCGCGAGGACGAGCTGATCCTCGCCAATGGCCGGCGCCTGCTCTTCCGCAGCGTGACGGCGCCGCTCGCCGACAATGGCCGCACCATTTCGCATGTCGCCGGCGTCGTGAACGGAACCCTCGGCGACTAGCCGAAAGGGTGGCGGCGGGCCTTTCAAAGCCCGAAAACGCCTCAGCGCGAATTTCTGCTAATGAGCGCGGCCAGCACGCGCGGATTGCGACGCTGCGGCGCGCAGGGCCTCGTGTCTCGCGCCTTGCGGCGACCTCGCCGGGTGACTAGGGTCCCGCCCAAATCCACCCATAAGACGCGAGGAACGCCATGGCGACTGAACACGGACATTTCATCAATGGAAAGCGCGTGGCGGGCGAGTCCGGGCGCTTCGGCGATGTCTTCAACCCGACGACCGGCGAAAAGCAGGGCAAGGTCTCGCTTGCCGCGCGCGCGGAAGTGACACGCGCGATCGACGCCGCTGAAAAAGCGTTCCCCGCCTGGGCGTCCACCAATCCGCAGCGCCGCGCGCGCGTGATGTTCAAGTTCAAGGAACTTGTCGAAAAGGACATGGACAATCTTGCGAAGCTCATTTCGTCCGAGCACGGCAAGATTTTGCCTGACGCGCGCGGCGACGTGCAGCGCGGGCTCGATGTCATCGAATTCGCCTGCGGCATCCCGCATCTTCAGAAAGGCGAATACACGGAAGCGGCCGGCCCTGGCATCGACATCTATTCGATGCGCCAGCCGCTCGGCGTCGTCGCCGGCATCACGCCGTTCAACTTCCCGGCGATGATCCCGATGTGGATGTTCGGCGTCGCCATCGCCTGCGGCAACACCTTCATCAACAAGCCGTCCGAGAAAGACCCTTCAACGCCGCTGCGCCTCGCCGAACTGATGATGGAAGCGGGCGCGCCGGAAGGCGTTCTCAACGTCGTCAATGGCGACAAGGAGGCGGTGGACGCGATCATCGAAGACCATCGCGTCAGGGCGATCTCCTTCGTCGGCTCGTCCGACATCGCGCAGTATATTTATTCGAACGGCACGGCGAACGGCAAACGCGTGCAGTGCTTCGGCGGCGCGAAGAACCACATGATCATCCTGCCGGACGCTGACCTTGAAAGCGCCGTCAACCAGCTCATCGGGTCGGCCTACGGTTCGGCGGGCGAGCGCTGCATGGCGACGCCGGTCGCGGTGCCGGTGGGCGAGGGCACGGCGGAAAAGCTGATCGACCTCCTGCGTCCGAAAGTCGAAGGCCTGCGCATCGGTCCGTCGATGTCGGAAGATTCAGACCTCGGCCCGCTCGTCACGAAAGCGCATCGCGACCGTGTTGCGAACTACATCCAGATGGCGGTCGATGAAGGCCAGAAGCTCGTCGTCGACGGGCGCGACTTCAAACTGCAGGGCTATGAGAACGGCTTCTTCATGGGCGGCACCTTGCTCGACGGCGCAAAGCCCGGCCACCGTTCCTACAATGAAGAAATCTTCGGCCCGGTGCTTCAGGTCGTTCACGCGAAGAACTTCGACGAAGCGGTGGCGCTTCCCTCGAACCATCAATATGGCAATGGCGTCGCCATCTTCACGCGCAACGGTTCGGCTGCGCGCGAATTCGCCCAGCGCGTCAATGTCGGCATGGTCGGCGTCAACGTGCCGATCCCGGTGCCGGTCGCCTATCACACCTTCGGCGGCTGGAAGCGTTCGGGCTTCGGCGACACCAATCAGCACGGGCCGGAAGGCGTGCGCTTCTGGACGAAAGTGAAAACCGTCACCCAGCGCTGGCCGGAAGACGTGCAAGGTTCGGAGTTCGTCATTCCGACGATGGGCTAGTATTCAAGACGCATCGGCGGGCGGCGGCTCGCCAATGCGTTTCTTCGCCGTCAGACCGGCGAGCTGTTCGAGTAGAGCGACGACCTATCTCAGAAACCGGGGCAGTTGGGGGCAGTTCTTGTTCGGTCTTATTCCTGAAGACATTTCGCACCTGACGGGCATCGCTCTCTATTTCTCCATCTTCGCGCTTCCCTTCATTCAGGAAGATGCGGCGGTGATCGGCGCGGCGACGGCGTCTCTCGCCGGGCTTGCGCCGACTGAGTTTCTCCTCGCCGCCATCCTCTCCGGGCTCGTTGCGAGCGACGCCTGGAAATACTGGGTGGGCCGTCTCGCGCGGCGCTATGAATGGGCGCACAAATTCGCGGAAAAGCCCGGCGTTTCCGTCGCGGGCGATCTCGTGAAGAAGGAATTCGTGCAGACCATGCTGACGGCGCGCTTCGTGCCCGGAACGCGCATTCCGACTTACGTCGCCTGCGGATTTTTCAAGGCGCCCTATGGGCGCTATGTTCTGACCCTGATCGGAACGGCCTCGCTCTATGTCGGCATCATGTTCACGCTCTTCCATGTCGGCGGCGCTGTCGCCGGGGAGAAAGCGAAGTTCTGGCTGCCGGCGATCGCTGTCACCGCGCTCGGCGCCTATGTCGCGTTCCGCTGGTCGACGCATCGCAAGGGCCAGCACGGCCCCATGACGCCGCTCACCGAAGAGCGCGATCATCCGATGCCGGAAATGCCGGGCTTTGGCGACACGCCGCTCGAACACGAAGAAGAAGAAAAGAAGGACTAGCGCCCATGGACTTCGCCCTCACTGACGAACAGCTCGCAATTCAGGAAATGGCGCGGCGCTTCGCCGAAGACGAGCTTGCGCCGAAAGCGGCGGAATGGGACGAGAAGCATCATTTCCCGGTCGACGTCATCAAGAAGACGGCCGAGCTTGGTCTTGCGGGCATTTACACGCGCGACGATGTCGGCGGGTCGGGGCTCGGGCGCGTTGAAGCAGCGCTCATCTTCGAGGCGCTCTCCGCGGGCTGCACGTCGACGGCGGCCTACATCTCCATCCACAATATGTGCACATGGATGATCGACCGCTTCGCGTCGGAAGATGTGCGCCAGAAGTTCTGCCCCAAGCTCACCTCGATGGAATTGCTGTCGAGCTATTGCCTCACCGAACCGGGCTCGGGCTCTGATGCGGCGGCGCTCAAGACGCGCGCGGTGCGCGACGGCGATCATTACGTTCTCAACGGGTCGAAAGCGTTCATCTCCGGCGCCGGCGTGACCGATCTTTACGTCGTCATGGTGCGCACGGGCGGCGAGGGGCCGAAAGGCATTTCAACCGTGCTCGTCGAAAAGGGAACGCCGGGGCTCTCTTTCGGCGCCAACGAACGCAAAATGGGCTGGCAGTCGCAGCCGACGGCGATCGTGAACTTCGAAGATTGCCGCATTCCGGTCGCGAACCGCGTCGGCGAAGAAGGCGACGGCTTCAAATTCGCGATGATGGGCCTTGATGGCGGGCGCCTCAACATCGCCGCGTGCTCGCTCGGCACGGCTTCGGCCGCGCTCAAGACGGCGCTCGATTACACGAATGAAAGGCGCGCTTTCAACAAGCGCCTCAACGAACAGCAGGCGATCCAGTTCAAGCTCGCCGACATGGCGACGGAACTGGAAGCCGCGCGCGTCTTTCTCTATCAGGCGGCGTGGAAGCTCGACAACAAGACGGCGGATGCAACGCGTTTTTGCGCGATGGCCAAACGCTTCGTGACGGATACGGGCTTTAATGTCGTCAACGAGGCGCTGCAGCTTCACGGCGGCTATGGTTATCTGCGCGACTATCCGCTTGAGCGCATGCTGCGCGATGTGCGCGTCAATCAGATCCTCGAAGGCGCGAACGAAATCATGCGCGTCATCGTCGCGCGCGATCTGTTGAAGGAATATCAGGCGTGAATGCGGGATTCGGGACTAGGGATTCGGGACTCGAATTGAGTGGAATTCATTTTCTTCCGAGTCCCGAATCCCTAGTCCCGAATCCCGAAAAACCGGAACCAGGTGCGAGATGACCCACGAAATCAACTTTGAACAAACCGGCAATTGGGGCGTCGTCACGCTCAATCGTCCGCAGGCGCTGAATGCGCTCACCTGGCCGATGGTCGAGAAATTCCGCGCGCAGTTGAAGCGCTGGGAGCGCGAGGCGAGCGTCGAGGCCGTGCTTATCAAGGGAACGGGTGAGAAAGCGTTTTGCGCTGGCGGCGATATTCGCTGGCTGGCGGATACAGCGAAGAAAGATCCCGGGCATGCGTCAGGCTTCTTCCGCGAAGAATATCGCCTCAACGCCGCGATCCACCATCTGACGAAGCCTTATGTGGCGCTCATCGACGGCATTGTGATGGGCGGGGGCGTCGGCGTCTCCGTGCATGGCGATTTCCGCGTCGCGGGCGACCGCACGCTCTTTGCAATGCCGGAAACGGGCATCGGTCTCTTTCCGGATGTCGGCGGCGGTTATTTCCTGCCGCTGCTTCACGGCGGGGTCGGGCTCTATTACGCGCTCACCGGCGCGCGCGCGAAGGCCGCCGACTGCATGGCGGCGGGCGTTGCGACGCATTATACGCCTACGGACAAGATGGCCGACCTCGAAGCGGGTCTCCTCGATCTCTCCTTCGGCTCGCACGCACACGCCGATATCGAATCCTTCCTCGACGATTATTCGGAAGACCCGGGCCACGCACCGCTCAACGATATTCGCCCCGCGATCGCGGAGCTCTTCCAGGGGCATGAACACATTGAAAGCCTGATTGCAGCGCTGAAGAAGCGCGGCGGCGACTTCGCCAAAGAGACGCTGGCGACGCTTGAGCGCATGTCGCCAACCTCGCTCAAGATCGCCTTTGAACAGATGAAGCGCGGCCATGGCCTCGATTTCGATGACGTGATGAAAATGGAGTTCCGCATCGTCCGCCGCATCATCGAGGGTCGCGACTTCTTCGAAGGCGTGCGCGCGCAGGTGATCGACAAGGACCGCAACCCGATCTGGTCGCCGATGACGCTTGAAGCCGTGAACGACGCGGATATCGCGAAATATTTCGAGCCGCTCGGTGATGAAGAGTTGGAGCTGCCGTAAACTCATCCCTCATCCTGAGGCGCTCGCGAAGCGAGCCTCGAAGGATGATTTTGTTCGTATGCGCTTCATCCTTCGAGGCCTTTGCTGTGCAAAGGCGCCTCAGGATGAGGATGGAGAAGGAGGAAACAAATGACCACCATCGCATTCATCGGCCTCGGCAATATGGGCGGGCCTATGGCCGCCAATCTCGCGAAAGCGGGCCACGGGGTTCGCGCTTTCGACTTGTCGCAGGCGGCGCTCGCCAAAGCTGTTGAGGCGGGCTGCGCGAAAGCGGGCACGGCGAGCGAAGCGGTCGACGGCGCCGACATCATCGTCTCCATGCTCCCGGCCGGCGCCCATGTGAAAGCCGTCTACATGAATGAAGGCGGCGTCATCGACGTCGCGAAGAAAGGCGCGCTCTTCATCGACTCCTCGACGATCGACGTCGACAGCGCGCGCACCGTCATCAAGGCGGCGACGGCGAAAGGCTTTGAAATGGTCGATGCGCCGGTCTCCGGCGGCGTTGCGGCCGCGACGGCGGGAACGCTCACCTTCATGGTCGGCGGCGAGCAGGCTTCGTTCGAGCGCGCAAAGCCTTTCCTCGAAAAGATGGGCAAGAACATTTTTCATGCAGGCGCGGCCGGCAACGGTCAGGTCGCGAAGATCGCGAACAACATGCTCCTCGGCATTTCGATGATCGCGACCTGCGAAGCTTTCAATCTCGCCGAACGGCTCGGCCTCGATGCGGAGACCTTCTTCAAGATTTCATCGACCGCCTCCGGCCAGTGCTGGTCGATGACAAGCTATTGCCCCGCGCCGGGCCCTGTGCCGAACGCGCCGTCGAACCGCGATTACCAGCCGGGTTTCGCCGCTGCGATGATGCTGAAAGACATGCGCCTTGCGCAGGAAGCCGCGCACAAGGCGAAGGCCGCAACGCCGCTCGGCGCGCAGGCCGAAGCGCTCTATGCGCTGATGGAAGCGGCGGGTAAGGACAATCTCGACTTTTCAGGCGTGATGAAGCTGATCAAGGGATCGCTCTAGCGTCAGGCCGGCGGGCCTGCGAAGTTCAACCCGATCTCGGTTTCGTCCTGCCAGATGACATCGGCTTCCTTCGTCGTGCCGATCTGGTCGATCTTCAGGACGACATGCGGCGGAATGGTGAAGTTGCCCTCAATGGCGACACGCGCGCCCGTTGAGCTGATATCCTTGATGACGCATTTGACGATGGAGCGATCGGGCAGAATGAGCCGCGCGAAGCGGAAGACGGATTGGCGCGCAGCACCTCTCTTGTCGCGCGAGCCGCGCGACCCGATGGGGCCGTCAAACTGTACAGCCGACGCAGTCTTTATCGCCGACAGGCGTTGACTGAGCCGGTCCTTATCCTTCGCCATGTCCCGTCTCCGGCCGATCATGACCTCGCCGCGTCAGCTCTGGCTGGTCGCGGCAATCCACGAAAGGCTGAGGAAGCCCACTACAATTTAGACGTGTAAGTGGTAAACGCAACCTTAGCGTTTCCTACCCTAAAGGGGCTAATTGTTCCTTTTGAGACGCAGTCTCAGCTTTTCGCCGACCACGCTCGGCATTGTGTTCAGATTAGAAACGGCCAAGCTGGAAAAGTGTTCCCGCCCCGCCCATTTTCAAGCGAATGACCCCGCAACCTTTCGATGAATTGAACGCCAAGCCCCAGAGTTTCCGGCGCACGCTCGCCCGGATGGCGGGGGTGCTCGCGAGCCCTGAGATGAAGCGCTGGCGGCCCCGAATGGCGCTCGCCTTCCTAGTCACGCTCGCCTCGAAGCTGTTCGCGGTCTGGGCGCCCGTGCTGATGGGCGCGGGCATCAACAAGGTGACGGCAGGCGACGCCGGCCGGCTTTCCTGGGAGGCGGCGGCGCCGGCCTTTGTCGGCTTTTTCCTCCTTTTCGCAGCGGCCCGGTTCCTCTCAAACGGCCTGCCGCAGATCCGCGACGCCTTCTTCACGCGCGTGACGCAGGACGCGAACCGCCTCGTCGCCGTGGAGGCGTTCGCCCACGCCCAGAAGCAATCGCTGCAATTCCACCTGACGCGGCGCGCGGGCGCGCTTGGCCGCATCATCGAGCGCGGGGCGGCGGCGATGGAGTTTCTCCTGCGCTTCCTCGCCTTCAATATCGGGCCGACCATCATCGAGCTTGCGCTCGCCGCGGGCGTCATGGCGGCGCTCTATTCGTGGAAGCTTGCGGCGGCGGCGGTCGTCACCATCATCGCCTATACGGTCTTCACGGTCATCGTCACCGAATGGCGCAACGCGCTGCGCCGGCAGATGAACGAGGCGGATACGGAGCTGCGGGCGATCTCCGTCGATACGTTGACGAATTTCGAAACGGTGAAGGCCTTCGGCGCCGAGGAGCGCGAGGCGGGGCGTTACGACCGCGCCATGCAGACTTACAATGACCGTTATGTGCGCACCATGCAGTCGCTGGCTGCGCTCAATTCCGGTCAGGAACTCATCATGACAGGCGGGCTTGCCGCCGCCGCGCTCTTCGCTGCTTTCGCAGTGAAAGACGGCGCGATGCAGGCGGGCGACATCACCGCCGTCATCCTGATGCTGACGAATATCTATCGCCCGCTCACGATCCTGGGTTTCGCCTGGCGGGAGATAAAACAGGGCGCCGTCGACATTGAGAAGCTGTTCGATCTTCTTGACCTTCAGCCAGAGATCGAAGACGCGCCGAACGCCCATGCGCTTGAAAATCCGCGCGGCGAGATCCGCTTCGAGAATGTCTCTTTCGTTCATCAGGGGCGGGAGGCCGGCCTTCGCGACGTAAGCTTCGCCATTCCCGCGGGGTCGTTTGTCGGCCTTGCGGGGCCGAGCGGGGCGGGCAAGTCGACGATCCTGAAGCTCCTCTTCCGGTTCTACGATCCGGAAAACGGCCGCGTGCTGATCGACGGCGAGGACGTGCGCGACCTCACGCAGAATTCGCTGCGCCGTGCGCTTGGCCTCGTGCCGCAGGAGGTTGTGCTCTTCAACGACACGCTGCGCTTCAACCTCGCTTATGCGCGGCCCGATGCGAGCGAAGAGGAAATCATGGCCGCCGCCACGCGCGCGCAGCTAAGCGATTTCATCAAAGGATTGCCGATGGGGCTTGAGACGCGCGTCGGCGAGCGCGGGCTGAAACTTTCGGGCGGCGAGAAGCAGCGCGTCGGCGTGGCGCGCGCGATCCTGCTCGACCCGCCGATCCTCGTTCTCGATGAGGCGACGTCATCGCTCGACTCCGAAACGGAGAAGGACGTGCAGGCGGCGCTTTCAGAAGCTGCGCGCGGGCGCACGACAATCGCCGTCGCGCACCGGCTTTCAACCATTGCGCGGGCCGATCTCATTCTCGTTCTCGATGGCGGGCGCATTGTCGAATCGGGCCGTCACGCCGAGCTTCTCGCCGCTGACGGGCTTTACGCCGCGCTCTGGCGCCGTCAAACGGACGACCAGGGCGAGACCGCGCCGTTGACGCCCGAAATTGCGCTCTGAAGAGCGCCAAGCTTGACTTCGAAGGCCGGGCGGCTCGAAGTTTCCCTTAAAACGAGGGGAAACACCATGCGCGCAATCTCTGCAATTCTAGTTGCGGCCGCGACGATGCTCGCCGCCTGTTCGAATGAGTCCGCTTCGAACGGCGCCGCAAAAGCGCCGAGCGCGGATGTCATCTACACGAACGCAGTCGTGTGGACGGGCGCCGCCGACATGCCGCGCGCTGAGGCTGTTGCGATTGCGGACGGCGTCATCATCGGCGTCGGCGATGCTGGCTCGATCGACGCGCTGAAAGGCGACAAGACGAAAGTCGTCGATCTAGGCGGCGCCTTCGTCGCACCCGGATTCATCGACAATCACACGCATTTTCTTTCCGGCGGGCTCGGCCTTGCGAGCGTGCAGTTGCGCGATGCGGCGAGCAAGGAAGAATTCTCGCGCCGCATCGGCGATTTCGCGGCGTCATCGCCGGAAGGGCGCTGGATTCGCTTCGGCGACTGGGATCATCAGCTCTGGGGAGGCGAACTTCCGCGTGCGGACTGGATTGACGCTCTAACGCCCGACAATCCCGTCTTCGTCTTCCGCCTCGACGGGCATATGGCGCTCGCCAATTCGCTGGCGATGCGCATTGCGGGCGTCACCGCAGAGACGTCAGATCCGGCGGGCGGCGAAATCGTGCGCGATGCGGACGGAACGCCGACCGGCGTTTTCAAGGATAATGCGATGAATCTCATCGCCGCTGCCATGCCGCCGCCGGCGGACGAGGAGATTGACGCTGCTTTTCTCGCCGCTCAGGATGTCGCGCTCTCGCACGGCGTCACCAAGGTTCACGATATGGGCGATGGCGACGGCAAGTCGCTCCCTGATTTTCGTCGCCAGAAGGAAGCGGGCCGCATGCGCATTCGCGTCTACGCGCTATCGCCGCTGGCCGATTGGCCGACCCTTGCCGCCTATGTCGAAGAGAACGGGCGCGGCGACGATCAGTTCCGCTGGGATGGGCTGAAAGGCTTCGTCGATGGCTCGCTCGGTTCTGCGACTGCGTGGTTCTATGATCCGTTTACGGATCGGCCAGACTATAGCGGCATGCCCGTCACCGACCTCGATGAGCTGAAAGCCGATATTGAAGGCGCCGACGCGGCGGGGCTTCATGTCGCCGTCCATGCGATCGGCGACCGCGCCAATGACTGGCTCCTCGACGCCTATGAGAGTGCAGCGGGCGCAAATGGCGAAGAGATCAAGAGCCGGCGTTTCCGTATCGAACATGCCCAGCATTTGACGACCGGCGAAATCGACCGTTTCGCTCATCTCGGCGTCATCGCATCGATGCAGCCCTATCATGCGATCGATGACGGACGCTGGGCGGAAACCAAGATCGGTCCCGAGCGCATCAAGACGACTTACGCCTTCCGGTCGCTGATCGACGCCGGCGCCGTGCTCACCTTCGGGTCGGACTGGAGCGTTGCGCCGCTCGATCCGCTTGCGGGGATTTACGCAGCCGTCACGCGGCGCACGATCGACGGCGCAAATCCGGGCGGCTGGGTTCCAGCGCAGAAGATCACAGTCGATGAAGCGCTGCACGCCTATACGGCGGCGAACGCCTATGCAGGCTTTCAGGAAGATAATCTCGGTACGATCGAACCCGGCAAGCTCGCCGATCTGGTCATACTCGCCGACGATGTCACGCAGATTGATCCGACTCTGATCGCTGACGTCAAAGTCTTGCGGACGATTGTCGGCGGGAAGGAAGAATACCGCGCGGAAGAGTAAGGGCTCAGAAGCCGCCGGCGACTTTCCTCGCTTCTTCCTTCGGCGCCCAGCGGTTGAGAACCTCCATCAACGCTTCGCGCTTGACGGGCTTGGGCAGGTGATCGTCCATGCCGGCGTCGAGGCAACGCTTGCGGTCTTCGCGCATGGCGTGGGCCGTGACGCCGATGATCGCCGCGCGCCGCCCGCCCTGTTCCTGAATGGCGCGGATAAGACTCGTCGCCTCGAAACCGTCGACTTCTGGCATCGAAATATCCATCAGCACGAGCGAAGGCTCTCGCTTGTTGTATTCCGTCACCACCTCGCGCCCATTGCCGGCGATGCGCACCGTGCAACCGAGCTTTTCGAGCATCGCCTTGATGACCATCTGGTTGACGATGTTGTCTTCGGCGACAAGCACGTCAAGCGCGGTCCCGTTCGGCGTGAACGGGCAGTGCGGCGCCTGTTCGGGTTCGGCGGTGCGCGCTTCGCTAGTCACGGCCGTCAGCTGACGGACGGAACTTTCTGAAAGGCAGGAGGCGATCGTGTCGAGGAGGGTCGAGGCGCGGGCCGGTTTGACGAGATAGGCGTCGAAAAGCTCCATGATGCCGGCGCTCGGCTCTCCCTTGCGGCCCGCAGAGGTGAGCAGGATGAGCGGCGTCATCGCAAGCGCTTTTTCATTGCGGAAACGGCGCGCAAGGTCGACGCCGTCATCGCCGGGCATGCGGTGGTCAAAGATTGCAAGCTGAAAGGCTTGTCCCTGCATCGCGGCGTTGCGCGCGGCGGCGAGCGCGAGGCCGCCATTCTGTACGGGAACCGTCGAAACGCCCCAGGAAGAGAGAAGCTCGACCAGAATGGCGCGGCTGACGGCGTTGTCATCGACGATGAGCGCGCGAAGCCCCTTGAGCGCGTCGCGCGAAGGCGCTTTGGGCGCGATTGCTTCTTCATCGATACGCATGGGGATCGTCACGCGGAAGGTAGAGCCTTCGCCGAACGTGCTTTCAACCGATATCTTGCCGCCCATCGCCTCGACAATGCCGCGTGAGATGGCAAGGCCAAGGCCGGCGCCGTCGAAGCGGCGGGCGGAGGAATTGTCGACCTGTTCGAACTCTTCGAAGATCGCCGTGAGCTTTTCTTCCGGAATGCCGCAGCCGGTATCCTTCACCGCGATTTCGATCTCTGCGATCTCGCCGCGCCGCTTTCCGGTCACATCGAGCATGATGTGTCCTTCTTCCGTGAATTTCACCGCATTGCCGACGAGATTGGTGATGACCTGGCGCAGCCGGCCTGCATCGCCAATGAATTTCTCCCCGAGCGCCGGCTGGTAGCGCACGAAGAATTTGAGGCCCTTCTGCTCGATCCGCAGGCTGAGAAGCGAGGCGACATCCTCGATCGCCGCGCGAAGGTCGAAAGGCTCCGAGACGATCTTCAGCTTACCGGCCTCAAGCCGCGAGAAGTCGAGAATGTCGTTGATGATCTTGAGCAGGTTCTCGCCGGAGCTGACGATGACCTGCGCCATCTCGTGCTGCTTTGTCGACAGGTTCGTTTCAAGCAGCAGCGAGGCCATGCCGACGACGCCGTTCATGGGCGTGCGGATTTCATGGCTCATATTCGCAAGGAAATCCGATTTCGCGCGGTTCGCCGCGATCGCTTCGTCTTTTGCGGCGCCAAGCTCGGCGGATAGCGCTTCGAGCTGATCCTGACGCATCTTCAGATCGGTGATGTCGGTGAAGGTGACGACGGCGCCGCCGCCTGTGCGCGGGCGGATGTCTTCCTGGATGACGGCGCCGCTGTCGAGGCGACGCAGGCTGACAATAGGTTTGCCTGCGGCGAGCGCCGCCTTGCGCTGTGTGAGGAATTCTTCGACCGTCGTCGCCTGATCATAAGCGCCGCGGCGAACATAAGCGTCGACGATGGGCAAGATGTTCGCGCCGACCTGCCAGGACTCTTCCGGCAATTCGGAAAACTTCCAGGCCTTTGAATTGCGCGCGACGATGCGAAGGTCGGCGTCGATGACGAGGAGGCCTTCCGCCATCGTCTCGAAAACTTCATCGAGCAGGGTCGTTCGTTCGCGAAGGGCGCGCGTGCGTTCTTCGACTGTCGCTTCGAGGCGGCTGTTCGCTTCTTCGAGGGCCTTTCGCGCCTCGCGCGCCGCCGTTTCCGCTTCGATGCGCAAGGTGACGTTGCGTCCCGCGCCGCGATAGCCGAGAAAAACGCCATTTTCGTCGAAGACAGGCTTGCCGCTCAGCGTCACCCATGCGCCCTTCGCCTCTCCGGGGATGTAGACGATGATGTCTTTGAAAGGCTCGTGCGCGGCGACGGCGCGCTGGAATTCCTCATGCTGCGGAAATTCCTCCGGGTCGATGCGGCAGCCCATCGGCTGGCCGATGAATTGCGTGCGGTCGATGCCGGTCGAATGGGTCGCGCGCTCGGAGACATAAGTGTAGCGGCACTCCGCGTCCGCTTCCCACCACCAGTCAGATGCGCTCTCTGCAAAGTGCCGGAAGCGCTGTTCGCTGTCCTTGATACGCTTTTCTGCGAGGACTTCCTTGGTGATGTCTTTCGTCCACCCGACATAGCCGAGGAATTCACCGGTCTCGTCGAAACGCGGCTGGCCGGTGGTCGTCATCCATTTGCGTTCGCCCTGAGGGTTGCGGAATGAATAGACGAGATCGGTATAGGGTTTGCGTTCCGCAACGAGCTTTGCGTATTCGGCCTCGTTCGGCGTGCGCTCCATCTTGAAGAGGCGATAAAGCTGACGAACGTCGGTGCCGATCAGCTCTTCACGCGGAACGCCGCCGAAGTCGGCGAGACCTTCGGAAACGTAAGTGAGAAGGCCGTTCCTGTCGCGCTCCCACGCCCAGTCGGATGCGGTCTCGATGAAGCTGCGCAGCATCTTGTCAGACATCTGCCGAAGGCGTGCGGCTTCCGCTTCTTCAATTGAAAGACGCGCGACGAAATTCGCCATGCGGCCATATTGCTGGATCGCGATCGGAACGCCGGCGAGCGATCCGGCGGCGATCACCGTCAAGGCGAGATCGCCGGAGGCGAGGTTGAACAGACAATAGGGAAGCAGGACGCCCATCGATGTCACGCGGCAGGCGCGTTTCGACACCACAAGCGACATGGCGCTCGTGATTGCGCAGAAGACAACATAGGCGAGAAGGACAATGCGCTGGCCGGGGGCGGCGATGAAGTGAAAGGAAAAGACGAAGATGTTGCAGATCAACGAGAAGACGGCGCCAAAGACGGCGATCTGGTCGATGCGCGCGCGTTTTTCGCCTGATGACAAGAGATCGACATCGAGCTTCTTCCAGCTGACGATCCGTGACAGGACGACGGCGACGAAGAGCGAGGCGCCGAGATAGGATATGCCCGGGTAGGGACCGGGAAAAAGGATGGCGAGGCCAGCGGTGGAGACGGCGACGCCCAGATAGAGCGTCGGAATCTGCGCCTTGAGTTCGCGCAGTTGCCGGTCGATGACGACATCCGGCGCCGGCGCGTCTGCGCCGTCAAGCCAGCGCATCAACCTTCCTGCGCGCATGCGATCTCCCCGGATTTGCGTTTTCTTCGCCTGTCGAACAATGAAAAAATATCGTTAATTGCTGGTTTACGGTTTTGCGCCAAGGCGGTAGGGCGGCGCAGAAAGACCGGGGTTTTCATGACGCTGACGACGCCTTCCGGCCGGCCTGAATTCGACGGGTTTTCGGCCTTTTACGAGACTGAGATCGCGCCCTATCTCAGGGCGCGGGAAGGCGAGCGCCGCAAGGCCGTGCGCATTTTCGCCGCCATCGTGGCCGCTACGGGCGCGCTCTCGGGCGCCATTTTCGCTCTCGGCCCGTTCGGGGAGGGCAATTTCCAGCTCGCGTTCTTCGCCCTGATGCTGGGCGCGGCCGGGGCGGTCTGGCTTCTCAACCGCGCGCGGAGCGATATCGGTCACGGCCTTCTCGAGCGCATCTGCGGCAGGCTCGGCTTCACCTATCTCCTGAAGCTGTCGCGCCCTGACTATTATGAGCGTTTCAAGTCGCTCGGGCTCTTGCCCACGCACAATCGCGAGGCGTGGGAGGATGAAGTGCGCGGCGCGCATGGCGGGGCGAACTTCGTTTTGTGCGAAGCCAATCTCAAATATAAGAGCTCCGGCAAGAACAGCAGCACACGGACTGTCTTTCACGGCCAGCTTTTCGTGATCGACTATCCGAAGCCTTTCATGGGCGAGACCGTTCTGAAGCGCGACATCGGCGTCTTCAACGCGCTCGCCAAGCCCGGCTCGCACTTTCAGAAAGTGGGGCTCGTTTCTTCCGAATTCGAAAAAGCGTTCGAGGCCTGGTCGACGGACCAGGTGGAGGCGCGCGACCTTCTCGACCCCATCGTGCTCGAGCGCTTCCTCGAACTTGAACGGCTCTTCGGCGGCAAGAAGCTGCGGGCGGCGTTCACCGGCGGCAAGCTGCTCGTCGCGATCGAGACCGGCGACCGGCTCAATATGGGCTCGATGTTCAAACCGCTCGAGAGCGCGGAGCGAGTCGAGACGATCCTGAAAGAGTTCGACGTCGTATTCGACCTGATCGACGTGCTCCTGAAGCGCGTCGACAAGCGCCTCGACGGCGCCTTCTCGGTCGACCAGATCCGCTAGCGCGGCGGGCGCGGTTGCGGCGCCTGCGAGCGGGGCTTTCGCCCCTTCGATTTTCTGCTCCGGAGAGGTGACAAAGCCCTTGCCCGCCCCAATATAGTATTCATGCAGCCTGGGGGAAAACAGGGGGTGTGAATGCTGCGGTGGAGACGCCTTCGTTGGGCGCTGTTCCTCGTCTCGATTTTGGCGGACGGCGTTATTTTCTATTACTCCGACCCCTTCACGCCGCGCAGTTTTCTCGCGAGCGGGCTCGCCGCTGTCATCATCTTCTTCGTTTTCTTCGAGGTCGCGTTCCTCTTCAACGCGATGGGGCGCATCAAGGGCGCGCTCGTCGGCCGGGAGGAGATCACCTACCAGGTCGGCCGGCACCTCTTTGCGCTCATCCGCAATATCGGCGCGGACAGGCTCGCGCGTGGGGCCGTCTTCATTCCGCTGTGGCTCGCTTTCTTCGGAACGATCGCACTCGGCGCAATCGCGTGGTTCGGCCTTGTGGCGCGCACGCTGCCCGCCGGGTGGACGGACTGGCTTCAATATGCGTGCGGCGCCTATATTCCGCTCTTGCTCGCAATGCCGTTCGTCGTCGAGCACACAAGCGAATGGCGCAGCAATCAATATGTCGTCGTGATTGACCGTGCGTTGAAGAAGCCGAGCCTTCTCATTCACTATGGCGTCTTCAGCTATAACCTCGAAACCGTTTCGCTCGACCGGACCGTGACGACGCAGCTTCGCCAGTCCTTCTGGGATTCGTTCTTCGCCTATGGCGATCTTGAACTGCGCGAGACGGCGGGCGGCGCGGATGCGAGAAAGCTTGAAGCTGTCTGGCGGCCGAGAAAACTCGAACGCGAAATCAGGCAGGCGATCCACACCTCGCGCTCAGGCGATGGCGGCTCTGACTAACGCACGAGCGTCAGCCGCTCCGCTGCGCGCGTGACGCCCGTATAAAGCCAGCGCGCCGCCGTTTCGCGAAAGGCGAAGCTTTCATCGAACAGCACCACGTCATCCCATTGCGAGCCTTGCGCCTTGTGAACGGTGAGGGCGTAGCCATAGTCGAATTCGTCCGCCCCACGGCGCTGGGTGAAGGGCACCGATTCCGCCCCGTCAGTGAAGAAACCGCGCGGCACGGAGATTGTCGCCTGCTTGCCGCCGTCTTCCGGCGCGACGACCATGCGCGTCAGCCCGCCGCGCGGGGCCTTGCGCAGGGTGACGGTCCAGATGCCGCCGTTTAGGAGGCCCTTCTTCTTGTTGTTCCGGAGGCAGACGAGTTTTTCGCCGGCTTCCGGCGTCGGGTCGGTATGGCCTTTAAGCTCGCGGATGCGATCGTTGAAGCGCTTGCGCGTGCGGTTCGTGCCCACGAGCACCTGGTCGGCGGCGAGAATTTCTTCGGGCGTGATGTCTTTCCGCGAAATCAGGCGCAAGCCTTCGCCCTCGGCGCTCGGCTCGCGCCCTTCGCGGATCTCCATCGAGAGGCGGATGATCGGATTGTCCGCAGCCTGACGATGAATCTCCGTCAGCATGAAGTCGGGCTCGGCCTCGGTGAAGAAGCCGCCGCCTTTGACGGGCGGAAGCTGCGCGGGATCGCCCAGAACCAGCACGGGCTTGCCGAAAGAAAGAAGATCGCGGCCAAGCTCTTCATCGACCATCGAGCATTCGTCGATGATGATGAGATCGGCGGAAGCGGCGGGCGCATCGCGCCTGATCGCGAAGACAAGCGCGCCCTCTTCGTCCTCATCGGCCGGGCGATAGATGAGCGAGTGGATCGTCGTCGCGCCCTCGCAACCCTTCTGGCGCATCACATGCGCAGCCTTGCCGGTGAACGCCGCAAAGGCGACTTCGCCGCCTGCGCCTTCGGCGAGGTGCCGCGCAAGGGTCGTCTTGCCGGCGCCCGCATAGCCGAAGAGACGGAAGACCTGCCGGTCGCCCATCTTCAGCCATTGGTCGACGGCCTTGAGAGCTGCGTCCTGTTCGGGGGACCATTTCATTTCGCCGCTTCGTCTCCTGAGAACTTATTGCGGCAATCGACCACAAATTGCAGCCATTGCTGGCGTGCTTTGCAATGTTCGCAAACCCAGTCGCGTTCGATTTTCAGCCCATCCAGTTGGCGAAGCTTATGTGGGAGGCGGTGCGATATTTGGGTGCGGGGTAGGCCAAAATATTCTGGATGGATGGCGCCAAAGTCCACCCAACAAAAGTCGCACAGGATGACGTTCAGTCCTTCAAACGGTTCGCACAAGAAGTAGGTATGGCGCCCTTGATTGAAATGTTCGATTTCTGAATTCAGGCTGCCGCATTCATGACATGGGGCGACATCATGTTTCTGCATATTTCTTGAACAAAGCGGACATTTGGGAGACTTCAACATTTTGGTTTCGATGCTTAGCGAAGCTCCACCCACACCGGCACATGGTCTGACGGCTTTTCCTTGCCTCGTTCTGCGCGATCTATGCCCGCCTTCTTGAATCTGTCAGCCGCTTGCGGCGAGAGCAGCAAATGGTCAATTCGAAGCCCGTGATCCTTCTCCCATGCGCCGCGCTGGTAATCCCAGAAGGTGTAGAGCGTGCTCTTCGGGTCTTCCTGGCGGATCGCGTCGAGGAGGCCGAGATTGAGGATTTCGCGGAAGGCCGCGCGGGAGTCGGGCCGGAAGAGGGCGTCGTCCTTCCAGCCTTTAGGGTCGTACACATCCTCCGCCTGCGGAATGACGTTGAAGTCGCCCGCGAGGATGAACGCTTCCTCATTCGCCAGAAGCTTCTTCGCGTGTTTCTTCAGGCGCTCCAGCCATTTCAGCTTGTAGTCGAATTTGGGGCCCGGCGCCGGGTTGCCGTTCGGCGCATAAAGCCCGCAGAGGCGAACGGGCGCGGCATTGTCGGGGCAGATGAGCGCTTCGATATAGCGCGCCTGTTCATCGTCCTTGTCGCCGGGAAGGCCCTTCTTCAGATCGTCGATCGGATGCTTCGAGAGGAGGGCGACGCCGTTATAGGTCTTCTGGCCATGCACGGCGACATTGTAGCCAAGGTCTTCGAATTCGCTCGCCGGAAACTTTTCGTCGACGCATTTCAGCTCCTGAAAGACGACGGCGTCGGGTTTGGCGCGTTCGATCCAGTCGAGCGCGCGCGGCAGGCGCGTGTTGATCGAATTGACGTTGAAGGTCGCGATTTTCACTTCGGTCTAGCCGGCCTTTTCGATGTCCTGCTTGAGGCGCTGGAGCGCGGCCCGGATATAGCCGGGCCAGAGCACGTTTACAATGAAGAGCACCGCCGGCTTGGTGAAGATCGACTTCGGCGTGAACGAATAAGTCCAGTCGATATGCGTCGCGGAAGGTCCCGTCGCCGAGAAATTCCACTCGCCTTTGCCTTCGGAAACGAGCGCGGCGAACGGCCCCGTGAAACTCGTGACGCGATAGGCGAAGCTGCGGCCCTTCGAAAACGCGATCAATTCTTCGCGTACTGACGATCCGTCGGTGAGCCAGACGAGCCGTTTCTGGCCGGGCTCGCTCCAGGGCGCTTCATGCTCTTCGATCTTGAGAACGCCTGGCAGCGCGCCATGGCCTTTGATGATCGCGGGCACGTCGCAGCCGCAGGCCGCGTCGAATACTCGGTCAATCGGCGCGTTCACGGTGATCGCCGCAGCGGTGGTGACAGGGCTTGGCATGGGCCTTCAGTTCTTGATGATGTTGACGAATTCTTCGAGCGGGGCGCGCGCCGAACGCACACTGTTCACCGGCGCAGCCGGATCAGCGTAGCCGAGCGCCATGCCGCAATAAAGCTGTTCGCTCTCAGGAAGGCCCAGAAACTGCGAGACAGTCCTGGCGCGCGTCGCCCACGCCTCCTGCATGCAGGTCGCAAGGCCTTTCTCGACGGCGGCGAGGGCGAGAGACTGCATGAACATGCCGAGATGGGCCCACTGGCCCTTGTCGAAGCGCCGGTCGAGCGAGAAGAAGAGGCCGACTGGCGCGCCGAAGAACTCGAAATTGCGCGCAAGCCACATCAGCCGCGCCGGCTTGTCTTCGCGCGGAATGCCGAGCTTTGCATACATCGCCTCGCCAATCTCGAAGCGGCGCGCGCGATAGGGCTCCCACAGATTTTCCGGATAGACGGCGATTTCCGATTCGTTCGCGAAGGGGTTTTCGGCGATCGCCTTTTTGACCGTGTCGACGAGGCGATCGCGCGCAGGGCCGAGGAGCACATGCACGCGCCACGGCTGAAGGTTCCCGCCCGAGGGCGAATATTTCGCGATCTCAAGAAGCGCGCGGACGTCTTCCTCGCTGACAGGCTTGTCGAGAAAGGCGCGGGCAGAGATGCGGGTGCGGAGGGCTTCGGAGACGTTCATTTATCGCCTGTTTTGATCGCCGTAGAAATGGCGTCGAGCTTTTCTTTCAACGCGGGGACTTTGTTCGATGCAAGCTCAATGATCAGCGAAGCATCGCCGAAATCCTCTTCCAAGTGGCTGTAGCAAGCGCCTCTTGAGATCAAATTGTACTGAGTTCCCACCTTCGCCTCCACAAAATATCCCATTCCGTCCGCGCACATCTTTTTGTCCGCATAGTGAAAGGGCTTGGAGAAGAAGCCATTCATAAAAAGGTCTTCGATTGTCGCCGCGAATTCTTCCGGTGAAAGATCGGCGACATAAGATTCAGTTGTTGAAGTCAGATGGGTGACGCCATCACGTCGCTGAATGTCCTGATAATTGTCATTGTATGATATCGTCAACGCGCTGTCGAAGACGGGCTCGGGCGCGCCCGGATCGAAGTCGCGATATCTTGTCAACGTAATGACAAGGCTGGTCTCATTGCCCTTCAGCACCAGAAACCGGATTGCGTCGTCTCCGGAAGATTTATCGATGGGGACTTCTCCCAAATGGGCCAGCGACCTGACATACATATCCTCAATCGCGATGGCGCCAGGTGAAACCTCCAGCGGGAAATCGCGGGGGAATTCAGCATATTTCTGTTCTTCGGCGCGGGCGCCCGTGAACGCTCCGAGTAAAACGAGAACGGCTGCGAGAAAACGCGCCATGGATATCGCCCCCTCTATTGAGGGGCGACCGTAACATATTGCTTTGGAGTGGTGAGAACTGAGAACACAAGGCGGGCGGGTGAGCTTAACTCTCAATAGCGCGTCATCCCGGCGAAAGCCGGGACCCAGGGCCATGAGCGCATGCGCATGCGGCTCTGGGTCCCGGATCTAACATGCCTTCGCCAAAATCCTTTCGGATTTTGGAGGCATGTAACGTCCGGGATGACGGGAGAGTGTTTGGGCGACTAAACCGAAAAGCTCGTACCGCAGCCGCAGCTTGCCGTCGCGTTCGGATTGTTGATCTTGAATGCAGCGCCGATGAGTTCGTCGGCGAAGTCGATCTCGGCGCCGCGCATGAATTCGAGCGAGGTCTCGTCGACGAGAACGGTGACGCCGTCTTTCTCGATGGCGAGGTCGTCATCATTGCGGCTCGTGTCGATGGAGAAGTCGTACTGGAAGCCGGAGCAGCCCCCGCCATTGACGGCGACGCGCAGCATCGCGCCCGCGGGCTCCTTGGCGAGGATCTTCGCGATCCGCGCGGCGGCGCGGGGCGAGACGGTGACGGGCAGGGCTTCGGTCGTCGCGGACATTCGGGAACTCGCTTTCTACCTCTCCAAGATAGGTGTTTCGGGCGGGGGCTGAAAGGGCCGGGCTTTCGCATTCCGGAGAGCTTTGGCTGTCATCGCCGGGCTTGTCCCGGCGATCCACGGCCGCGCCGGGCTTGTGGAGGCTCTAATGGATGCCCGGGACAAGCCCGGGCATGACGATGAGAGGTGGAGAAGCTGCCGCCCACCCTCACCCTAGCCCTCTCCCGCCCGCGGGAGAGGGAATGAAGACGTCGCGTTTGGACATGCCGAAGGCGAGCGCAAAGGGCCTGTTTGGTAAACACCGCGCAACCGCGCCGGGAATTTGGGGAAAGTTATCCTCTGCTTTACCGACTCCCTTATAGTGGGGGCCGGTGACAGCGAATCAGGCGGCCGCTTGGCGGCGGGCCCTTCGCGACGGTCCCCGGAGTTCATCCGGGGGCCTCCTCAGGGTGAAGGGACTGGGTTTCTGGCTTCATCCTGAGGTGCGATCCGAAGGATCGCGTCTCGAAGGATGGTTGCGGAAGGCGGAAAGGCGCCTTTTCGCCCTGAAAGCCAGCAAACATGCGGGGGCGCCGAGACGCGCTGTTTCACGTGAAACATTCTGAGCCGCGGGCAGGCGGCGACTGAGAGGGCGGCATGAATGCGCCGATGACGAGAATACCGATGGCCTTTCCGGCCCCGCTTGCGCCCTATGCGGCGAAAGCGCCGGAAACACGCGGGCGGCTCCACGACGAGCCCGAGAGCGCGACGAGGACGCCGTTCCAGCGCGACCGCGACCGGGTGATCCACTCTGTCGCTTTCCGACGGCTCAAGCACAAGACGCAGGTCTTCATCTATCACGAGGGCGACCACTTCCGGACGCGGCTCACCCATTCGCTCGAAGTCGCGCAGATCTCGCGCTCGATCGCGAGGACGCTCCAGCTCGACGAAGACCTCGCCGAATGCGTCGCGCTCGCGCACGATCTCGGCCATCCGCCCTTCGGCCATACGGGCGAGGACGTGCTCAAAGAGTGCATGGGGGGCTTTGGCGGCTTCGACCATAACGCGCAGACGCTTCGTCATCTGACGAAACTCGAACGCCGCCACGCCGCTTTCGACGGACTCAATCTCACCTGGGAGACGCTCGAAGGCGTCGTGAAGCATAACGGTCCGCTGGTGGGCGAGGGTAAGGAGCCGCTGCCCGCCGCCATCGTCGAATACGCCAAAAGCCACGACCTCTGGCTCGGCACGCATGCCGGGCTCGAAGCGCAGGTCGCGGCGATCGCGGACGATATCGCCTACAATAATCACGACGTCGACGACGGCCTTCGGGCGGGGCTCTTTTCTTTCGAGGATGCGCGCGGCCTGCCGTTGATCGGTCCGGCGCTCGCCCATGTGGAAAAATCGTGGCCCGATGCGCCGCGCGAAGTGCAGATCGCCGAAGCGGTCTCGGCGCTCATCGGCGAGATGGTGACGGATGTCGTCGCGGAAACGCGCGCGCGCCTCGCCGCGCTGAAGCCGCAAAGCGCCGACGACATACGCCACGCCGGCCGCCAGATCGTCGATTTCTCGGAGCCGATGCGCGTGAAACTCGGCGGGCTTCGCCGGTTCCTGCACGAGAACATGTACCGCCATTACCGCATCAACAGGGCGCGCAGCCAGGCCAAGCGCATGGTCCGCGACCTCTTCGGCCTCTTCTTCGCCGAGCCGGAAATCCTGCCTGACGAATGGCAGAATCGGCTCAAGGGAGGCGATGACGCCCGCCGCGCGCGGGTCGTCTGCGATTACATTGCGGGGATGACGGACCGATACGCCATTCGGGAATATGAAAGATTGTTTAGCGTCGGTCCTGCGCTATAGGAGCCCGCGCCCGCATTTTGGTAGCAAGCCGGTTTGGCGGTGCGGCATTCTCTTTCGTGTCAGCGTGGTGCTATGATCCTGTCACACACGCGATTCGCGATTTGATGCCGCCAACACGGCGCCCGCGCCTCGGGGAGAGGCGGACCCGCCGGAGAGGAGACTGGGATGAACGCCCAAAGCGAAACGTTCGAAGAAGAATACGAAGAATATGACGAGTATGAAGACGAGGAGGACGGCGAGGATCGCGGTCTATCCGGTCTTGTCGTTCTTCTCATGGGCGTCGTCATGCTCGGCGCGTTCGCATCCATTGTCTGGATCGCCTATCAGCAGGGCATCAAGACCGGAGTCGCCAATGGCAATGTGCCGACGGTGGTCGCCGATCCAGAGCCGCTGAAGATCGAGAACAAGATCGCCGACGCGACGAAAGTCGAAGAAGAACGCCCGGTCTACGATCAGTTCGACAAGACGGGCGACGACAAGGTCGAAGTGCTCGCCGAAGGTCCGGAAGAGCCGGTGACGCGCACGTCGGACGATCCGATCGCCGCGATCGTGGGCGCGGACAAGCCTGAGGTCGTCGACGACGCCGTTGCGGACCGCATTGCAAGCCTCGCCGCCGCGGACGCCGCGCGCGAAGAAGCTGCGATCGCGCCCAAGCCCTCGACCGTTGCGCCGAAGCCGGTGGAAACCGCGCCGAAGCCCGCCGCGACCGCGCCGTCGACGAGCACGCCTGCGGCGACGCCGACCGTCACCGGCGGCACGCATGTCGTTCAGGTCGGCGCGTTCCGGTCGAACGAGGAAGCGATGGGCATGTGGAAGCGCATGCAAGGCAAGCTTGGAGATTACCTCTCCGGCAAGTCGCCCGACATTGAAGTCGCCGACCTTGGCGACAAGGGCGTCTATCACCGCCTGCGCGTCGGTCCGTTCTCGTCCTCCGACGACGCCAAGACCTATTGCGAAGGCCTGAAGTCGCGCGGACAGGACTGCCTCGTCAAAGCGAAGTAGTCGATGCCGAGTGCGGCGATTTACGATTGCGAAGGGGCGCGCCTGTCAGCTGACGAGCGCGCCTTTTTCCGCGATGCGGACCCTTGGGGTTTCATTGTCTTCGCCCGCCATTGCGAAAGCGCCGACGCGCTTCGCGCGCATTGCGATGAACTGCGCGACTGCGTCGGGCGCGCCGATGCGCCGATCCTGATCGATCAGGAGGGCGGGCGCGTCGCGCGGCTGAAGCCGCCGGTGTTTCCCGCGCACAAGCCGATGGCGGTCTTCGGCGCGCTCTGGAAGCTCGATCCGAAAAAGGCGAGGGAGGCCGCGCGGCTCAACGCGTTCCTCCTTGGGCGGATGGTCTCAAGCCTCGGCGTCAATGTCGATTGCGTGCCGATGCTCGACGTGCCGCAACCCGATGCGAGCGACATTGTCGGCGACCGCGCGATCGCAACGCATGCCGACCAGATCGCCGTTCTTGGCCGCGAAGTGATGGAAGGGCTGATGGAAGGCGGCGCGCTGCCTGTCATCAAGCACATGCCCGGTCATGGCCGCGCGCTCGCTGACAGTCATCTTGAATTGCCGCGCGTCATCGCTTCGAAAAAAGACCTGCGCGACGTCGACTTCGTTCCGTTCAAGGCGCTGAAAGATTCCCCGATGGGGATGAGCGCGCACATCGTCTACGAGGCTTACGACCCGGATCGTCCGGCGACGCTTTCGCCGATCGTCATCGAAGAGGTCATCCGCGGCGAGATTGGCTTTGACGGGCTCCTCATAAGCGACGATCTCAAGATGAAAGCGCTCGGCGGGCCTTTGGGCGCGCGGGCCGGCGCGGCGCTCGATGCAGGCTGCGACATTGCTCTGTGCTGCAATTATTCGCTCGAAGACAAAATCGCCGCCGCGAAAAGCGCAAAGCCGCTCGCCAGCAAGAGCGCGGAGCGCGCGAGTGCGGCGCTCGCGCGTCTCAAGCCCGCGGCCTCCGGCGAACTCGAAGCTGGTTACGAGCGGCTCGCGGCGCTCATTAAACCGGCGCTCGCCTAAGTATTTGCGGCGATTTTTCCCCGTATCCTGCGGCGCGGCGTGAAATCGGTAGGCGGTCCCCAGAATCGCTCCTAAATTAACCTCCTATGACGGAAAGCGTAGCGCTCATCGAGGCCGCGGCCGATGCGACCGGTAATGGCGCGCCCGAAACGGGCGCCGCCGACAGCGCGTCGGATTCCGACGCGCCGGAATCTTCTGAAACCGAAGCATCTTCGAACGGCGACGGCGGCGATGATTTCGACGCGCCCGTGCGCTCGGCGCCGGAAGGCGATGAGCAGATCGAGCAGCTCGTCATCGACATTGACGGCTATGAAGGCCCGCTCGACGTTCTTCTTGAGCTGGCGCGCACGCAGAAGGTCGACCTTCGGAAGATCTCCATGCTTGCGCTCGTCGAGCAATATCTCGCGTTCGTCGAGGCCGCCAAGGCGCGCAATCTGGAGCTCGCCGCCGACTATCTCGTGATGGCGTCGTGGCTCGCTTATCTCAAATCGAAGCTCCTGCTTCCCGTTCAGGAAGAGGCGGGCGAAGAGCCGACCGCGGACGAAATGGCCGCGCGTCTCGCCTTCCAGCTCCAGCGGCTCGAAGCGATGCGCAAGTCTGCCGAGAGCCTTCTCGACCTGCCGCAGCTCGGCATCAACGTGTTCCCTCGCGGCATGCCGGAAGGCGTGCGCGTCAAGCGCACGGCGAGCTGGCAGGCGAGCCTTTACGATCTTCTTCACGCCTATACGCGCCAGCGCGTCGCGGCGGTGGACCGCGTCTACAAGATCGAGCAGCCCAAGGTTTTCTCGATCGAAGAGGCGCGCCAGCGCCTTGAGCGTATTCTTGGCGCCATTCCGGACTGGATCGATTTCAGGAGTCTTATGCAGGCGCGGGACATCGATGCGCCCGAGCAGTCCGTGATTGCGAGCGCCTTCAACGCGACGCTTGAATTCGCGAAAGCGGGTAAGCTCGAGATCCGCCAGATGGCGCCCTTCGCGCCGATCTATGTGAAGAGCCGCAACGCCGAAGGCGAAAAGAGAGAAGCCGAATGACCGACCTTGACGCCGACGCCGGCCGCAACTTCCAGGGCCTCGATGCGCGCGCGTCGCAGGAGGCGCTCGCCGAGGAACTTCATGCGACCATGGATATGACCGAAGAAAACAATGGGGCCGATGAGGCCGAGGACACCGTGAAAGCGGCCGAAGAAGCAGCGCCCACGGAGGAAAAGCCCGCTGAAGCGCAGCAGGTCGTGCGCGAATGGACGCCGGAAGAGGCCGCGGAACATGCGCGTATGGTCGAGGCGCTGCTCTTCGCGGCTGTCGAACCGCTCGATATTTCCGCGATCGCCGCGCGTCTTCCGCAAGGCGCCGATGTGAGCGGCGCGCTTGAGAGCCTGAAAGAGAAATATGCGGGCGCCGGCGTGATGCTCTCCTGCGTCGCCAATAAATGGCGGTTCACGACGGCGCCTGACCTCGCGCATATCCTCGAAACGGAGCGCGTCGAGCCGAGAAAGCTTTCGCGCGCCGCGCTCGAAACGCTCGCGATCATCGCCTATCACCAGCCCTGCACACGCGCCGACATTGAAGACGTTCGCGGCGTTCAGGTGTCGAAAGGCTCGCTCGACCAGCTTCTCGAAATCGGCTGGGTGCGGCTGCGAGGCCGCCGGCGCGATGCGCCGGGCCGCCCGGTGCTCTATGGCACGACGCAGGTCTTCCTTGAGCATTTCGGGCTCGACAGCGTCGCCGACCTTCCCGGCATGGCGGACCTCAAGGCCGCAGGCCTTCTCGATGCGCGCCTGCCGCCGGGCTTCTCCGTGCCGCTGCCGACCGACGCCTCGGAAGACGAGGATATGGATGACGGCGACGACGAAGGGCCCGAATTCACGCAGGACTTCCTCGACGCGCCGGCGGAAGAGGCGAGCGGGGAGTAGCGCGACGCCTCGCGCATGCTTATTTGCAACAAAAGCAGCGCGGGGCTAGAACGGCCTCCGCTTGCGGGGTTTCCCTCGCACTGGGGGTTTCCCTTGATCGAGTTCGATTAAAGAGGCGCGAAATGGCCGTCGGTTGGCAGCAGATCCTGATCATTCTCGTTCTTGCGCTCCTCCTCTTTGGAGGCGGCGGCAAGATTTCGTCCATGATGGGCGATTTCGCCAAGGGCATCAAAGCGTTCCGCAAAGGTCTTCAGGACGACGATAAGAAGCTTGAAGACAAGGCCGACGCGGCGATGGACGTGACGCCCGTCAAGGACAATACGGCGGCGAAGGACGCCAGCAACTAAAGGGGCTAGGGACTCGGGACACGGGACTAGGGATTCGGTTCCAAAGAGGCGCCGCTAATCCCTGATCCCTAATCCCTGATCCCAACGCGCAGCGTTATGAGCCTTCTTCCTCAATTCGGTTTCTTCGAGCTCGTCGTCGTCGCGATCATCGCGCTCGTCGTCGTGGGCCCGCGCGACCTGCCGAAGCTGATGCGCATGGCGGGCCGCATGGCCGGGCAGGCGCGGAAGATGGCGGGCGAATTCCGCGCCGCCTTCGACCAGATGGCGCGCGAGGCCGACATGGAAGAAATGCGCCAGGAGATCGAATCCCTGAAGCGCAACAACCCCGTCGTCGACGCCAAGCGCTCCATCGAAGACGCCGTGAAGCCGGTCGAGAAGATGGTGCGCGAAGAGTCGAACGAGATGCGCGACGCGATGTCGAAAGCCGGGGCGAATGCTGGCGAGACGACGCCAGAGCCGGAAGCGGCGCCCGAAGCGTCGGACGCCAAGCCTGCGCCGAGCCCGGAGCGGGCTGAATGAACTCGCCAGATAAGCCGAAAAACGCGCTTCAGGCGCATCACGATGAAGACGAAGCGGAGATTGAAGCTTCCGCCGCGCCGCTGCTCGACCATCTGACGGAGCTGCGCTCGCGCCTCATCGTTTCGCTCGCCGCGTTTGCGATCGCTTTCGTCGTCTGCTTCTTCTTCTCAAAGCAGATATTCAACGTGCTCATCATTCCGTTCGTCATGGCGGTCGGGAAGACGGCGGAGGGGGGCGATCCGAAGCTCTATTTCGCGCCGCTCGAATTCTTCTTCACGCAGGTGCGCCTTGCGGTGTTTGCGGGGATCATCATTTCCTCGCCCATCATCGCCTATGAGATTTACAAATTCGTCGCGCCGGGCCTCTACAAGCGCGAGAAGCGCGCCGCGCTTCCGTTCATGATCGCGATGCCCGTTCTCTTTTCGCTGGGCGCGAGCCTCGTCTACTTCGTGATGATGCCGTTCATCATGCGCTTTGCGGTGGGATTCGAGGCGCAGGCGGGCGGCGACGCCCCGGCGGACTATGAGCTGCTGACGCGCGTCGGCGATTATCTCTCGCTCACGACGACGCTCATCCTCGCTTTCGGTTTCGCCTTCCAGCTTCCGGTGTTCCTGACGCTTCTGGCGCGCGCAGGCCTCATCACGTCGGAGTTTCTGACCAAGAACCGCAAGATCGCGGTGGTTATCATCTTCATCGCGGCGGCGTTCCTCACCCCGCCGGACCCGTTCAGCCAGATCCTTCTCGGCGCCTGCATCCTCGCGCTCTACGAGGTTTCGGTGATCTCGGTGCGCATCGCCCAGAAGAAAGTCGCCGCCGCCCGCGCCGCGGCGGAAGAAGAAGCGACCGCCTGACGCGGGGGCGCGCGGTAGACGGCGGCGCGTAACGGCTCTAAGGGCGGTTGCATGACAGACAAACCGACACGAGATGCAAACGGCAATGTTCTGGCGGACGGCGACAACGTCACGCTGGTCAAAGACCTCAAGGTGAAGGGCTCAGGCGGCGTCACCCTGAAGCGCGGCGATCTCATCAAGAACATCCGCCTGACGGACGACCCGGCCGAGATTGAGTGCAACGCGCCCAAGGTGAAGGGCCTCGTCCTGCGCACCGAGTTCGTCAAGAAGGCGTAACGAGCGCGCATTGTCAGGCGGGCGCGTCCAAATAGCTCTGCCCAGATCCCCCTCCCACTGGCGGGAGAGGGGAGGAATGGCGAGCCGCCGACGCTTCGCTTCAAAAGCGAAATAAGGCCGACTTATCCGACACTTCCGAAATGGCCGTATGATGCGCCTTATCGCCTGTTCCCTCAGGCGGCGATCCCAATTATAGCTCGCGGCCATTATGCATGACCTGAAAGACATCAGAGACAATCCGGACGCTTTCGACGCCGGGCTCGCGCGCCGGGGCATGGCCCCCCGCGCCGGGGAAATCCTCGCCCTCGATGAAGAGGCGCGCAAATTCACCCATGCGCTCAACGAGTTGCAGGCTCGGCGCAACGCGCTCTCAAAAGAGATCGGCGCGGCGAAGGCCAAGGGCGACGAGGCGACTTTCAAGAAGCTGATGGCCGAAGTCGACGAGATCAAGGCGCAGATGCCCGTCGCCGAGGAAGAGCAGAAGCGTTTCGGCGACCAGATCACATCGATCCTCGAAACGCTCCCGAACCTGCCGGCGAAGGACGTGCCGCAAGGCGCCTCCGAAGACGACAATGTCGAGCTTCGCAAATGGGGCGAGCCGAAGCGCCTCAACGCCGCGAAAGAGCATTTCGATCTCGGCGAGGCGCTCGGTCTCATGGATTTCGAAACCGCGGCGGCGATGTCCGGCGCGCGCTTCGTGCTCCTCAAGGGCCAGCTCGCCCGCCTTGAGCGTGCGATTGCGAATTTCATGCTCGACCTTCACACGGGCGAGTTCGGTTACACCGAATGCGCGCCGCCGCTGCTCGTGAAGGATCACGCGCTTTACGGCACGAGCCAGCTTCCGAAATTCGCGGAAGACCTTTTCCGCACGACGGCCGAGCACTGGCTCATCCCGACGGCGGAAGTGCCGCTGACGAACACCGTGCGCGAGCAAATTCTCGATGCGGACGAGCTGCCCTTGCGCCTGACCGCCTGGACGCCGTGCTTCCGTTCGGAAGCGGGCGCCGCTGGCAAGGACACGCGCGGCATGATCCGCATGCACCAGTTCTCCAAGGTCGAGCTCGTCTCGATCACGGCGCCGGACAAGTCCGACGAAGAACACGAGCGGATGACCTCCTGCGCAGAGGAAGTGTTGAAGCGGCTCGAATTGCCGTTCCGCACGATCGTCCTTTGCACGGGTGACATGGGCTTTTCCGCCCGCAAAACCTATGACATCGAAGTCTGGCTGCCCGGCCAGAACCGCTATCGCGAGATTTCGTCGTGCTCGAACTGCGGCGACTTCCAGGCTCGCCGCATGAAAACGCGCTTCAAGGCGAAGGGCGAAAAGCAGACGCAATTCGTCAATACGCTCAACGGCTCCGGCCTTGCGGTGGGCAGAACGCTCGTCGCCATCCTTGAGAATTATCAGGATACGGATGGTTCGATCGCCGTGCCGGCGGCGCTGAAGCCTTATATGGGCGGCGTTGAGAAGATAGGGACTCGGGATTAGGGATTCGGGATTAGGCAGGGCGCTTGTGGATGTTGTCAGATCGCATAAGGAGTTAAGGGTCTGGCAATTGGCCATGCAGTTAGCGAAAGACGTCTACAAGCTAACCGAGCAGTTTCCCAAGAAAGAGGAGTTCCGCATGACTTCTCAGATTGTCCGTGCTGCGGTCTCGATTCCGGCGAATATCGCGGAAGGCAATGCGCGCGGTACGCGGAGAGATTACGCAAACTTCGTCAGCATAGCGCGGGGATCTGCTGCTGAGCTTGAGACGCTCCTGCTATTGGCGAAAGACATTGGCCTAGCGTCGGAAGAAGCATTTCACACCGTACTGGAGCAGACGGGAGAAATTGGCAGAATGCTCAACGGCCTTCGTCGAAGTCTCTCGCCTTCGAACGCATCGACCACAAATTCCTAATCCCTAGTCCCTAATCCCGAGTCCCTCATGAGAATTCTTTGCACCAACGATGACGGCATCCACGCGCGGGGGCTCGAAAGCCTCGTCAAGATCGCGCGCGAGCTTTCGGATGACGTCTGGGTCGTCGCGCCGCAGGAAGAGCAGTCGGGCGCGGCGCGCTCGCTGACGCTCGCGCACCCCATTCGCGTTCGTCAGTATGAGGAGCGGCGTTTCGCAATCTCGGGAACGCCAACCGACGCTGTGATGATGGCGGTGACGAAACTTCTCGGGCCGAAACGTCCCGATCTGGTTCTTTCGGGCGTCAACAATGGTCAGAACCTCGCCGAGGACGTGACCTTTTCCGGGACGATCGCCGGCGCCTTTCAGGGAATGACGCTCGGCATTCCGTCGATTGCGCTTTCGCTCTCAAGGCTCTCGCGCGACGCCGCGCGATGGGCGACGCCGGAAGCGTTCGGCGCGAAGGTCGTGCGCCGGCTCCTGAAATCCGGCTGGCCATCCGACGTCGTCATCAACGTTAACTTCCCGGACCGCGACCCGGCCGAGGTCGGCGACATCGAAGTGACGACGCAGGGCCATCGAGACGCCTTCCAGCTCTTCACCGATGAGCGCCAGGACCTGCGCGGCGGGACCTATTACTGGTTCGGCTTTTCCGGAAAGCTCTCCGATCCGCCGAAGGGAACCGACCTTCGCGCCATTTATGACGGGCGCATTTCCGTCACGCCCTTGCATCTCGCGCTGACTCACGCCGACTCTCACAAGACGCTTTCCGCAGCGCTCAACGGACCGGTCGAAAAAGCCTGAGAATATTTTCGCCGAAGGCTTTCACGATCCTTGCACTGTTAACGACTTGTTAACCCGAACTCGGTGTTGTGATTAAAGAATCATTAACGCCGGGGGCGGCGCTCGTCGGGGCGGAGCAGGGTATGAAGCGCGGAACAGTTTTGTTGATTGCAGCGTCGGCCATCGCGTTGGGAGCGTGCGGTTCTCACTCGAAGGCGCCGATCGTTTACGGCACGGACCCGGCCTCAACGGGGCGCGTCTACAACTCGCCGCAAGATTATGCGCGGGTGAACAACACCGCGCGGCCGAGCGCTTCTCAGGTTTACGCCTCGCAAGGGCAGGCGCCGCGCGCGACGACGAAGCCCGCCGCGCTGACGCCAGTGACGAGCGCTGAGATCAGCAAGATGGAGATCCCGGCGGCGCCCACCTACATCTCGCTTTCGAACGATACGCCTGCGCAAAGCAGTGCGCGCGCTTCCAGCGATCGCACCGTGACGGTCAAGCCGGGCGATACGGTTTATGCGATCTCGCGGCGCACGGGCGCGAGCCCGAACGCGATCATCGCCGAGAACAGACTGCGCGCGCCTTATTCGCTCGAAGTCGGCCAGACGCTGCGGATTCCGGACCCTGAACAGAAGATCGCGAACAATGTGACGGCGCGCCAGCCGGTGATGACGGAAGTGCGCCCGCGCAATGTGCGCACGCATATTGTTCATCGCGGCGACACGCTGTCGTCAATCTCGCGCTCGACCGGCGTTCCGGTTCACACGCTCGCATCGGCGAACAATCTGCGCGCGCCTTATGAACTCAAAGTCGGCCAGGCGCTGACCGTGCCGGGCGTCGCATCGACTGCGACAGCGAACCCGGAAGCGGCGCCCGATCCGCGCGACGTTGAAAATCTTGCGCGCACGGTTTCCTACACGCCGCCCGCAGCGACGAATGACGATCCCTCGCGCTTGTTCGATTGGCCTGTCAAAGGCGCGATCATCGGCAAGTTTGGCGCGGGCGTGATGGGCAAACGCAATGACGGCATCAACATCGCAGCGCCCGTGGGAACGCCCGTTCACGCAGCCGCAGATGGCGAAGTCGTCTATCGCGGCTCGGAACTTGATGGCTACGGCAATCTGCTTCTCGTCAAGCACGCAGACGGTTACGTCACCGCCTACGCGCATAACGATGTGATGCTCGTGCAAAAAGGCCAGAAGGTGAATAAGGGTCAGGTGATCGCGAAAGTCGGCAAGACCGGCGCGGCGAGCGAGCCCCAGCTTCACTTCGAGATCCGGCAGAATCTGAAATCCGTCGACCCGCTCGCATTCCTCGATAACTAGGAATAAGCGGGTCGCCGCAAAGCGTTCAGTATCCAAAGTATAAAGTTGCGTTCGTATTCTCTTCAGGGCCCCGTGAGGGGCCCTTTGTTTTAGCCGGCTGCATGCGCAACGAGCCAGCCGACATAGACGACATAGCCGGTCAACAACACCCAGCCTTCGCGCCGTGAAATACGCCGATGAGTCAATGAGAAGAGGATCATCGCGGCTGTCGCGCCAAGCATCACCCAATTGTCGAAGCGCACGATCTCCGGCGGAACCGCAACGGGTTTGACGAGGGCCGTCGCGCCGAGAATGCCGAGAATGTTGTAAATGTTCGAACCGACGACATTGCCGAGCGCGAGCGAGCCCTTGCCGCGCAGGACCGAGAGGGTCGAGGTCACAAGTTCAGGCAGCGACGTGCCGACGGCGACGATCGTGAGGCCGATGATCGTCTCCGATACGCCGAGATCGCGCGCGATGGCGATCGCGCCGGTGATGAGAAAACGCGCGCCGACGATGAGGAGGGCGAGCCCCGCCGCGCACATCAAGAGATCGAGCAGCGGCGAGCGCGGGCCCTGCGGGAGCGCGGCCGCTTCTTCTTCGTGCCGCTGCGTTTCAGGAGAGGCGGGCGCCTTGCGCTCATCGAGATAAGCGACGGCGATGTAAGTCACGATCGCGGCGATGAAGCCCGCGCCGGCGATGCGCCCGAATTCGCCGGTGAAAGAAACGCCCACGGCGAGCAGCGTCGCGAGGGAAAGCGCGATGGCGTCGCGCTGGAAGGATTTCGGTTCGACGGCGATCGGCGCGAGCGCGGCCGAAACGCCGAGAATGAGCAGGATGTTCGCAATGTTCGAGCCGACGACATTGCCGACAGCGACGCCCGGCGAGCCGACAAGAGCGGCCTGAATGCTCGACACCATTTCCGGCGTCGAGGTGCCGAAGCCGACAAGGGTGAGGCCAATGAGCAGTTCGGAAAGGTTGAAGCGACGAGCGAGCGCGACCGAGCCGCGGATAAGCACTTCAGCGCCGCCCGTCAGGATGACGAGGCCGGCGATGAGCATGAGCCAGTTCATGGAAAACCATCCCCTCCCAAAGGAATTTCATGGCGATGTGGCGTGCGGCGACAGGCGGCGCCAGAGGCGGGCGAAGAATTATTTGCGGGCGGTCAGCTCTGGGCGAGCGCGCCGGTGCGCAGGCATACCCGGGCGCTCGCAACGGGCTTGCCCGCATCGTCCTGCCAGCCGGTCGCATCGAGGAAGGCGATGCGCCGCGCCGCGCGCGCAATGGTGACGCGCGCCGTCATGTCCGCCGCCTTTGACGAGGTCATGTAGTCGGTCGAGATTGACACGGCCTTGAAGAGGATGGGTTTGCCTAGGCTGACGGCTATTTCGACCTGTGCGGAGAATTCAAGAAAGGTCGCGATGACCCCGCCATGCAGCGCGCGGATGCCAGGATTGCCGATATGCTCTTCGGCGAAGCCGAGATGGTGGAGGAGCGCGCCGTCTTTCCAGTCGGCGCTGTAATTGAGCCAGCGCGCAATAGGCTTTGCAGCGAGCGCGTCGATGATCTCGCGGGCTTTTGCTTCTTCTTGCGTCACAGGCGGGAAACCTTCGAAGGCCCGCGCGTGCCGACCATGAAGGCGGCCGAGCCGGTGGCGATGAGCGTCGAGTCGTTCTCGGTGCGGATTTCAGCTTTCACGAAGGCGATCTCGTCGACGATCGCGTAACAGTCACAGGTGCAGACGGCGCGCGTTCCGCATTTCAGAGGTTCGATATAGTCGGTGCGCAGATTGACCGTCGCGATCGGTTTGAATTCTTCGAGCGTCGTAAAGACGGTGAGCCCCATGATCGAGTCGTTCACGATCGTCAGAAATCCGCCATGCACATTGCCGTCGCCATCATCGTATGAGGCGGGCGTATCGAACGAAAAGCGCATCTGCCCGCGCCCGATGAGCAGGGGCTTCAGGCCCAGCGTGCTGAAAAGCGTATGCTCATGCGTCAGGAAATCGCGCGCCGACTGAAGGAGCGCGCCGATCGCGGGGTTGATCTCAGGGCGTGGCGGCGTGGTGGTCATGAAACGGGATTAAGCCGAAAGGAGGGGAAAGAAAACAAGGGCAGGCAGCTTAGTCGCGAAGGCGTTCGTCCTGATACTGGATGCCCCAGCCGATGATCTGGCGCCAGAGCGCTTCGGCCATTTCCGCCGGCATGCCTTTTTCCGCGGCGCGGGCGCGCACGCGATCGATGACTTCGCGGTTGCGCCAGGGAACGTTCGCTTCGGCGGCTTCCGCGCGCTTCAGCTCCCACATGCGGTCGACATAGGACCATCGCTCGGCGAGGAGATCGACGAGGGCGAAATCGATGCGGTCGATCTCGGTGCGAACCTCGTCGCGGCTGGTGCAGTCTTTGGGCGATTTCATTCAAAGGCTCCCTTCGGGCGTGAGTATGGCGTGCGGCCTCGTGAAAGGCGAGGCGGGGAGGTCAGGCGATTTCATTCTTCGCCTTCTCGTAAGTCTCAAGCGCTTCGAGCCACGCTTCTTCTGTACGCGCGATGGCGGCGACAAGGGCGGCGCGCTCCTTCTGGAGCTTCGTTGCGCGCGGCAGGTTCGAAACGTAAAGGTCAGGGTCTGCGAGCGCCGCGTCGAGGCGGACGAGAATGCCGTTCAGTTCTTCGAGACGCGATTCTTCCGCATCGGCTTTCTTCTTCAGGGGACTGATCGCGCTGCGCGCGGCGGCGGAATTCTGGCGAGAGGCGCTGCGCTGGTCGATCGCTTTCGCCTGCGGTTTGCCTTGGCCATGCGTCTTGCCCGCTTCGAGAACGAGTTCGCGATAATCCTCAATGTCGCCGTCAAAAGGCTTCGCCGCGCCGCCGCGCACGAGCCAGAGCCGGTCGGCGACGGCTTCGGCGAGGTGCGCGTCGTGAGTGATGAGAAGGACGGCGCCTTCATAATCGTTGAGCGCGACGGCGAGCGCTTCGCGCGAGTCGATGTCGAGATGGTTCGTCGGTTCGTCGAGAATGATGATGTGCGGACCGTGGAAGGTGATGAGCCCGAGGAGAAGCCGCGCCTTCTCGCCGCCTGAAAGTTTTTCTACCGCCGTGTCTGCCTTCTCGAAGCCGAAGCCGAGTTGCGCCGTCGCCGAGCGCACTTCCGCTTCCGTCCCGTCCGGCATCAGCGCGCGCACATGGTCATAGGCCGATTGCTTCGGCTTCAATTCGTCGAGCTGGTGCTGCGAGAAGTAGGCGATGTCGAGCTTCTTGTGTTTGTAGATATTCCCGGCGAGGGGCGCGAGGCGCCCGCCGATCGACTTCACAAGCGTCGACTTGCCCTCGCCATTGGGGCCGAGAATGGCGATGCGGTCATCCTGATCGAGCCGCAGGTTCACCTTGCGGAGAACGGGCTTTTCTTCCTCATAGCCGAGATCGGCTTCGACGAGCCGCACGATGGGCGGCGCCATCGGTTTCGGGTTCTTGAAGTTGAAGGGCGTCACGCGTTCTTCGATAGGAACGGCGACCGTCTGCATTTTCTCAAGCGCCTTGATCCGGCTTTGCGCCTGTTTCGCTTTCGAAGCCTTCGCGCGGAAGCGGTCGATAAAGTCCTGCATGTGCCGGCGCTGGGCTTCCTGGCGCGACCGGAAGGCGAGGGCCTGCGCGCGCGCTTCGGCGCGTTTTCGCTCATAGGCGTCATAGCCGCCGACGGAGACGGTGAGCTTGTAATTCTCAAGCGCCAGAATGTGCGTCGCGCAGCGGTTCAGGAAATCGCGGTCGTGGCTGACAATAAGCACCGTATACGGATAGCGCTTTACATAGCTTTCGAGCCACATCGCGCCTTCAAGATCGAGATAGTTGGTCGGCTCGTCGAGCAAGAGGAGGTCAGGCGCGGCGAAGAGAACGCCGGCGAGCGCGACGCGCATCCGCCAGCCACCGGAAAATTCCGAACACGAGCGGAGCTGGTCTTCCGCCGAAAAGCCGAGACCGGAGAGAATTTCGCCGGCGCGCGCTTCCGCCGAATGCGCGTCGATATCCGAAAGGCGGGTGTGGATCTCGGCGATGCGGACCGGGTCCGTCGCCGTTTCCGCCTCGGCGAGGAGCGCCGCCCGCTCCTGATCGCAGGCGAGCACGGTGTCGAGGAGGCTCATCGAGCTCGCCGGGGCTTCCTGCTCGACCCCGCCGATCCGCCGGTTCTTGCGCAGCGAGACCTCGCCCGCATCCGGGTGGATTTCCTGCCGGATAAGCCGGAGGAGGGTCGATTTCCCGGTCCCGTTCCGGCCGACGAAGCCGACCTTCCAGCCATCGGAAATCGCCGCCGTCGCCTGGTCGAACAGGACGCGGCCTTCGATCCGGTAGGTCAGGTCGTTGATATGAAGCATCTGGCGGAACCCGGTTGGCGGCGCGCTTTGTGCCCCACCGCCCGCCCGCCATCAACAGGGCTTATGGCGCAGCGCACCCAAAGCCTTGCCGCAGAGCCATTCCGTTGATAGGAACCGCGCCAAAATCCGGTCAATTCAAAGGACACCCCAATGGCGCTCGAACGCACCTTCTCCATGATCAAACCCGACGCGACCCGTCGCAACCTGACGGGCAAGATCGTCGCCAAATTCGAAGAAGGCGGCCTGCGCGTCGTCGCCAGCAAGCGCGTGCGTATTACGCGCGAACAGGCGGAAGGCTTCTACGCCGTCCACCGCGAGCGCCCGTTCTTCGGCGAACTCGTCGATTTCATGTGCTCGGGCCCGGTTGTCGTGCAGGTTCTCGAAGGCGAGAACGCCATCGCCCGCAATCGCGAGATCATGGGCGCGACCGATCCGAAGAAAGCCGCGGCCGGCACGGTCCGCGCCGAATTTGCTGAATCGATCGGCGAGAACTCGGTGCACGGCTCAGACGCGCCGGAGACCGCAGCGGTCGAGATCAACTACTTCTTCTCCGACATCGAAATCGTCGGCTAACAGGCCCGCCTGACGGCGCCTCGACCTTGCAACAGCCTGCGGCGCGCCGCAGGCTGCGCTTTCCTATGGGCCCGCTCCAAGAGGCCGAAACAGGAGGGAAGCGTCTCATGCGGCTCGTCGCATTTCTCGCTGCGCTGTTCGCCCTGTCGGCGGCGCACGCTGAAAGTCTTTATCCGGCGCCTGTCGAAGGCGATTACATCGCGCGCGACTTCGCCTTCGGATCGGGCGAGAGTCTGAAAGAGCTGCGCCTCCATTACCGAACCATCGGCGCGCTGAAACGCGACGCTGAAGGCCATGCGACGAACGCCGTCCTCATCATGCACGGCACGACCGGCTCGGGCGCGAGCTTCCTTTCTGAAAATTTCGCCGACGTGCTTTTCAAGCAGGGCGGCATTCTCGATGCGTCGGAATATTTCATCATCCTGACGGACGGGATCGGGCACGGGGATTCATCGAAACCTTCTGACGGCCTTCGGATGAAGTTCCCGAAATATGATTATGACGACATGGTCCGAGCCCAGCATCTGGCGGTGACGGAGGGGCTTGGCGTCGATCATCTGCGCCTCGTCATGGGCACGTCGATGGGCGGCATGCATTCATGGGTATGGGCTTATACTTATCCGGACTTCATGGATGCGGTGATGCCGCTTGCGAGCCTTCCCGTGGAGATCGCCGGCCGCAACGTCATGATCCGCCGGATGTTTATCGACGCCATTGAGAGCGATCCGGAGTGGAAGGGCGGGAACTACAAGGAAAAGCCGATGCGCGCGATGAACGCGGCGGTGAACGCCATGATCTTCATGACGTCGAGCCCTTATCAGATGCAGAAGCAGGCGCCGACGCGAGATGAGGCGATCGCGATGCTCGCCGCGATCAAGAAGCGCTATATCGATTATCTCGACCCGAACGATGCGATCTACGCCTTCGACGCCTCTCGCAATTACAATCCGGCGCCGCATCTTGGCGAGATCGCCGCGCCGCTTCTCGCGATCAATTCGGCGGACGATCAGGTGAACCCGCCCGAGCTCGGCATTCTCGAAAGCGAGATCGGTAAGGTGAAGAACGGGCGAGCCATTGTTCTTCCGATCACCGATGAAACCGTCGGCCACGGCACCCATTCGCGGCCCGCGATCTGGGGCGGCTATCTTCGCGAGCTGCTTGAGGCGACGGCGAAATAGGGCATGACGGGAAACCTTTATCTCGATCTCCTGATTTCGTTCGCCGGCATCGGCGTGATGGTCGGCGTCTCTTTCCTCCTCGGCGCGTGGAAGAACGCCCCCGTCGATGCGGCGAGCGCAGTCGACCGGCTGGCGTTTGACGAGCCCGACTTCGCGCCGGCCCGCTGGATGATAAGCGCCGACAAGCGTGCGGCGGCGGCGCTCTCAGCGGGCGGGGAGGCGGCGTTCGTCTTCGCGCAGGGCGACGGCCTTGCGACACGGCGCCTCAGCCTCGGCGCCTTCAAGGTGGAGCAGGAGGGCGGCGAAGTCGTTGTCAGCTTTGGCGATATCACCAAGCCGAAGATCAGGCTGATCGCAGGCGGGGAGGCTGAAGCTGCCGAGTGGGCTGGAAGCCTCCGCGGGTAAGGTTATATTTGCACCATGGAGTTTCCTGACGTCGTAACCATGGCCGTGCCCGCCTTCGTGCTGCTCGTTCTCATAGAGATGGCGGCATGGAAGCTGACGGGCAAAGGCGCCTATGAAACCCGGGACTCGGCGGCGAGCCTCCTGATGGGGCTCGGCAGCCAGATCGCGCCTTTGCTCGGCGGCGGCGCGCTCGTCTTCGCCTCCTTCATGGCGGCCTACCAATATCGGCTCTTCGATATTCCGAACACGTGGTGGGCGGTCATCCTCTGCTTCGTGCTCGACGACTTCCGCTATTACTGGTTTCACCGCATCAGCCATGAGCGGCGGTGGTTCTGGGCGAGCCACATCATCCATCATTCGTCGCAGCACTATAATCTCACGACAGCGCTTCGGCAGACATGGACGGGGAACATCCTCGCCTCGCTGCTTTTCAAGACGCCGCTGGTGCTGCTCGGGTTTCACCCGCTGATGCTCGCCTTTGTCGGCGGCGTGAACCTCATCTACCAGTTCTGGATTCATACCGAACTGATAGACCGCATGGGGCCCTTCGAATGGGTCTTCAACACACCGTCGCACCACCGCGTGCACCACGCGACGAACCCGCGTTATCTCGATGCGAACTATGCCGGCGTCTTCATCATCTGGGACCGGATGTTCGGCACGTTCATTCCGGAAGACCGGAACGAGAAGTGCCGCTACGGCATCGTGAAGAACCTCGGCACGTTCAACCCGATCGTCATTTCGTTCCATGAGTGGGTCGGCATCCTGAAGGATGTCATGAAGGCGCGCTCCTTCCGCGAGGTGATCGGCTACACCTTCGGCCCGCCGGGCTGGTCGCCGGACGGTTCGCGAATGACGTCGGCGATGCTCAAGGAGCGGTGGGAGCGCACGCACCAGACGGCGGGCGCCGAGGCGTTGCCGGGCCCGCAGGCGGCGGTTCAACCGGCCGAATAGGGCGTAAGCCGCCGCGCCACCCAGAGGGGAATCCTTCCCATCCTGTAACGATCCTGCCGGATTTCGGTCACGATCGTCCCGACAAGGCCTTGATTCAATCGTTCTGGCGCCCCGATGCAGGGCGATCTTCTCCCTGTCAACGCACACGGGAGACACCCAAATGGACCGCAATCAATTCATCGCCGCCCTTGCCGCTCCGGCGATCGCGCTTGGATGCGTCGGTCTCAATGCAGCGCTCGCCGCCGGTGTCGGCTTCGACGACCGCGCAGGTTACACCGACGCTGTGAAATCGCTCACCGCCGATGAAGCGGCCGCCCATGCGAACGCCATTTTCGCGCGCGCCGACATTGATGGTTCCGGCAAGCTCGACGCCAATGAGTATGCGGCGCTCGCCATCGTTACGGCTGAGCTTTCGCGTCTCAACGGCTTTTATGCGCTCGACATCGGCGACGGCCGCGAATTCGTGCCGCTGCCAGTGAGCGCGCCGGGCGCGCTCTCGCAAGCGGAACACGCTCGCGTCGACGCTGTCGCGCGCGCCGAGTTTTACGCCGCTGCGGGTGAAGATGGCCTCATGGATCGCCAGGAATATGTCGGCGAACAGGCCGCGCGCTTCCTCGATGCGGATCGCAACGGCAACGGCATGCTCGCCAAAGCCGAACTGACTTCCTTCGCCGCGCGCGCTGCGATGATTTCGCGCTCGGACGCCTAAATTAGTAGTACCTCCAACCACCTTGCCCCACTAGGCGCGCCTCACCGGCCAATTGTCGATGAGGCGCGTTTTTCCGACAATGGCCGCGATGAAGACGCGGGCGGGGATGGCGGGGTCGATCGGCCCGTAGAGAACGGGCGTCAGATCAGTTTCGCTTCTGATTTCGAGATAGTCGACGCGAGAGACGCCTGCGCTCTCAAGCGCCATTCGCCCGTCATTGAGAACGTCTGAGGCGTCTGCTCCTTCGCTCAGCCGATCCGCCATTGAGGAGATGATCTTGTTGAGCTTGCCGGCAGTGGCGCGTTCATCCGTGGACAGATAAGCGTTGCGCGACGACATGGCGAGGCCGTCGGCCTCGCGCACGATCGGCGCGCCGACAATTTCCACCGGCATGTCGAGATCGCGAACCATCCGCTTGATGACGAGCAATTGCTGGAAATCTTTCTCGCCGAAAACAGCGACAGTCGGGCGCACCTGATTGAGGAGCTTGCAAACCACCGTCGCGACGCCGCCGAAGAAATGCGGACGAGATTCGCCGCAAAGGCCTTGAGAAACCGCCTCAACCTTGATCGACGTCTGAAACCCCGGAGGATACATCTGCTCAGGTGGGGGCGCATAAGCGAGATGGCAGCCAGAGCTTTGCAGTTTCTCGAGATCCTGCGCTTCGTTTCGCGGGTAAGACGAAAAATCTTCGTGTGGCGCGAATTGCGTCGGATTGACGAAAATGCTGGCGACCGTGCGGTCGGAAAGGCGCGCCGCCATTCGCACAAGCGACAAGTGGCCGTCATGGAGCGCACCCATAGTGGGTACAAATCCGACAGACTGGCCGGAAGATCGCCAGGCGTCGACGCGGGCGCGCAATGCCTTTACAGTACGGGCGACCCCAAGTTGAGAATCAGCGCTAAGTGGCGACATGGGCCGGGCCTTGCGTTATGAGTAACTGTGTTCGCTGGAGACCCTGATGAAAGAGCCTCTCTTCGCGCAGCCTATATCACGCCGCCAAGCGAATTCATTCGGATTATCGTCAAGCTTGCGTGCGCGGGCTGTCGCATTGCTCGCCGCAGCCATGCTGTCGGGCTGTTCGACCCTTGGCGGCGGCAAGGCTGATGTCGCGGCGGAAGGCGGCGAGCTTGATTGGGCGAGCCTGCGCGTCGCAGAGCTTGAAACCGAACTCGTGCAGCTCAAGCAGCGCAACGCCGACCTCGAAAAGCAGCTCGCCGACGAAAAGCTGGCGAAAGCGGAAGAGGCGGAAACCGAAATGGCCTCCGCCGCGCCGGCGGACGCGCCGCGTCCTGCGGCGCCCGTTAATCCGAAAGCGGTTATCGCCGCAGCCGATGTGGACGCAGCGCTCGCCGACGCGCCGAAGAAGCCGGTCGATTCTTCGCCGCGCCTCGTTCAGCCGACTTTCGCTTCCGGCGAAGAAACCGTGTTTGAGAACGAGGCCGAGACGGCGATCCCGACGTCGAGCGTGCTATTCGGCGTTCATCTCGCTTCCTATCGCCACGAAGAGGCCGCGCGCGCCGGCTGGCGCCAGCTGCAGCGAGAAAACCCTGATGAATTGGGCCTTCTTGAGCCGCGCATCGAAGCCGTGACGATTGAAGGACGCGGTGATTTTCTTCGCTTGATCGGCGGCGGATTCTCTTCGCGAGAGAAAGCGGAAGCGCTGTGCGCGACGCTTGAAGCCAAAGGCGTCTATTGCGTCGTGACGGATTTTGGCGGCGAGCGCCTGTCTCTCACGGACGGCGGAAGATAGCGCTCAGCGCGGCGGCGCGATCTCGAAGGAGCGCGTCGCGAAGGTTTCTCCTTCGAATTCCGAGCGTCCGACATAACGCACTTCCAGAACGCCGCCGGGCAATTCCTGAACGCCGAGAGGCGCCATCACGCGCCGTCGCGGCGCATCAATGTAAGCGGCGACATTGTCGATCGAGCGCAGCACTTCGGGCGCGCCCGCGCCCTTTTCGGTGCGCGGCGTGAAGACGACATCGATCCGGCCATAGGCCGAGAATTCGCCCTTGGGTTCGACATTCGTCTCAAGCTCAAGCGAGCCGTCTGTGGTCCTGAGAAGGTGGGTCTCGCCGATCGTCGCGCCTGCATCGCCCTTGCCGCCGCGCAGGATGACGGGGGTCGATATGCCGAGGCCGATATCGACCTCGAGCGAACCGCCGGCCTTCCGGAGCGGCGTGCGAACGGCGTCGGTCTCGACGAGGAGATGGGAGCGGTGTTCGCCCGCCGGCAGCGGGGCGCCCACTTTCGCGGCGACCGTCACAGTTACGTCCGCGCCGGGCTCAAGTCGAAAAAATGCTGGCCATACAGTGAGATAGGGGGCGGCGCTCAGCTTCTCCCGCTGCTCCGGTGTTGCGTCCACATAACCGGTTTCGGTCGCGGAGAGGTCGATCCAGCGAAGGCGGCCCTCAATGATCCGGTTGGACGGGTTCGAGACCCGATAGGTCGCGGTCCGGGCCTCGTCCGTGATCACCTGACGCAGCGGAGAAATATTCACTTCCGCCCGCGCCACGCCGGTCGCCAGCGCTGCTCCTGCGAGCACGCCCAAAATTCCCGCTCGCCGCAGGAGAATCGGTCCAAATTGCACCATCATGCGGCAGTCTATCTTGGGGAGGTTTCCTGCGGGTAACCGGGCTGGCGGCTGCTCAGAAGGGCATTCGGAATGACTCACGTCATCGTTCTTGGGAACGAAAAAGGCGGCTCCGGCAAATCGACGGCCGCCATGCATGTCATCGTGGCGCTCCTGAAGAGCGGCCACAAGGTCGCTGCGATTGATCTCGACATGCGCCAGCGGAGCCTCAGCCGCTACCTCGAAAACCGGAAAAAGTTTGCGGAAACAAAGGGCAAGGTTCTGCCCTTTCCAGTGATGCCCGAAGTCCTGCCGTCGACCATCGACAGCCGGGAGGCGGCGCGCGAGGAAGAGACGCGAAACCTCACGTCAGCGCTTCAGGGGCTCGCCGATTGCGATTTCGTGGTGATCGATTGCCCGGGCGCAGACACGCACCTGTCGCGCCTCGCGCACGCTCACGCCGACACCATCGTGACCCCGCTGAATGACAGCTTCGTCGACTTCGATCTGCTCGCAAGGCTCGATTCTGAGACCGGCCAGCTGATGGGGCCGAGCCTTTACAGCGAGATGGTCTGGAACGCCCGCAAACGCCGCGCGATGGCGGGCATTCCCGGCGGGATCGACTGGGTCGTCATGCGCAACCGGCTTTCCGCGACTCAGGCCCGAAACAAGGCCGAGATGGGCCGCAAGCTCGAAGACCTGTCTTCGCGCATTGGCTTCCGTCTCGCCCGCGGCTTCGGCGACCGGGTCATTTACCGCGAGCTCTTCCCGATGGGGCTGACCCTTCTCGATCTCGGCGGGCCGGATGCGCCAGTGAAGCTCTCGACCATGAGTCACGTCACAGCGCGCCTCGAGATCCGCTCGCTCATCGCGATCCTGAAGCTTCCGCAGCGCGACCAGCGCGAAGCCGCCTGACGCTCGCCAACGCCTTTCAAGCGGCTTCCGAATGGGGCACTCTCGTGCGTGAGAGCTGGGCGAGGCGAGCGGCCATGTCGAAGTCTGAGAGCTTATGATCGGCGTCCTCGCGCTTATCCTCGCCGTCGGGGCCGCCGGCTGGCTCCTCATGCGCAACGCCCGTAGCGGCGCAGGAGCCGGCGAGGGGCGGAACGTCACGCTCTTCAAAGGCGTCGCTTTTCTGGGCCTCGCCGCCGCGCTCTTCGCCGCCAAGCTTTGGCCGCTTGCCCTAATGACGCTGCTCGCTGCGGGCGGCGTTACGGCGATCGAGCTATGGCGCGAGCGGGCGATTAAACTCGACGAAGCGGCGAATGCGCCTCCGCGGGCGCCAACCGCGGCGATGCAGCCGGACGAAGCGGCCTCGATCCTCGGGGTTCCGCTCGACGCGTCTGCGGAAGCCGTGCGCGCCGCCCACAGAAAGCTGATCAGCCAGCTCCATCCCGACAAGGGCGGAACGGACTATCTGGCGGCGAAAATCAACGATGCGCGGGACGTTCTGCTTGCGCGGGCGCCGGCGGCCCCCGAGGGTGAAGCCTAGGAAACCCGCCCCGGCCTGCTCGCAAGGAAGCGTCGGGCGAGGAATTCGGCGCTGGCCGGCATCATGCCGTCCGAGATGAAGGCGCTTTCGGAGAAATGCGCGAGGGCCATGCCCGCCTCATGCACGGCGGTGAGCGCCGCTCCGACGCGCTTCGTCGCATCGAACTTGGTGATAATCGCCCGTCGCACGCCGAACTCGCGGAAGGCGAGCGACCATTCCTTGAATTCCTCGACATCGCCGCTCGCGGGCAGCACCAGAATGGCCTCAGCCTTGAGGGCCTCCTGGAAGCAGCGCAGGGCCGCGATATCCCCAGCGTCAAACGGGCTGACGCCGGGCGTATCGAGCAGCACCGCGCCGGTTGGCGGGTAAAGCTCTAGCGCGCGTTCGACATCTTGCGGCGTCTCGACGACGAAGTAGTCGATGCCGAGCGAGTCCCCATAGGTGCGGATCTGTTCGACCGCGCCAGCGCGGCCGGCGTCGGCCGTCATCAGGAAGGCCTCCATCCCCGAATCCATCGCGGAAGCGGCGAGCTTGGCCGCGCAGGAGGTCTTCCCGGCGCCTGTCGGGCCTACGAGCATCAGAGGCGCGGAGGGGGCGAAGCCGAGCGGGGAGTAATCGAACGCCGCCATGAACGCCGTCTCCAGCCGGTAGAGATCTTCATCGATGCGGGCTTGGCGCGCGCCCTCGATGAGGTCCGCCAGCAAGCGCTCGCCGATGCTGTGGGGCTTCAGGATGTCCGTCATGCCCTGAACGGTCTTGTCCGACAGGTTGAAGGCGGGCGCCGAGGACGGGGATTTGCGCGTCAGGTCGCCGCGAAGCTTCGCCAGCGCGTCTTCCGCATAGCGCTGCTCCAGAGGCGCGCTCAGTCTTGCGCCTGCGGCAGGCCGCGTCTGGCGCTCGTCAACCATCGCGCGGGCTTCGCCGCCGAACGTCGGCTCGATGCGCTTCGAAATCGGCGCGGCTGGCTGAGGCTTGTCGGAGGCTTGAATCTCTACATCGCCGCTCGGCAGGTTCCGGACGCTGACAATCACCGCCTTGTCCCCGAGCGCGCGCTTGGCTTTCGCTTTCGCCGCATCGAGGGAGGAGGCGATGAATTTCATCATGACGTAACTCGAAAACCCGCAATTCCAGCCGAAAAGGCGCTTTCAGTATGGAGGCGAAATCCCTGTCGCGAAAGACGCCGCGCCGTTCACAACCTCAAGGTTTTCCGATTTTTCAGCATAAACGCCCCTTTCCAAGAAAAATCCCCGCGCCGGGGCGCGGGGAGTAAGGAGGGAGGCCTAGACCTTGGAAAGCAGGGCTTATCGGTATTGCTGCACGCGCGTTGCGCGCAGGCCGGGCATGCCGAACTGATCGATGGCTTTTTGCCAGCTCAGGAATTCTTCAAGCGTCAGCGTATAGCGCGCGCAGGCTTCCTCGAGCGTGAGGAGGCCGCCGCGCACAGCGGCGACGACTTCTGCTTTGCGCCGGATCACCCATCGCTTGGTGTTGGGCGGCGGCAGATCGGCGAGGGTCAGCGGCATGCCGTCGGGCCCGATGACATACGGGTCCTTCGATCGTTGCTGCACAGCGTTCGGGGCGGCGACGGTCATCGGTGAATATCCTTAAGGTACGCAACTTCCACTATCTGCGACCCTACGCCTCCGCTTTTAAAAAACGCCTAAATGTGAGGGTAAATCCTTCTCTAAGGCGTTGATGTAATTTGAGAAAAATTGGAGTGAAAAATTTGTCCCAGCACGGAACATTTGCGCCAATGAGATACAGGAATGGCGTGTTTGGCCGTGCTTTCGCGGGTCACAATGAGAATGCGCGGGCGTCAGCGCGCGCGCCGCGCTTAATCTTTCAGCGCTCGTTAACTTCGTAACCGAGCAACGCCGCCCATTTGTCTAAAATTGGCAGCACCGAACGCATCTCTTTTTCATAGTTGCGCCATTTTCCGATCGACGTCGCGTATGGTTTCTGCACGACCTGACGCAGGCTTGGCGTCAAAATCGTGCGTTTCATCGCGGTCTCTCGATAGTCGAGAACGTCTGGCGTCCAGTCGAGGCCCAGAAATGGAATGAAGCGGCGCGCTTCGCCTTCAAGGTCTTCGACGAGGCTTTCATAGCGGACATCATGAACTGCGAGCGGGAATTTCTCGCGGCAAAGCCGGCCCAAAGTCATGACGCGGTCATAGAAGGCGGCGGCCGTGTCGAGCGCGAGGAACTGGTACATCGCCGCGTTCATCGCATAGTGCTGCTGGAAATTGCTGAAGATGGAATCGCGCGGATCGCGCTGCGCGAAAATGACCTTCGCCTCCGGGAAGAGCCGATAGATCAGGCCGAGCTGAACGGTATTCAGTGGGACCTTATCGACGACGAGGCCGCCATTCTCCGGTTCTTTCATATTCGCGCGCGCGCGCCGCCAATAGGCGCGGCGATAGCCGTTCACCTCATCGCGCGTCAGGCCGGCGAGGCGCGCAAGGCCTTCATCGCTAATATGAAGCTCGTTCCACACATCGATGAAATTGTCTTCCTCTTCCATCACCATCGCGCCCGGATGCGAGGCGATGATCTGGTCGAGCCAGGTCGTGCCCGAGCGCGTGAAGCCGACGATGAAGGCAGGGGCCCGTTCTTCGAGGTTTTCGTACCTCGTCCATGAGGAAGCATCGACGCCTTGGTAATAGGCGATCATTCTGTCGAGGTTCTCAGCGGTCAGCGGGCTCTTCTCGTGGGAGACATAGTCGGCGTAGAGCGCGCGCTGCAGATTGTTTGACGCGCTGTAAGCGGCGAAAGCTTCGTCGTAGCGGTCGGTCTTGTCATAGGCGTCGGCGAGAATGCGAAAGAGCTTTGCGTGATTGCGCTGGTTCTGTGCGCTCGCAGACGCCTCTCCCTTGAGGAGCGCGATGACCTCTTCTGGCCGGCCCCTGCGCTGGTCTATCTCCGCTTTTGCGATCAGGACGATTTCATCTTTCGGAGCGAGCCCGAAGGCGCGCTCCGCCAATGCGCTTGCCCGCGCGAGATCATGCGATTGCTCGAAGAAGCGCGCCGCCTTGGCGAGAACGACCGCGGAAGGCGGCTCGATGCGCACGGCCTTCTCGAAGGCTTCTTGCGCTTCGTCGCGCGCGCTCATCAACACCAGCGTTTCGGCGAGATTGGCGAGATGTTCCGGATTTTCCGGCGCCAGCTCCGCCGCGCGCGAGAAAGCCGTGCGCGACTGAGCGAAATCGCCCCGCTCACGCATAAGGACTCCGATCCAATGGAGAATAGGCGGCTGGCGCGGGGCGAGCTGATTGGCGCGGATAAAGGCGTCGAGCGCTTCGTGAATTCGCCCTTGCAGGAAGTTCGCAACGCCGACGATCTGATAGGCGTGGACGTCGTTCGGGTCGCGGGCGATCATTGACCGGGCGATCGCGAAGGCGCGCTCGAAGTCTCCGGCATGGGCTGCGGCGAGGCCCTGATGAAAGGCGGCGGCGCTTGATGCGGTCATCAGGGAAGGTCCGGCGGGCTCAGGTCCATGTCTTCGCTGCTAGCAGAAAGCGCCGGGGGCTTGAAGGCTGACGGGCCAGGCGGGGCGAGGCGGCAGGCTGGATAATGGCGTTCGCCGCCCCTATGTTCCGCCCGAAATGAGCGTTTTGACCGATATCTCCCGAATTGACGCGCCGAAGATCGACCTCGGCCTGCCGGCCGGTGCGCGCGTCGTCGTGGCGATGTCTGGCGGGGTCGATTCCTCGGTGACGGCCGCCCTCTGCAAGCATTCGGGTTATGATGTCGTCGGCGTCACCCTGCAGCTCTACGACCATGGCGCGGCTGTTCAGAAGAAGGGCGCGTGCTGCGCAGGACAGGATATTCACGATGCGCGCACAGTCGCCGAGCGCCTCGGCTTTCCTCATTACGTCCTCGACTATGAAGATCGCTTCTCCGAAGCGGTGATGGAAGACTTCGCCGACACCTATCTCGCCGGCGCGACGCCGATCCCGTGCGTGCGCTGTAATGAGCGCGTGAAGTTCAAGGATCTCCTTGCGACGGCCCGCGACCTTGGCGGGGCGGCGATGGCGACTGGCCATTACATCCGGCGCGCTGAAGGCCCGGGCGGCGCAGAGATGCGACGCGCGGTCGATGCTTCGCGCGACCAAAGCTATTTCCTGTTCTCGACGACGCGCGAGCAGCTCGACTATCTGCGCTTTCCGCTCGGCGACATGCCTAAGGATGAAGTGCGCGCGATCGCGGCGTCATTCGGCCTGACAGTCGCCGATAAGCCCGACAGCCAGGACATCTGCTTCGTGCCGCAAGGAAAGTATGTCGACGTCGTCGAACGCCTTCGGCCGGGCGCAGCAGAACCCGGCGAGATTGTCCATGTCGATGGAACGGTGATGGGCCGCCACGCCGGCGTCATCCATTACACGGTCGGCCAGCGCCGCGGCCTCGGCGTTGCGACTGGAGAGCCGCTTTTTGTCGTTCGACTCGATCCAACGAACCGGCGCGTCATCGTCGGGCCGCGTGAAGCGCTGCTTGTCCGGCGTATTCGGCTGAAAGAAGTCTCATGGCTTGGCGACGGCGCGGTGGAAGATGCTGCGCGCGCCGGGGAAAAGATCGCTGTAAAGGTCCGTTCGACGCGCCCGCCAAGTTCGGCTCGGCTTTTCTGGAACGATGGCGTCGAGGTCGTTCTCGATACTCCGGAAGAGGGCGTTGCGCCCGGACAGGCCTGCGTCTTTTATTCGCCCGATCCCGCACATGATCGCATTCTCGGCGGGGGCTGGATTTCTTCGACCGAGTCTGTGCTAAACGGTTAGACTTGTTCGCCGCTTAGTTATTCCGGGAATCATCATGGCCGCCAAGAAGAAGTATGACTGCGTCAAATGCGTCGCTTATTGCTGCAGCTATACCCATATCCCTGTCACCAAGTCGGACGTGAAGCGTCTGGCCAAGCATTTCGACATGTCGGATGCGAAGGCTGAGAAGAAGTTCACGAAATATGGGGACAAGGCGAGCCCGCGTGTTCTTCGTCATACCGATGACGAGCACTTCGTCACTTCCTGCATGTTCCTTGACAAGGAAACGCGCCTTTGCGGCATCTATGATGCGCGCCCGAAGATCTGCCGCGAATTCCCGACCCAGACCCGCTGCGGCTATTACGACTTCCTGACGTTCGAACGCGAGGTTCAGGACGATCCGGATTGGGTGGCGACCACCAATTAGGCCCCCTAAATAGGGTCTGGCCGCGCTCCGTCTCCGGATCGGCCCGGCTCCCGGCGCAGGCGCGCTCAGAGGCTTGCCGCAGCCAGCCCTTGGGGCTATAGACCGCCCCTCTCAAATCCCCTGGCGGGGTAGCTCAGTTGGTGAGAGCGCAGGATTCATAACCCTGAGGTCGGCGGTTCAATTCCGCCCCCCGCTACCAATCCCATTCTTGCTGAACGCTGCAGAAACAAGCCTGTGGCTGGCGTCGTCAGCCCGGAACGAACAGGGCGATCATCGCAATTATCAGGGCCACAAAGGCGATTGCTGGCGCGACAAAGGCGAGAACAATAAAGAGCTGAATAATCCTATCCGCAGCATGCTCATCCTTGCGGAGCTGGTCGTCTTCTTCAGCCTTGTTTTCTGGAAGTCTTCCATGCATTGCCCGTGCCCCTCTTGTTTTCTTATGCAGGGCGCATGGGCTCGGGTCCAGACGAAACGGCCCATTTCTGAAGCATTCAGTCGGTCTTTTATCCCCGTATTCAATGAGTGCTTCTGGAGATATTCGCTTTTTAGGGGTCTGCTCCGAAATTTCCTTTTGATTACTGAGGCTGACGTCTCACCTGAAACGATTATGACGTTCGGCTTGCTTCCAAAGCGCGGCCAGTCATACGATCCCCTCTCGATGCGGGGCGAAAAGCGGCCTCGCGTCAACAGGTTGGCCGAAGATGTGCGGAGTGGAAGCGGATGCCGGAAACTGGCGTTGACCCAGCCATGGCGAGGGGCGAGCCCCAGGGAACGCTCGATTTCGCGCTGAAGCACGCGCTGCAGCTTCTTGAAAGCGATCCCGCGCTCGCAGAAGAGCAGGCCCGCGAAATCCTGAAAGTCATCCCTCGTGAGCCGCGCGCTCATGTGATCCTCGCCAAGGCGCGCCGCCGCCGGGGCGATCTGCAAGGCGCGAAAGCGGCCGCCGAAGGCGCGCTCGCCGCCCAGGAAAAGTTTCCTGAAGCGATCGTGGAACTCGGCCTTGCTCACGCCGCTCTTGGCGAGGGAATGAAGGCGATCAAGGCGTTCGAAAAAGCGTTGAGCCTCGAACCCGATCAGCCGAATGCGTGGCGCGCGCTTGGCGATCAGCTCACGCTCGCGGGCGACACGGAAGGCGCAGACCGCGCCTATTCGCGCCACATCCGATCGCAAGTGAAGGACCCGCTGCTGATGAATGCGGCTTCGGCGCTCGCCGAAGGACGCATCGCGATCGCCGAGCGGTCGATCAAGGACTACCTCACGCGCCATCCGACCGACGTCATGGCGATCCGAATGCTGGCCGAAGTCGCTGCACGTATTGGACGTTATGAGGACGCCGAGAACCTTCTGGCGCGTTGCCTTGAACTGGCGCCGAGCTTCGCCGCCGCCCGGCACAATTATGCGATCGTTCTGTTGCGACGGAACAAGCCGGAGGAAGCGGTCAGGCAGGTGTCGACGCTGCTGAAGTCAGACGCTTCGAATCCGAATTACACAGTGCTGCTCGCGGCCGCGCTGGTGCGCGTCGGCGGATATGACGAAGCGATCAAAATCTATGAAAAACTGCTGAAGGAATATCCCAAGCAGCCGAAATCATGGATGAGCTTCGGCCATGCGCTTAAGACCGTCGGGCGCACGCAGGAGGCGATCGAAGCCTATAACACCAGCATTCGCATGCTGCCACAGCTCGGCGAGGCGTATTGGAGTCTCGCAAACCTCAAGACGTTCAAGTTCACTGATGCTGATATCGAGGCGATGCGTGCGCAGCTCGCGCGCACCGATATCGAAGAGCAGGACCGCCTTCACCTTCACTTCGCGCTCGGTAAAGCCCTCGAAGACAAAGGCCTCTATGAAGAGTCTTTCAAACATTACGAAGAGGGAAACGAGCTCGCCGAACCGCGCGGCAATTACGACGCAGACGAAGTGACATTGCGTTTGGAGAAGTCGCAAAGCTTCTTCACGGCGGAGTTCTTCGCGTCACGCAAAGGGCAGGGATGTCCGGCGCCCGACCCGATTTTTGTCGTCGGCATGCCGCGCGCAGGCTCGACGCTATTGGAGCAGATCCTATCGAGCCATTCGCTTGTCGAAGGCACGATGGAGTTGCCCGACATTCTGTCGATCGCGAACCGCCTCGCCGGCAAAGAGCGAAAGAGCGACGCATCAAAATATCCGGACGTTCTGGCGGAACTTTCTACGGATGAACTGCGCGAGCTCGGCGAAGAATATATCGCAAACACGCGCGTGCAGCGGAAAACGGACAAGCCCTTCTTTGTCGACAAGATGCCGAACAACTTCGTGCATGTCGGCCTGATTCGGCTCATCCTGCCGAACGCCAAGATCATCGATGCGCGGCGCCATCCGCTCGCCTGCTGCTTCTCGGGCTTCAAGCAGCACTTCGCGCACGGTCAGAATTTTTCTTACGGCCTTGACCGGATCGGGCGCTACTACCGCGACTATGTGCTTTTGATGAAGCACTTCGATGCGGTGCTCCCGGGCTATGTCCATCGTGTCATCTACGAGGACATGGTGGCCGATACGGAAAACGAAGTGCGAAAGCTTCTCAATTTCTGCGGCCTCGAATTCGAATCAGCGTGCCTGTCTTTCTATAAAACCGAACGCGCGGTCAGGACTGCGAGCTCGGAACAAGTCCGCCAGCCGATTTATTCCGAAGGCGTTGATCAGTGGAAGAACTATGAGTCGTGGCTCGGCCCGCTCAAGGAAGCGCTGGGCGATGTGCTGACAGCTTATCCCGCAGCGCCATAATCTGCCAAAAGAACGACTATTCCCTCTCCGTATAGAAACGTTTCGGCCACACCATGGGCCGATAATGCGCTGCAACAGCCCGCGCGTAATTGTGACAGTTTGAAGAAGCAGTTAGCGTTCTGATTGGACAGAGGAAACCCCTTTTTTGGGCGCAAATCCAACAACGAGGGAAGCTATCATGGCTGAAATAAAGTGCGGTTCCGTCTCGGCGGCTAGCGGAACGGCGAGAAGGATCCCGGTAATCAGGACCCTGCTGCTCGCCTCCACAATGATGACGGCGGCGGCGCCGGCAGTGTTCGCGCAGGAAAGCCGGGGCGCCGATACGATCGTCGTGACGGCGCAGAAGCGCGCTCAGAACATTCAGGACGTGCCGATCAGCCTGATCGCGCTCGGCACTGAAAAACTCGAAGACCTGAAGGTCGATCAATTTGCGGACTACGCGAAATTCCTGCCGAGCCTGACCTTCCAGTCGACCGGGCCAAACTCGACGAACCTCTATTTCCGCGGCGTCGCCAGCGGCGGCGATGGAAACCACTCGGCCTCGCTGCCGAGCGTCGGCGTCTATCTCGACGAACAACCGACTACGACCATTCTCGGTTTCCTGCCCGTCCATATTTACGACATCGAACGGGTCGAGGGCATTGCGGGGCCGCAGGGCACTCTCTACGGCGCGAGCGCGCAATCGGGCGTGCTGCGCATCATCACCAACAAGCCCGACACCTCGGGATTCTCTGCCGGGTATGATCTCGAGGGCAACGCCGTACAGCATGGCGACTTCGGCTATCAGTTCGAGGGCTTCGTCAACCAGCCCCTGTCCGAGAACGCCGCGATTCGCATCGTCGGCTATTACGTCAAGGACGCCGGTTATATCGACAACGTTCTCGGGTCGAAGACGTTCCCCGGAAACGGCATCTCCAAGAACAACGCCAATCTCGTTGAAGACAACTTCAACGACGTCGAGACCTATGGCGCGCGGGTGGCGCTCAAAGTCGATCTCAACGAGAACTGGACGATCATGCCGACCGTTCTCGCCCAGAAGCAGGAATCGCACGGCGTCTTCTTCTTTGATCCGGATGCGGGCGACCTCAACATCACCCGATATTCTCCGGAATATAACACCGACAAATTCATTCAGGCGGCGATGACGATCGAAGGCAAGATCGGCAATTTCGATCTTGTCGTCGCAAGCTCTTACCTGCGTCGTCAGATCGATTCAAACTACGACTACACGGACTACGCCTATTATTACGACGTCCTGTATCAAGGCTTCGGCTATAACTTCAGCTCGTATTTCTACGACAACTTGTACAACCCGATCGACTTCTCCCAGTACTACACGGGCGATGACTCCTTCGGGAAATACTCGAACGAAGTCCGGTTGTCGTCGCCGCAGGATCAGCGGCTGCGGTTTGTGGCCGGGTTCTTCCAGAACCATCAACGGCACGACATCCATCAGCAATACTACGTCCGGGACCTTGCTGACTTCCTGGAGGTACCAGATCATCCGGACACGATCTGGCTGACCGAGCAGCAACGCGTCGATCGCGATCTCGCGCTATTCACGGAAATCGAGTTCGATTTGACGGATCGCCTCACATTCATTGGCGGCGTTCGCGGCTATAAATACAAGAACTCGCTCATTGGATTTAACGGCTATGGTCTTGGCTATTCAACGGGAACGGGCGAGGGGGCGTGCTTCGGGCCGCCGAGCGTTCCTGACTCTCCGTGTACGAACCTCGACAGCACGCAGAAGAACACTGGCGAGACGCACAAGCTCGGCCTGAAATACAATGTCGACGACGGGAAAATGGTCTATGTGACCTACTCGACGGGCTTCCGGCCCGGCGGCGCCAACCGGCGCACGCCGTTGCCGCCATACCTTGAAGACAAGCTCGTCAACTATGAGGTCGGCTTCAAGACGGCGTGGGCGGACAACACGTTCATCCTCAACGGTGCTGCGTTCTATGAAAAGTGGAACGACTTCCAGTTCCCGATCCTCGGGCTGAACGGCCTCACGGAAATCAAGAACGCGGCTTCCGCCCGTATCTATGGCTTCGAGGGCGATATGACGTGGGCGCCTGTCGAAGGGCTCACTCTCAACGGCGCCTTCTCGGTCATCGACGCGGAGCTGAGCGAGAATTTCTGCGGCTTCGGCGACGTAAACGGCGTGCCGGTGACGGACTGTCCGCAGGCGGTCGACGATCCGAACACGCTCGGCGACGAAACGCAGGACCCCGAAGCGCCGAAGGGTACGCCGCTTCCGGTCGTTCCGAAATTCAAGGGCACCTTTACGGCGCGCTATGAGTTTCCGGTCGGTGCGATGATGGCGCATCTGCAGTCATCGGTTTCGGGGCAGACCAATGCGCCGTCTAACCTGCTCGCCGTCGACCAGGCGATCATCGGCGATCAGGAAGGCTTCGTGCTCGTCGACTTCATGGCGGGCGTCAAGAAAGACAGCTGGGCGATCGAAGCGTTCGTCACGAACGCGTTCGATGAGCGCCCGGATCTCCTGAGCTTCGTCGGCTGCGCGATCACGACATGCGGGATCACCGGTCCGTCGGGCACGAACGGAATCTATCAAGGCACGGCTCGGCCGAGAACCTATGGTCTGAAGTTCAGCCAGCGGTTCTAGGGAGTTTTCCCTTGCAAACCTTCGTGGGCGGAATGACGATGTCGTTCCGCCCATTTTCTTTCCGCGTCCTGCGAGAGGCGCGCTCCCGCCCCGCGTCACGAAAGCGAACATCGCCCATGAAAGCCGGAAGGACGGTATGACGAGCGCAACAACACGCCAGCTCGGCTTCTGGATGTGCACGGCGCTCGTCGTCGGCAACATGATCGGCTCAGGGATCTTTCTGCTCCCGGCCTCGCTCGCGTCCTTCGGCTGGAACGCCGTTCTCGGCTGGGTTGTGACGATCACCGGCGGCATCTGCCTCGCCTTGGTCTTTTCGCGGCTTGCGCGCGCTTTTCCGAAGGCGGGCGGCCCGTACGCTTTCACGCGAGAGGCGTTCGGCCCTGCGCCGGCGTTTCTTGTCGCTTGGGCGTATTGGGTTTCGGTCTGGGTAGGAAATGCGGCTGTCGCGACGGGCGCCGTGAGCTATCTCAGCGTTTTCTTTCCGAGCATCGCCCATACGCAAGGCCTGCATGCTGCGATCACCTGTGGAATCATCTGGCTGCTGACGGCGGTAAACTGCCGCGGCGCGTTTCTCGCTGGCAGCGTTCAGCTCGTCACGACAGTTTTGAAGATCATGCCGCTGGCCGCCGTGGTGGTTCTCGCCTTCATTGCGGTTTCAAGCGATGGCGGCGCTTCGGTCGCGCCGTTTCATGCAAGCGATCTCAAATTGTCGAGCGTGACGGCGGCGGCGACGCTCACATTATGGGGGCTTCTCGGCCTTGAATCGGCGACGGTTCCCGCCGAGCACGTAAAGGACCCAGAGAACACCATCCCGCGCGCGACGATGTTCGGAGTCATCCTGACGGGCGTCATCTATCTCTTTGCATGTTCCGCCGTGATCCTGTTGCTGCCCGCAGATCAGATCGCGGCCTCGAACGCGCCGTTCGCTGACTTCGTCAGCAAATATATGGGCGAGGGGGCCGGCAAAATCCTTGCGCTCTTCGCCGCCATCAGCGGTTTCGGCGCGCTCAATGGCTGGATCCTCGTGCAGGGCGAACTGCCTTACGCGATGGCGCGCGGGGGCGTGTTCCCCTCCTGGTTCGGCAAGGCGTCATCGAATGGCGTGCCGGTGCGTGCGCATATCGTCTCGAGCCTGTTGCTCACCGTCGTCGTGATGATGAACTATTCGCGTTCGATGACAGAGCTTTTCACCTTCGTCGTGCTGCTGTCGACGACAGCCTCGCTCGTCATGTATCTCGCCGTCGCGCTCGCCGCGTTAAGGCTTGAGCGTGCCCGGCGCATGCAAGCCTCGCCCTTCCTTGTCGGCGTTTCCATCATCGCTGCGCTCTATGCGCTGTGGACGATCTATGGCGCCGGCGCAGAGGCCGTCGGTTGGGGATTCGTTCTGATCATCGCCGGCGCGCCCATCTATCTCATCGCGCGATTGACCAATGGGCGCGCGCCGGCGTCGAACTAGCGGGTTATTCGCCCGCCAGAGTCGTCAGCAGCGTGTGCCAATGATCGAGCGCGCCATCGACGGCGTCATCCGGCACGCGCTCGTTGAGGCCGTGCGCATATTCATCCGACGCCTTCATGAAGAGCCCGGCGACGCCATAGCTGTCCATCCCGTGCGCGCGGAAGTGCACGCTGTCGGTCGCGCCTGCTGACATTTGCGGCACGATAGGAAGGCCCGGGAAGCGCCGGTCGAGCGCCTTCCTGAGCGCGCCAGTCACGTCTTCGCGCAGCGGCGAGGCGTCGCTTGAGCTTGCATCTTCTGCGAGCACGATTTGAACGTCCGGATTATCGATCACCTCGGCGAGCGTCGCCTGCACGTCTTCGACCTTCACGCCGGGGAAGATACGGCAATTGACGTTCATCATCGCGCGCTGCGGCAGCGCGTTCTGCGCATGGCCGCCTTCAAGCATCGTCGCAACGCAGGTCGTGCCAAGCTGGCCGACCAGCGAGGGTTGCTCGGAGATGATCTTGATCGCCTTCTTGTCCTTCGGGTTCTTGGAGAAGGCAATCATCGCCTCGCCAAGTTCGCCCGCCGTTTGAGCGCCAGTCTGACGGAAGGATTCGAGCGTGATGTCGTTCCACTGAACGGGGAACTTGTACTTCGAGATTTTCAACGCGGCGTTTGCGAGGTCGTAGATCGCATTGTCCGGGCGCGGAAGGCTCGAATGCCCGCCGGGATTGGTGAAGGTGATCTCGAAGTCGGCATAGGTTTTTTCGGCGCCCTGCATGTAGAAAGCGACAGGCTTTCCTTCTTCGTCTATCGAACCGCCGCCGCCATCGGCGTTAAGAACGATATCGGCGCCTTTCAGCCTCTCGGCGAGCGCCGCCGTCGTTTTCATATGGGTTTCTTCATCGCCCGAAAGCGCGAGAATGATGTCCCGGTTCGGCTGGAAGCCTTCCGCCTTGAGACGAACAAGCGTCGTCATCAGCATGGTGAGGCCGAACTTGTTGTCGCTCGTCCCGCGTCCGTAAAAATAGCCGTTCTCATGCACCATAGTGAACGGATCGCGCGTCCAGTCTTCCGGATTGGCGCTGACGACGTCCATATGCGCGGAAAGAAGGATCGGCTTCTTTTCACCGGTTCCTTTGTAGCGTGCGATCAGAATAGCCGTGCCTTCCATCGGCTCGACCGTGATGTCGTCGGCGCTGAAGCCGGCCTTGCGCAGCAGCCCGGCGAGGTAATTCGCATAGGCGACAGTGTTTCCCGCGCCCTCGACCGTTTTGTAGCTGATGGAATCCCCGAGCAGCTTTACGGCGTAGTCGACATATTCCGGCGGCGTCAGCGGGTCAGCGAACGCAGGGTTCGCTGATGCGATCGTCAGTGCTGCGGTCGATGCGAGTAGCGCCTTGACGGGAAAACGGGACATCTAGTGAGCTCCTTCAGCTTGCGCGTCTTTAAGGGCAGGGCCTACAGTCCGGAGAGGGCCGGGAGGCCCGGAATTGTTACCGCAATGTGCTCTGAGTTGGGAGGGAAAATGAATAAACTGTCCGCGAAGTCGCAGGCCGCGAGCGCGTTCATCACCGCTATCGCATTATTCTTCCTCGCAATATCCGGCGCGGCTGCGGAAACGAGCTATGTTCGAGCCGGCCGTCTCGTCGATGTCGAGAAGGGCGTCGTGCTCAAGGATCAGCTCATCCGGATCGAAGACGGACGAATCACATCGGTTTCAGGCTTTACGGGCGCGCCTGCCGACGGTCCGCTCACGGACTGGAGCGCCTATATGGTGCTGCCCGGGCTGATGGACATGCACACGCATCTTGTCGGCGGTCTTCAGTCTCACATCGCGGACCCGCTGACGACGACAGGCGCGGAGGACGTGCTCATCGGCGCTGCCAATGCGCGCAGAACCCTTGAGGCGGGTTTCACGACGGTGCGCGATGTCGGCGCGTGGCGCGCGCTGACGGATGTCGCATTGCGAGATGCTATCAACAACGGCTACGTGCCGGGCCCGCGCATGGCTGTCGCTGGCGGCTATCTCACCGTGCCGGGCGGCGGCGGCGCGATTACGGGGCTTGCAGACGATGTCGGCATACCGGCTGACATGACGCGCGGCATCATCGCCAATGTCGACGATGCGCGCGAGAAGGCGCGTTACTTCCTGCAGCACCATGTCGACTGGCTGAAATTCATCGCGACGGGCGCCGTGTTGACGCTTGGGACCGACCCCGGGGCGCCGGAGCTGAGCGAAGAAGAAATGCGCGCGGCTATTGAAGAAGCCAAGCGCTACGGGAAATTCGCAACCGCCCATGCGCATGGTGCGGAAGGCGCAAAAATGGCGATCCGCGCAGGCGTTCGCTCGATCGAACACGGATCGCTTCTCGACGATGAAGCGCTGAAGATGATGAAGAGCCGCGGCGTCTGGCTCGTCGCCGACATCTATAATGGCGACTACATCAATGAAATCGGCGCACGCGATGGCTGGCCGGAAGAAACCATGCAGAAAAACCGTGACACGACGGACACACAACGCGAGGTCTTCCGCAAAGCGGTGAAGATGGGCGTCAAGATCGCTTACGGCACGGACTCGGGCGTCTATCCGCATGGGGACAATGCGAACCAGTTTCCCTATATGGTGAAATACGGCATGACGCCGATGCAGGCGATCCAGTCAGCGACGATCAGCTCGGCGACGCTCCTCGGATGGGAGAAGGATATCGGCGCGGTTTCGCCGGGGCATTACGCCGATATGGTGGCGATCGACGGCGATGCGATCGCGAATATTGAAGACATCAAGAAAGTGCATGCCGTCATGAAGAGCGGCGAAATCGTCAAATAGGGATGCTTGAAATGAAATTACAGGCGATCATCGCGGGCGCACTCGCGCTCGGATTCATGACGAATGCGCAAGCCGCCGATGCGCCAGAACGCGCGCGCGACCTTGGCGTGCCGTTCACGGGCGTGCCGGGGCCGCTCAACGCCATCACTGATGTCGCTGGCGTCACGGTCGGACAAGAAACGCTTATCCGTGATCTCAAGGGCGGCAAGGCGGTGCGCACCGGCGTCACCGCTATCTTGCCGAAGGGCGCCTCGAGCATGAACAGCGCCGTCTTTGCGGGGATGTTCTCGCTCAACGGCAATGGCGAAATGACCGGGTCGCATTGGGTTGAGGAGTCCGGCGGCCTCGAAGGACCGATCATGATTACGAATACGCACAGCGTCGGCGTCGTCCATGATGCGGTCATCAAATGGCGGGTCGACCATGATGGCGCCGATGCGAGCGGCTATTGGTGGTCGCTGCCCGTCGTCGCGGAAACCTGGGACGGGCACCTCAACGACATCAACGGATTCCACGTTGAACCGAAGCATGCGCTCGCCGCGCTCGACAAAGCGAAAAGCGGGCCTGTCGCCGAAGGCAATGTCGGCGGCGGCACGGGCATGATCTGCCATGAATTCAAATGCGGCATCGGCACCTCGTCGCGGGTTGTCCCGACGGAAGATGGCGACTTCACGATCGGCGTGCTGGTGCAGGCGAATTACGGTCTTCGCGACACGCTGACGATCGCCGGCGTTCCGGTCGGCCAGAAGCTGCGGAACGATCGCGTCTATAGCGAAGAAGATCCGGACGCGAATGAAACCGGCTCCATCATCATCGTCGTCGCGACGGATGCGCCGCTGCTGCCGCATCAGTTGAAGCGCCTTGCGCGTCGTGCGGGGCTTGGCCTTGCGCGCGTCGGCGGCACGGCGACGAATGGGTCGGGCGACATTTTCATCGCGTTCTCGACGGCGCAGGACGCCCCGCAGGCGGGTGCGATGGCGAGCCTTAAAGCGCTCTCCAATGACGAGATGAGCCCGCTCATCAACGGGACCGTGAACGCCGTCGAAGAGGCGATCGTCAACGCGCTCGTCGGCGCGAAAGACATGAAAGGCACGGAAGGGCGTTACGCCAAGGCGATTGACCACGAAGCCCTTCGCGCGCTCCTGAAGCAATACGGACGGCTAGGGGAGTAACGCTACTCCGCCTTGAGATACTTATCGTACCAGGCGGCGTCGCGCGCCAGGCGGTCGCTCAGGAAGCTTGGCCGCGTGAGCCCGTGATTCTCGCCGGGATAGATCACCAGCACGGTGTCGATCTCCCTTGAGCGCAGCGCCTGATACATCTGCTCCGATCCGATGCAGGGCACGTTCCAGTCTTCGCCGGCGCACTGGAACATGGTGGCCGCGGTGATCCGGTCTGCCTTGAAGAACGGATAGCTCACGCGCTCGAACGTCTTCGTGTCGCGCCAGGGCAGGCCGAGCTCCTGTTCGTATTCGAAGACGTATTGATCTGCGCCATATCCGGTAAGGAAGTTCGCCATGCCGGCGCCGCTTACCGCCGCCTTGATGCGGCGATCGCTTGCGATCATGTAGTCGGTGAGAATGCCGCCATAGCTCCACCCGCCAACGCCGATGCGTTCGGGGTCGGCGACGCCCATATCGATGACATGGCTGATGCCTGCGGAAATATCTTTGACGTCGACATTGCCCCAGTCGGCATAGATCGCTTTCGCAAAATCAAATCCGCGTCCGGACGAACCACGGGGATTGACCGCGAGAACCGCATAGCCGTTCGCAGCGTAGTATTGCCAATCAAACATGAACTCATGGCTGAACTGGTAAACCGGCCCGCCGTGAAGACGCGCGATGAGCGGGTATTTCTTTCCTTCCTCATAGCCGAGGGGGAGCGTCAATATCCCATGTATTTCCTGCTTCCCGCTGCGGAACGAAACATCGCGGGTTTGGGCGAGGGATTTGGCGGCGAGCCAGTCATTGTGATGGGTAAGCTGGCGCACGCCATTCTCGAGGGCGCTCAGTTCGTAAGGGCGCTCGGCCGTTCCATCGAGTACGGCCACGCGGCCAGTCGATGAAACTGCGAGGTCGAAGGCGAAACGAGGGCCTGAGGTCAGATAAGAAATTTCCTCCGTCGCCAGATCGATTTTGGCGGCCCACGTATCGCGATCCTGCTCGACGAGGGCGTAGACGGACTTTCCGTCCGCGCCCCAGCGCGGCGCATACATCCAGCGGTCGATGCGGGCGAGCGGTTTCACTTCGCCCGTCTGGAGATCGGCGACTGTCAGCTGAAAGGGAGCGTAGTAGATCCACTTGTCTTCGCCGTTTTGCAGCCAGAGCAGCTTGCCGCCGTCGGGCGACCATTGCGGGCGATAGCCGAGGCCCGGATCGGCGTCAGCGCCGGGATAGTCGCTCACCTTGCGGGGATTGGCGCCCTTCTGCGGCGCCATGACGAAGACATCGTAATTGTAATGACGGCCCTCGCGTTCGGTTTGCGCCATCACGAATGCTATTTGCGAACCGTCCGGAGACCAGGAGGGGAGATAATAATCAGCCGCGCCGGCGGTGATTTGTTCCGCTTCGCCTGTCGCAGCGTCGACGCGGAACAGCTGATAGCGGCGGTCGTCAATATAGCCGCGGTGATCCGCTTTGAAGTGGAAGCGATTGACGACGATCGGCTTTGGCTTTTCTGGATCGGCGCCGACGGAAGGACCGACTTCGGCGACTGCGATAATCGTCCGCCCATCCGGAGAGAGGGTGAAGTCGCTGACGCCGCCTTTAATGGTCGTGACCTGCCGCGCCTTGCCGCCGGCCGCGTTCATGACGAAGATCTGCGTTTCTTCTTCTTTCGTGTCGTCGCTCAGATAGGCCAGAATATCGCCGCCAAAGGCGGGCGCGTTTTCGCTCTTGTCCGGCGTATTGGTGATCTGGCTGACCTTTCCATCCCAGGAAACGCGCCAGAGATCGCTTACTGTTTCGTCCAGCTTGAGATTGTGGGTCGAGACCGTATAGGCGACGAACGAGCCGTCCGGTGAAAAGACCGGTTCGGACAGATCGGCGACGAGATGCAAATCGTCGAGCGTGATTTGCGCCTTTTCCTGCGCTGCGACCGGGAATGCAGCGACGGCGAGCGCCGCAGCCAGAAATTTCATGCGCATAGAGTCTGCCCCTTTCGCGCCCTTAACTGGAAGGGCTCATTCAATTGTAATTGCCGCTGAGAAACGCCGTGAGATTGCCGCCAAGTTCCTCGCAAGGATAACCGCCCTCCTGAACGATTACGGTCGGCGCCTTGATCGCCTCTGCGATTTTCTCGCCGATTGCTGCGAAGCCTTTGGTCGAAATGCCGAGCCCCGCGATCGGGTCGCCCTCGAAGCTGTCGAGGCCGAGCGCAATGACGAGCGCATCCGGCGCGAAGGCTTTGACCGTCGCGAGCGCGATATCAAGGTTTGCGAGGAAGACATCATCTTTCGTTCCTCGCGGGAGCGGCAGGTTCAGATTGTACCCGAGTCCGTCGCCTTCGCCGCGTTCATGCGCGTGGCCCCAGAAGAACGGATAGAATCGCATCGGGTCGGCGTGGAGCGAGACTGTCAACACATCCTTGCGCGCATAGAAAATTTCCTGCGTGCCGTTTCCGTGGTGAAGGTCGACATCGAGAATGGCGACGCGGGCATAAGTCTCGCGCAGGCGCTGCGCAGCGATCGCCGTATTGTTGAGATAGCAGAACCCGCCCGCCAGATCGTGCGAGGCGTGATGGCCCGGCGGGCGGCTCAGCGCATAGGCCGCGCGCTCGCCATGCCTGACGAGATCGGCCGCATGAATGGCGCTCCAGGCGCTCCAGAGCGCGCTTTCCCAGGTTTCCGCGGAAACCGGGCAGGCGAGGTCGGCCATGTGATAGCCGGCCTGCGCGACGACAGAAGCAGGATAGGCGCCGCCGCGCCGCGGCGCATGGACGTTCGGCGTAACGGCGGGCGAGGCGCCTTCAATCCGCCGCCAGCGTGCGTAAGCGCCTTCGAGGAATTTCAGATATTCGGGCGAGTGCACAGCGGCGATGGCGCTGAGGCCGTATTCAGTGGGGCGCTCAAGCTTCAGGCCCGCCGCAAGTGCGCCCGCCTTGAGTTTGGCGATGCGCTCCGGCCGCTCCGGGTTCTGCTGCATCACGCCGTTGACGAGATAAGATGTCGGATAGTGTCGTTCTTGTTCCGCTTCGGCGAGAATGCACTTCATCAGCTTACGTCCCTTTGACGGTTAGGCCGCGCGCGGCAGGTCGAGTTCAGAGGCGAGCGCATCGAGCGATGAGATGAGGCCGTTCATGATTTCGTCGATATGCGCGTCGGTGACGATCATCGGCGGGCAGACGAGGAAATGGTCGCCCTCATAACCGCCGCGCGTGCGCCGTGAATAGATGATAAGCCCCCGGTCATAGGCAAGGTCGACAAGGCGCTGATAGGCGTTGAGCCCGCGCGGCAGCGGCTCTTTCGTTTCGCGGTCTTTCATCAGCTCAAAGGCGAGGAGAAGCCCCTTGCCGCGAACGTCGCCGATGAAGGGATAATCGTCCATCAAGGCGGTGAGGCGCGCCTTCAGTTTGTCGCCCATGCGCGCGGCGTTGCCGATGAGATCCTGCTCGACCAGTTCATGCAGTACGGCGAGGCCTGCAGCGCAGGCGATCGGGTTGCCGGCATAGGTGTAGCCATGCATGAAGCCGCCCGAATCGATCACCGCCTCGACATGGCTGTTGCGCGCGACCATTGCGCCGAGGGGCGCGTAGCCGGCGCCGATGCCTTTGGCGAGCGCGACGATGTCCGGCGTAATTCCCCAATGCTCGGCGGCGAGGAACGCGCCCGTGCGGCCTGCGCCCGACATCACTTCATCATAGATGAGCAGAACGCCATATTCATCGCAGATTTCTCGCACGCGTTTGTAGTAGCTGTCAGGCGCGACGATCGCGCCGGTCGATGCGCCGCCCACAGGCTCCATGATGAAGGCGAGGGCGGTTTCCGGCCCGATCTCGATGATCTTGTCGCGCAGCATTTCAGCGTAGCGGATGCCGCGCTCCTCATCGTTGAGATTGTCGCGGTCGAGATAGCAACGCGGCGCCGGAATTTTCGGCATGGAATGGATCATTTCCGCGAACGGCGTCGTCAACGGGTCGTAACCGGTGATCGCGAGCGCGCCGAAGGTCGATCCGTGATAGGAAGGAAAGCGCGAAATAACTTTCGTGCGCTTTGTCTCGCCGATCGCGAGCGCATATTGGCGCGCCATCTTGACGGCGCTTTCCGTCGCTTCGGAGCCGCCGGAACAGAAAAAGACGCGGTTGAGATCGCCGGGGCAAAGTTTCGCGATGGCCGATGCAAGGCGCTCGGCTGGCTCGTTCTCGAAATGCAGGCGATAGCCGAACGTCGCCCGTTCCATCTGCGCGCGCATCGCGGCGAGAACGCGGGGATTGGAGTGTCCGATATTCGACACCATCGCACCGCTCGATCCGTCGAGATAGCGCTTGCCGTGCTCATCCCAGATATAGACGCCTTCCGCGCGGTCGATCAGCGGGCGGCGAAGGCGCGTTTGATAGAAGAGGCGGGAAGGCTCTTTGGGAGACCAGTCGAAGACGCCGGCGGGTGTAGACATTGTTGTTCTCGTGACAGGAGGGTTGGTCAGTTCGCGGATCGCGTGAGCTCGGTCCGGCGCGCTTCGCCGTTCTGGCGTTGCATGGCGAGATAAGTGCGCTCGGCGAGCGGCGTTCTTTCAATGGCGCCGAAGAAAATCTTCCTGAATTCCTGTTCGGCGCGGTTGAGCTGCGTCGCCGGATTGGTGACGACGAAAAGATCTATCGCGGGCGGACTCTCATAAGGGGGCAAGCGCCAGAGCAAGCCGTCGCGTACATCGCGTTCGACGACATGGATCGGCAGCGGCGCGATGCCGAGCCCGGCGATCACCATGCGGCGCACTTCCTCGAGATTGTTCGAAACGCCAGCCGGCTGCGGGGCGAGCGCGGCGCTTTCGCGCAAGAGCGCGACGGGCCGCAGCACGTCGTTCACCTGATCGGTGTCGAAGGAAACGCTCTTCTCGCCGCGAAGGTCCTTGATCGAGAGATTCGTCTTTCCGAAAAGCCGGTGCGTCGGCCCGCAGAAGAAGCCGAAATGCTCCGTGAAGAGATGAGTATATTCAAGTTCCGGCAGGCGCTCGCGCACGAGGCAGATGCCGAACGCCGCGCGTTTCGAACGCACCGCCTCGACGACATTGCGGCTGCTGTGCACCGATATGGAGATCGCCGCCTTGGGGTGACGTTCCTGGAATTCATGCAAGACGTTGTCGACGAGCGGGCTCGTCACATGCGTCGCCATGGAGATGGCGACCGTGCCGTTCACGCAATCGGATTCTTCCTCGAGAATGCTCGAGAGCCTGTCGATGGCGCCGAAAATCTGCGTCGCCTGCCGGAACAGCGCTTCGCCGTGCGGCGTGATCTCAAACTCGCGCGGGCCGCGATTGATGAGCCGCCGCCCGAGCGTCTCCTCCAGCCGACGCAGCGCATTGCTCACGGTCGGCTGCTTCAGGTTCAGCCGCTGCGCGGCGGTGGTGAAGCTCCTCTCTTCGACGATGACGAGGAAGGAGCGCAGGAGATTCCAGTCGAGTCGCCAGGCGAGGCTTTCGCCGCATTCGGCCGGTTGATCGTGGGATTCGACCATATGCCTATTCGCAAAAACTATGATTGATTTGTGACGTATCGATGGACAGAATGACTCAAAACGACTGGAATTGCTATGGGCAAAATCAACACCTCGACCGAAACCGCGCCAAACGCGGGCGGCAAGCGCGGGGTTATCATCACCTGCGCGGTGACGGGCTCCATCCACACCCCCACCATGACCCCCTATCTGCCGGTGACGGCGGAGGAGATCGCCGAAGCCTCCATCGGCGCGGCCGAGGCGGGGGCGGCGGTCATCCACCTCCATGCGCGGGACCCGCAATCGGGCGCCCCTAGCGCCGACCCGGAGCATTTCCGCGCCTTCCTGTCGCCCATCAAAAAGGCGACGGACGCCATTCTCAATATTTCGACTGGCGGCAGCTCCGTCATGTCGCTCGACACGCGCCTTGCCCCGGCGAGGACGATGAAGCCCGAAATGTGCTCGCTCAATATGGGCTCGATGAATTTCGGCACCTTTCCGATGCTCGAGAAGTACGATCAGTGGAAGCACAATTGGGAGCCGGCTTTGCTCGCAGCAACGCGCCGGACCGTGTTCAAGAACACCTTTGAAGACATCGAGACGATCCTTGACGATGTCGGCAATGGCGGCGGCGCGCGTTTTGAATTCGAATGCTACGACATCGGGCAGATTGAAACGCTTGGTTTCTATTTCAAGCGCGGGCTCGTCAAACCGCCGCTTTACGTGCAATTTGTGTTGGGCGTATTGGGCGGGGCGAGCGCGACCGTGGATAACCTGTTGCACCTCAAGAATTGCGCCGACCGCGTTCTGGGCGACGCCTATGAATTCTCAGTGCTCGCCGCTGGCGGCAGACAGATTGCGATGGCGAGCATGGGCGCAATCATGGGCGGCAATGTTCGCGTCGGCCTTGAAGACAACATCACCATCGCCCCCGGCAAGCTCGCCAAGAGCAACGCCGAGCAGGTCGCGAAAATCCGCCGCATCGTTGAAGAACTTGGCCTTCCTGTCGCAACGCCTGCCGAAGCGCGCGCGCGGCTCGGCGTGAAGGGCGCCGACAAGGTGGCGTTCTGACATCCATGAGTGAAACCATCGTCATTCGCCCCGCGACGAAAGAAGACGCTTCCGTCATTCACGACATGGTCGTCGCGCTCGCGCGCGATACGGGGAAGATGGCGCTTGTGACGAGCAGCGTCGAGGATATTGCGCGCGACGGCTTTGGTGCGGCTCCCGCCTTTGAGGCGCTAATCGCTGAGAAGAACGGCGCGCCGGTGGGCCTTGCGCTGTTCTTCCCGGAATATTCGACCTGGCGCGGGCGGCGCGGCGTTTATCTGCAGGATTTGTTCGTCGATGGCTCCGTGCGGGGCGAGGGCGTCGGCGCCAAACTCATCGCCGCGCTGGCGGCGCGCGGCGCGCGCGATGGCGCCGTCTATATGCGTCTCGCCGTCGACGACAAGAATGACAGCGCCGCGAAATTCTACGACCGGCTGGGTTTTGTTGAACACAAGGAAGACCGGATGCTCTTCCTCGATCATGGCGCCTTCGCCGATATGGCGAAACGATAGAAGGGAGCGGCTCGATGCTGCGAAAGAGCTTTCTTTGTCTTGCGGCGACGATCTTGGGCGCGGCGCTTTATTCGCCCGCTTTCGCCGAACGCGAGCCGGTGCTGAAGCAGATCGACGTTCCGCATACATATTACTGGCGCGAAATGTATACGCCGCAGCTGACGAGCGGGCCGAGCTCGCTCGCCTGGTCGCGCGACGGTAAGAGCCTCTATTACTCGATGCAGGGACGCATCTGGCGCCAGAGCGTTTCTTCGTCGCGCGCTGAACAGGTGACGACGGGCGGCGGCTACGATTACCAGCCGGATGTTTCGCCGGATGGGCGCTTCCTCGTCTTCACGCGCTATCTCGACGACGCTATGGAACTCATCATTCGCGACCTGAAGTCCGGCAAAGAGACGCCGCTTACAACAGGCGGCGCTGCGAACATGGACGCGCGCTGGTCGCCGGACGGGTCAAAGATCGCCTATGTGACGACGGCGGAAAGCGGCAAGTTTCACATCGCGATTGCATCGAAAGAAGGCGGCGGCTGGATCAGCAAGCGCTGGCGGCCGGAACGTGTGAGCGAAACGAAGCGCTATTATTATAGCGCGACCGACCACGAGATTTCGCCCGCATGGATGCCGGATGGCGAGAGCCTGCTCTTCGTTTCGAACCCGGAGATCATCTACGGCTCGGGTGCGCTTTATCGACAGCCGCTCGATCTTTCATCGCCCGCCATCCTCGTCCAGAACGAAGAAACCGCATGGCGCATGCATCCGGATGTATCGCCGGACGGAAAGCGCGTCGCCTACGCGTCATTCTTCGGCCGGCAATGGCATCAGCTCTGGATGACGGCCGCTGAAGGCGGCGGCTATCCGATCGCCTATAGCTATGGCGATTATGACGTAACGGCGCAGCGCTGGTCGCCGGACGGAAAGAAGATCGCTTACATCTCGAATGAAACCGGCGATGGCGTCATCTGGATTCAGGAAGTCGTCGGTGGCGCGCGCGCGCCCTTGAAGATCGAAGAAAGAAAGTTTTCGGGACCCATGGGCGAACTTCAGTTCGACGTGAAGGATGCGTCCGGCGCGATTGTTCCAGCGCGCATTGCCATCCGTGCGAGCGACGGACGCGATTATGCGCCGAACGATGCGCTCATTCGTGCAGACGACAATTTCAATCGCGCACATGGCGCTTTCGAAACGCGCTATTTTCATACTGGCGGCGAGGGCGTCGTCGCACTGCCGCCAGGCAAGGCGACGGTCACTATCTGGCATGGCATGAAGACGGCGCCGCAGAAGCTTGTCGTCGACATTGCGAAGGGCAAGGCAGCTTCGCTCTCCGTGTCGCTCAAGACCGATGACCCAAATGGCGTCTTTTCGGACTGGAAAAGCGCCGATGTTCATGTGCACATGAACTATGGCGGCGCCTACCGCGTGCACAAGGACGGTCTCGCCTTTCAAGCGGATGCGGAAGGTCTGGACCTTGCGTTCAACCTCATCGTGAACAAGGAGCAGCGCATTCCGGATATCGCCGAGTTCACGCCGATCCCGGAACGCCCCGAAGGCGCGTCGGCGGTGATCGCGGAAGCGCAGGAATTCCACACGAGCGTCTGGGGCCACACTGGGCTGATTGGGCTCGAAGACCACTATCTGCTCGCCGATTATGTGGGTTATCCGAAAACGGCGGCGCACAGTCTCTACCCGGACAATGCGACAGTCGCCGACCTTGCGCATGAGCAGTCAGCGCTGCTCGGCTATGTTCACCCTTATGACCCGCCGGCGCCGGACCCGTTTGCGGAGAAGTTCTTCACCCATACGCTTCCTGTCGATGTCGCGCTCGGCAAGGTCGATTATCTCGAAGTCGTCGGCTTCAGCGATCATCGCGTGACGTCGGAGGTGTGGAGCAGGCTTCTCAATTGCGGTTTCCGCGTCGCGGCGGCGGGCGGTACGGACGCAATGACGAACTATGCGTCGATGCGCGGCCCGATCGGGCTTAACCGCACCTATGTGAAGCTTGAAAATGCGCCGAAGGACCCGGCGGCGTTCACGCGCGCCTGGCTCGACGGATTGAAAGCCGGTCATAGCTTCGCGACAAACGGCCCGCTCGTTTCGCTTGAGGTTGAAGGACAGGGGGCCGGCGGCGAGCTGAAACTCCAGAAAGGCCTGCACAAGCTTGCTTTTAAAGTGGCGATGGCCTCCATCGCGCCGGTCGATTCGCTCGATCTCATCGTCAACGGCAAGGTTGCGCAGAAAATTCCACTCGAAGAAGGCGGCATCAGCGCGCTCTATTCGGGCGAGGTCGAAATATCCGAAAGCGGATGGGTTTCTCTGCGCGCGTCGAACGCGGAAGATTCCGATCTCGTTCTCGACGGCTATCCGTTCGGGATGACGACGCCCGTCTATGTGACGGTCGGCGGCAAGCCCGTGCGTTCGCGCGAAGACGCAGACTACTTCATTGCGTGGATCGACAGGCTTGAAGAGTTTGCGAATGCAAGCGACGCCTATAACACGGAAGAAGAACGCTCCATCGTCCTCCAACACATCAGAAAGGCGAAAGCGGAATTTGAACGGCGCCGCTGAAACGAAAAGCGCGAGTGAGAAGCGGATTCCGCTGATCGTCGCGCTCATCCCCGTCTTCGTGCTCATCGGCCTGATGGGGTCTGCTGTCGCGCTCTTCGGAGATGCTTCGGCGGGCGGGCCTGCGCAGATCGTCCTTCTCGTCGCCGCGGCTTCCGCGAGCATCATTGGCGTCGCCAATGGCATGAGCTGGAGCGAGCTTGAAGAAGCGACCGTTCATGCGATCGCGCGGGCGGTTCCCGCCTCGCTCATCCTCCTCGCCGTTGGCGCGCTCATCGGCACATGGATGATGTCGGGCACGGCGCCGGCGATGATCTATTACGGGCTCGCGCTTCTCAATCCGTCCTTCTTCTATCCGGCGGCGATGCTCATCTGCGCGGTCGTTTCAGTTTCTATCGGCAGTTCCTGGACGACGGCGGGCACGGTTGGCCTTGCTCTGGTCGGCGTCGCCAAGGTGATGGGCCTCTCGCCGGAGATCGCGGCGGGCGCCGTCATCTCCGGCGCCTATTTCGGTGACAAACTCTCGCCGCTCTCGGATTCGACGAACCTTGCGGCCGCGGTCGTCGGCGTCGATCTCTTCACGCATGTGCGCCACATGCTGACGACGACGGTTCCAGCGCTCATCATCGCGAGTGTTCTCTTCGGCGGGATCAGTCTCACCGCTGGCGCGCATTCGGCCCCGGCTGAATCGATCGAAGCGACGCGTTCTCTTCTCGATGCGACGTACAATCTCGGTCCGCTGACGATGCTGCCGCTCGCCGTCGTACTCATCCTCGCGATAAAGCGCTTTCCGCCATATCCGACGATTGCGATTGGCGCGCTTCTCGGCGGCGGCGTCGCGGCGCTGCTGCAGCCGGGGCTTGTCGTCGATTTCGCCGACAAGGCGCATGAGCTTCCCATTGGCGCGGCGCTCTTCAAGGGCGCGTGGATGGGGCTATCGACCGGCTTTCAATCATCGCTCGGCGACGCGACGCTTGACCGCCTCCTGTCGCGCGGCGGCATGGCGAGCATGTTGCCGATCATCTGGATGGTGATTGCGGCCTTGAGCTTCGGCGCGGCGATGGAAGCGACAGGGCTGTTGCAGCGATTGACCGAGCCATTGGTTAAGCACCTGAAAGGCATCGGGTCGCTTTTCGCGGCGACCGTCGTCAGCGCCATCACCATGAACATCCTCTCCGCCACGCAGTATATGGCGATCATCATTCCGGGGCGGATGTATCTGCCTGAATATCAGCGGCGCGGTCTCAAGCCGGTCAATCTCTCACGCACCGTCGAGGACGCCGGCACGATGACGTCGGCGCTCGTCCCGTGGACGACCTGCGGCGTCTTCATGGCGGGAACGCTGGGCGTGTCGACGCTCGACTATTTGCCTTACGCCTTCCTCAACCTTCTTAATCCGCTTCTTGCGGTGCTTTACGGCTTCTTCCGTATCGCGATCGTTTATGAGGATGGGAAGGCGAAGGCTTAGGTCCGCTGCGGTAACTTAAACAAGTTGACCTTTGACCGTCATCCCCGCGAAAGCGGGGATCCAGAAACAACACGCGCAAGAGATCGTGGTTCTGGGTCCCGGCTTTCGCCGGGATGACAGAGAATTACGTTCGTTTCAGGAGTTTAAACTCCGCCCTAAGAGTGAAGCTCCGCTTCAATCTCCGCCGCCGAAGGCTTCTCCGGCTTGCGGGCGAGCGGGATTGTCTCGCGCATCTGCTTGGCGAAGTGGCGAAGGCAGATTTCATTCTTGCCGAAGGGACCCGTCGCAAAGCTCGATGAACCCATGCCCGCCTGCACGCGCTCGATAAGGTCCTTGTCTTCGCGGTTGACGATGCGGTTGATGCGCCAATTGAGATAGCGCGCCAGCTTCATCTCGCGGCGGTCATCCGGAAGGCCGTAGGCGTTTTCCCGCAGGAGGCAGCTTGTCGGCGTCAGCGGAATGAACTGCATGAAATCGACCTGATCGGCGTAAACGTCGAACATCAGGTTCGGCCAGAGCTTGTAATAGGTCCACATCTGCTGGCGTTCTTCCGGCAGGTGGTCGACATGCGGAAGAATCTTGCGATAGGCAGCGTTCGAGACCTTCGCCATTTTCGTCGGCTGCACATTGCTGAAGATCTTGTGCACGTCGCGGTCGATCGTCAGCGTGTAGCTTTCGCCAAGCAGGCCATTGAGTCCGTCATGCGCGACGCGAATGTGGAGCGCGTCGACATAGTTGTCGCAGGCGTTCTTCCAGTTCACTTCGCGAACGCGCGCGCCGACTTTGCGCAGCGGTTTCATTTCGGCGGTGCGATAAATGCCGAGTTCTTCCTCGATCGGCCCCATATAATCGGAGAGCTTCGGGCCGCCATCGCGGAAGCGGATGAAAATGAAGCCGGCAAAGGTGTCGACTTCGATCGGGATGAGGCCATGATCGGCGCGGTCGAAATTCTCATAATCTTCGAGATAGGGAACGCCGGTGAGCTGTCCGTCGAGTTGGAACGTCCAGGCGTGATAGGGGCAGGTGATCTGGCGCCCGCAATTGCCGGAATCGCCATCGACAAGGCGCGCGGCGCGGTGACGGCACACATTATGGAAGGCGCGGATCTTGCCATCCTTGCCACGCACGACGACGGCGAGTTCGCCGAACATCGTGAAGGTCACATAGTCGCCGACATTCGGAATGTCGCTGATGTGGCCGGCCACCTGCCATGAGGGAAGGAAAATTTTCTCCTTCTCGATCGCCATGAAATCAGGATCGTTATAGGTCCATGCGGGAAGGCTGTGCGCATCCTCGTCCGAAACGAGCGTCAGTTTCGGGGTTTTCTCCAGAGCCTTGCTCGACATCAGAACTCTCCTTCGCGCCTGGTTTTCCGGGTGAGGGCGGCCTCACTCGCCGACGGTCACAGTGACTATATCCCCTTTGACGAAGGTCGGTAAGACGGCCTTCACATCGTCCAACGTGACGGCGTTAACCGTGGCCGCAAAGTCATCGACGCTGCGAAGGGCGCCGAAGGCGAGCCATTCAAGCGAAAGGCTTTCCGCGATTTCGTCATTGCTCTGCGCCGCGCTGATGCGCCGGCCGATGAGGTGGCGTTTGGCCTCGGCGAATTCGGCTTCGCTCGGCGGTTCGCTGAGGAGCCGGGCGATCTCCGATTTTATGAGGTCGCGCATCTCGCCCTGTTTGTCGGGGTCGACGCCGGTCTGAAGGGTGATGAGCCCCGCCGTCGGGCTCGCGCGGTATTTGGCGCCGATATAATAGACAAGCCCGCGATTGGAGATCGCTTCCGCGCCGAGCCGGCCTTCATAGTGATGCGAGAGCACGTAGAGAGCGAGCCGCCAGGCGAGCGCGTCGGCGTCATTCATGGCGGGTGCCGGAACCATATAGCCGAGGGCGGTTTGCGATTTCTTGTCGGCGATCGCCGCGGTGACGGCGCCGGTTGAAGGCGAGGGCGCGGCTGATGGCGGCGAAGCTGGCGGAGGGCCCGCGCCGAAAGCGCCGCTGGCGAGGCTCGCGGCCTCGCCCGCATCGACATCGCCTGAAATGACGACAAGGCTCGCGCGTGCCGGCGCGTTCGCGGTCGCGCCTGAGAAGGCGAAACGGTTCGTCAGCACCTGTTCGATGCGCGTCGCCGGATCGTCGCTATCCGGCGCGCTCGCCTTGTGCGGCCTGGTGGAGACGAGCGCTGCTTTCGCGTCGGCGATGAAGCTCGCGAGTGAGTCCGATACGCCTTCTTCCGCAATCGACGTGTAACCGATCATCGGATCGTTCAGCGAGCAGGCGTCGCAATCGAAGAGGCCGGGAACGGCCAGTTTGACATAGGCCGTCGGCGAAAGCGGGGAGTGCTGAACGATCAGCGTCGCGCCATTCTCGAGCGTTGAGACTTGCGGCGCCGGCATCGGTTCATTCGGCGCAGGCGCGCCGGGGCGCGGCGCTGCGAGGGCGAGCGTTTCCGTCGTCGGCGGCAAAGCGGGCGGATTGTCAGTCGTCGGCGCGTACCAGCCGATCGTGCGCCGGTCCTTGTTGAGATAAGTCTTGGCGACGCGTTGAATATCCGCCGGCGTCACCGCTGCAAGGCGCGCCGGAAGATCAATCAACTGATCGAGCGCGCCAATGCCTTCAAAGATCGCAAGCTGATGTGCGGCATCTTCCGTTGTCTCCAGATCGAGCGCGAGTTCGCGCGCCACACCCTTGCGGGCGGCGGCGAGCGCTTCAGCGCTGACAGGCGCAGCGGCCATCGCATCGAGCGTTTTCTGAACGCCGCTTTCGACTTTCGCTTCATCGCCCTTCGCGCCAATGCTGCCTGAAACGACGAAGAGATAAGGTTGCGCTGACGCGATAAAGAAAGTCGACGCGCCGGGGACGGCTTTGCCCATTGCGGAATCGGCGCGTGATGGCGTTCCCCAGTCATTCTGACGGAAATTGATTCCGGACCCGCCCGAGGCCGCCTCTTGCAAAAGCAGGAAGGCCGCAAAATCCGGGCTGCTCGCCGCCGGCGCGGGATAGGCGATCTGGTAGAACTTCTCCGTCCCGACGCCGTTGACGCGCGTACGCTTCTCGCCGGGCAGGTAAGGCTCGCTCGCAGGCGGCAGCGCGACCGGTTCGCCGGGTTTGGCCCTGCCGAACAGCTTTTCGACGCGTCGCGCGACATCCTCGCGGTTCACATCGCCGACAACCGCGAGAACCGCCTTGTTCGGGCGAATGTGCTTCTCATAAAATGAAACAAGGTCTTCATGCGTAACGGCCGCAATATCGGCTTCATAGCCGATCGTGTTCTTCGAATAGGGATGCGCCTGATAGGCGGTCGCCGTCACCGCGTCATAGAGCGAGGCGAATGGATCGTTCTCATAGCTGTTCATCTCGGTGAGGACGGCGCCGAATTCCGCTTTCACGTCGTTCGGGTCCATGTCGAGATTGTTCATGCGGTCGGATTCAATGCGCAGCAGGAGATCGAGATTTTCCTTCGGCGCGGTCGAGAAATAGGTCGTCTGGTCGATCCACGTATAACCGTGCCACTCGCCGCCCATCGCATAGATATTGCTGACGAGGCCCGTTCCCGGAAAATTCTTCGAGCTGCGAAACGCCATGTGCTCGAAGAAATGCGCTATGCCCATGCGCCCTTCCGGATCGTCGCGCCCGCCGACCTTGTAGACCATCTGCAGGCTGACGACCGGCAGCGTATGATCTTCAAGCACGAGCAAAGTCATGCCGTTGTCGAGGCGCGTCACTGCTACGCGATTGAGATCGAGCTCGGCGTGGGCCGGTGCTGTGAGCGCGAGCGAGAGAGAAACGCAGGCGAGTTGGAGAAGATGCTTCATTGAGCCGCCGCCAGTTTGGGCGCGGATGGCGCCTTGAGTTTCTTGATGTCGCGCAGGATTTCCGCCGCCGCATTGTGCCCGGGAAGCCCCGTCACGCCGCCGCCCGGATGGGTCGAGGAGCCGCACATATAGAGCCCCTCAAAGGGCCCGCGATAATCGGCGTAGCCGAGAACGGGCCGCGCGCTGAAGAGCTGGTCGATCCCGAGCTGTCCGTGGAAGATGTCGCCGCCGACAAGCGCTAGCTTGCGTTCAAGATCGAGCGGGGAGAGCGCCATGCGCCCGACGATCGCGGAGCGGAAGTTCGGCGCATATTGCGTGACGGTGTCGATGATCGTTTCCGCCGCCTCGTCGCGGCAATCGTCCCAGCTTTTTCCGTTCGGCAGGGTCGGTGCGAAGTTCTGGCAGAACAGGCTCGCGACATGCTGGCCCTTCGGCGCGAGCGTTTCGTCGATGACGCTCGGCAGGTGCATCTCGATGACAGGCTTGCGCGCCCAGCCGTAGCGGCGGGCGTCCGTGTAGGACGTGTCGAGATAATCGAGGCTCGGCGAAATCATGATGCTCGCCGTGTGTTGGCGGGCCGGGCCGTTCGACGGCATGGACGTGAAGTTCGGCAGTTCCTTCAGCGCCACGTTCATCCGGAAGACGCCGGAGCCGGAGCGCCAATTGCGGATACGCTCGGCGAAGTCTGCATCGAGCGCATCCTCGGGGATGAGCTTTCCGTAAAGAAGCTTCGGATGAATGTTCGAGGCGATGGCGCGCGCATAAACCGCTTCGCCGCTTTCAAGCACGACGCCTTCGGCCTTTTCGCCTTTGAGGATGACTTCACGCACCGGGCTCGACGTGCGGATATCGACGCCGGCCTCCTTGCAGGCCGCGGCCATCGCCTGCGTGATCGCGCCCATGCCGCCGATCGCATGGCCCCACGCGCCTTTGACGCCGTTCACCTCGCCAAAGACATGGTGGAGTAGCACATAGGCCGATCCGGGCGTATAGGGGCTTGCATAGTTCCCGGTGATGGCGTCGAAGCCGAGAACGCCCTTGAGCGCGTCGGTCTCGAACCAGTTGTCGAGGATTTCGCCCGCGCTCTTCCCGAAGAGGTCGAGGAGGTCGCGCTGGGCTTCAAGGCCTAGCTGGCGCGTGCGGTTTGCTAGGAGCGCTGCGGAGATGATGTCGCGAACACCGCCGCCGGCGTTGGGCGGGGTTTCTGTCAGCATAGTGCGGAAAAGGTCGACCAGCCTGTCGAGGCGCGCGTGATATTTCGGCCAGGCTACCGCGTCCTTCGCCGAGAGCCGGCGAATGGTCTCCATATTCTCGGTCTCGTCGCGGCCGAGGAGGAGGGCCGGGCCATCGACCGACGGGACGAAATAGGCCATGGGTCGGATGACGACCTTGAGGCGATGGCGCTCGAGGTCCATCTCCTTGATGATCTTCGGGTTCAACAGGCTGACGGCGTAGCTCGCGACGGAATTGCGGAAGCCGGGATGGAATTCCTCGGTGATCGCCGCGCCGCCGACGATTTCGCGCCGTTCCAGAACGAGAACGCGGCGGCCCGCCTTTGCGAGGTAGAAGGCGCAGACAAGGCCGTTATGCCCGCCGCCGATAATAATCGCATCATAGGCGCTATTCGCCGCCATAGGCACTCCCGCCGAATGAATGTATTCTTCAATGGAATGAATTTGGTCGCAAAATCAGTATATTGCGAGTTCATCTCAAAGGAAATAGCGCCCCCGCTTCTTCGTGGCGGTCGCGGTGATGGTTTGCGCCGAATGAAAATTGAGTCCGTAGACGGAGCGAATGCAAGGTTGGGTCTGTCTTGTCTGGCGCCCGCGTCAATTGATCCAACTCAATCGGGAATGAAAGTATTGCTATAAGCAATGCGCGGCGCGCCGCCCCATGGAGCCTTGAATTGGATACGACGCCCAGAGACTTGTGGTTGCGTGACTATGGCGATCCGCACGCCGCGCCCGTCGCCGCAGCGCTGGCCGCGTTCGACGTCGATCCTGCGCACGGCCTCACGGATGAAGAAGCGGAAAGACGGCTCGCGCTCGTCGGCCCGAACGCGCTGAAATCGAAGAAACGCGTCTCGCTTCTGCACGTTCTCTTCGAACAGTTCATCAGTCCTGTCGTCGCGCTGCTGGGGCTCGCCGCCGGTGTTTCGGTCGCCGCTGGAAAAGTCGAAGAGTCGTTCGCGATCATTGCGGTGCTCGTCATCAATACGGTCATCGGTTTTGCGACAGAGCTTCGCGCGACGCGCTCCATGGAAGCGCTGCGGGCGATCGGCGTCGTCAATACCCGTGTTCGCCGCGGCGGGCGCACGGCGGAGATACCGGCGCAAAGCGTCGTTCCGGGCGACATCGTATTGCTCGAAGCCGGCGATGTCTTAACGGCGGATCTGCGCATTATCGACGCGCACAATTTGTCGGCGAATGAATCGGCGCTGACAGGCGAGTCGGAGCCAGTCTCCAAGACGGCGGCGTCCGTTGCGGCCAACGCTTCGCTCGCCGACCGCCGCTCGCTCGCCTTCAAGGGAACGGAAATCGTGCGCGGCGGCGGAATTGGCCTCGTCATCGCGACCGGCGAGCGAAGCGAACTCGGCAAGATCTCGAAGCTCGTCGAAACGGCGAAGGCGGAACGCTCGCCGCTGGAAAAGCAGCTCGACAAGCTCGCGGGCGAACTGATCTGGGTGACGCTGGTTCTTGCGTTCCTCATCGGCGCCACCGGCGTTCTGATGGGGCGTGACCCCTATCTCATGATCGAAGCGGCGATCGCGCTCGCGGTCGCTGCCATTCCGGAGGGCCTTCCCATTGTCGCAACGATGGCGCTCGCGCGCGGCATGTTGCGCATGGCTCAGCGCAACGCGCTGATCGAACGCCTCGCGACCGTCGAAACGCTCGGCGCGACGACGCTCATCTGCACTGATAAGACAGGAACGCTCACCGAAAACCGCATGACGGTGACCAACATCGTCACTGCGGAAGGCTCGATCGATTTCGACCATGCGGCAGGAGCTTTTTTCGTCGAAGGCGCGCCGGTCGATGTCGGCGAGCGGGACCTACTTCGCGAGGCGCTGATCGCTGCTGCGCTCTGCAATACGGCTGAACTCGGCCGGGGCGGCGAAAGCGATACGGGCGACCCGCTGGAGATCGCGCTCCTTCGAGCCGCAAAAGCGGGCGGCGTGACGCGTGACGAAATGCTGACGCGACGAGCGCTATTGAAGTCCGCGCCATTTGATGCGGAAATCAAGATGATGGCGACCGCGCACGCTCATGGCGGTCATGTCGAATTCTATGTCAAAGGCGCGCCGGAGGTCGTCATCGCGCGCGCGGCGGCGGTTATGACGCCGGATGGCGCGGCGCCGCTGACGGACGACATGCGCATCCACTGGCGCCGGCAGGCGGCCGAGCTCGCCCAAGGCGGGCTCAGAATGCTGGCGGTCGCGCGCAAATGTACGGCGAGCGAAGACGAACCGCCCTTCGAGGGGCTTGAGCTCCTTGCGCTCTTCGCGCTGCTCGATCCGCCGCGTGAGGACGTGCGCGAGGCGATCGCAGCCTGCCATCATGCAGGCGTGCGTATCGTCATGATTACGGGCGACCATGCGGCGACGGCGAAGACCATTGCGTCGCAGATCGGTCTGGCGAGTGAGGATGCGAGCGTCATCGAGGGCGAAAATCTCAAGACATCCGATGCGATGAGTCCCGAAGAGCGCCAGCGCGCAATTGAGGCGGATATATTCGCGCGCGTCAGCCCTGCGCAGAAGCTCGATCTTGTGAAGATCTATCAGGAGGCGGGCGATGTCGTCGCCATGACCGGCGATGGCGTCAACGATGCTCCAGCGCTTCGCAAAGCCGACATCGGCGTCGCCATGGGTCTGCGCGGTACGCAGATTGCGCGCGAGGCGGCGGCGATGGTTCTTCGTGACGACGCATTCTCGACGATCGTCGTCGCCATCCGCGAAGGCCGCGTCATCCTCCGCAACATTCAGCGCTTCGTCGCCTATCTTCTCTCGTGCAATCTGAGCGAAGTGCTGATCGTCAGCATCGCGATCGTTTCCGGACTTGCTTTGCCGCTCCTGCCATTGCAGATCCTCTTCCTTAATCTTGTCACGGACGTTTTCCCGGCTTTCGCGCTTGGCGCAGGGGCGGGCGACGCCGGCGTGCTCGACCGGCCACCGCGCGATCCTTCGAAGCCCATCATCACGCGCTCGCTCTGGCGCCAGATCGTCTTCCATGGCCTTCTGATCACAGGCGCGACCTTGGGCGCGATGGAGATCGCGGCGGCGGTCTTTCATGTGAGAGGCGAGGAAGTGCTGACGATCTCCTTCCTCACGCTCGCTTTCGCGCAGCTCTGGAATGTCTTCAATATGCGCGATCCGCGCTCGCCAATGCTGCGGAACGATGTGACGCGCAACCCCTATATCTGGTCGATGCTCGCGCTCTGCACGGGGCTCTTGCTGATCGCCGTCTACACGCCTTCGCTTGCGCGCATTCTGATGCTGACGCCGCCGACGGCGTCTGAATGGGGCCTCATTCTCGCGATGAGCTTTGCGCCGGTCATTGTCGGTCAGGCGGCGAAGGAAATCGTCCGCGTAAACTTCATGCGCCGGCGGCGCAAACGTATTAAAGAGGATTCCCGTTAAGAATTGGGCGAGGGCGGCGGCGTAGGCTTCATATCCAGCGGCCGGCGCGTGGTCCGGAATTTGAGGTTCCTATGCTGAAGGTCAGGTTTGTCGCGCTCGACACCTATCCGGAAAACACCGCCTTTCTTTCTCGCACCTGCACAGCATATCGGCCGGAAGAGTTCCAGGCCCTCAGGAAGATCGAAATCGTCAATGGCGGGAAGACGATCCTTGCAACGCTCGTCATCTCGGACGACCCGTCGCTCGTAGCGTCAGATGAAATCGGCCTCGGCTCGCAGGCCTTCCGCCGCCTTGGCGCAAGGGAAGGCGAGACCGTCAGGATCACGCAGCCGCCGCCGCGCCCAAGCCTCGACGCAGTGCGGCGCAAGATAAACGGCGCGACGATGACCGATGCGGAGATCGCGGCGGTGATCGCCGACATTGCCGCGCATCGTTATTCGCCGATGGAGATCGCTGCTTTCCTCGTATCCTCCGCCGCCTTCATGACGACGGACGAGGTGCTGGCGCTGACGCGCGCAATGACCGATGTCGGCGAGAAGCTGTCATGGGATATGCCCATGGTGGTCGACAAGCATTGCATAGGCGGCATTCCCGGCAATCGCACGTCGATGATCGTCGCACCGATCGTCGCTGCGCACGGGCTCTATATGCCGAAGACCTCATCGCGGGCGATTACGTCGCCCGCCGGCACCGCCGATACGATGGAAGTGCTCGCGCGCGTCGACCTCGCCATGGACGAGATGATGAGCGTCGTCCGCAAGACGAAATCCTGTCTCATCTGGGGCGGTCATGTGAATCTGTCGCCTGCGGATGATGTTCTTATTTCGGTCGAGCGCCCGCTCCATATCGACACGCGCGAACAAATGGTCGCTTCGATCATCTCGAAGAAGGCTGCAGCGGGATCGACCCACCTTGTGCTCGACATTCCTGTCGGGCCGACCGCGAAAGTTCGCTCCGGCATGGACGCGGCGCGGCTCAAGAAACTCTTCGAATATGTTGCGGACCGAATGGGCCTCACGGTGGACATTGTGATGACGGACGGCGCGCAGCCGGTTGGGCGCGGGATTGGCCCGGTGCTCGAGGCGCGCGATGTGATGGCCGTTCTTCGGAACGATCCGGTCGCGCCCGGAGATCTTCGCGCGCGCGCGCTTCTGCTCGCCGGGCGCATTCTCGAGTTCGATCCGCAAGTGCGCGGCGGCGCAGGCCGTGCGCGTGCGGAGGAAATTCTCGATTCCGGCGCGGCGCTCGCCAAGATGGAGGAAATCATCGAGGCGCAGGGGCCCCCGCCGGAAATCGCCTGCGCGGGCGGGCTGACTCATGAACTGAAGGCGAGCCGCGATGGAATCGTCACCGCGATGGATTGCTTCCGTCTTGCACGCATTGCGCGTCTCGCCGGCGCGCCGATGGACAAGGGCGCCGGCATCGATCTTCTGAAGAAAGTCGGCGATCCGGTCGTGAAGGGCGAACCGCTCTACCGGATCCATTCCTGTTTCAAGTCCGACTTCGACTTCGCCAATCGCATGGCGGAGGAATCCTGCGGCGTTTCGATCGATGGCCGTCATGAAGGCAAGGGCGAAGCGGCATGAAGGATTTCCTGATCGCAGCAATGCCCGGCGAAGAGGCGCCGGCCAAGCGATTGGCGCAGGCGATGGGCGCGCGGGTGGACGCGATCCGCATTCATGAATTTCCAGACGGAGAAAATCTCGTCACCGCGCCGGCGCCGGCGACGCGCACAGCGGTTTATTGCTCGCTCGATCACCCTGACCCGAAATTCCTGCCGCTCGTCTTCGCCGCCTCGGCGCTGCGCGATCAGGGCGCGCGCGAGATCATCCTCGTCACGCCTTATCTTGGCTATATGCGGCAGGACAAGGCGTTTCATGCAGGCGAAGCGGTCTCGCAGAAAATCTTTTGCAGGCTGTTGTCGGACGCTTTCGACAAGACTTTGACAATCGATCCGCATCTTCACCGCACGAAATCGCTCGATGAAGTCTTCGGGGCGGGCAGGGCGCGCGCGGCGAGCGCGGCTGGGCTTCTGGCTGATATGATCGGCGCGGGGGCGAAGGGTGCGCCGCTTCTTGTCGTCGGCCCGGATGAGGAATCCGCGCAATGGACGCAAGCGGTTGCACGCCGCCGCGGCGCGGACTGGGTGGTGATGACGAAAACGCGCGCGGGCGACAGGCAGGTTTCCGTTATGCTGCCCGAAAGTGCGGAAGTCGCAGGCAAACGCGTCTGCCTCGTCGATGACATTGCCTCGAGCGGCGCGACGCTCGGCGAAGCTGCGAAGCTTCTCCTCGCGCGCGGAGCAAGCTCCGTCGACGCCTTCGTCGTTCATGCGTTGATGAATGACGCGCAGCTTGCTGCGCTCGCCGAAGCGGGCATTCGCCGCATCGAAAGCACCGATGCGGTCAGGCATAAAACGAACACTGGCGCGGTCGCGCCATTATTGGCGCACGAACTAAAGGCGATGCTTGGCGAATGACCTGTACGATTCAGTTTTGCGGCGCAGCAGGCGCTGTCACCGGCTCATGCTACCGCGTCATGTGGGAAGACAAGGAGTTCCTTGTTGATTGCGGTCTTTATCAAGGCCCAAAAACGCTGAAGGAACTCAATTACCGCGACTTCCCGTTCAATCCGGGGCGTGTCGATTTCCTGCTGTTGACGCACGCCCATATCGATCATAGCGGCCTCATTCCGAAACTTGCGGGCGCTGGCTTTACAGGGCCGATTTATACGACGGCGGCGACCTGCGATCTTCTCTCTTTCATGCTTCCCGACAGCGGAAACATTCAGGAGAGCGAAGTACGCCTCCTCAACCGCCGCAACCAGCAACGCGGCCTGAAAACGGTCTCGCCGATCTATACGCAGGAAGACGCCGAGAATGTGATGCGCCAGCTTACGAGCGTCGACTACGACAAGTGGGTGAAGGTCGCAGAAGGCGTGCGCGTTCGTTACTGGAACGCCGGCCATATTCTGGGCTCGGCCTCGATTGAGATTGAACTCGGCGGCGACGGCGACGGCAAGCGACCGCTTCGGCTGCTCTTTTCAGGCGACATCGGCCCCGAACACAAGCTCTTCCATCCGGATCCGGAAGCGCCCCTCAATCTCGATTATGTCATCTGCGAGTCGACTTATGGCGACCGCGTGCGCGAGGTGTTGACGCCGGAAGAACGCCGCACGCGTCTCGGTGAGATTCTCGACACAGCGCTTGCGAAAGAGGGCGTCGTGGTGATCCCTGCATTCAGTGTCGAGCGCACGCAGGAGCTTCTCGCCGACATCAGCAATCTTATCGACAGGCCTGGCGCGAGAAAGCCGCTTGTCTTCCTCGACTCGCCTCTCGCGATTCGCGCGACGAAGGCGTTTCAGGATCACGCGCATGAGCTCGAAAATATCAATGGTGATGGGCGTATCTTCAACAATGAGCACTTCCAGTTCACGAACTCTGTGGAGGAAAGCAAGGCGATCAACAATTACGCGTCCGGAGTCGTCATCATCGCAGCGAGCGGGATGTGCGAAGCGGGGCGCATTCGCCATCATCTGAAGCGCCGGCTGTGGGAGGAAAAAGATACGATTCTCCTTACCGGTTATAATGCGCCCGGAACGCTTGGCGCGCTGCTTGAAGCCGGGAAGACAGAAGTGAAGATCCACGGCGAGGACGTGAAGGTGCGCGCCTCTATCGTGAAATTCGACGCCTATTCGGGCCATGCCGATGCGAATGGCCTAGTCGAATGGGTGCTCGACCGCCGGCCGATCAGCGGGGCGATTTTCCTGACGCATGGCGAGCCCGAAGGCCGGGATGGGCTGATGCGGCGGCTCATCGCGCAAGGGATCGATCCATCGATGCTCGTCGCGCCGCAGCTTGATGAAGTTTTCACGCTCGGTCCGAAGGAGTTCAAAGCCGCGAAGGGCGCGCCGCCGCGCCTTGCGCCTGCAGAAATCGTAAAGCTCGACTGGCACAACGATCTTGCGCAGCTCCAGCTTGATATTCGCGAGGAACTCGACAAGGCGGCTGACGAGAAAGCGCGGGCGAAGATCATCCGCCGCCTGCGCCGCGCGCTTGGCGATGGCGGAGAAGAGAACGGCAAGCGCGATTAGGTCGCGATCTTGCGCGCCGCGATGCGGATACCGTCGACAATGTCGGCGCCCGGATAGAGCACGACCGTATCGCCTTCCTTCGCACCGTCGATAATCTCCGCCTGCACGCCATTATTGTGGCCGACTTTCACTGGCGTGCGCACGGCCCTGCCGTCGCGAACGATGAAGACCGCCCAGTCGCCGCCATTGCGGAAGAGCGCGCTCGACGGGACGGTGAGCGCATTCTGATCTTCCCAGATGACCGTGCGCGTCTCAACGCGGAAGCCGTGGCCGAGGCCTGAGCGTTCTTCCGGCGTGCTGACGAAATCGATGACGATATTGACGCGCTGCTCTTCTACGCCGAGCGCGGAGAATTTAGTGAAACCGAAAGGCTCGATCCGGTTGACGAGGCCGGCGAGCGCGCCATCGCCGCCCCATTTTTCGATGATGACGCGGTCGCCCGTCCGGATTTTTACAGCATCGGTTGAAAGGTAATCCGCGACGATCTCAAGATCGCTCGCCGGATTGCCGATTTCGAGGAGCGGCGTTCCCGCAGCGACGACCGTCTCGCTTTCCTGCAGCACGCGGAGAACGCAGCCTGTCACGGGCGCGAGCACGGGAAAAATGCCCGGCTCGTCGCCATTGTTGGGCGAGGATGATGCTTTCGCCTCCGTCGGGGTGATGAGCCGCGCGCGCGCATTTTCAAGTTCGGCCTCGCGAACCTTCACGGCGGCCTGGGAAGTCCTCAACTCGGCATTGGCCGAGCGCATTGCGAGTTCGGCGCGGTCAAGTGCGGCTTGCGCCACCGTCCCGTCGGCGCGCAACGCCCTGACGCGCTCGACCTCTGATGCGGCGTAATCGCGTTGCGCGGTAGCGCGTGCGACTTCCGCTTTCGCCATGCCGAGCGCCGCCTCGGCGCTGCGCACATTCGATTCGGCTTCTGTCTGGGCGCGCACGTCGAGGAACGAAGGATTTGTCGGCAGAATACGCGCGACGACAGTCGCCTGACCTTCAACCGTATCGCCAGCTTCCGCATTGACGCGCAGCAGCCTGCCGGAGACGGGCGCCGAGACGACATAGTTCTCCTTGACCCGCGTCCGGCCTTCCTCGTCGATCGTCACGACCATTGGCGCGCGCTCGATCTGTCCCATGTCGACGGGCATGGGGCGGGGCCACATGAGATAGACGATGGAGAGCGTGATCGCGCCAGCGGCGGTCAGCGTGATCGTTCTGCGCGAAATCTTTTTCTTTTGCATGCGTTCCCCGCGGCGTTCGCTATTCCCGCGTTTTCAGCGCCCGCACAAGGTCGAGCTTGTTAACATCCCGTTGCACCAGAAGCCCTGAAACCGCCGCCGAGACAAGCACGGTAATCGTTGCGATTCCGTAGCTGTTCCAACTGAGCACGACGGGGATCTGGTAAAGTTCAGTGCTGAACGCCTTGGCGATGTAGGATGACATCAAATACCCGAGCGAACCGCCGATCGGAAGGGCGAGCACAGTCAGGACTGCGAGCTCGCCGAGAAGGATGAACGCCGCCTCGCCGCGAGTGAAGCCGAGCACGCGGAGACTCGCAAGATCGCGGCGGCGCTCGGCGAGCGCAATCCGCGCGCTGTTATAGACGACCCCTACAGCGATCAGCACAGAGAAAAGCGTGAAGATATAACGGAAAGTGCCGGGGCCTTCATCGATCATCTTCTGGAAGGCGTCGCGCGATTCCTTCTGCATGGCGACGCCTGCGATGGTCGGCATGTCCTTCAGCTTACGGTAGATTTCATCGCGCTTGTTCGCGTCGATCTGCATATAGGCGCTGGAGACGAGGGGACCGTCGCCAAGGGCGCGGTTGAGCGCGCCGATTTCGAAATAGGCGGGCAGGCCGATCATCGTATTGGCGACGCCCGCGACGGGGAGATCGATCGTCGGCCGCCTTCCTTCGCGCACTTCGAACGTCACGAGATCGCCGGGCGCGAGCTGCAGTTTTTCCATGAGCGGTTCGGAGAGGATGACGCCGTCGCTGCGCACATAGATTGACCGCAAATCTGTATCGACGGCGCGGTTGAGCGTCGGTTCGGGCAGCGTGCCGGTGATCGATCCGAGATGCTCGGCGAGGCCGTGGCGCATCATCACCGGCGTATTGCGTTGAGGCTCGACAGCGTAGACGCCGTCAATGCGCTTCAGTTCAAGAATAACTGCATCCGACTGTGGCTCAATGAACGTCACGGAGACGTCGGAGCGATCCATGACGTCGAAATTGACATCCATCATGTATTCGATGGCGTCTTGGTTGAAGCGCATCATGACGGCGAGCGCCATCGCTGCGCCTATGCCGAGACAGGTGACTGCCGCGCGTACTGGCCGACGCACGAGACCGCGCAGGACGATGCGGCTTGGCTGGTCGACATAGCGCTCGATCGCGCGGAACACTTTCGCCGTCTTGCTGTAGTCGGGCGGCGCAGGGGGACGCATCGCCACGGCGGGCGAAAGCGTTGCGGCCTGACGCACGGCGAAAGTGACGCCGAGCAGGGCGGCGGCTGACGTGACCGCGATGGAGATGACGAAGGTCGACGCGTGAGCGGCGAAGATTAGGAAGGGGAATTTGTAGAACTGCTGATAGACGCCGGCGATCATCCTGCCGAGCGCCATACCGCCAAGGCAGCCAAGCGCGGCGCCGCCGAGCGAGATCGCGAGAACGAACTTAGCGTAGTGCCAGCCGACTTCGACATTGGAATAGCCGAAAGCTTTCAGGAGGCCGATTTGCTCGCGCTCCGTCTGGATCATTCGGGTGAGGACGATGTTAAGAAGGAACACTGCGACCGCAAGGAAGATCGGCGGCAGGATAACCGCCATCTTCGAGAGCTGGTCCATTTCCTCCATCAGATATTTGTTCGAAATCTGCTCGTCTCGCCCATAGGCGCCTGTCGCGCCGTAAGGGGCGAGAATGCGGTCTAGCGCATCGAGGATTGCGGGCTCGCTCGCGTCTTTAGCGAACTCGAGGATCACCTGGTTGAATGCGCCATCGAGATCGAACGCTTTGCCGATCGCCTCGCGCCCCATCCAGAAGACGGAGACGCGGGAGTCATCCGGCGCGAAGTCGCCCGGATTGATCGCGTAGACAAACTCCGGCGAGAGCGCGAGCCCGACAATATCGAGTCGGCGCTGCGCGCCGTGCAGGGTCACAAGAATAGAATCGCCGGGATTGAGGCCATGCGCGCGCGCGAAGGGTTCAAGAAGAACGATTTCGTCTGCGCGCGTAATGTCGACCGTGCGTCCCGTGACGATATGGAGAAGGTTGAGGGAAGCGCGGCCATGTTCAGGCGCTGAAAGAACCTGCGAGGTGATGGGCTGGGAGACGTCGGGCAGATCGATGATCGCTCCGCCGACGACACGGCCTTCTGCGCGCGCGACGCCGGGAAGGTTCTGGATGTCTTCGAGAAGATAGTTAGGCGCGCGCTTTACCGGCGCGAACGCATCCGCAAATTGCTGGCGCTCATAATAGGCGCGGCGCGTCTCTTTAAGAGAGCCGAGCATGCCGTCCGACATCACGTAAAGCGCAAGACCAGCCGCGATGACGAACATGATCGCCGCCGCCTGGCCCCTGATCCGCCAGAGGTCGCGCAGGAGTTTGATGTCGAGCGGTGAGAGGATGTGTGACACGGGGGTGCGGCGCTACCAGCTGATCTGCGAAGGATCGACCTTCGTCTCGTTATGTTCAACGCTCGCGACCTGTCCGTCGCTGAAGCGGATGACCTGATCGGCCATCGCGGCGGTCGCGGCGGCGTGCGTAATGAGAAGCACGCTCGCGCCGAGCGTTTGGTTGACGTCGCGCAGCACCTTCAACACTTCGACGCCGGTCTGGCTGTCGAGAGCGCCAGTCGGCTCGTCGCAGAAGAGCACCGTCGGCCGCTTGGCGACGGCGCGTGCGATCGCGACGCGTTGCTGCTCGCCGCCCGAGAGTTCGGCGGGAAAATGCGTGCGCCGCTTGGCGAGACCGACAAGATCGAGCGCTTCGGCGGGCGTCATCGGGTCTTCCGCGATTTCGGTGACGAGTTCGACATTCTCCTCAGCCGTCAGCGATGGAATGAGATTGTAGAACTGGAAGACGAAGCCGACATGACGGCGGCGATAATCGGTGAGGCGGGCGTCAGACAGCGCCGTCAGGTCCGTGTCCCGAAATAGCACGCGTCCCTCCGTCGCCCGGTCGAGCCCGCCGACAATGTTCAGAAATGTCGACTTTCCGCTGCCCGAGGGGCCCAGCAGCACGACGAGATCGCCCTCGGGGATATCGAGCGAAACGCCGCGCAGGGCGTGAACGGCGGCCCGGCCGGTTCCGTAGACCTTCGTTACGCCTTCGGCCTTGAATACGCTTCCCACTGGCGACGCCGTCTCCGAAACTGCTATCCGCCGGCGCATTCCGACGATTTCCCAAGCATATCCTGCTCTTTGGACGCCTTCTATTAATGATGCATGTCAACGAAAAACTCTTTATCTGGCGCTAGTAATCGGCCCATAGCCTTTCCACATTGGGCCCGGACGCCCCGTTGCGGTCCGATGGCGCACCGGCTGGCCCAGTTCGGTTTTTGCGTGAGAGAGCACCCATGAGCGATACGGCGAATGTGACACCGATTTCACGCAAGACGGCCGGCGGAGCCGAGAGCGCGCCGCCGGCCAAGCAGGCCGCCGAAACCGGCACGCTGGATGGCAAGCGCCGCAGCGCGCACGCCAAGGCGCACGCGACAGCGCCAGCCATGCCGTGGGAGCGCGATTCCTACGCCTCGACTGCGGTTGCTGAAATTCTCGACCGCTCGATCCACGCGGCTGCTGCTCGCATGACGGGCGGGCTTTCTCCAAGTTCGCTCGCCGATTCCTATTTCGACTGGCTGTCGCATTTGATGTTCTCACCGGGCAAGCAGGCGCAGCTTGTCGAGAAGGCGCGCAAGAAGCAGCTTCGCTATATGAATTTCGCGCAGAAATGCGCGCTGAAGGGCGAGGAAGGTTCGCCCTGTATCGAACCGCTGCCGCAGGACAAGCGCTTCAGCAATCCCGCCTGGTCGACATACCCCTTCAACATGCTCTCGCAGGGCTTTCTGCTGACGCAGCAATGGTGGCATGCGGCGACGACTGGCGTGAAAGGCGTAACGCCACAGCATGAGCGCGCGGTCGAATTCGCGGCCCGCCAGATGCTCGATGTGTTTTCGCCTTCGAATTACATTCTCACCAATCCGGAAATTCTGAACGCTACCCTTCAGCAAGGCGGCGCCAATCTCGTTCGCGGTTTTCAAAATTTTGCGGAAGACATGGAGAGAAGCGCTTCCGGCCGCCCGCCTGTCGGCGCTGAAGCGTTCACGCCCGGCGAAAACGTCGCCGTCACGCCTGGCAAAGTCGTCTACAAGAACCGGCTGATCGAGCTCATTCAGTATTCGCCCGCGACAGAGAAAGTGCGTCCCGAGCCCATTCTCATAACGCCGGCCTGGATCATGAAATACTACATTCTCGATCTGTCGCCGGGAAATTCGCTCGTCAAATATCTGACCGAGCAAGGATTCACCGTCTTCATGATTTCCTGGAAAAATCCGGGTCCGGAAGATCGCGATCTCGGCATGCACGACTATCTCTCGCTCGGGATCGCCGAGTCGCTCGATGCGATCTCGCTCATCTGTCCGCATCAGAAAGTGCATGGCGTCGGGTATTGTCTCGGCGGAACGCTTCTCGCGATTGCGGCGGCCGACATGGCGCACAGGGGCGACGACCGCTTCTCGACGCTCACTTATCTGGCGGCGCAGGTCGATTTCGAAGAGGCGGGTGAGCTTACGCTCTTCATCAATGAGAGCCAGGTCGCATTCCTTGAAGACATTATGTGGGAGCAGGGCTATCTCGACACCAAGCAGATGGCGGGCGCTTTCCAGCTGCTGCGGTCGAATGACCTCGTGTGGTCGCGCATGCAGCACGAATATCTGCTCGGCGAGCGCAAGCCAATGAACGATCTCATGGCGTGGAACGCTGACGCGACGCGCATGCCCTACAAGATGCATTCGGAATATCTGCGGCGGCTTTTCCTCGACAACGACCTCGCAGAGGGACGCTATTTCATCGACGGCAGCGCGATTGCGGTGAGCGACATTCGCGCGCCGATCTTTGCGGTCGGAACAGAGACGGACCATGTCGCGCCATGGCGTTCGGTCTATAAATGGCACCTTCTTTCCGACACCGAGGTGACGTTCGTGCTGACGAGCGGCGGGCACAATGCGGGCATCGTTTCTGAGCCCGGCCACCCGCACCGCAAATTCCAGATCAAGACAACGCCGGCGGAGGCGGCCTATGCTGACGCCGACCACTGGCTTAATTCGGCGGAAGAACGCGACGGGTCCTGGTGGAAGGCCTGGGCGGAATGGCTCAACGACCATTCAGGCGCCTCTGTCGCTCCGCCGCCGGCCCGCGCCATCGAAAAGCGCGAAGGCGCCATGGCGATCGACGGCGAGCCGGATGTCGATGCGCCGGGCGATTACGTCTTCCTGCGTTGAGCCGCGCTTGACGCGGGGCCTGATTTCTGGGATTGGCGCCCACGCAATGCGGGACCTCCGCGACGAGATAAGCAGATGACGGATGAAAATGTGACGACGCGCTGCGGCTTCGTCGCGATCATAGGCGCACCGAACGCGGGCAAGTCGACGCTTGTCAACACGCTGGTCGGCGCGAAAGTCTCGATCGTAACGCATAAGGTTCAAACGACGCGCACGCGCGTTCGCGGGGTTGCGATTGAGGGCGATACGCAGCTCGTTTTCATCGATACGCCGGGCATTTTCGCACCCCGCCGACGGCTTGATCGCGCGATGGTCGCCGCCGCATGGGATGCGCTCGAAGGCGCCGATGCGACGGTGCTGATGGTCGATGCGCCGAGCTATATCGCGGGCTCATCCTCCGCGAAGGCTGACGCCGCCGCCCGCCGCGCCGCCGCCGATACGGATGCGATTGTCGAGGCGCTGAAAGTGCGGGGCCTCAAGGTCATTCTCGCGGTGAACAAGATCGACGCGATCGCGCGGGACAAACTCCTCGGGCTGGTGCAGACGCTCCACGAGACGGGCGTATTCGAAGACGTGTTTTTCATCTCGGCGCAGACTGGAGACGGCGTCGCCGACTTGAAGAAGCATCTCGCCGAGCGCGCGCCCGTAGGGCCATGGATGTATCCGGAAGATCAGCTCTCGGATCTTTCAGAACGCCTGCTTGCAGCCGAGATTACGCGCGAGAAACTGTTTCTGCGCCTCCATCAGGAGCTGCCATACGACTCGACCGTCGAAACGGAGAGTTGGGCGGAAAGCAAGTCCGGCGTTCGCATCGAACAGACGATCTATGTCGCGCGGGACGGCCAGAAAGGCATCGTGCTCGGCAAGGGCGGGCAGACATTGAAAGCGATCGGCGCGGCGGCGCGCGAGGAGCTGACGGAGCTCCTCGGCCAGCCGGTTCATCTCTTCCTGCACGTCAAAGTGCGTGAGAACTGGGCCGACGAAGTCGCGCGCTATCGCCAGATGGGCCTCGACATCGTCGACTAGCGCTCCATGAGCATAGAGATTCCAGCTTCAATATTTGCGTTAATCGTTGGAGTGTCCCCTCCCTTGAAAAGGGAGGGTTAGGGAGGGTTCATCTGACTCTCGAATCGCGAGGGCGATTGAACTCTCCCTTTCGGCCAAGACCGGCATTGCATTCGCAACGCCGGGGCCTCAAGCCCTCCCTTTTCAAGGGAGGGAAAGGAAAAAGCGACTAAGGCTTCGCGCTCACAAACCAGGCCGTCGCCTTCATCGCGACGCCTTCAGGCGTTTCCTTCGCAGCGAAGGCCTCAGTAATGTCGCGCAGGAGAGCGGCCTGCACTTCAGGCGGCTGCTTGCGCGCCATATCGCCGATAGAAAGCGCATTGAGAACGAACTCCGCCGCTTCCTTCGCGCGCATGCCCTTGCCGCCGATATATTGCGTGCCGCTCCACGGATCGACCTTCACATCCGAAAATCCGGCTTTGGTGAGAATGTCTTCGACATAGTCCGGCTCGGCGAAGGCGAATGGCCCAGGCGCGCGCGGCGTCGGTGGCTCCATCTCCACATGGCGGGTGACGCATTGCATCACGTCGAGGATCCATTCGTTCATCATTGGCGATGCCCAGCAAGCGAAAAGCACGCGGCCATTGTCGCTGAGGCCCGAGCGTAAATTCGCAAAGGCGGCATAGGGGTCTTCAAAGAACATCACGCCGAAACGCGAGAAGAGGAGGTCGTAACCGCCTTTCTCGAGCGTCTTCGTTCCGGCATCGCCGGTGATGAAGGAAGTGTTCGAAAGGCCTGCTTTTTCGGCGCGCTTCGTCGCGGCCTTTGTGAGCGCAGGCGAAATATCGAGCCCGATGACGCGGCCCGTCGGGCCAGTTTCGCGCGCGAGCGCCAGCGTTGTCGCGCCTGCGCCGCAGCCGACATCGAGAATGCGCTCGCCGGGTTTCACGTTTGCGGTTGCGACGAGCGCGTCGCCGACGGGCGCGATCATGCCTTCGAACTTGTCGACATGCGCGAGCCAGCGCTCGCCCATTTCACCGGCCCAGTCTTCCGCTTTGATGTTCTCGCTCGCTTTTTCGCTCACGCCTGGTGTCTCCTCTTACCGCGGCGATAGTTTGCTACCGCAATCGCTCCGTTTCATGGCAATGTAGGAAGCTGCGCGCCGAAAGGACAAGCGCTAGCGCTGCAGAGTTCGCGCGGGGCGATGCTTGACTGCCTCCAGAGGCGCATTTGACAGGAGCCGGGTTCGGCCGGGCCGTTATGGATTTCATAGACGAGGGCATAATTCTATCGGCGCGCGCCCACGGCGAGAACCATGCGGTTGCAGACCTTTTCACCGCCGCGCATGGGCGCTGGGCGGGGCTCGTTCACGGCGGGCAGGGAAGGCGGATGCGGCCCATTCTGCAGGCCGGCAACGAAGTGCGCGCGGAATGGAAAGGCCGGCTCAATGAGAGCCTCGGGCATTTCACGCTTGAGCTGGCCCACGCCCATGCCGGCGAATTGATGCAGGACCGGCTCTCGCTCGCAGCGCTGACGGCGGCTTGCGCGATCGCGAGCGCCTGTCTGCCCGAGCGGGAGGCGCATCCGGGCGCCTTTACGGCGATGCGCATTTTGATCGCCAATCTCGATCAGCCCGAAATCTGGCCGGCTTTGATGGCGCGCTGGGAGCTTGGGCTGCTCGCCGAACTTGGTTTCGGGCTGACGCTCGACCGCTGCGCCGCGACAGGAGCGCGGGAAAACCTCGTCTATGTTTCGCCGAAATCGGCCTGCGCGGTCTCGGCGGAGGCAGGCGCTCCGTATAAGGATAAACTTCTGCCGCTGCCCGCCTTCCTGAGGGGCGCTGCGAGCGAGCCGAGCGCGCAAGATGCGATCGATGCGCTGACGACGACAGGTTATTTCATCGAAACGCGCATTTTGCACCTTGCGAGCAAACAGTTGCCGGAAGCGCGCGTTCGTATTCTCGAATTGCTCAGGGAACAGGCGGCGTAGCGCCTGCCGTCGGTGCTGCGACCGAGCGGATTTCCTCGCAAATTTGCGACCCGGAGGGCCTTGAGACGACGGGTGATTATTACGCCGAATTCTATCTCGCCCGGCCGCGCTGGGAGATGACTGCGCCAATCAGCGCTCTCGGGGCTGGCTGACCGCCCGGTTTTCCACAGGCTCGAGACGAGGAATCCGCAGATTTCATAGGCTTTGACGCGCTCGGGCCCGAGCGCCGCCTTGCGTCGCCCGCCCGACAGGGGCTATTCGCTCGGACCTTCCCGTTAGCCAAGAATTTCCGATGGTCCGCACGAAAAATCCGCCGCCGCAAAAGCCCGAAGACATTTTCCTTGAGCCGCTCGATGAGGCGCTGTCGCGGCGTTATCTCGCCTATGCGCTCTCGACGATCACGGCGCGCGCGCTGCCCGATGTGCGCGACGGCCTGAAGCCGGTTCACCGGCGCATCCTCTACGCAATGCGCCAGATGCGCCTCAATCCGGGCGGCGGCTTCAAGAAATCGGCGAAAGTCGTCGGCGAGGTGATGGGCAATTTCCACCCGCACGGCGACCAGGCGATTTACGATGCGCTTGCGCGCCTCGTGCAGGACTTCTCTGTTCGCGTGCCGCTGATCGATGGTCAGGGCAATTTCGGCAATATCGACGGCGATAATCCGGCCGCGATGCGTTACACCGAAAGCCGCCTGACGGAAGCAGCTTCGCTGCTTCTCGAAGGCATCGATGAAGATACGGTCGATTTCCGCGAGACTTACGACGGCGAGGGCAAAGAGCCGGTGGTGCTCCCCGCCGCCTTCCCGAACCTTCTCGCGAATGGGGCCTCCGGCATTGCGGTCGGCATGGCGACGTCGATCCCGCCGCACAATGTGGCCGAACTCATCGACGCCTCGATCCACCTCATCAAGACGCCGAACGCGCAGACGGCGACACTCCTCAAATATGTGAAGGGACCTGACTTCCCGACGGGCGGCGTGTGCGTCGAAACGCCGGAAGCGATGGAAGAGGCCTATGCGACGGGCCGCGGCGGCTTCCGCGTGCGCGCCAAGTGGCACACTGAAGATCTCGGCCGCGGGCGCTATCAGGTCGTCGTCACCGAAATTCCCTATCAGGTCCAGAAATCGAAGATCATCGAGCGCATCGCCGAGCTGATGCAGAACAAGAAGCTCAATGTTCTCGCCGATATTCGCGACGAAAGCGCGGAAGACATCCGCCTCATCCTCGAACCGCGTTCGCAGAATATCGATGCGGCGGCGATGATGGAGCAGGTGTTCCGCAGCTCCGACCTTGAATCGCGTTTCCCGCTTAACCTCAACGTCCTCGGCGCGGATGGCGCGCCGCGCGTGATGGGCCTGCGCGATGCGCTGAGAGCCTATCTCGACCATCGCAAGGACGTGCTGGTTCGCCGGTCAAACCACCGGCTCGAGAAGATCAAGCATCGCCTTGAAATCCTCGACGGCTTCCTCGTCGCCTATCTCAATCTCGACGAAGTGATCCGGATCATCCGCTATGAGGACGATCCGAAAGCCGAGCTGATGAAGACCTTCAAGCTCACCGAGGTGCAGACGGAAGCGATCCTCAACATGCGCCTCAGGAATTTGCGCAAGCTTGAGGAAATGGAGATCAAGGGCGAGCACGCGGCGCTAAAGAAAGAGCAGAAAGAGCTTCAGGCGCTCCTGAAATCGGAAGACGCGCAGTGGTCGCGCATCGCTGACGAACTGAAAGAAGTGCGCAAAATATTCGATCCGAAGAGCGAGCTTGGCCGGCGTCGCACCGCGTTCGAAGACGCGCCGGAAGCCGAAGAGATCAATCTCGAAAGCCTTATCGAGAAAGAACCCGTCACCGTCATCCTTTCCGAGAAAGGGTGGATACGGACGATGAAGGGCCATCTCGAAGATGCGTCGGAAGTCAAATACAAGGAAGGCGATCAGGAAGGCTTCGTCATTCCGGCGATGACGACCGACAAGCTGATGCTCTTCGGGACGGACGGAAAGTTCTACACGCTCGAAGTAAGCGCGCTGCCCGGCGGGCGCGGCCATGGCGAGCCGATCCGCCTGATGGTCGATCTCGGCAATGACCAGGCCGTCACGGCGGCTTTCCTCTATCAGGGCGAACGGCGCTTCCTTGTCGCCTCGACTTCGGGACATGGCTTCTTCGTGAAGGAAGAGGACTGTCTGAGCTCGACCCGCAAGGGCAAGCAGATCCTCAACGTGCCAGCAGGCTCTGAAGCGATCGTTTGCCGGCCTTCGGCGGGCGACATGATTGCGGCGGTCGGCGACAACAAGAAGTTCCTCGTCTTCCCGGCGGAAGAGGTGCCGGAAATGTCGCGCGGGAAGGGAGTTCTGCTCCAGAAGTTCGCCTCAGGCGGGCTTTCAGATGCAAAGGCCTTCTTCAAAAAGGAGGGGCTCACCTGGGTCGACCGTTCGGGCCGCACGCAGACCGTCGACGGCTGGAAGGAATTTCTCGGCAAGCGCGCGCAAGCCGGCAAGATCGCGCCCAAGGGCTTCCCGACTTCGAAGAAGTTCGGCCGCGACTGATCTCTTCCCGGAATGGAACGCGCCAGTTTGGCCACTCGCGCGTCTGATGGTAGGCTTTAGCGTCTAGCGCTGAGTTTACCATGTCTGGGGATAAAGAGCCGCGCTCGCGTATTGAGCGTATCTTGGGGATCGTCATCGTCGCCGCTCTTGCGCTCGCACTTGCAGCGAGCGAAATCGCGCGTCTCGTTCAGGGCGACGCCACCAAGAAAGAATTAGCCGCTCTCGAAGAAAGCGTCGCCGTTGCGCGCAGCGATGCGCACGCCGCGCTCTCCGCCGTCATAACGCCGGAGACAGCCGCGAAAGCGAGCGCTTCCGTCTATCTCATCGTCGTCAATGGCGCCTCGCGCGGCACGGCGTTTGTCATCGACCGCGACAAGGGCGTTCTCGCTGGCGCCGCGCATACGGCGGATTCATTGCCGCTCGATGACGAGAAGGCGCAGGTCTACATCATCAATCGCGAAACGGGAGTGCGCCTGCCGGTCACTGGGCGGCGTCTTCATGCGGGCTTCGGCCTCTTCCGAAAGACGGTCGAGGCGTATCAACCCGTGCGGAAGAACTCGTCGATCTATTCTCCTCAAGCTGTTTCCGTGCGCGATCTCGCCTTCGATGCAGCCTATATCATGGTCGATCCGATCGATCCGGCGACCGGCGAAAACCGGCTCGGCCCGAACATGAAGGTCGCGCCGGAGGAAAAGCTGCTCGCGATGACGCCCGGTTCGCCGATCGCGGTGATTGGCTATCCTTATGACACGCTGGACGATGGCTACATGCCGGATGCGGCGACGCCGCGCGTTGAAAGAGGGGCCGTTGCAGCGCTGATTCCGCCGCTCGACAGCGCTTCCGAGGTTCGTGATCCAGTGATCGCGAACCTGATCGTTCACCGTATGTCGACAGCAGGCGGCAATAGCGGTAGCCCGATCATCAACGCCGATGGCGAAGTCGTCGGCATCCATACGCACGGCATTGAATCGGTCAGCGGCAACGCCGACGGCGCCGCGCAGCGGGCCGACGTGCTTTATGATCTCGCCTCGCCGGAACGAGAGGAACAGCGCCTCTCCCAGGTCTTCGTTCCCGCCTGGTCGCGCATTCTCACGCATTGGGCCCGGGCAAGCGACGTTCTGCCCTGGTCATATTATAAGGAATATCATGATCCGAAGGCGGATAATCCGCCTGATGTCGGCGATATCGACTACGGCGCGCCGACGCCGTTCGAGCGGGACGTGAAAACGCTCGAATTCGGAGAGTCCGAAGAAGCTTTCAAGGTCGACGCGCCGGACGCGGCCGACGCCGATCCCGGCTCGTTCATCATCTCTACGTCAGGCCAGTTCGCTGACTATTGGGTGAGCGTCGATCGCAACAAGGAAAACGTGCTTTTCGCCTATGACTATTCCCTCCGTTCACGGAGCGGTTCATGCCGCATCGCCGGTTATTGGCGCAAGAAGGGCGATACGCGCCTGAGGGTCGTCTCGCCCCGCGCGTCATTCGAACTGCACCTGCCGGCGACGGGCGAGGGCGTTCAGGACTACCAGATCGTGCTGCGCCGGGCGGAAGAGTGCGATCCCAAGAGCCGGGAATTCATAGCGGGCGAAGTCGCCTGGCAGGCCGGGACAGTTGTCGCCGCCCTGCCGTCCTCCGACGAGCTTTTCGCGCCAGCGCCGGAAGGGGCGGGCCCGACCGCCCGGTTTACGCACGCCGTCCACCTGTCGGTCGAACGGATTCGCTTTTGCGGCTTCTGGAACGACAAACGCAACCGGGAGTATTGCGAACGGCCCCAGTTTATCGAGCTCGAACAGCCTGTGGATTAGCAGTTGTTGCGGCCAGCATCTTGCTGTGACAGAGAGGGCCCGCTGGTTTTTGACACGCAAAAGCGGCGTGTTCCGGAAAGTTCGCCTGCTGCGGGTGGGAAAAGAGCCTGTTCGCGCGGCGAATCGCAAATTTCTTGCGACGACTTTGATTCGTCGCAGGTAGGGAGTAGGTTAAGAATAGGTAAAGTTTTGAGTGGGGAGAGAAACAAAGCAAAACCGGCACGCTAGCGCGTAAGCGCTAAAGCGGCGCCGGCGGCGTAAAGGCAAAGCCGGCAAGGCTTTTCAGGATCGCTGTCGACGCTGGGGTATCTGGACAAAAGGCTGACAATTCAGGTCGTTTCATTTGCTCATGGGGGAGCACGTGGACACAAATGACAGCGGCTTCGGCCGCGCATCCAACGAGTACGACTCGTTTTCTTCCGAAGGCTCTGGGGCGTCGGAAGAACTCTACGTGAAGGCGGATATTCCGTGGCGGGGAACCGATCCCCAGCCTTCGGCGCGTCCTGCGGCGAAAGTGACGCCGCTCTCGACGCGCCGCGGCGCACGCCAAGCGGAAGATGATCTGCATGCTGACGGCGATCGCCCGATCGAAGATATCATCATCGGGTCGAGCCCGCAGGCGCGCGCGCTTCGCGAAGAAGTCCTGAGCTATGCCCAGAACGCAGCGCCGGTTCTGATCGTCGGCGAGACCGGCGTCGGCAAGGAACTTGTCGCCAAGGAGCTTCACCGCTGGAGCGACCGGCGCGATGCGCCTTTCGTCGCCGTCAACGCCGGCGCGATTCCGGAATCGCTTGCGCCCTCAGAATTGTTCGGCCATCGCAAGGGCGCCTTCACCGGCGCCTACGCGGATCAGATCGGCGCGATCGCCGCTGCCGATCGCGGGGTTCTCTTCCTGGACGAAATCGGCGACATGCCGCTCGACATTCAGGCGCAGGTCTTGCGCGTTCTGGATGACGGCCTCGTCACCAAGGTTGGTTCGCGCACGCCGACGGCGGTCGATTTCCGGCTTGTCACGGCGACGAATGTAGATCTTCGCCGCGGCGTTGAAGAAGGCCGGTTCCGCCGCGACCTCTTCCACAGGATCGAAGTGCTCGTCATCAGGGTCGCGCCGCTGCGCGAGCGAGGCGATGACGTGATCGAGATCGGCGAAGCGATCATCAAGAGCCTTCCGGAGAAGACGCTGCGCACGGCGATCATCACGCCGAAGGCGGCGGACCGACTCAAGGCTTATCGCTTCCCGGGGAACGTCCGCGAACTGCGCAACGTGCTGACGCGCGCCGCAGTGCGCGCTTTTGGCGGCAAGATCCTGCCGGAGCACATCTCCTTCTCGGAAGCCCAGTCCGGCGCGGCCGAGAACGAGGTCGGGTATGATCTCACCAAGGCTCAGGACCTGATGACGCGCTTCCTCGTGATGAAGGCGCTCCTGAAAACCGACGGCAATGTGACGCGCGCAGCCAAGCTGACCGGCCGCGGACGCAGCACTATTCAGGAACTGAAAAAGCAGCTCGGCGGCGAGCATATTGCATCCGAGTTTGAGACAGTGTGCGCGCAGATGCGCGCCTTGATGAGCGAGTAAGGGCTCCGGGGGTTAAGATGAAATCGACTTTGTTCACCTGTTCCGCGATCGTCGCGCTTGCGGGCGCAGCGGGGCCGGCATTCGCTGTGGATGACCAGACGCCTAGCGAGGCCGCTGGAACGCGCTATAATCCGGAACCTTCGGTCGCTGAAGAACTCGTCTATCTGCGGGACATCATCGCATTGCAGACGCTTCGTCTCGACGAGGCGGAGCAAGCGCTGAAACAGCAGAAAGACCTGATCGAAAGGCAGTCATCGAAGATTGACGCGCTTGAGCGCTCGCTCACCGCTACGCAGCAGATGGCGCGAGCGAGCGGCGGGGCGAGCATCGCCGCCGCATCGTTCGGCGGCGAATATGTCGTTCGTTCCGGCGACACGCTGAGCGGCATTGCGCGCAATCTCAACACGTCGGTGAGCTCGATCGCGCAGGCGAACAAGCTGGCCTCGCCATATCGCCTCAGCGTCGGCCAGCGCCTTGTCGTGCCGGGCGCGGCGCCCGCGCCGCAGGTCACCGTCGCGCAGGCGGAGACCCCGGCCGAAGAGCCTGCGAAGATCGAAAAGCCTTCGCAAACGGCGGCGAAGCCCGAGCCGCAAAAAGTGGCTGACGCCGGCCCCGGCGCAATCAGCCCGGCGGAGCGTCCGGACGTGACGAAACGCGCCGTCGATAAACAGCGCGAAGAGAAAAAGGCGGAAGGCGGCGTCGAAGAAGTCGGCGTGCGGCCTGACGAAGAAGAAAAGCGGCCCTATCTGTCGCTCTTCACCGATGTCGGCGGCATTCTGACGCCGCGCGGCACGCTCTACGCCGAGCCTTCGGTCGACTTCACCGTGAGTTCCGACAACCGCTTCTTCTTCCAGGGCGTCGAGATCGTCGACGCGGTGCTCATCGGCGCCATCGAAGCGACTGACTCAGACCGGCGCGCTTTCACGCAGAGCATGGGCCTGCGCTATGGTTTGACGAGCCGCCTCGAACTTGACGGGCGTATTTCCTACGTGGAACGCCATGACCGCATCAGCGGCGTGCTCATCGACGATCAATCGAGCACGTTCCGCGAGCTTGAAGGAACCGGCCTCGGCGATGCTGAGGTGGGTCTTCATTATCAGCTCACGAATGGCCGGAAGTTCCCCTATACGATCCTCAACATGCGCGCCAAGGCGCCGACGGGCAAAGGTCCGTTCGAGGTTGGCCGCGACAGCAGGGGCGTTGAGACGGAACTCGCGAGCGGCTCGGGCTATTGGAGCATCGAGCCCAGCCTGACATTCATTCTGCCGAGCGATCCGGCGGTTCTGTTCGCCAATATCGGTTATCAGATCAATATGGCGACTTCGCCGGACGTGGTGATTACGAGCGACGCCAATGGCGATCCGACGCAGATTATTACGTCGCTCGATCCGGGCGACGCCATTCGCACCAGCATCGGCGTCGGCCTGTCGTTGAACGATCGCATGTCGATCAACTTCGGCTATGATCAGAGCCATATCCTCGCGACGACATCTGAACGGCTGGTGCAAACCAGAGATCAGCTGTTTGATATTAACGGGGATCCAATTCTCGACGCCCAAAATAATCCTACATACGGTCCTTCCTATCTGGACCCGCGCAGCACGCGGCAGACAGCGAGCACGGTTGGCGCCTTCCTCTTTGGCGGGTCTTATGCGGTCAACGATCGCGTACGGATCAACTTCAACACGGCCGTCGGCGCGACGGACGAGGCGCCGGATATCCGCGTGTCGCTCCGCGCGCAGGTGCGTCTGTTCGACTAAGTGCAGCGCGCGCTGGCGCGCTGAAACCCAGAGCAAATCAGAAAGGGCCGCATTTATGCGGCCCTTTTCTGTGCTGGCGTTTTTTTTGAGCGCTAGGCGAAAAAGTGGTCTTTCGCCAGGCTCAGGATAAGGTTTCGGATAAGGTCTGGTTATTCGCCCCGGCCGCAAAGCGGCCAGTTTATAATCTGCGCGCATTCGCCCGCAGGCCGGCGCGACCGCTCAAAGAATCTGCAGCATCGGGCGATCCAGCTTCATCGCTCGATGCTGTTGGGAAAGCCCGATTCGTTTGGCGAACGGCGCATGCTGCAGCAGAGGCGGCGCGGCGGCAGGCGGCGAAGTGTCAGCGCGGCGACTCTACGCCTGCGCGCCTTCGTCCCGATAATAACGGGAGGGGGGTTAGTTCGAGAGGCCGCCGAGCAGGCTCTGCGTGCCGAGGGCCGTTTGGGTGACGCGCGCACCGATAGCCATTTCCACGCCTTCGCGGTAGTTTTCGAAGCGCACCGTATATTCCGTCGTCAGGTTTACCTGCACAGCATCGCGGGTGTTATCGACGGAAACAGTGTAGCCCTCTTGCTGGATGACCGTGTCTCCAGCAGGTTTGATCGAAGACGCGGGATCTCCAGGCGTCACGCCCGGAGTCGGCGGAGCGGAACGGGGATTCGTATTGTCGTCTACCGCCGACGAACGCGCGCCGCCGCGCGAAACATTGGCGATGTCCTTGATATCTATATTGAGGAAGGACGCATAAGTCGTCTTGCTTCCCGCGGACTCCGAAGAACCAGTCATGGGCGGCGCTGTCTTCGTGACTTCCGGCGCCGGCGTGTTTCCACCCATATTGACGATCGTGGTGGTCTCCACAACAGGCTCCGGCGCCGTCGTTGTCGTCACGACGGGTTCGGGCTGCGTTGTCGTCGGAGTTTCCGTAGTCGCGACGACGGTCGGAGTCGTCTCGGCGGCGGGCGGCGTCGGTTCGCTGGCCGGCGTCGAAACCGTCGGAAGGGGAGTCGTCGTTGTCGGACCGGGCGTCGGCGCAACGGGTTCTGCAGCCGGGGGCGCCGAGGTAGGCGTGTTAACGACCGGCGCGTTTTGCGCCGTATTTACGGTCGTCGTCGTAGGTGTCGTCACATTGTTGGAACTGTTGTCGCTCGGCTTGTTGCCGAGAGCGCCGTTGGGCAGAGCGCCGCCTTGCGGCAAGGCGCCCTTGCCGCCGAGAGCGCCGCCATCGGGGAGCGCTCCCTTGCCGCCCAACGCGCCGCCTTCCGGCAGGGCGCCTTTACCACCGAGGGCGCCGCCTTCGGGCAGGGGCTTGACCGGCGTGACAGTGACCGGCGCCACATTGACGCCGATGTTGAACTTGAAGCCGCCAGCGGAATAGCCGCCGCGCGCATCCATCAATTCGTCCACTGACATCGTTTCCAGCGACGCGAACGGATCGTCGCCTTCAAAAGAAAGCGTCTCAGCGACGGCGACGCCATTGAGCGCGAAGGAGGCCGCACTGGACATGAGAAGAATGCGGGCGGAATTTCCGCGAATGCCGGACATTATTGAGTCTCCAGAACAGTATCGATCGAGAAGCCCGAGAAAGAGGGTCTCGTCTGGTTCAACGTAAATGACTGAAGGGATTCCTGATCGAACGCGCGATCATAGGGCGAGGCTGGCGCGAGCTTCCAATCAGCGAGCTGATTGAAGCCGGCTTTCCCGCGCACGACGTCCGAACGCACAAACAGAATGACGCCGTCCCAATGCTTTTCAAACTCGGCGCGCTTCCTGACGATGAGGCCCGCCGAAGGGTCTCCGACAAGAACCGTATTCTTCGTGATGCCTTTGATGACGACGAAGTGCCGGTAGCCTTTGACTTCGATGAGTGCGATCCCGGGAACGCCGATTTCGCTGACGCGATCGAGCGTCAGACGGAAGCCGTCAGCTTTCATGCCGAGGCTTTCGAGATAGCGCTTCATTTCGAGAAGCGAGAAGCCGAGCTGGCGGATGCGATCCTTGTCGCCGACTTCCCACATCGCCTTGAAGGCGTCGGTCTCGCTGGTGTCGACGCCGTAGTGATAGGTGAGGAGCGTCGCGACCGCAGCCGAGCCGCAGCTGAAATCGTATTTCTGGCGGATGACGGTCGCAGACTTGCGTTCGGCGAATGTCTTGACGGGAACGCGCGCGGTGATGCCGCCAGCGGTGACCATGGCGTCGCCAGCCGTCGCGCCGCCCGGAAGGGCCGCGGCGATGAGAGAAGCGGAAACCGCGGCGAATAGCCTGCCGGCGCTTCTCTTGATGCTGGTTAGACCGTCCACGCTTTGTCTCCCCCAAATGCGACGCAGTCTGGCTGATGCCGTTGCTACTATCAGTTCTCACCCGTGAAGATGTTGATGTTCACGGTGTTCTGCACGACGACGCCGTTGCCGGAGTTGTTCACCTGGAAGGTGATGCCGTCATTGCCGGTGATGGCGTTGTTGGCGATTTCGCCGGTTTGCGAATTCGTGACGGTCGTGTCGTTGACGCCGCCTTTGGTCTCCGACGCGTTGACGCCGACAAAGCCGATATCGACTGCCGTGTCCGCGCCACCGGAAGCGTTCTGCATCGAGGTTTCGTCAAGGCTCGACAAGTCGCTGAACAGATCAAGCGCCTCGCCAGCCGGAGCTTCCGCGATCAATTGAGCGGGCGTCGTATCGATGGATTTCGTTCCGGGCTCGGTCGCCTGCATGATCAGCGGCAACGCCAAGAACCCCCAAGCACTCATGCCCATTTAACTCTCCCACCGCCGGAAGACTCATCCGGCTTTAGTAATTCTCGCCGCTTTCGATGGCAGCGGCAACTTAGAAATCATTAAGTCTTCTTTAGGCTGATCTTCTTGACTTAGAGGAGGCTATGGGCGCCGTGGAGATCTCCACAGCGCCCACGCCCGATTACGTCAGTACACGATTAGTTGTTAACCGTGCCAACGTTGACGTTCTGCGAGTTGTTGATGCTCGAGACGCCCGTGTTGTTGTTCGTGATGAACAGGCCTTGGTTGTCGCTCAGCGTCGAACCGCTGATGTCGCCCGTCACCGCGCCCGACGGCGGGATGTCGCCGCCGATCGTCACGCTGCTGACCGAAGCGGACAGGTCCGTCGCGTTCAGCTGAACGTCACCGATCGTCAGTTCGAAGGTCGTGTTGATCTCCGTGTTGATCTCGGTGTTGGTGTTGAACGAGTCGTTCGTTGAGTTGTCGGAGTTATCGACGGCCACCGAACCATTGTCGTTCGCAACGGCCGAGCCACCGTCAGCACTGTTGTGGTCGCTGTTGTCGACTGCAACATCGACGTCAATGCCGTCGTTGTCCATGTCGCCGCCAGCGTTCTGCTCAATGCCGTCGTTGTCTTCGGAGTAGTTCGACGTGGAGTTGTTGTTGGCGTTGCCGTTACCGCTCTGGTCGGTCGCGTCAACGTCAAGAACGTCATTGTCCATGTCGCCGCCGGCGTCCTGGTCGATGCCGTCGTCGTCCGAAGCGTCGTTGAACGAGTCGTTCGTCGAGTTGTCGGAGTTGTCGGAGTTGTCCGAGTTATCCGAGTTGTCCGAGTTGTCATTGCCGACGTTGTCGAGGTCGATCAGGTCGTTGTCCTGATTGTCGCCATCGTAGTCGATGCCGTCATCGTCCGAGTTGTCGTCGGTGTTGAACGAGTCGTTCGTCGAGTTGTCGGAGTTGTCGTCGATATCGAGGACGTCGTTGTCCTGATTGTCGCCGTCATAGTCGATGCCGTCATCGTCGGAGTTGTCGGAGTTGTCCGAGTTGTCCGTCAGGTCGACGTCGAGGACATCGTTGTCCTGGTTGTCGCCGTCATAGTCGATGCCGTCGTCGTCCGAATTGTCGTCCGTGTTGAACGAGTCATTCGTCGAGTTGTCGGAGCTGTCGTTGCCATTGTCCTGAATGTCGACGTCGAGGACATCGTTGTCCTGATTGTCGCCATCATAGTCGATGCCATCGTCGTCCGAGTTGTCGGAGTTGTCGGAGTTGTCCGAGTTGTCCGAGTTGTCGGTCGCGTCGATATCGACAACGTCGCTGTCGGCGCCCGTGAACGCATCGGTGTTGTTCGAGTCGTTCGTCGAGTTGTCCGAGTTGTCGGAGTTATCCGAGTTGTCGTTGCCGTTGTCCTGGATGTCGACGTCGAGGCCGTCATTGTCCATGTCGCCGCCGGCGTCCTGGTCAATGCCGTCATCGTCCGAGTTGTCCGAGTTGTCGGAGTTGTTCGAGTTGTCCGAGTTGTCGGTGGCGTCGAGATCGAGGAGGTCGTTGTCCTGATTGTCGCCGTCGTAGTCGAGGCCGTCGTCGTCCGAGTTGTCCGAGTTGTCGGAGTTGTCGGTCGCGTCGATGTCGAGAACGTCGCTGTCGGCGCCCGTGAACGCATCGGTGTTGTTCGAGTCGTTCGTCGAGTTGTCCGAGCTGTCGTTGCCGTTGTCCTGGATATCGAGGTCGAGGCCGTCATTGTCGCCGTCGAGGTCAACGCCGTCGTCGTCCGAGTTATCGGAGTTGTCGGAGTTGTTCGAGTTGTCCGAGTTATCCGAGTTGTCGGAATTGTCGGTCGCGTCGATGTCGAGGACGTCATTGTCGCCGCCGTCGTTGTCGATGGCGTCGTTGTCCTGGTCGTTACCGGCGTCTTGGTCGATGGCGTCATCGTCCGAGTTGTCGTCGGTGTTGTTCGAGTCGTTCGTCGAATTGTCGGAGTTGTCCGAGTTATCCGAGTTGTCGTTGCCGTTGTCCTGAACGTCAACGTCGAGAAGGTCGGTGTCGACCGTCTGCGAGCCGTCGCCCGTTTCCTGGTTGCCCGGGCCCGATTCAGTCGGCTGCGCCAGCGCAGCGCCAGCCGACGTCAGCAGGGCCGACACAGCGATAGTGGTCAGAAGATTGAGTTTCACTTGTAGTCTCCCACCTTGGTTTCACTTTTACAGAGGTGCGGCCGCCACGCCCGCCAGCCCCATCGGGACAGCCGGACGCGAAAGCCGCCTACAGGGGAGCTCAAGAGATCCCCCCCAACGCTCATCTAAAATGCAATCGGTGTGCCAAAACGGGGTCTCGCCCCGTAACTATTTCTTAAACTATTGATAATGTTCGGATTAACTTAGGCAAAACAATGAATTCCGGAGAAACGTTAACTGTTGTGCGGTGCAATATAGTGTTCAGGCCGCTGGCGGAGTGTTTGGCCGGCTGGCGCGTTCCAGGCGCCCTTTCGGTGGGGTCAGAGCGTTCTCAAAACCCCCTCCGAAAGGGCGCCTGAGGAGCCTTTCGGAGGGGGTGAATCGAGTGCTTAGCTGAAGCGCCGGTAGTAGGGGAAACCGGACAGAAGCAGGCGGTGCGGACGCCCGGCGAGGACACCGTCGAAGCGCAGCTTCTCCGGCGAGCTTTCGTCACCGAAGCCCCAATCGCCGCTCGGCGATTGGACGAGCTGTTCGACATTGCCGACCCAAAGAGCGCCGTCGCGGGCGTAGAGAGAAATGGGGCCGCTCCAGGCGTCATCGCTCTGATAGACGCCCGCGAGCGCGGACAGGTCGGCGGGCGCGGGCGGCTTGAACCCGGCGGAGGGATCGGCGGCATACTCGACCTCGCCCGCCCACACGCGGACGGCCTTGTCTTCTTCGAGGTCGAAAACGAGCCCGGTCACCGCGAATTCAGGCGCTTCGCAGGCGAAACCGGTCTCCACCACTGGCTGCATTCTGCTTTCCACGCCGCCGCGGCGCATGGCGATGGAGTCCTTGCCGGCCGCGATTTCGATCGTGTCTCCATTCGCAGCGGTGAAGACGCCTGAGAAACGCTCCGGATTTTCGACGGTCGGCTTTGTTTCTTTTGGTTCAGGTTCTTCGCCATTGCTCTTCATTGCATGCATGAGCTTGCAGGCGAAAATCGTCATATCTTTAGGGCGATAGCCAGAAGGATATCCGATATTGGCTGAAGAAAAGGCGGCGACGCCGGTTTCGGTGTCGACATGTAATGATGAGACGAAAGACACCATGCCGCCGGTGTGGTGCAGGAATGGTCGGCCGTCGATTTCGACGCGTGCAATGCCATTTCCATATTTGACGCCAGGGCTCCATCCGGGCGCATCGGCGGGGTTCGCGAGGAACTTCATTGCTCCCGCATCGCTGAGGACCGGTCCGCCTTTGCCCTCGGCGAGGCCAAGGAGGAACTGCATGAACTTCGTCATGTCGCCCGCGGTCGCGGCGATGCAGCCGGCGGCGCTGTCGGAATCGACCCACGGCGCTGGCGCGAGCGGTCCGGGCCGCAGCGACGTGCGGTCGGAATAGGCAGGCTCATAGCCGGTCGCATACCGGTCGCGATCAAACACCCGCATCGCGCCGATGGACTGGTCCATACCGAGCGGCTCCAGCACGCGCGCAGCGACGCTTTCGGGATAGGTCCGCCCGTCCGCGTTTGCGATTATGAGGCCCAGCAGCTCATAGCCTGTATTGCTGTAGGACCAGTGGGAGCCGGGGGCGTAGCCCGACCACAGGCCGAGTTCCGAGACAACCGGTGCATCCCCGGGCAACCCTGACGTATGATCGAGGACATGTTGCAGCTGGATGGCTGCGCCGTCCTTCACCTTGAGGCCCGGCAGGGCGTCGACCAGCGGCGTTTCCGGCGAAAGTTTGCCTTCCTCGAAGATCGACCAGAGCGTCAGCGCGGCGAACATCTTCGAGATCGAGCCGATCTGGAACAGATGGTCCGGCCCGACAGGAACTTTCTTGTCGATATTTGCGAGGCCGCTGGTGACGAAGCCGGTGAAGCCTTCCTTGTCGACGACGCAGACCGTCATGCCCGGCAGCCCCCAGTCGGCGCGGTGCTGTTCGGCGTAGGCCTGCAGCTTTTCGAGCGCCTTGGCGTGCGCGCGCCCGCCGCCGGATTTGCGGATAGCGGCGCCGGCTGGCGCGGCTGTCGCCGCCGAAGCCGTCAGAATGGCGGCGGCGCCGAGCATGGTTCTGCGATTGATGTTCATCTTACCCCTCATGGTTTTCTTGAGAGGCAGATTGGGCAGCGCCGGACGAGGCATCAACTACAGAAATCGCCCATGAGCGCGCATGGGGCGCTTTCTGGCGGCGTGCGATTCGGATTGAGAGAGTGGCTCCCCGAGCTGGACTCGAACCAGCGACCATTCGATTAACAGTCGAATGCTCTACCAACTGAGCTATCGGGGACCGCCGTTGGAAGGCCGCGGATATAGCAAAGCGAACTTCCTAAATCTACAGGCAAATTACCTTTTTTCGGTGAACGCGCGAAGAAGAAGGAGAGGGGGACGCTTCGGCGTTTTTTTCGGGCGCTTTGCTAAGGCGAGGCCGGCGGAGGCGCGCTCTGGCTGATATTGCGGAGGGCGAAAAGCGAGACGGCCGCGCCTTGGGGGGGGCACGGCCGCTTACTCACTGTCGTGGGGTATGGTGGGGTATCTTCTCGGGAGAAGACAGCCTCAGCTTCCGCCCAATCCGTTAACATAAGGTTAACAGGAAGCGCCGGTTACTCCGCAGGCCGATAGATATTCGGCTCGCCAGGCTGTCCGTGCGCGGTCGAATCGGTCGGCGTTGCGAAATCGCTTTCTTTCGAAGCGCCTTCGCCGAATTCCGCCTGCTCTTTGCCGGTCCACGCCCAACGATAGAAGCGCGCGATGTCGACGCCGATCACGTAAAGCGACGGTACGAAGAACAGCGTGACGAAGAGGGCGAAGAACGTGCCCCAGGCGAGCGCGACGACGGTCGGCATCAGGAATTGCGCGTCGGTCGCCCGCGAGAACATCAGCGGCAACAGGCCGAGGAATGTTGTCAGCGAGGTGAGGAGAATCGGCCGGAAGCGGGAGACGCCCGCTTTGACGAGCGCGGAAAGGGCGCCTTCGCCCTCGGCCCTGAGCCGGTTCACCGTGTCGATGAGAACGAGGTTGTCGTTGACGACGACGCCCGCCGCCGCGCCCACTCCGAAGAAGGAGAAGAGCGCGAAGTTCAGCCCAAAGATGAAGTGGCCGAAGGCCGCGCCCATGAAGCCGAACGGAATAGCCGTCATGATCAGAATCGGCTGCCAGTAAGACCCGAAACCGATCGCGATCAACATGTACATGGCGACAAGCGCGATGACATAAAGGGAGATGAATTCCTTCATGAAATCGGCCTGTTCTTCCTGATCGCCGCGCTCGGCGAGCGAGACGTTCAGGTGGTTCCTCTTCCATTCGGGCGCAAATTCTTCCTTGAAGCTCTTCATGATCGCGGCGCGGTCGACGCCTTCGTGAAGCTCGCCCGTGATCATCGCCGAGCGCTTGCGGTCGCGCCGGTCGATGCGCTTGTAGCTCGGCGAGAAGGAGACATCGGCCACGGCCGAAAGCGGCACCTCGCGCCCGTCGGCGGTTCTGATGCGCATCGTCTCGACCGAAATGAGGGAGCTGCGCGCTTCGGCCGGATAGCGGACCATCACGCGCACGTCCTGGCCCTCACGGGGAAGGCGCTGGACTTCCTCGCCATAGAAGGCCTGGCGGACCTGACGGGTCACCTCGGCGAGCGTGAGGCCGAAGCGCTCGGCGCCAGATTTGAGCTCGATCTGGAGCTCCGGCGTCGCCGATTGCAGGTTGTTGCGCACGTCGAAGACGCCGGGCAGGCGCTTCAGATAGTTCTGGATGTCGAGCGTTGCGAGACGCAGATCCTCAAGGTCCTTCGCTTCGACGCCGAAGGAGAGGTCCGGGCCGCTATCGTTGATCGTGTAGGTGACGTTGATCTCTTCAGCGTCCGGAATGTCGCCGACCGTGCGCCGGAAAACCTGCGACAGCTCCTCGGTCGATTGCTTGCGCTTTTCGCCGTCGATGACCGTCACGTAGGAGACGACCTGGCCTTCATCGGCGCGCACATAGACGGAGCGTACGATGTCTTCGCCGTCCCGGGTCTTGCCGAGTTCCTCTTTCATCTTCGCGGCCGCTTCCTGAACCTGCTCGAAGATCTGCAGGCTGCGCGAATATGGCGAGCCTTCCGGCAGCCGCGCGGTCAGCGAAATGAAGGTGCCTTGCACTTCAGGCATGAACTTGAACGCGACCCAGCCCTGCGAGAGGAGCGCTACGGCGAGCGCGAAGGCGCCGAGGAAGAAAGCGACGGTGTAATAGCGGTGGCGCAGGGCCTTTTCAGCCAGCGGGCGGTAAACCCTGTCGGCGAACCGCAGCAGCCCGTCTGCGAAGAAGCTCTGGAAGCGGTGGAATCGCCCGTCTTTCTTCTCTTTCTTCATGTGAGCGAGGTGGGAAGGCAGGATGAACAGCGACTCGATCAGCGAGAAAGTGAGCGCGAAGAGGATTGTCAGCGAAATGTGTTTCGTGAACTGCGCGGTCCCGCCGGACATGAAGAGCCAGGGCATGAAGGCGAAGATCGTCGTGATGACGGCGAAGACGACCGGCTTGGCGACAAGCTGCGCGCCATAGATCGCCGCATCGACGCCCTTCTTGCCGGACTCGACCGCCTCGTGAATGCTTTCACCGACGACGATCGCATCGTCGACGACGACCCCGATGACGAGAAGGAAGGCGAACAGCGACAGCATGTTCAGCGACACGCCGGCCCCGGGCATGAAAATGAAGGCGCCGGCGAACGCGATCGGAATGCCGACCGTGACCCAGGTCGCGACCGTCGGGCGCAGGAACAGCAGAAGGCAGATGAGAACGAGAACGAGGCCCTGCATCGCGTTCGAGGTGACGAGGTTCATCCGGCCGAAATAGAGATCGGCCGTATCGAACCAGACGAGCAGTTCGCCGCCTTTCGGTTCGAGCTCCTTGTTCTTCTCCGCGACCCATTCGTTCACGGCCTTGGAGAGTTTCACGATGTTGAACGTCTCGGGCGCCTGGACGGCGAGCGAAATTGACGGCTTGCCGTTCATCTCGCGCCGCTGGCGGCGTTCTTCGAAGCCGTCGATGACCTTGGCGATGTCGCCGACGCGCAGGATGGATCCGTCAGGGAGCTGGCGCACGACGATGCGCGCGAATTCATCTTCAGAGTCGGCGAGATTGCGCGTCGCGACCTGAATATTGCCCGTCTCGGTGCGCACTTCGCCGCCGGCGAGATTGAGCGACGAGCCGCGAATGGCGCGCGCCACATCGTCAAAGGTGAGGCCGTAACGGCGCAGCGTTTCTTCCGAAACCTCGATCGATACTTCCTCCGCGCGGTCGCCCCAGAGTTCGACAAGGGGAGAGCCGTTCGGAAGCTGGGCGAGTTCGTCGCGCAGGCGGCGCGCCGTGCGGTTCAACTCGCGTTCATCGAAGTCGCCATAAAGGCCGATATAGATCGCGCCCTGTTCGCCGCGCATTTGCTGGACGACGGGCGGGAAGGCGTCCTGCGGGAAGGTTGAAATGCCGTCGATGCGGTTCTTGATCTCGTTCAGGAAAAGCGTCGTATCGACCGAGTCCTTGCCTTCAACCGTGACGCTCGCACGGCCTTCGCGCGCCGTCGCTTCGACATGGTCGACGCCGTCGACGTCCGAGATTGCTTCCTCGATCCTGAGGATGATCTGCTCTTCGACCTCGCGTGGCGAGGCGCCCGGCCAGGCGACGGAGATGATCGCGTTGTTGAAACTGCCGCTCGGGAAGACCTCGCGTTCGATCTTCGTGAACGCGAAGAACCCGGCGATCAGAACGCCGATCATCAGGAGATTTGCAGCGACGCCGTTACGCGCCCAGAAGGCGATCAATCCGTTCACAGCGTGTCTCCGGCCGCGGTGACTGTCGGCTCGCCGCCGGCCGTAGTCGGCGTTTCGGGAGCGTTCGGATCGACAGGCACGACTTCAGAGCCGTCATCGGCGCCGCGCAGCGGCGAGATGGCGACGCGCTCGCCAGCGGCGAGCCCGCTCGCGATCGTAATCGTGTCCTTGCTCGACGAAACGATCTCGACGACGCGCTTTGCGAGCTTGTTGTCCTTGCCGATCACATAGACGACGTCGCGCCCATAGAGCGCCGAGCGCGGCAGCACGATCGCCTTGTCGAACGGCTTGCCTTCGATGATCGCGTCGACATAGAGGCCGATGGCGAGCGGAACGCCATTGTCGCTGCCCGCGCCATAAGGATCGTCGACGACCGTGATCGCTGAAATCTGACGCGTCGAGGGATCGAGCGCGCCGTCGGTGCGCGCGACGCGCCCCGTCCAGTGGTGGACGCGGCCCGCGATCTCTCCGGAAAGATGCACGGGCGGGCCCTTCTGCTCTTCCGTTTCGACGAAGGCGATGGAGATGCCGAGCTTGGCGAGGTCAGCGTCCGTCAGCGGCAGGCGGATCTCGGCGACATGGGTCGAGAAGATCTGTCCGAGCTGCGAGCCGGGCGCGACGAACTGGCCTTCGCCGGCGATGCGCTGGCGCACGCGGCCCTTGAAGGGCGCGCGGATTTCCGTGCGGTCGAGATTGAGTTGCGCGGCGCGATAATCGGCGAGGGCGGCCTCATAAGCGGCTTTCGCCTGAGCGAGCTGCGGCTTGCGCAAGGCGAGGTCGGACGGGTCATCGCTGCGGCCAAGCTCGGCGTAGTCGCGCTCGGCGAGCGTCGCTTCGGCCTGTTCGCGCTTCAGGTTTTCTTCGGCCTGCGCGACGCGGGCGTGCGCGCTGGTGACGGCGAAGCGATAATCGGCGTCCTCGATCTTCACGAGAAGGTCGCCTTCCTCAAACGCGCCGCCATCGACGAAAGCATCAGAAGTCGCAACGACGCGGCCGGAGACCTGCGCGGTCAGCACGATATCCGTACGCGGACGAACCTCGCCCTGCGCGGCGACGTCGAGCGTCACCTGGCGCGGCTGCGTCGTCTGATAGAAAACGGTCGGCGGGATGATCACCGGCTCTTCGGTTTTCATTTTCGGTCGGAGGGAGCCGAGCAGCATGATCAAGGCGACGAAGGCGACAAAGATGCCGACCGTCCCCAGGATCGTATAAAGTTTGCGCTGCATTCGATTACTCTCCCGTCACACTGTCCGCGGGAACGATGGTCCCGGAAACATCCGCCGCCGAAGCGGTTCTTACTTCCTCGCCGGTTACGAATTCGCCCCCAATGGCGAGATAAAGCCGGACGCGGTTCGAAACGCGCTGTTGTTGCGCCTGGATATAGGCGCTTTCCGCCGAGATGCGACGGGTTTGCGCGTCCAGAAGGTTGAAAATCGTCGCTGCGCCGCTTGCATAACGCCGGTCGGTCAGCTCCTCGGCCGAGGCCGCCTCCTCATAAGCGAGTTTCAACGCCTCTTCGCGCAGCGCGAGATAATATTCTGCTGCAAGTGCGTTCTCCGCCTCTTCATAAGCTTCGAGCGCAGTCTGTGCGTAGGAGAGGAGCGCGGATTCCGCGGCGGCGCGGGCGCGCTTCGAATTGGCGAGGATGCGCCCGCCCTGGAACAGCGGCTGGGCGAGGCCGGCGAAGATGTTGCCGGCCAGGCGCTCGGGGTCGATCACGTCCGAAAGGTCCGGGCCGCTCGTGCTGATCTGCGAAGTCAGCGTCAGGCGCGGCAGCATTTGCTTGCGCGCGGCGCGCGCTTGCAGGCCAGCGGCCTCCATGCGCGCTTCGGCGGCGATGAGATCCGGACGGCGGGCGAGGATATCGCCCGGCGCGCCGGCGCCTTGCAGATCCGGGAGCGAGGGAAGCGCGGCCGCCGCATCGAGTTCGGCGGACGGATAGCGCCCGAGAAGGACTTCGATCCGGCGCGCGGCTTCTTTTTCCGCCTGCTGACGGAATGCGAGGTTCGCCTTGCTCGAACCGTGAGCGGAACGCGCGAGACGAACGTCTAGGCTCGAGGCGACGCCGCGCTCGAAGCGGCGTTCGGTTACGCGGAGATTGTCCTCGCGCGCTGTCGTGTCGCGTTCGGCAAGCTCGCGCTGCTGGCGCGCTTCGATGAGGGAGAACCAGCCCTGCGCGACCGCGCCGGCGAGGGAAAGGCGCGCGGCTTCGAAATCGGCGAGGCTCGCGCCGGCCTGCTTGTAAGCGGCGCGCGTTTCATCGGAGAGGCGGCCCCAGAGGTCGAGCTCCCAGGAAAGCTGTGCGCCAAGGGCGAAACTGTTGATGTAAACGCGGCGGTTCGGAATCGGCGCGTCGAGCGAACCGTTTCCGTCGAGGTCGAGGCCGTCGAGCTTGCCGTCGCCATTGGTGTCGATGCCGTACTGGTCTTCGAGCTCCTGCGCGCGAAGGCCGCTCGTGCTCGTGTTGCCGCCCGTCTGCGCAGCGATCGAGGGATCCGTGACGATGGCGTTCCGGCCGGCCTGCGCCTGCGCGCCGAGGGTCGGCAGCATGTTCGCGCGGGTCACACGCGCGCTCGCCCGCGCCGCATCGAGATTGGCGGCGGCGGCGAGGAGATTGTTGTTGTGGCGAAGCGCCTCGTCGATCAGCGCATAGAGCGTGTCATCGCCGAACGCGCCGATCCAGTCGCCGGTCGGCGCCGCGCCGGCGTTCGAATCGGCTGACCAGGCCGCAGGCGGCTCCGGGAGCTGCGCATCGAGCAGCTCTTCATTGACGCTCGCGCAACTGGCGAGAACCAGAAGTGAAACGGCTGCCGCGCCCCGACGTAACATTGATCGAACTCCGTCCATTCCTTCCGGCGGATTGCCGGTCCTCAGTCTCTAGTCAGGCGCGCGAACACTTCTCAACAGCCAAGCGATAAGGGGAGCATGGCTTGCGGTAAGCAGCGGCTTCGGGCCGGTTTTCAGGGCTTTGGCCGGCTTCCGGATGGGTTCAATTTAACCATTCGGGTTAACAATTTTGTTTATTTGCGAGGAGTTATCGCCTGCTCTCGCGTCCGTGAGAAATCACGGTTAGGCGACCCCTTTGGGGCGCTTGGGAGACGAAATTCGGCTTTCAGGAGCATTTGGAGGGCGAATGGAGGCCACGGCCGGAATTTCTAGATTTCCAACAATCAAGACCTTGGGCTGTCTAGCACCTCGTATGACTTCCAAATGTTATCAGTACTTTACGTCGGCACGTGTCTAGCAGGCAACCAAAAGGGCAAGTTAAATTGGTGGACATTCAGTCTCTGGGCTAGCCAGCGGAATCTAGCGCCGCTACTGACCCGGCACTGAAGTTTCACATGGCGGCGGTTAGAGCCTCGGCAGTTTAGACGCCATGCGGTGTGGGCTGGGCAACAGGCAAGCCGCGGAGCTGGTCTGCGTTGCACAGCCGCTCGCCTGTTCTGGTGAGTGAGGCGTGCCGTAGAATTTTTTTCCAAGCGAGGAATGAGGCTCTGCGGAGTTATGATTGGCGATCCTGTCCAGCCCCAATGTTATGGGCCAATTTGTTGTAGAGTTTCGGGGATTGGCGGACGCATGCCGAGGGCTTGATGCGGCCTGATGTGGTTGTATTGCTTCATCCAGATTCCGATGGCGGTTCTGGCCTGCTCGACAGTTGAGAACCATTCCGCATTCAGCACTTCCCGTCGCAGCGTGCCATTGAATCGCTCGTTGTATCCGTTCTCCCATGGGCTGCCCGGATAGATCTGGATCGGCTTGACGCCGACCTTCTTCAGCCATTCTTGCAGCGCCTCAGCGATGAACTCCTTGCCGTTGTCGGAACGAATGAACTCTGGCTTTCCATGCTTCAGCAGCAGCGGACAGAGCGCCTCGAGCACCTCCGCCGATCCCATTCGCGGCTTCACGTCAACACAGAGCGCCTGACGCGTGTATTCATCAAGTACGGTCAGCATCTTGTAGGAACGGCCGTTGCTGAGCTTGTCGTGCACGAAGTCGACGATGTTGAGAATGCGGAAACGCCGCCCGCAGGCGAACTTGTCATGCACTAAATCCAGCGACCACTGTGCCTTAGCTTTGGTCTTAACAATGATCGGCGCCCGCGTTCCTACGGCCCTGCGCCAGGCTTGGCACTTCCGGCCTGTCAGTCTTTCTCGCGATAGAGGCGGTAGATGTGGTTGGCGTCTGACAGTTCGCTGTCCTGATGCAAAAGCACCAACAACCGCCTAGAGCCGGTATGCCGGCGTCGCCGTGAGCTTGGCGCGCAGTTACGGTTCAGGCAGGAGGTGCGAATAATGACGCACTATCGTGCGATCTGCTCCGACAACTTGGCATGCCAGCCGTTCTGACATGCCACTGCGGGCCTTCAGATGCGCGACCGCAAGGCGGAGGACCATCCCATTAGCGGTACAAATGGCATCTAGGAACGAGGTGCAGTTTTCTTTAAAAAACAATATTCTCTCGAAGAGTGGGATACTTTGTAGAGCCTATGTTTGTTAGTGCTCATAAAACAAATGTCCCACTGGTTTGCGAACCCGGTGAGTATTGTCTCATCAACTAATGTTCCAGTCTTCCTGGCTAAAGGCGCGGGTTCGATTCTCGCTACCCGCCCCAGAAAAACCATGTCATATCAAATGGTTGTCCGCGAAACGAATCGACAAGATCAGCGCACGACCGCGCCTGCTAGCAAATCGCTAGTAGAGTGCGTGAACAAATGGGCATCCTGAGCAAATTTGGTCTTGCTCGATCAGCCGAATTCACGCCCAGTAGGTCGGCGTTTCGAGTCCGACGCCGCCTGCCAAAACAGACGAGTATTGCCTGGTTTTCTTCCCCAGTTTTGGATCAATCTCCGGGGTCACACCGAGTAATATTGCGAAAACGCATCCGGCCGCCGCCGAGTGCGACCGAAAAAAACAGCCTCGATGAGGTCCAAGAACCGGTGGGTCTCACTTGCGCTCTGGGTATCAGGCTACTGTCGATACTGATTTTGGGTCGATGATTTCATTGCGCCCTTCATTGAGGTACGGATAGCGCGCAACGCGCGCGCGGACTTCCTTGATGCGTGCGCCGTATTCGCCCCAATGGACAATGACCTCGTTTCCGATCTGCGCCTGCGCGATGTCAATCGTGCAAAGCGACAACACTTTACGAAAGTAGTAGCTGTATATTGTGCCGGACGCGATTCCGATATCCTTGCCATCCTTTGTAACTCGGTCCGCTACAGCAAGAATTCCGCGAAAATGCGGAGAGGTCGGAAGTTCTAGATGCTTGTATTCGTCGCCGGGACGAAACATCGAAGCATAAATGTCGATAATGTCTTCAGTGTCCCACTCAAGCGTTACAATTGTTCGCTGCGGCGCCTTCGCTTCCGCTTCTAATGCAGCCTTTCCAACAAAATCGTGATCAAATCTGATAGAGTTTTGCCACCCAAGTTCGTGTGGCGTTCGGTGGCGGGCGCGGGTATTAGCCGGATCTACGCTTCCAGAGAACATCGGTTCAGTCCAGCGTACCGGTTTGATCGTATCGACATATTTGCGAAACCCAGGATCGCTGTGAGACGCGGCCAGAAACGTCCAGCTTTGCTGAGGAAAACCGCCCTCGACGTGATTTACGCCATAGGTCATCCATCCGAGCCGCTCAATTCCATGTATCCGGCCTGCTTCATAAACAGCGTCATAGACCGCTGGCCCATCCTCTAATTCACCATGCAGTTCGTAGGCCAGAGTTCCGGCCATGCCCATGCGCATAATTTGGACTTCGCGCCCGTCAATCCGGATGTTTCGATATCGTAGGAACCGGATATCAGACAGGTTTTCGCCAGACAAAGATTCCAGAATTGCGAGTGACGCCGGCCCGGCCACCTGGAAAAGGAAATTGTTTTCGACCGTTTCGCGCACGTCGAATTTGGACTTGCTGAGCATAAATCGGGACCATGGTCCGGCCACAAAAAGCCTGAACCGTTCTTCTTCCAAGCGTTGAAGCACGCCGTGTCCCGCAATCAATCCTTCCTCGGTACACATTATGGCATGCTTTGCTGTTCCGGGCCGGAACTTAGCAAAGCTATTCACGCAAATGCTGGACAGGAAATCCGCCGCTTCCGGCCCCTCGTATAAGAATTGCCCCGGACCTGAGAGGCCCGCGTGTATATAACAGCTGCGCTTCCACGAAAGGCTTTCAGGCTTCCAACCATTGAATTCGTATGGCCGCGGAGTCCCGCCGCCTAGATTATAAATCCGGCTGTCTTCATAAAACGGAAGCGCCTCTGGTTGGGCAAACGGGCTCTGAATCTTCGTCACGGTGACTCCTTTTGTGTGATGGCCATAGGGAAGGGCGATTGTGCGTCAGCCGCGTTTCCCAGCCGGCTCTGCGCACCGAGCAAATTTCTTAAAGCCGGCGGCGCTGCGGACTAAAATCTACTTGATGACCTGAGAGGATTTTCTCGGCTTTCTTTATGTGACCCTTCTTGTTGAATTTCGCCGCAATGGTTGCAGGGGAAAAACGACTGGGTTGCTCTGTTAGGCGAGACGATTGTGCGCTCGCCAAATTCAAACGTCTTTCGTCATTACGATACTCAATGTATCGGAATAGCCTTGTTAAAACAAGCAAACCGAGATCCCGTTTTTGTTCCGTGACCAATTATCCCCTTCCATGCTCGCTCATATCTGCTCCGTTATGGCCAGCAACAAGTCCATATTTGCGCCGAAGGCGGATCAACCATGCGCTCAATTATCTTGAGGCATGCACCATTTTTCATTAGCGCAAAATTCTGCGCAGGCCGCCAAGAGCGCCCGACGGCTCCGTGACTGAAAAGGCAATGCGAGCCGACGTTGCAGATTGACAAGCGCAATAGTGACCTTAAAATGAGCCGCGACGTATAAGAATGCGGCGATCCGACGGGTTTGCGTCTTCGTGCCTGTATCCCGATGACCGTGAATTCGCTTTGAATCTGGTTTTGCGCGTACGCCGTGTTTGCATGCGATAACCCAATTCTGGATTAGCAAAATTGAACGAGGGTGCGAGAAATGTTCCGTTTTTCAGTCATGGCTGCGTTTGCGATTTTTGTGGCAGCTTCGACGCCGGCATTTGCTGGTGAAGACATCAAGGAAATCTGTGAGGCTTTCAGCTCAAATAACAGTATAGACGCGGATTGCACCTGTATCGCTGATGCCATTTCGGAGAATCCGAGCATTGAAGATGAATTTATCGCCGTTGAAACAATGGACGATTACGAAAACAGCTCAGATGAATTGAAGGAAGCTATTTCCCAATGCCATGGATAATTGAGGCAAGCCTATTTCACTTCAACCAACGGTGAATTTTCTCTCGCCGTCAGAATGGCATTGAATTGCCGGCGACTAATATACGCGGCCGCATGAGATAGCGCGCGAAGTTCGGCGCCGAGCGATGGCGGCCGCCCATTCTGGCAATCTATTCCGCGATCGTTGCGGATTCGCTGAAATCAGCTGCACGGCTTGATTCGGTCAACGGCTGCCGATTCAACGGGAGCGGGCGCATGAGCTAGGCAGAACCCCTTGGGGTCGGCGGCATCGGGTGATGCCGCCCGCTACAAATCGTTCATTTCCGCGTCGCGCCAGCGTGCCGAAAGAGCTCCTAGGTTATCGCTTGGGACGTCGATCCCTTGCCCCCTTCCCACCGGAATTCGAGTTCGCACCGGCTAATATTTAGGGATTTGCTGGCGTCTTAGCGTATTTTTATCCAGTAAGGGCGGCCAGGCGGGGAGGCTTTTGGGCCATTGACATAAATATAAAACGGCAAGTATGGTTATTCGCGAAAAAAAATTTCGCTAAGTCTTCACAACGCTTCAGGGAGGGGATCTCGATGTGTAATCGTTCCAGCTTGCTTATTTCGTCAGCAGGCTTTGTTTTGGCTTTGGCGATGGCGCCAGCATTTGCTCAAGATGCATCAACCGAGGCGGGTTCTCCTCGCGGCGGTCTCGACGAGATTGTGGTGACGGCACAAAAGCGCGAGGAAAATGTTCAAAAGGCGGCCGTCGCGATTACGGCGGTGGACTCTGACACACTTGCTCGAAAAGGTGTGACGGACGCCTCCCAGCTTACGCAAATTGTGCCGGCGCTAAACATTAATCAATCGTTCGGACCGACTTCGACATTTTATATTCGCGGCGTCGGTAACTTTGTCGCCAACGTTCAGTCGGATCCAGCGGTGGTCGTCAACCTTGACGGCGTTGCGCTTGCTCGCCCCACCGGGGTCAACGGCATGTTTTTCGACATTGAGCGCGTTGAGGTTCTCAAGGGCCCGCAAGGGACGCTTTATGGACGCAACGCAACTGGCGGCACGGTAAACATTATTACCGCTCAGCCGAAATTGGGCGAAACATCTGGATTTGTAAATGCGTCTTACGGAAATTATGACGCCGCAAAATTCAATGGCGCGTTAAACCTTCCGATTGGCGATAGCGCGGCGTTGCGAATTGCAGGAATGACATCGGATCGCAACGGTACCTATAGCGATGGGCAAGGTGACGAACAATTGCGCGCCGTCCGCGCAACCTTTAAGGCCGAGCTCAGTGACGCGGTTACAATTTCTATTGCTGGCGATTTTGCGCATCAAGGCGGCGTAGGCACAGGCGCAACGCCTGCGGGCCTTAATGTCGATGACCGCATTGGATTGTTCGATCCGCGCGCGAACCAAGCCATTTATAACCGTCCTGTAAATCCTGCGCCTTTCCCTTTTAGCGCGGCAGGATTTAATGGAATATCGGGGGCGGTTTTGCAGAACCCCAACAACGTGCCCGGCTTGGTCCCGTTCCAGGACAACGATTTTTACGGTATTAGAGGTGAGCTCAATGTCGATACATCGGTTGGCACAATTACGCTGATCCCGTCTTACCGTCGCGCTGACCTCAATTTCCTTGCGCTTACCGGGCCTGCAGCGCTGGTCAACAATACCGATGAACAGACGTCGGTCGAGCTTCGCCTGACGTCGCCATCCGAAAATCGGCTGAAATACATTTTTGGGGCGCTCTATTTTAATGAAAGAGTGGATTCCCAAAACCACTTCAATTTCCAGACAGTTGCATTCAATCCCACGTTCCAGCCGAAGACGGATAGTTACGCCGGCTACGCCAGACTAACCTTTGATGTAACAGATGCGTTCAGACTCACAGGCGGCATTCGCTACACTGTCGACCAAAAATCGATCACGAGCATCAGTCACACGCAGCGCGTGGTTTGCCCGGGGTTCCTTGATCCATTCCCGTTGGGTACGGCGCCTTACTCGGTAAATCCGCCATGTGTCGGCACGCCGTTATTGCCGGTTTCATTTGATCTGCCCGCTGGATTCCCCGGGGGCGCGAATATTGTACCGTTCCCCGGCGGCGGTGTCCTCGATCTCAATTATGCTGGGGTCAATGGCGCGTTTCTGCAGATCCTTACTGAGCCTAATGTCGGCGATAAGACCTTCAAGAAGGTGACCTGGCGCGCCGCTGCTGAGTTTGACGTCGGCCCGGATTCACTGCTTTTTGCATCGGTTGAGACGGGCTACAAAGCCGGCGGCTTTTTTGCATCGCCCGATCAAAACCGGAACTTTTTTAACCCGGAAACCATCACCGCTTATACGATTGGATCGAAGAACCGGTTGCTGGATAATCGTCTGCAGCTCAACCTCGAGGCCTTCTGGTGGGACTACAGCGACCAGCAAGTCAGTCACTTTATCAACGTCGAAAATCCTGCAGGATCAGGCCGGTTCCAGCCGGTTTTTGGGACTGAAAATATCGGCAAGTCCCGTTTGCGCGGGGTTGAAGTTGAAATGCGCGCGCAAATCGCCGACGAAACCGAAATCGACGGTACGGTCCAATATCTCGACGCCGAAAACACGGACTACGTTTTCAGTTCAGCCCTTCCGCCAACTACGGGCTGTCCTTTCGCCCCTGCGGCTGGCGGTGGATTTACGGTCGATTGCTCGGGCACCGACCCTGCCAACTCTCCGAAATGGACGGTGCAAGGAGGCATCACGCATCATTTTCCGCTCGCCAATGGCGGCGACGTCATGTTGCGTGCACAGACTCGCTACCAGAGCGGCAGCTTCAGGGGGCCAGAGGTTCTCGCTGAGCAGTATCAAGATGGATACTTCATGTCCGGGGCGCAGGTAGAATTTCGACCTAATGATAGCGGCTTCAGCATCGCGGGATTTGTTGACAATATCGAGAATAACGATGTCGTCGGCTATGCTACGCCGCACTCATTTGCGGGCGGTCAGGTATTCAAGGTTTTGCTGAACCCGCGGACTTACGGCGTCAGGGTTGGTTACGAATTCTGACCTACTCAACTAAAGCATAAGTTGACGGCGCGTCATGTTATAGGTGGCGCGCCGTCTTCGCATTTGTCGGCGCCTCAATCTGCAAGCTAATCGGGAGAGCGATCTTGGACCCAGAAAGAATTGCTGCGCTTTTTTCTAAACCGCTGACGATAAATAAGCTTGGTTTAGCCAACCGGGTGGTGATGGGTCCGATGGCTGCGAATGCGCCGACCAAGGCGGGTGGGCCTAGCGATCAGACAATTGCCTTCTACGAGGCGCGCGCTAAGGGCGGCGTCGGTATGATCATCGCCGGCGGGATCGTGGCGACAAAGCGATCCCTTGCGGAGGCGCCAGGCAAGACCAGCCTTCGTTTTGATGAGGACGAATTCATCCCCGATCTTCGCCGGGTCGCTGATGCGGTCCATAAATATGGCGTGCCGATCATTGCGGAATTCATCCCCGGATTTGGACGCATGGGCAGACCCGGGCGGGGCAGGCCGATAATTTCAGCCAGTCCCAAGAACGTGGTGATTCCAGAAGATCGCTTTCCTGCAGGCATGCTGGTTCCTGGCGGACAGGTAACGTCTGTGCCCGACGAGGCGACGATTGAAGAAATCGAAACCTACGAAAGGGAAATGATCGACGCGGCTGTGCGCGCGCATAAGGCGGGTTGGGATGGCGTCGAAATCGCCTTTCATATGAGTTACTTCGGCTCATCGTTCCTTGCGCCGCGAACGAATTGGCGGACGGACCGTTATGGAGGGTCTGCGGAAAATCGCGCCCGGATGCTTGTCAACACGATATCCGGCATTCGCCAAAAACTGGGTCGCGATTACGTCGTGGGCGCACGGATGCAAGCCGACGACTACATACCCGAAAGCCAGGGCGCCGCAGGTTTTGCCGAAGTCGCCAAATTTGTTGAACAGGCGGGCATTGACTATCTGGCGCTCTCGCCGGGTTGCTATGAAACGATGGACACGAACTGCGCTGCTAAAGACGGCGTGCTGGTCAAGGACGGCGTTGCCCGTACTTTCCGAGAGGCGCTTAAAGTTCCCTTGATCGTTCAAGGTCAACACAAACCTGCTAATGCCGCAGAGGTTTTGGAACAAGGGCTTGGCGATTTGATCAGCTTCGCACGGCCGATGCTGGCGGATCCCGAATTGGCGAACAAACTGCTCTCTGGCCGCTCGGACGACATTGTGCGTTGTGACCGACAGAATACCTGCGTGCGTCGGATGATTTTCGGCATGGAAATGCGCTGCACTGTAAATCCGACCATGGGTCTCGAAAGTAGAAAGCCGGGATCATTGCCGCCTGCGCGGCGTTTGATCCAGGTCCCAATCGAAAATGCGGTGCTTGGGCTGACGGGCTCCAAAGCCGTGATGGGGCTTGTCGGCAAGATGATGAAAAAATAGCGTCCTGCCGCAATCGCGATGCGGAGATCAGCGGCGAATTCGGTTCTTCCTTACCAAGGATAAGCGCACATGGTTGATATGACGAAGATCAGCAAAGGCGTCTGCAAAGGCCGCCTGCAGGACAAAGTTGTTCTGATTACCGGCGCCGGAGGCGGCCAGGGCCGGGTAATTGCGCAGATGTTCGCTGAGGCCGGAGCAAAAGTGTTCGCCAGCGACGTAAACGCCGAAACCCTTGAGACCATGCGATCGGAAGCGAAGAGCAAACGCCTTTCTGTGCATACGATGGTCGTTGACGCCTCATCAAGCACGGATACCCAAGCGTGGGTCGACGCAGCGATGGCGCAGGAGGGGCGTATCGATGCGCTCTACAACAACGGCGCGAATGTTCACATGGCGCCCTTTTCAGAGATGACGATCGATCAATGGCACGAAACCATCCGCCTCGAACTCGATGTAATTTTCATGCCGACAAAAGCCGTGTGGCCCATTATGGTGAAGCAGCGGAGCGGGTCGATTATTAACATCGCATCATGCCAGGGCATTTTGGCGGCGGAAGGGTTAGGAGGAAGCGCGCATTCCGCCGGAAAGGGCGGCGTCATTGCTGTTACGCGACAGCTTGCGCTCGAAGGCGCGCCGCACTGGATTCGCGTCAATTGCATTTCTCCCGGGCCAATCATGGGGCCGCATCTCAAGACAGTTTACGATTCCAACGAACATTTCCGGTTGTTGTTCGACAGCACTCCCATGCTGGATCGGCATGGTTATCCGGAGGATATTGGGTACACTGCAATTCTCCTTGCATCAGACGAATCCCAGTTCATCACTGGAATCAACATTCCCATTGACGGCGGCGGCGTGAGTAAGGTCGGGGCGCTGATGAACCGCAGAGGATAGGCAGAAAGATGAAAATCGCAGTTATTGGCGCCTCAGGAATGACCGGCGCCGCTATTGTCGATGAACTAAGCAATCGACGTCATCAGGTTAGCGGCATTGGACGCAACGCCGACAAGATCGCCAGACGTGACGGCGTCACCGCCATTGCGGCCGACATAATGAATGTTAGGGAAATGGCGACTGCGCTGAGCGGCCACGATGCCGTCGTGTGCGCATATGCGGCGGGGCACACTCTCGAACTTGATGTCTACAAGAATACTGTCGAGGCGGCCTGGCGCATCAAGCGCGCAATCAAGGCGGCCGGCAGTCCTTATTTAGTTTTCCTTGGCGGCGTGGGAAGTTTGTGGACTGAGGGCGGCGAGCAGGTGCTCGACGAGCCCCGTTGGCCGGCCTGGTATCTTGAAACGGCCAGCCCCGCCTATTTGCGCCACTTGCACGCAATGACGCACATCGATGCATTTGAACTCATGGCCGCAGAACGTGAATCGATAATCGCTTCAGGCGACAACCCTTTTGCACCATTCAAAAGCGAGGTCGCCCATCATTTTATCGCGGCGATGGGAACGAGCCATCAATTGGCGCAAGGCTGTCGCGCTGCATGGGAGATTTTCGCGGATGATCGTTCATTCGAATGGACGTTTGTTTCGCCGCCTTGGTTCCTGATGTACGGTCCTCGCACAGGTTCTTATGAGACCGTAGCGGACATGCTGCCGCTCAAGGGCGGAACGCCAGCCGGCATTTCAGTGGACGATATGGCCATTGCTGTCGCGGATGAGGCGGAGAATCATGCATTCAAGTATAGACACTGGTCCGCGATGACGGATCTTCGCTAGAATCTCCGACGTTTGATGAGGGGCGACGCGTAATGCCGCTTTTTGATTGATTTCCTTGGCGGAAACGATCGCGCCTGCAAACGTTATCTTCCATAGGCTATCACGCTTCAGCCAACGATTTGATGTCAAGCATGACATTTTCGAGTTCCGATGGCGCAACTCGAGCGCTTCGCTCAATAATCTTACGGCCGCCAACATAGTCCTTTACGGCGTTGACGCAGTCCAGCGCGATTATTCTGCCGTTTCGAAGGTAAACTATCGAAAAACTGCGCGAATCCGGGTCGCCACGCAAAACGGTTTGATCATACCCCGCATTAAGTCCGACCGTTTGTAATTTCAGATCGTACTGGTTCGACCAGAACCATGGAGTCGCCTCATAGGCCTTTTTTATGCCGCAGATTGCGCTTGCTGCAGTCTTTGCCATGTCATTGGCGTTTTGAACGCTCTCTAGCCTTACCATTTCACCAGCGGCGAATTTGTTCCGGTGTGAGGCGCAGTCGCCGATCGCAAAAATATGCGGGAGGCTGGACTGACAATAAGCATCGACTTCAACGCCGTTAGAAATGCTGGCGCCAGCAGTTGCAAGCGCCGCAACCTCCGGCTCGATCCCAATGCCGACAATCACCATATCGCACGGAATAACCTCGCCGTCCGCAAGCTTCACGCCGGTGACGATCAAGCCGTCGCCCTCGAGGCGCTCAATTCTTGCGCCAAGGCGTAGGTCGACGCCGTGTTCGCCATGCGCCTTTTCTATGAACCTCGATAATTCGACGCACGCGACCCGGGCGAGCACGCGATCAAGCGCTTCGACGAGGACGACCTTGCAACCAAGCTTCGATAGCACTGCAGCTGCTTCAAGTCCGATATATCCGCCGCCGATGATCGCGACCCGCTGCGGGCCATTTTCGAGCTGCGTCATGATCCGGTCGACACTTTCCTTGTCGCGGATCGTGTGGACGCCAAACAAGTCTGGACTGCCCCTGAAATAGTGGTCCGATGAATCTGTTAGTCTTGGCTTTGAAAGAGGAGCTGAGACATGGCGAAAAGAGCCAAGCCGGAAGAGATCATTGCGAAGCTGCGTGAGGTTGAGGTCCGCCTCAGTCGTGGCGAGACGACGGGCCAGGCGGTTCGGGCTATCGGCGTCACTGAACAGACTTATTATCGCTGGCGCCGCGAATATGGCGGCATGGGCGTCGATCAGGCGCGCCGGCTGAAAGAGCTTGAGAAGGAGAACATGCGTCTTCGTAAGGCGGTCTCCGATCTGACGCTCGACAAGCTGATCCTCGCTGAGGCCGCCAAGGGAAACTTCTGAGCCCTTCGCGTCGCCGGTCGTGTGTTGACCGGGTTGTTGAAGGGCTTGGCGTTACGGAACGTCGGGCCTGTGAGACGCTCGGTCAGCACCGATCGACCCAACGCAAGAAGCCGTGCGGCCGGCAGGGCGAGAAAGCGCTGTCCAAAGCGATCATCGCTCTTGCCGAACGGTTCGGCCGCTATGGCTATCGTCGCATCACCGCCTTGCTCCGGCGAGACGGCTGGCATGTGAACGAGAAGCGGGTCTACCGCATCTGGCGGCGCGAAGGGCTGAAAGTTCCCCAGAAACAACCAAAGCGCGGGCGTTTATGGCTGAATGACGGCTCCTGCGTGCGGCTGCGGCCGCAACATCGAAACCATGTATGGAGTTACGACTTCGTCATGGATCGAACCCATGACGGCAAACCGTTCCGCATGCTGTGCGTCATTGATGAGTTCACGCGGGAATGCCTGGCGATCCGGGTGGAGCGAAGGCTCAATGCGAGGATCGTTCTTGAAGTGCTTGCTGATCTGTTCCTCACACATGGCCCGCCGGATCACATTCGTTCCGATAACGGCCCCGAGTTCATCGAGAAGGCGCTGCGCGCTTGGCTGGCGAGTCTTGGCGTCAAGACGCTCTACATCGAACCGGGAAGCCCTTGGGAGAACGGCTATTGCGAGAGCTTCAACTCCAAGCTCAGAGACGAGCTGCTTGCACGCGAAATCTTCTATACGATGAAGGAAGCCAAAACGCTGATCGAATGGTGGCGTGAGCACTTCAACACGTTTCGCCCGCATTCGTCGCTGGGTTATCAACCGCCGGCGCCGAAAGCCATCTTGCCAAAGCCCTTCATGCCGCCTTACGCTCAGGGCGTGGCGGCATGAACGCCGTACGACAACCCGCCGAGTCTAACAAATGGCTCGGAGCACCTCGATGGGTCAGGCCAGGTGCGCGGTGCGGATCGAGCAAACTAGCCGTTCATAATCCGGCAGCGCCCCATCGAAGAAGCTGGTCGAAACGCGGTGGTAAGCGGGCGAAAGGAATTCTGATGTCGCGATACGGACAGCAGAATTGACGCCGGAGAGGCCGGAGGGTTCCGCCCAGACCGCCGGCAAGAGAGTGGGATTGACTTCGCGCGTCACTTTGAAGCGCCCGTCACCATATTCCGTCTTGTAGGGAGCGCCGGCATAGTCGGGCGTGCCAAATGATTTGGCATGGACGAAGCTCAAATGAGTGAGATCGAGGAGGTTCTCGTGCAAACTCACATAGTTTCCTGGCAGATGAAAATATCCCTTTGACCAAACCCATGTAGGACTATCGACAAAAGATACGTCGGGAATCTTTGATTTGCTCGCTTTTTCCGGATCACCCATCCAGATCCAAACTATCGGTCCAATTTCAATCAACGGGTAACGCTTAACGCCAATTGACTTAGGGCATGCCTTGAGTGACGGAACGTTCACGCAATTGCCGACGCTATCGTAACGAAAGCCGTGATAGCCGCATACGATCGTATTCCCTTCAAGCGTGCCGGCAGATAGCGGATAGGAACGGTGCGCGCACCTGTCTTCCAGGGCGACAGCTTCGCCGTTTTCGGTCCGGTAGAAAACAATTCGCTTGCCCAACAACATGCGCGGCAGGAGATGCCTGCTGATTTCTTCGGTGAACGCGGCGACATACCACTCATCGAAGATAAAGGGCGTATTACGGTCAGCCATTCCCTTCGCCGCCTTACGCGCCGCTGAAACGACATGAGCCGAAGGACGAACCACTTTTCTGTCTCCCTTGGAACGGCCGCGCTACCCCCCCTAAGGCGCCGGACACATCTCAATTTCTCCAATTGCGCGCCAACGGCTTCCCGGCGATCGACTCCACAATATACTTGCAGTCTGCGTAGTCTGAACGTCCTTCGTGAGCCGCTGTCCAGTGAAGCGAGAATTCATCTAAGACCGACTACCTTTCGCAAACTCCCCGGAGCGGCGAGTAATCTCTCGACAGCGTTAGCTGTGTGCTCTCAAAGAACTAAAGCCCCCCGAGAGCAACGTATTTTATTTCCAGGTAATCATCGATGCCGTACTTCGATCCTTCGCGTCCAAGTCCGGATGTTTTAACGCCGCCGAACGGCGCCACCTCTGTAGAGATCAACCCTTCATTGACGCCGACCATGCCGAATTCGAGCGCTTCCACGACGCGGAATATGCGGCCGACATCGCGCGCGTATATATAGGATGCTAAACCGAATGGCGTGTCATTGGCCATTTCGACGGCCTCTTCTTCGGTCTCGAAGCGGAAAAGCGGCGCGATTGGACCGAAGATTTCCTCGGAAAAGACTAGGGCATTGCGCGGGACATTTGTGAGTAGGGTCGGCTGAAAGAAATTCCCTCCCAGGCTGTGGCGTTTGCCGCCGGCCGATACCTTGGCGCCTTTAGCGATGGCGTCGGCGACGTGAAGTTCGACGCTCGAGACGGCTTTTTCATCGATCAACGGGCCCTGAATGACCGCGTCATCCATTCCATTGCCGACCTTCAATCCCGAAATGGCTTCCGCCATCCGCTGTGCGAAAGCGTTATAGATGCCAGACTGCACGAGAATGCGATTTGCGGCGATGCAAGCTTGGCCGCAGTTGCGATACTTGGCCGCGATTGCGCCCTTTACCGCCGCGTCTAGATCGGCGTCGTCAAAGACAATGAACGGGGCATTGCCGCCAAGCTCCATGCTGGTCTTCTTGATCGTTGGCGCGCATTGTTCCAGAAGCAGAGCTCCGACTTCGGTCGAGCCGGTAAAGGAAAGTTTCCGCACGTCAGGATTGCTGGTGAGTTCGCCGCCAATCGCACCAGCAGAACCAGTAACAATGTTGCACACGCCTTTCGGCATCCCCGCACGCTCGGCGAGTACACCGATCGCCAGGGCTGAGAGCGGCGTCTGGCTGGCTGGCTTAATCACGCCTGCACAGCCTACCGCCCAACCAGGACCAGCCTTACGTGTGATCATTGCATTTGGAAAATTCCACGGCGTTATCGCTGCGAACACGCCGATGGGCGCCTTCTGCACCAGAATTCGCCGTCCGTCGACATTCTGCGGGATGATGTCTCCATAAACCCGTTTGGCTTCTTCAGCGAACCACTCGATGAAGCCGGCGCCATACAAGATTTCGCCGCGAGCTTCGGCTAGCGGTTTTCCCTGTTCGGCAGTGAGAATAATCGACAAGTCGTCGATGTGCGCCATCATGAGGTTGAACAAATTGCGCAGGATGCGTGAGCGATCTTTTGGCAGCGCCTTGCGCCATGAATTCATCGCCGCCTTTGCGGCATTGATGGCGCGCCGGGTTTCATCTGCGCCGCCCTTGGGAACTCTGGCGATGACGTCGCCGGTTGCAGGATTGGTGACGTCGATTGTTGCGCCGCTGTCTGCCTGCACCCATTTGCCGTCTATCAACATCGCTTGCCGCAGCAAGTCCGGATCTTTGAGCGGCAATGGTGCAATTCCGGTCATTTTCGATATTCCTTGCCTGCAGGCGGGGGGAGGGTGTCAGGCTGGGTTGCGCCCGATGAAGAATTCTTCGTCCGGGCTACTTGTCGGATTTAGACCGGCCGCCGCTGTCGCATTGCGGAGCAATGCCATGTCTTTGGCGTAGATCCTGGCGGTCGGATGCCGGATCGGCCCGCCATTATATCCCTGCAGCCAAGCCTGGTATTTCCACAACAAGCGGTTCGATAGACCCTGACCGCCGAAACCAAGTGTTCCGACCGCCTTTCGCATCGGATCTATCTGATAAAATATCTCAGTCACCTCGTCATAGCGGCGCTCGCGCATCAGCTTGTGCGCGCGTGGAATTGTCGGCCCGAAGAAGGCGCTGTAATTCGTCCCGCAGAAAGGGATGTCGATAAGCTGGCCAAGCGTCAGGTATTCGTATTCAAGCGGTGAGGATATCACGACTTCTTTGTGGAATTCGCGATGCACTTCAATTGCGGACATGATATAAGGCATGCCGCCTTCCGCCTTGATCGCCACGACATTAGGGCAATCATCAACAAGGCGGCGCAAGATTTTTTTTGAAATGTCGGCGGGATGCAGACGGCCAAATCCCCAGGTGGGCACAGGGAACAGCATGACCGCCAGATTCGTCGCATCAATTACGGCCTTACTGTATTGATATACGTCATCCAGCGACTTTGGGAAGAAATGCGGGGGATAGCCGAGCAGGACAAGTTCGCAACCATTCGCTTCGGCCTTTCTCACCATTTCAATATTGTCTTCAAGCGTGTTGAAAATGGCGTGGTGCACTACAATGTAGTCTTTACCGCCCTCATCAACCATGATCTTTTGAAACTGGTCGTGCTCGTCCACTGAAAGCGGTACTTCAGACACCGCAAGCGAGCCGATAAAGCCGTGCTTCTTGGTCAATGCCACATCGTGCCGAACGGCTTTTTCGTTCAGGCGCTTAAAGTCTGCAGTCATCGTGGGGATAACAACCGGAGCAACGCCGTTTAATTTCTCGCGCGCCCAGTCGCGTGCTTCACTGCGAGTATAGCTGGCCATAATTCGTTACATCCCTGCTCCTGAATTCGCCCTGACCGGGTTAATCGTCTAGAGCGCTTTTCCTGAAAACTCCGCCGCAAGCGGCGTCGCCAAACCAGCCGCCACAGCTTTCTCAAAGATCAATGCGCCAACCACGACATCCTGAATCCCAGCGCCCACTGATTTGTACATCGGTCGCCTAGCGTCGCTGACTAATTTGGCGGCGCTCCCATTCAGTAACGAGTTTAGCGAAATGCATTTTTCCTCAAAGGCGATTCCCGCCTTTTTTGCAGCTATCATATCGCCGGTTTCGTTGAGCGTTTCCTCGAGCATGTCGCAGACGATCAGGTCGGCGCGCTCAATTACTGATATGTCAATCTCTCTTTGCGAAGGGATCGTCGACCCGATAGAGACAACTGCAGAATGCGGCGCAATCCAGTCGCTAAAAAGGATTGGCGTTTCATCGCGTGATCGCGCGGCGGTCAAAACGAGATCAACACCACCGACCGCAATTTCGGGGGACGCAACGGCGCGGGCGCCGACGCCAAGTTCCTCAGCCATAGTCGCCGCGAAGCGTTCGCGGCTGCCGGGGCTCGGGCTGAACACGGTAATTTCAGTCAGATCCCGGATGGATGCGAACGCGCGCGTATGCATTGAGGCTTCTAACCCCGAACCTATCACGCCCAGACGAACCGGGCCGGCCGGGATCAATTTGTCGATTGCCGCCGCAGTGGTGGCGGCCGTACGAAAGCCTGTAATCGTCTTCGCGTCCAAAAACCCGGCGATACGTCCCGACGCCTTTTCGAAAAGCACGATGACATAATCCGCTGTCGGAGTAGGCGCCGTCATCGTGGCTCCCATAATTTTGGCCCCGAAATGGCGTAACCCGGGGGGATTCCCGGGCAGGGTGCGCAGCCAGGATGGGCCATCGACGGCGACTGTTCGCGGAGGCGAGGCGCCTGCGCCGAACTCATGGGCGTAAACATCCTGAAGTCGCGCGACAGCGCTGCGCCAGTCAAATACCTCTTGTGCGACTTCGTCCGATACGAAATGCAGCGCAGCCATTGATCCTCGCCTGTCCGATCCCGCGACGCGAAATGCGACTCCGTCAGATATTACTAACCGTAGCGTTTTGAAACTAACATTCCGCTCTGTCAATACCAAATAGGTAGTGGATTCAATCGATCCCGGCGCGTGGACGCGAGCCTTTACAAAACGGCTCGTTTCTCTAATAGATTATATTATATGCGGACTCACTGGGGGTCTGCGTCAGGGCAGGGAGAGCGAGCGTGAGCGAGGGCACAGCGGATCGGCGACCAATTCGGCGGATTGTGACCGCCACAAACGAAGACGGCCGGTCATATTTTCTTTCGGATGGCCCGCCGCCCAATCGGTTTGTCGCGGATTATGCCCCGTCATTTGTCCAGGTTTTATGGGCAACCGGCGATGGCGCCGCGAAAGGGAGTGAGCCTGCGCCCAAGGACCATGTTTTTGGATTCCACTCTGAAAACGGATCGATTCTTCGCATTGTCGATTTTCCGCCGGATGCAAGCTACGATCTGAAAAAGCTCAATTCTTTTCTTGACCATCATGAAGTGAAGGATAGCGACAACCCTCGGCACATGTGGTTCCACAAGACCGAGTCGCTCGATTATGCGATTTGTCTGGAAGGGGAAATTTACGCCATGATGGACGAGGGCGAGACATTGATGCGTGCGGGAGATGTCCTCATTCAGCGCGCCACAAACCATAGCTGGTCTAACCGCTCCGACAAGCACTGCCGTATGGCCTTTGTTCTGCTCGCGCTGGACCGCGACGGAAAAGTTTGAGGGGCTAGGGTCGGTTTTTTCGTTCCTCAGCCAGAATCAAAGAGCGGCGATCGGTTAGCAAATATTGCGATGTTACGCGCTAAGACTTCGATATGGGACCGTTCTTCAGTCGTTGTCTATCGCGTACGGCGAAAATCAGCTGCCTGAATATTCATTCACGCCCGCCAGAATGTCGGGCGCCATTGCGCCCTCGACATGTTTCTGGGCGCGATTGCGCGCGCCGGATGCGCCGCCGACGGCTTCGTCATGATGTCGAACTACTTTTCTTATGAATTGTCGCGAAGGTCGCGCGGCGGGGCGTAACCGCGATCGCTTGCCAATTTGGTCCGACGGCGCTTGCGGGGCGCATGGCGCAAGAAGCGGGGATCGATTTCGATTGTCGGTCCGGTGACAAATATCTCGCGGTAGAAGGCCTTGTCGCCTTTTGAGCCTCAAGCCCCGTGACGCCGGCGAGCAGCAAGTGTACCATGGAGCCAATGCCCCAATCGCCCCTCATTGACGGCTTTGGCCGCCGCATCCGCTATCTTCGGCTTTCTGTTACCGACCGCTGCGACCTGCGGTGTCGCTATTGTATGGCCGAGCGTATGGCCTTCCTTCCGAAGGCTGAGGTCCTGAGTCTTGAAGAACTGGAAGCCGTCGCCGACGCCTTCATCGCGCGCGGCGTGGAGAAAATCCGGGTGACAGGCGGCGAGCCGCTGGTGCGCCGCGACGTCCTTCAATTCATGGCGCGGATGGGTCGCCGGCTCGAAAAGGGAGACCTGAAAGAGCTAGCACTTACCACCAACGCGACGAGGCTGGCGGCACATGCGGAGGGACTTGCGGCCGCGGGCGTCGCCCGCGTTAATGTCTCGCTCGACACGCTCGACGACGCCGTTTTTGAACGCCTCACTCGTCGAAACCGGCTCTCTGACGTGCTCAAAGGGATCGACGCCGCGCAGGCGGCGGGGCTTGCGGTCAAGATCAACACGGTCGCGCTCAAGGGCGTTAATGAGCACGAGATCCCGAGCCTCATCGCCTGGGCCCATGGCCACGGCATGGCGCTCACTCTGATCGAGGCGATGCCGCTCGGCGAAATCGACGAGGACCGCGCTGACCATTACCTGCCCCTGACGGCGGTTCGCGAACGACTGGAGCAGTCATGGACGCTGGCGCCCCTTATGAAATCGACCGGTGGGCCGGCGCGCTACGTCCGTATTGAGGAAACCGGCGGCGAGCTTGGGCTGATTACTCCGCTCACAAACAATTTTTGCGCCGGCTGCAACCGTGTGCGCGTGACTTGCACGGGCGAGCTCTATTCCTGTCTCGGCGATGACGGCAAGATCGACCTGAGGGCGGCCTTGCGCGGATTCGCACCAGCGCGTGCGCTCGATGCGGCGCTCGACCGGGCGATGATCATGAAGCCGGAGCGCCATCATTTTGAAATCGCTAGAGGCGCAGCGCCGTCTGTGGCGCGCCCGATGTCTATGACGGGCGGCTGAGATGCGGATCCTGTTTTTCGACAGGCGTTATGATGGTGCTGTCGCCTGGAACGAAAATGTGACTGGCGCGCCACCGACATGCGCCAGGGCGATGTATTATCAGCGCAGGGCAAACGGCTTTGCAGCTTAATCCGCTCTCAGGAAACTTGTTTGTATTCCGGGGCAGCTCTCACTTTGCTGGGTTGATGCCGCGGGAGCATTTTTCGATTGATTCAAGCACGTCTTCGATTGAACCAGCTTTGTACGCTAGCGCCAGAACCAGCTTTGCAAGAAACAGGTCTCTTTCAGAATCGTCAATTCCGTCGAGAGTGACCGCAAGCTTATCGTACACGTGTTCCAGTTCAGAGAATTGGAGCGCCATGTTGAACCGCCTTCCTACCTACATAGCACGTTCGCAAGAGTCGTCCGGATTTCCAGCGGTTCAGGACATCGCCAGCGCGCCGCGATATGCATATCGGGCCTGACAAGAATAAATTCACCCGGCTCGGCGGAAAACGCGGCCGCTATCCTTTGTGACTCCGCGCCGGAGGCGTCATTCCCGACGCAGTCGTCGCCAAAGCATAACAATCTGGAATGCCGGTCCAGTCCGGCGAGCAACCGACGCATTTCTCGAACCGGTATTTCATCGGCGTTTAAAAAGACGACGCCAGTGAATCCGCGACCGAGCAGATCGGAGAAATAGCGGCCATTTGACAGTTGAACGTTCGGAACGACCGCGCCGGGCGCAGGCTGCTGCTCAACAGCGTCATTCATGACGGTAATAGGACTTTCACCATAGTGATAGGGCGTCATCTGACGCGGGTTCGCAAACTCCCCTGCGAAATCATAGTCCAACGCCAGCGACAACGCCGCATCGCGCATGAGGCGCCATCCTAATGTCGGCGGCGACATGAACCGAGCACTCTTTGATGCGTTCTCGAATACATCAAGCGTGGCCCCCCGTCGTTCCGGCGTATAACTGTCCAGCAGTCCCTCGCCTGCGGCGCCGGAGACAACCATGGCAATTTTCCATCCGATATTGAAAGCGTCGATCAGCCCGTTATTCAGCCCGCGCACGCCAAAAATCGGAACGATATGCGCACTATCGCCAATGAAAAAAATTCGCTCGTCTCTGTAATCATCCAGCAACAGCGTATTGGCCGTATAAGAGCTCCACCATTCGAGCTCCCATTTACCGAGATAGCCGATTTCTTTTAAAACACTGGAGACATTGGCGCGAACAATCTCCTCTTTCGTTGCAGTTTCAACGGCCACGTCATCATCGATCTGATAGTCAATACGCCAGATTGTGTCCGGCTGCCGGTGGATCAGTACGGTTTTGCCAGGAAGGCAGATGGGGTCGAAAAGCGCGCGGCGGACGGTCGGGTGAACCGGATCAACAGGCAAATCCGCCTTTACATCGGCAATGACATAGCGGCCCTCGTAGTTTTCGCCTTTTAACTTCAAGCCGCGAATAGTTCGGACGGAACTTCTGGCTCCGTCAGCGGCGAGCAGCCAGTCAGCGCGCACTTGATATACGCCACTTGGATCTTCAACCTGAATGCTTACTCCATCCGTATCGGAATCGATTGAGGTTGCTTCACTCAGCCAGCGAATGTCGATCAATGCTGATTTGCTTGCTGCTTGCCAGAGAAACTGTTCGATATATTGCTGTTGCAGATTATACATGGGCATGAACTTCTGATCCCGATCATGCGCCATTTCGAACTCAAGGATTTTTTTTCCGCGAAAATAAGACCGCCCCATGGTCCATCCGAGCGATTTGCGCAGAAACGGTTCCAAGGCTCCAACTTTTTCAAAAAGGTGGTAGCTTTGTCTCGCCAAACAAATTGCGCGGCTGCCGTCGTTAAACGTATTCTTCTTTTCAAATACGACACTGGCAATCCCGAACGAAGCCAAAGTGAGAGCCGCCATGAGCCCTACCGGGCCAGCGCCCACAATCGCCACGGAAGTTATCTCCGTTTCGCCAGCCGCTGCTCGACGAGCCGGCGACTCGAATAAAGGATAATCGAAATACAGTGAATCCAGTTGGTTCTTGCCCTCAGGTCTCATCTGCAGGTCGCCTCCGCAGCGGAATTGGAGAAATACACGATGCTGCTATTGTACTGAAATCCAATAGCAAAATCTGTCCCCCCAAAAGAGGGACAACGTATCGTTGAGACGGCATCAGATGGAATCACATTCAAATGAAGACCTCTGGAGACAGGTCAGCATTGGCCTCGACTCCGTCGGAGCAGACGAGTTCCAGCCCAACTTTCTGAATTTGGTTGAAGCGGTCGGCGCCGATCAATGCATGGTGTTCTCATACCGGGAAAATCACGTCGAGTGTCTGCTCGCCAGGAGTTTTGTCGATCACAAAGCTGGACGGAAGCTCGCTGAAACCTATCTGGATGGCTGGTATGTCAACGATCCGCTGCATGCCGAAGTGATGGCATTGAGTTCTGGAAAAAGCGTCGTCTATGAAATGAACAAGATCAAGAGTGCAATGACCGCCAAATATGCGGAGATTTTTTTTGGCAAACCCGGAATCAGCGACAAGGTTTCAGTGCTTTCTGCTGGTGATACCCTAAGAATTTCGGTTAATTTCTACAAACGCGGTCCTAATACGACATGGCTTCTGACTAGCCAAACGATCACCCACCCGATTGCGCGGATTATGGGAAAAGCGGCGCTTCTTCATTATGAGTTGGCTGCGAAACCGAACTATCCGCAGCCGCTGTCGGCGCTATCAAACCGGGAACGCGAAGTATGTCTTGGCGTTTTGCGCGGAAGAAAGGCGGAAGCCATTGCTGCAGATCTGGCGATTACGCCGAACAGTGTCGTCACATATCGCCGCCGGGCATATGCGAAGCTTGGCGTTAATTCACGCGCGGATCTATTTTCACTTTGCAGGACTTGAATTTGTGAATGTCGAAGCAGAAACGCAATTAGTTAACCGGCAATAAGACCATGTTCAGCCCCATTGTTACGAACCAATTTCTTGTAGAGTTTCCGGGATTGGCGGGCGCATGCCGAGGGACTGATTCGGCCTGATGCCGTTGTATTGCTTCAGCCAGATTCGGATGGCGGTTCTCGCCTGCTCGACCGTTGAGAACCATTCCGCATTCAGCACGTCGCGTCGCCGCGCTCTACGAAATCGAAAAACGCGCCAGGGGTCGTCAGCCCGACGAGCGCCAGCGTCTTCGCCAGAACGAGTCGGAAGAGAAATTCGAAACCTTGCTCGGCTTGCTGCAGGCGACGCCGCCCGCTGTGCCCAGCGGCGGTGAACTTGCCGGCGCCATCCGCTATGCTGTCGGCCGCAAGCAGCGCACGACCGCTTACCTCGACGACGTCGACGGGAGTTCGGTAGCAATATTGCCGAACGCTCCGTCAATGGCATCGTCGCCGGCAAGAAGACTGCCTGTTCGCTGGATCAGACGCCTGCAGAGAGAGCGCGACGGTCATGTACACGCTCGTCGAGACCGCAAAACTCAATGGCGTCGATCAGCAGGCCTGGCTTGCCCATGTCATCGAAACCACTGCCGATCACTCGATGATAAAAATCGACGACCTCCTGCCATGAACTTGGCAACCAATCTCTGAGGTTGTTCCCCGGACGATTTCACAGGCCTCGTCCGCTTCCGAATTATTACACCAATCGTGTCCGCCATCTCACAGCCAGCAGAAATCCATAGAACTTTTGTGGAAAAATATTGGCGTTCATCCGCAAGCGTAAGGCGGTCGTCACCGGAAGTTCACGAGCATTCATTTGAACGTATCGGAATATTTTTCGCGTAATATCGTCTTTTGAACCTTGCCCATTCCGTTTTTGGGCAGCTCGTCTACGAAGAAAATTCGGCGCGGCTGTTTGAAACGCGCAAGCTTGTCTTGCAGCTGCCCTATGATAGCCGATTCATCGGCGAATTCCGGATTGACTGGGACGACGACGCCGACAACCCCTTCGCCCATGTCGGGATGGGCGACGCCGACGACAGCTGACTCTCTTATTTCGGCGAGTTCGTCGAGAGCTGCCTCCACCTCCGCAGGATAAATATTATACCCCCCAGCGATAATGAGATCCTTCGCGCGCCCGACAATCGAGACATAACCGTCATTGTCGATCAAACCTAAATCACCCGAAATAAAGTAGCCATCGCGAAATTCCGCAGCTGTCTTCTCGGGCATATTCCAGTACCCCTTGAAGACATTGGGTCCTTGGATCTCAATGACGCCGACTTCTTCTTGCGGCAGCTGCTTACCGCTGTCAGGATCTGCGATCCTGATCGAAACGCCAGGCAAGGGAAAACCAACCGTTCCGGCACGCCGTTCACCCTCGTAAGGATTCGATGCGTTCATGTTTGTCTCTGTCATCCCATATCGTTCGAGGATCATGTGGCCGGTATGTTGGTGAAAAACTCGATGGATATCAGCGGAAAGCGGGGCCGAACCTGATATGAACAGGCGCATGTGGCTAACAAGCTCCTGCGTAAAAGCCGGTTCTTTGAGAAGTCTTATGTAGAAAGTAGGGACGCCCATCATCACGGTTGAACGCGGCAACGCCGCGATAACCTGGTCGATGTCGAAGCCGGGCAGAAATATCATTTTCGCCCCTGCGGCAAGCGTGATGTTGGTCGCAACGAAAAGGCCATGCGTATGGAAAATAGGCAGCGCATGGAGCAGCGTGTCGTTTGAGGTGAAACGCCAGTAATCGCGCAGAGTGAGGCAATTCGTGGCGAGGTTGTCATGGCTAAGCATCGCCCCTTTCGATCGCCCGGTTGTTCCTGAAGTATAAAGGATGGCGGCAATATCGTCGCCGCTTCGGTCGATAGTAGGAAAGGAATCCTCCTGGCTCACTGACTCTGCCGCAAGGGTGCCGCGGCCATCGGCGTCAAGCGTTTCCAACTGCGCAACGCCGGCAAGCTGGCGCATTTCCGTTTCATCTTCCGGTCTGCATACGAAAAGACTGGGCGCGGCGTCTTCAAGAAAATAAGTCAGTTCGGCTGGAGTGTAGGCTGTGTTCAGAGGAAGGAAAATCGCTCCGGCGCGCAAACAACCCAAGTAGAGCATGAGCATTTCGAGGCTCTTGCTGGCCTGGACCGCGACGCGGTCGTCGGGTCTTACGCCGAGGCGCGCAAGCAAGTGAGCGTATTGCGCAGATCTCCGCTCGAGATCCGCATAGGTCAATATGGAGCCGTCTTGTGTTGTTGCAAAAACTTCACTGCGATCCTTTGGAAAGCAAAGAGAGAGCGTGGCGTATAGGTTTGCCATTCAAAGCGGCCCTTTCGACGAAATTTTCTTTGCGCTGATTGAGGCCGCAAGCTTGTTGAACGGTTCGCCGGTTATCAACTTTCCGCGTTCGACAAATGCTTCGTGATTCTCCTCCAATCTTGCAAGATCATAGAGATAATTGACCATCACGCTCCCGCTTTGGCGCAAACCATTGTTTGATGTGTCCGCGCGCCAGTTGATTTGCTCTAGGCGTGCGCCGTTGCCAAGGTGGAACCGCGCGACAGGGTCGTACGGTTTGCCGGAAGGATTGCGCGCTTTCGTAAAGTACTCGACGGCGCGCTTGAGGAGGAATGAACGAGCTTCCTGGTCGTCGAGCTCTCGAAATCCTGACGGATCTGCGAGCTTTTCGATGATCGCGTGTTCTTCGGCGGTTGCTACGGACTGACGAAGCCAGTTCATCAGGCCGGGAACAGGTGAAAGTGTGACGAACTGAGAAAGGTTAGGGAGGTCGCGCTTGAGGTCGGCTGCGACCTGCTTAATGAGAAAATGCCCGAAAGAAATTCCGGCCAACCCAGGCTGACAATTGTTGATCGAATAAAAAGTAGCAGTAGTCGCACAGTCTGCGTCAATCGGTTCGCGGTTCGAGCTGAGCAAATTTTGAATACTGGTCGGTATGCCGTTAGTTAGTCCCACTTCAACGAAAATAAGCGGCTCATCAGCCATTGCAGGGTGAAAGAAAGCGAAACAACGCCTGTCCGGGGGGTCTAGGCGCAGCCGCAATTCTGTCCAGCTGTTTATGTCGTGGACAGACTCATACTTAATAAGTCTTTCGAGTAGGCTCGCCGACGATGACCAGTCGATCGATCGCATCGATAAGAAGCCTCTGTTGAACCATGAGCGAAGGAGGTGCTTTAGATCGGCGTCGACGCGCGCAAAAACCTCGTTTTTAGCCTTGATTGACAACAGATCTGCACGCATTCGAACGAGGGCGGCGGTGCCGCCAGGCGCGAGGTTGAGGCGACGAAACAACTCCTGTCGAGGCGCTTCGACCGCTTTCGAAAGGGCATGAAGGGCAACCGGGCCCTCTCGGCGATATTGCTCCCAACAGTTGGTTAAAGCTTGTTCGTCAGGATCGAAGTCCATCCCGAGCGCAAACAGGAACTCTTCTTTCGAATTCGGGTCCAAATGCTCATAGAGACCGAGGAGATCGGCGGCGATTGCGACGCCTGAAGCTTCTCCACGGACCGAGAGTAGGGCGCTTGCAATATCGCAAGCGGTCTTTGCGCCGTCTATTTCCCCAAATGATTGGGGACGATCGAAAAAAGGCAATACGCGCTGCAGCAGCTTTCGACCGGACGCGGAAAAATTGTCACGTAAACGGTCAAGCGTGCCAAGACCCCTGCCTTGAACTAGCGCTTTGGCGCCGCCTTCCTTTTCGGCTTCTTCCCCCTGAGCCAAGTGGTTCACCGCAACTCCTTACGCATGCATGTGCCAGTACTTCGTTCTGAGTAGTTCAAACCAAAAAGAATTGCTGTACTTGCTCGCAACGCCTCTAGGCGAGCCGCCCCCCAGAACACCTTGCAAAGCCCGAATATTTCGCTCGCTCCTACCTCAAAGAATGCAGCGAATTACCAAGTGTAATCCGCACCAAATCTTGACGTCTTCTATTTATCGACACGGTAATGGATCAGCGATGGCGGATTCTTCGCAAAATTGGGAACGTCCGCGGCGACCGCTTGGCCTTCGGGCGAGCCCATACCCTTGCCGAGGGCCGCGCCATCTTCGAACTCGGCTTCAAAAATGCAGGCATATCGGGCGTCGCCCGCCAAGGTTTCAACTTCGAAGCTGTAGCGCAGCGCCTGAAGGCCAGGGATCTTTCTGGCGAGTGGGATATGGGTGCCGACGTAATAGGCTTTAAAGGCATCCATGTCGGGCTGTGGGGGGTACATCACTACGAGTTTCTGCATATTGGGTCCGGTCCTTTTTCCTGAAATGATCGCTGGTTCAATCGGCGACAGGGATCGTTGAGCGCTCGCGAAAGGCTACTTCGCTGGTTCGAGCAGCATCGACTTCGTCTCGAGATAGCCGCGCAATCCCTGTTCGCCGCCTTCGCGGCCAATGCCCGACTGCTTAAACCCGCCCATCGGAAGGGAGAAATCGGTTTTTAATCCGTTCTGCGCAAAAGTTCCCGCTCTCATCTTGCGTCCGATCTTTGCCGCCGACTCGGCGTCATGTGTAAGGACTGAGGCGTTGAGTCCGTACATCGAATCGTTCGCGATGCGGATCGCATGGTCGACGCCATCATATGGGATAAGGCATAGAACCGGACCGAAAATCTCTTCCCGCGCGATTCTCATATCATTGGTCACGCCGGTAAACAGCGTCGGCTCATAAAATACTCCTCTATTGGGTTGCGTCGGTCGTTTGCCTCCTGTGACTAACGTCGCTCCTTCAGCAACGCCGATCTCGACATATTTTTCCACGCGTTCTAATTGGCGCCGAGTCGCGAGCGGCCCCATTTGCGTTGACGGATCGTCCGAATGTCCGATCCGCACCTTTTTCATCGCAGCGGCGATGGCGGCTGCAATTCCGTCATAGCGATGGCTGGGGACGAGCGCACGACTCAACATCGCGCAAACTTGGCCGCTTAGCGTTGTAATAGCACCGGTAAGAATATCGGCGACTTCCTCGTCGCTCATATCATCGAGCACGATCGCAGCCGACTTGCCGCCAAGTTCGAGACTGCAGCGCCGAACTTGTTCCGCGCAAACTTGGCCGATCTGCTTCCCGACGGCGGTTGAGCCGGTGAAGGCGACCTTGTCGATCTGCGGATTGCGCATCAGATGATCGGCGGCTTCGCGATCCGCTGGGACAAGATTGATGACTCCAGGCGGCAGCCCCGCTTCTTGGGCGCATTCAGCAATGACATAGGCCTCGAGCGGCGTTTCCGGTGAAGGCTTCATAATCAACGTGCATCCCGCAACCAGAGCGGGCGCCACCTTGTTGGTCATCAGCATATAGGGCACATTCCACGGTGTGATCGCAGCAACAACGCCGACCGCCTCGTAGACAATACGCGCATCTGGCGCGACAGGGCTTTCCACCTGCTGTTCAAATTTGAAATTGCGGCCGTGTGCGATTGCATCGCGCAGGTGCTGCGTGCCGATCCCGGCAAAGATTGGTCCCAACACAGCCAAGGCCCCAACCTGCAACGTCCAGGCTTCTCCGATTTCGCCAGCTCGCCTGTCGAGCGCGTCCGCCAGGCGCTCGACAAGGGCGATTCTCTTTTCCGGAGGCATTTCAGACCAAGGACCGCTGTCAAATGCTCGCCGAGCCGCTTCCACGGCGCGGTCCATGTCGCGCGGGCCTGCCCCGGCGACAGTGAATACAATCTCTTCAGTGTCCGGAGAAATAACTGGAATCGGCGCGCCATCGATAGGCTCGACCCATTCGCCGCCGATCAACAACCGGTCGGGGTGCTTGATATTCACTGTCATGATACTGCCTTTCAGAACGTGGCGGAAGAAATTGGCCTAACGGTCATTTGACATCGATAGCCCCTGCGAATTCGGCAATCGCTTCTGCAGTGGCGACAGGACTTTCAAGTTGAACCGCATAAGTGCCTTCAACATCGACCACCCGGGCGTCTCCCCAGAATTTGGCCAGTTCGATGGCGTCTTGAGATGACAGTTTGCCGGAAGCGGCGCGCAGAATTAGAACAGGGCACTTTACCGCCGCCGCATAAGGGCGCAGGTCGTCGCTAAGATGTGTAAGTCCCTGGGATACCCGTACGATATCGTAGTGTGGTGAAACGGATCCATCCTGATGGTGGTGGAAATTGTAGTCGATGCGATGATTGAGCGCTTCATCCGGGTCCGGGGTCCAAGGCCAACGCGCCCTCATGTAGGTGAAGGCTTGTTCGCGCGACGCAAATCGTTCGGGGTGATGCAAATTGCTGGCGGCGGTCTCAAGTACAGCCTTCGCATCTTCCCGGGTCATGTAAAAGTTGCTCAAATGCGGAGCGGTAAGGATCAGGGCATAGGCGCGATTCGGATATCGAGCCGCGAAAACCTGACCGACGCGCGATCCGAGCGAATGTCCGAACACAATCGCTCTGTCGATCCCGACAGCCTCTGCGAATAGCTCCGCATCGTCCGCATATTCGTCGGCGGAGTAAGACCCGTTTGGGCGACCGGAATAGCCGTGGCCGCGTTGATCAGGCGCAAAAATGTGGAATTTGTCGCCCAGCGCATCGGCCAACCACTCCCAGATGCGGCCATATCCGCAAGTAGGATGGAGCAATAGAAGCTTGGGGCCATTGCCGGGCCATTCGTAGTAATGCATCGAAAGACCGTTTGGAAGTTCGACCGTTCCCTCGCGCATTTTGCGTGTCATTCGAAAACCCCAAATGCCAATCTGCAATTATCGGCGAAGCCTCTTCCGACCTCTTTTGGTTGAATATGTGGACTTCGCGTATCGTAATTCGACGTATCCTCCTTCCGCTTGGGAGTCAACCAGATTCACTCTTGGCGAGAATGGTCAACCCACTCGGCGGGCGCCGTTTATTGAAGTTCGGGAGGAACGACCCCTTCAGCGTCGTCGGCCAGATTTTCTGTGTGGCTCAGATAGGCGCCTAGGGCCGCCAGTTCTTCGTCAGTGATTTCTGTTTTTCGGAACGGCGGCATTGAATAAACGCCTTGACGAACGAAGAGTGAAACGGTTTCTGGTGTCAAGTCTTCTCGTTCTTCCAAGGCTGCGGGCAAGTCTTCGCCATATTTGACGGCAAGCGACACCGTTCCTGGAAAGCGTTCGCCCTTGCCATGACAATAGGCGCACCATTTGTCGAATACTTGTTTGCCCGCACTAGCTTGCGGAGCCAATGTCTCTTTAGCCTGATCGTCCGCCGCCTCTTTGCGCGAACCGCAAGACGTCAGAGAAAGGGCGAGGATCGAAATCAAGAGGACTTTCTTCATGGTTTTGTCCCCCGCAGGTTTTGCGGCCAGATACCATAGCGGCCTGGCGACAGGATGCCATTTGGATCAAGCGCATCCTTGATCGTCTCATGGAAACGCAAAAGCGCATTGTCGTTGAATGAATAGGTTTGCATCACCTGGTCCTGGAATATCGGCGACGTGCGGTACTCGCCCCAACCATGTTCTGCGCCAATCCTGATTAGTTCTCGGAACGCCGCCACTGTGGCCTTGTTGATCGCAGGGTCGTCTAGCACCGGGAAGCCAAGCACCAGAAGAAAACAACGTTCATAAAATGCGGTAGGCAGCGAAAACGGGCGCAAGTTAAACATTGGCACCTGCTGCAGCAGCGGGATGTCGTTAACCGCTTTATTGAATACGCGGTTCGCCTCAAGAATTCCTTCTGCCGACTGGGGAATGACCGGGGAGAAGAAAAGGTGCCCGCGTGTGGGCGGCAATCCTCCTCCACGTGTACCCAACGCAAAAAACTCGAGGTTAGGCACTCCCATATTCTGGGCGTAGACCTCAGCTTTTCGAACGGCTTCATCCCGATCCGTGACGACATCGTGAGCTTGAAAGATCGCGTCGCTGACGCGTTCTGTCATGATATCCTGCACTGCTTCCCATTGGGCTTCTACCACCTTCCGCGGACCGTAAAATGATACGTGAAACGACCAATAGGGAATATTGTTGTCGAGGCCATATTGTTCGAGTTTGCGGGAATAGCCGAGTTCAGCGGCTGCGATCAGTTCACTGTGATTCCGATCCAACTGCGGCGGCCCGTTCAAAAAAATGTCGACGAGCGTCTTGGTGTCGCCGCCAGCGCCGAGCAAGGGGCTCGCCATTTCCGGCGCGCCCGGCGCGATGGCCATGTTCTCGACATATTTCAACACTTCGACAAGGTCATGCAGATCATCGTAGCGTCGAACCATAACCTTGCCTTGGAGAAAGGCTTCAGGCTCAGGCATCAACCAAAAGCCCATTTTGGTAACAATGCCCATATTTGATTGCGAAAAAAGCCCATCGACGACTGGGCCAAGGCCGAGCTTGTATTGCGCCCATGTCTGAGATTTCGGCATCGCGCCCATGCCTGTGCGCAGCAATTCGCCGCTCGGCAGCACCACTTCCATGCCGCAATGGGCGTCGAAATGGTTGCGGAACCTGGAAGCGGTGTGACCGACGCCATGGTCGAGGGCGTTGCCGACCAGACTCCCCCAACCAGGATCAGGGACGTCCAGCCAGACTTTCAGTTTTTTTTCCCGGCAATAATTATAAAGGTCAAAATAGCTGACGCCGGGTTCGACAATCGCGTAGTGATTGCTGTCGTTGACTTCAATAACCCGATTCATCCTTTTCAGATCAACAACGACACTGCCCGAATAATTCGGCGCGGAGCCGCCATAGCCGAGATTGCGACCCGTTGAGATTGCGTAAAGCGGAATGCTAAATCGGTTTGCGATGCGCACGATCTCCTGCACTTCTTCAACGCTGCGAGGTGCGACAGCAGCAGAAGCGACGCGTTCGTCGGGCTCGTTACGTAATGGAGAATAGGCGTCGCGATAGGTGTGCAAATCTTCATCAGAAGTGAAGACCCATTCTTTTCCAACCACATTGGCGAAAGCTTGTAAGGCGGTCGAAAACTCAACTTCGGAAATTCCTGGCGGTGTTCTCATCTTGTCACACAATTATCCATGAAATGAGGCGAAGAGTTTCGCGGGATTCCAACATTGGCGCGCCGACGCGGCAAGTTTGATCATTGTCTCGTGGCTCATTCACGCAACTTACCGCGTGACGCGCTATTGCGAGTGGCCATTTCGCGCCCCGCAATTGAGGATCGGCCAAAATCGCGTCCGTTCGACTTTCAATCGTTAAGTCGTGCGAACTCGCATTCGTCGCCAAATCAAACTCATGGGTGCCAATGATCCGGGCACGGCGAAATTGCCCATAGGATTGCTCTGACAGACCTTCCCAAACAGCCCAGCTTGTCAACCCCGCAACAGCGCCGGTCGGCGCGCGCCAGTGCGGTGCGAGCCGCTCACTCCAGAGCTTTGTTAAGCCTTTGGTGACTTCCAACCGTTCGCTGCCGCCGCTTGAAAGGCGCTGCCCGAAGTCGATGCTTGGCGAAAAGCGATTATCCGTAACGACAAAACTGAAGCCATTGGTAGTAGCGCACAGGCGAACACCCGAAGCCTGCTCAGTGAAGGCCATTGCGCTCAGAACGCAGGCGCCGCCTAATATAGATCGCCGGCTTAAAGGCGCCCCATATTTGCTGAAACTTATTCCACGATTTTCCACTGTCAATCCTGCTAATTTGCCTAAGTTCGGCTACACGTATTGAGGGCTAGCCCCAAACGGCTTTCGCATAAGCCGCATACCCTGGAACATGGATCGAAACCCCGCCATCGGAGACAATTGTCTGTCCTGTGATGTTTTTTGCGGCGTCAGACGCGAGAAACGCCACAGGCTCAGCAATATCTTCAGGCTCACCGACAGCGCCGCGCGGCGTCTCGTCTTCGACATTTTTGCGCCAGTGTGCGGGAAAGTCCTTTGCCGTGGTTTCGGTGAGGATAAGGCCGGGCGCAACAGCGTTGCAGCGCACGCCTTTTGCACCATAAGTCGTCGCAACCGTACGGGTGAATTGGATCAAAGCCGCCTTGGTCGAACCATACGCGGTTTGTCGTACGTGTCCTTGTAAGCCGAGACCAGAGACGGTGTTGATGATCGACCCTTTTGCTTCGATCAAATAAGGCAAGCACTCTCGGGTCATCATCATGGTGCCGCGGCAATTCACAGCGAACACCCTGTCCCAGACTTCGGTGTCGAGATCGTGAAGACTGCCGTCCCGCGCAACAATTTCGCCGGCAATGGCTGCATTGTTGTGAAGGATGTCGATCCTGCCAAATGCCTGAATGATTGTGACGATGGCCCGCTTGATCGATGTTTCGTCAGCGAGATCAAGATTGACCGCAATGGCCGCATCGCCAATTTCGCGGGCAACCGCATCTGCGCCTTTGAGATTGATATCCGCAATGGCGACTCTTGCGCCCCGGCCCGCCATAAGCTTGGCGGTCGCTTGACCGATGCCGCCGGCGCCGCCGGTGATGACGGCTGTCTTGCCAGCAAGGCTCAAACCCTCGTACAAATTTCTCTCCTAATTGTATCTATCCAGTTCCAATACGATTAGTATCATAATCGCGCCGCGACAAGAGGGAACAGTTTTGATCCCAAGCGACGGTGGAACCTCCCAAATGGGAGCCCGAATTGAGCCGATTCGACGAGCCTATGCCAAAACGCCAGGCTGCGGCGCTCGCCGTGCTTGCAGACCAAATCAGCGAGGGCGGTCAGGCGAAGTACGAATATCTACGCGGCGTCTTCAGCTTGCTTGGCGATAAGTGGGCGATCATCATCTTGCTCGTTTTGGAATCCGGAGAATTGCGCCACGCCGCCTTGAGACGTTCGCTCGACGAAGCTCTGCATTTCGAAAAAATCTCCCAAAGGATGCTCACGCTGAAATTGCGCGCATTTGAAAACAAGGGGATGGTGTTGCGCATCGTCAGCGACGATGCGCCGCCAAGAGTTGCCTATCGGCTTACAGAGGAGGGCAAGCGTATCGCGCAGCAGGTATTCAATATGATCCGGGCGTTGGACTACAAATAAATCTCGACTTTCGGCGGCGTCTACGCGCCGACGCTCAGCTTTTTTTGATCGTCGCGCCGCATCGTCCGAAACCGATCCGACGGAATCCGGCGCGTTCGGCCCAACCTGTCATCGTCACTTCATCGCCATCCTCGAGAAAAGTCCGCGTTTCGCCGTTGGGCAAGACAATCTCGCGGCGTCCCCCACAGCTCAATTCCATCATGCTGCCTTTTTCGCTCTCCCCAGCGCCGGAAATAGTGCCCGTCCCCATGAGATCGCCCGCCGCAATGTCACATCCATTTACAGTATGATGCGCAACCATTTGCGCCGGCGTCCAATAAAGGTCCGTTGCACGGACGCTTCCCAGAAGCGTCGCTGCGTCGCCGGATTTCGCCATCTCGTGCGTGCGCAGAAAAACTTCCACGCGGATATCGTAGGCGCCAGCCTCCTGATCGGCGTCGTCGACAAGATATTCGAGCGGCGCGGGATCGCCTTCTGGCCGGCGAAGCGGCGCTGCCCTAAAGGGCTCAAGAGCTTCAGCGGTTATGATCCACGGCGAAATTGTCGTTGCGAAATTCTTCGCCAGGAATGGTCCCAATGGCTGGTATTCCCAAGCTTGGATATCGCGGGCGGACCAGTCATTAAGGAGGCTTAAACCCGCTATGTGATCACGCGCCTTGCTGATCGGGACCGGGGCGCCGAGGGCGGATCGGCCTCCGACCCAGATCCCGAGTTCAACCTCGTAATCGAGGCGTCGGCATGGCTCCACAACCGGCGGTTCGTCCGGGTTGGGACGAATCTGACCGCGCGGACGCGTGACGTCTGCGCCGGAAACTCGGATCGACGAGGAGCGTCCATGATAGCCAACTGGGATGAATTTGTAATTTGGCAACAGCGGATTCTCAGGTCTCAGCAGCGATCCGACATTTCGCGCATGATGGATCCCCGCATAGAAATCCGTATAATCACGAATATCAATCGGAAGGCGCATCACGCAGTCGTCTGCTGCGACCAGCGATTTGCTTGCTTCTTCTTCAAACCCCGGATCGGTCAGGACGCGAAATACCGCGCGTCGAAAGTTGCGCCGTTCTGCGGCAGTAAGGGACATAAACGCATTCAGGCTGGTCTGGCCTCGAAGCGCATTGCACGCCGCTTCCGCCATCGGCTCGAGCAACGCGAACGCGTGGGGCAGGTCAAAGACATAATCTCCAATTGCCGCACCGGCGCGCGGTTCAGATCCTCCCGAGGAAAAAATTCCCAGCGGGAGATTTTGAACCGGGAAATCTTCGTGAATATCTGCGCCTGCAACCCATGAGGTTACATTGCGGTCATGGGTTTCATCAATCATTTTCCACCTTCGCCGAAGCGTGCTTTAATTCCCGTCCAACAATTATCGTAATCAACTTGGCGAGTCGCCTCCACGTCAGGATGTGCGCTCGGTCTGAACACAGCGTGCGTTTCAAACATGAACGCCATTGTTCCGTCTTGCTTATGCGGCTTGAGTTCGGCATTTTCCGCGCGTTCGGCGGTCTCGGCATCGGGACCGTGCGCGCTCATGCGCGAATGAAGCGATGCGCCGCCGGGAACGAATCCCTCCGCTTTGGCGTCGTATACGCCAACGACGAGTCCCATCAATTCGTTCATTAGGTTGCGATGGTACCAGGGGGGACGGAAAGTATCTTCGCCAACCATCCATCGGGGCGGAAAGATCACGAAGTCGATATTGGCCAAACCGCGAACTGCCGAAGGAGACGTCAGGACAGTGTAGATTGACGGGTCAGGGTGGTCGTAGCTGACCGTTCCAATCGCATTAAAACGGAAAAGGTCGTATTTGTAAGGCACGCTGTTGCCATGCCAAGCAACGACGTCGAGCGGCGAGTCTGCAACAGTGGTTTGCCAGAGCGCCCCTTCAAATTTGGCGATCAATCGCTGTTCGCCGCACCCTTGTTCATAGGCGGCGACGGGCGTCATAAAATCTCGCGGGTTCGCAAGGCAATTTGAGCCGATCGGACCGAGATCAGGCAGTCGAAGCTCTGCGCCGTGATTTTCGCAAATATAACCGCGAATGCGCCCGCCCAGCGGATCGACGCGGAACTTCATCCCTCCGCGGCACCACGCATATCTCACCAGGCGCGACATCCAACACGCCGCATTCGGTGGCGAAACGCGCCGCACCTTCGAAAGGTACGAACAGCATCTCTCCATCGGAGTTGTAGAATGCGCCCGTCATCGGCCGGGTCGCACAATAGCGCCATGCAGTAACGCCGGCTGAGGGCGCATTTGTGGTGGCCGCTAGCGGCATCAGACCGTCAATAAAGTCGCCATCGGAAATCGCAGGTTGCGGATCCCACCGCATCCTATTGGGAGACGGCTTGGCGTAGGCGGCGTCTACGCCGGAATGGGCGAGGGGCGCGAAAACAGGATGCCCAGCCGATGGACGAATTCGATAAAACCATGTTCTAAGCGCTTCGGACCTAGGCATGGTGAACGCTGTGCTCGATAATTGTTCGGCATAAAGGCCGAGCGGCGCGCGTTGGGGAGAATTGCGCCCGATCGGGAGTGCGCCGGCGATAGCTTCGGTGGCGAATTCATTGCCAAATCCCGACATCAATCCGTCAGTGATTGCGGAAGTTTCATGATGTGGCCGTCTCGTCATCGCCATTCTCCTGACCGTTCTGCCCGAGATCTCAGGAACCGCGCGAATAAGCTTCGCGCATATTTAATTACTGAACGATACGGCTCATATTATGGGCCATATTGATGTGGGTCAATAATCCGACCTGCGAGATGATTTTCCGCTACAGCCGCGCGTGAGCAATGATGGTTTGTTTGCAACGACCCCCGGCGAATTTGAAACACGCCGCTTAGACGGCGCGAATCTGCGCCAGTTTTTTCGCCGTGGTCAGTCGATGACCTTTTCATTATCGTCGAATTCAATTCCCAACAGGGAAAAGAAATCGATTGGAAATTCGCGAATAAAACGTTTGTCGATCAATCCATACCCTAACATCAACCGCCGATAAACGGTGGAATAAAGCATATCGACCAAATGTTCCGTTTCAATATCAGGTATGTCAGGGCGGATCTTACGAAGCTGGTCGAAGACTTCGTTTACGATAGCCCGGCGCCCATAGTAAAATCGTTCTCGGAATTCGCGTTGCACGGCCGGATCTGCTTGGCCTTCGCCCAAGATTTGTCCAACAACGGTGCCCGGCCATCCCGCATATTGTTCCGCCAAAGAGCGCCAATGCGCAAGCAATGCTTCAGCCGGATGAATATCGTGGCGCATCGGCGTGTGGATAATGTGATCTTCAATGAATGCGTCAATCACCACTGACGCCTTGGAGTCCCACCAGCGATAGATTGTCGCTTTGCTGACACCCGCTTCACGGGCGATCGCTTCAATCGTGATGTTCTGGATTGCGTCACTTCGCAGGAGTTTTAGCGTGGCTGAAAGGATAGCGCGCCTGGTCGATTCACTTCTTGGACGCCCGCCGCCTCGTGGCTTGCCGGGTTCGTCTTTTTTTTGAATCTTTGAAAGTTCTATCAGCTTTGCCATGGGCGAAAGATAAATTGTCGCTTTGTCAAGGTCAATCTAAACTAAATCTAACTCTTTGGAAACGCTGACCCCAATCTTATTCGGCCCTTTTTCCTTGCGTATGCGTCGCCAGTTTCCCGACCAGGCCCATGACTGTTGGCGATCCGGTTAGCGACAGAACCACCGATTCAAGAGGGGCTTGCACCAATCGACCAATCGGCCTGCCGCCCCCGTTTGCCCTGCTTTCGCGACCCATCTCAGGGTTAACGCCGCACCTGACCGGCATGCCGAAAACCATTCGGCGCATGCAAAGATTTTGTCGATCGCATTTCACTATTTCGGCTGCGCGACCGTCCCTGAGTTTAATAGCGTAATCCGGATCGGCGAGCATTTGCCGTGCAAGCATCACGAAATCGCCATGGCCCTCGCGTATTGCGCGTTCGGCGAACACCGGGTCGTGCACGCCCTGGATCATGACTGGAACCTTCAACGCCTTTTTGAATACTTTCGCATCACCGCTATTGATCATGGCGCCATCTGTTTCGGGCGCACTCATTTTCATCGTTTCGTAGGCGCCATTCGAAAGTGCGACGAAATCGAGACCGGCTTTCTCGATTTCCTGAGCGACTTGAGCAAATCCTTGAGGTCCCTGGCCGTCAGGCAAGTAATCGTTTGCCGGCAATAAAAGACCAATAATGAAATTTGGACCAGCACGTTCACGGATGCCGCGCACAATATTAGCGTGGAAGCGGCCGCGGTTTTCAGCAGACCCGCCATATTCGTCATTGCGCCAGTTGCTGTGCGGCGAAAGAAACGATGCGGAAAAGTAGCTCATCTGTGCCGCGACCTGGACGCCATCGAAGCCTGCATCGCGAGCCCGCATTGCGGCTTCAATGACCTCTTCTTCGATCGCCTTGATCTCTGCGATTGTCGCTTCGCGGGGCATCGGCGTCGACCGTCCGCCCGGCACGATGAATCCCTTTGGAAATTGGTCCTCGGGTATGGTGACATTGATCGGGCTAGGAGAGATGAGCTGCCGATTGCCCAGCGGTTTTCCCATCCGGCCGAAACCGGCAGTCAATTGCGAAATGATGGCGACGCCATGCGCATGCACCGCATCGGTGACCTTTCTGAAATGGGGGATCGTTTCATCAATATCCATTCTCAGCACCGAAGCGACCGGCGATTCTTCATAAGCTCGCTTGGTCGAAACAGTTCCGCCTACGATGATCATGCCGACGCCGCCCCGCGCGCGGCGTTCGAAAAAGGCGATCGTCTGCGCTGACGGCGATCCGTCTTTTTCCGGCGATGCGGCCGCCATCGGGCCCATAACGATTCGGTTGGAAATATTACGCTGATTGATCCGCATCGGTTCAAGTAGCGCGCTTATTCCGAATTCGTCCGTCATGCTTATTCTCCATCCAATGTGAGACTAGATCTACAAATGCCGACCGCTGTCGACGACAATCGATGTGCCGGTGGACAATCTGAGATGGGTCACCGCAGACAAGATCGCCAATGCGACATCATCTGGTTCGCACACTCGCCTGAGCGGCGTACTTGCTGCCTGCTTTTCAACACCTTCGCGGCCTCGTCCGGGAACAAAATCCGTTGCGACGGCTGCTGGAGCAATACTGATCACTCTGACTTCAGGTCCGAGGACACGGCCGAGAGATTTCCCCATGGTGTCAAGTGCGGCTTTTGAAGCGCAATAGGCGATAGAACTTCCTTTGCCGGTTTCGCCGGAAATTGAAGAGACATTGACGATAATTGAATCGCCGCCAGCCTTGAGCAACGGGGCAAAAGCGCGAATGGTCGCGAATGGCCCGCGAACATTGGTAATCAAAATTGCGTCAAAGGTTTCGTCGTCGAGGCCGTCGAGATCGGCATGGTCGATGGCCTTGGTGGTCCCGGCGCTATTGACCAGCACGTGGGCGCAGCCGAACGTCCTTTCAACTTCCGATGCGGCGGCGCGCAAACTTTCGCTATTATCCATCGGCAGGCACATGGCCATATGCCGGCCCGGACCAGGCAACGCAGCCGCTAACGCGTCGGCGCGATCGCGGCCCTTATTGTAGCCTATCACAACAGAGGCGCCTTTTCCGGCAAGCCTTTGCGCCGTCGCGGCGCCAATGCCGCCGGACCCGCCTGAAACGATGGCGACCTTTCCTGCCAGATTTAGCGGCCCTTGACCTCCCAACCGAATGTCACTCATTGGCTCTCATATTCCTCTTCTCTTGAACGAAACTATTCTTCGCTCGCGCCCGCCGACGCGAAATGGCGGCCCAAAGCGTTAACTCGGCAGGATAGCCGCTGAGTTTAGAGGTCGTTGGCCGAAAGTTTTTCCGTTGAACAATTGTAGCACCGCTGCTAATTACAATCCATAGCGTATCGTTTTTGGCTTAACCTTGCCAATCTCCCGAGATTCGGAATGCGGCTATGCTGATCTGCGAAAGCGGCGCTGCCTCCGAAAAACGGACCGCGGCTTGGCTATGTGATTTCTTTGGGAGGGAAAATTGAAAGAAAAAGTCCTGATCGTCGGCGGCGGTATTGGCGGTTTTTCCACTGCGATCGGCCTCATCAAAAGCGGTTTTGATGTCGAAATTGTTGAAATCCACAAAGAGTGGAAAATCTATCATGTCGGAATCATCGTGCAGAGCAATTTCGTGCGCGCCCTTGCGCAATTGGGCGTCGGCAAGGAAGCGGTCGAAGCAGGATTTGCGTATCGCGGATGGCGCTGGCGGAATAATGATGATGGCAGCGAGCTCGGCCGAAGCGAGGGCGTTTCCTCGGCTGGTCCGGAGTATCCAGCCGATCTTGGCCTTGCGCGACCGGCCTTACATAGAGTGCTGTACAAGCGTGTAACCGACCTGCAGATTCCGCTGCGCCAAGGCGTGACCTTCAAGACCATCACTGACGACGGCGACAAGGTCCATGTCGACTTTACCGACGGGACAAGCGGCGCCTATGATCTCGTCATCGGCGCCGACGGCGCATATTCAAAGGTCCGCGAATTGCTTTTTGGCAGCCAATGGCGGCCCCAATTCACCGGGCAGGGCGTTTGGCGATACAATCTTCCGCGTCCGAAAGACCTTGAATGGGCGGAAGCATATATTACAGACCGCAGCCGGTCGATCGGCACCGTCCCGCTGACAAATGAGACGATGTATATTTTTGTTACGTCGCCTGAGCCGGGTAATCCATTTTTTGAACCTTCCACATTGGCTGACGAGATGCGCGACAGAATTCGGGGAAGGGGGGCTAAGGTTGAAGAATTCATGGAGCAAATCACTGATCCAAGTTTGGTCGTTTATCGCCCATTGGAGACGTGTGTCATTCCCGCCCCATGGCATAAGGGGCGGATTGTGCTGATCGGCGACGCGGCGCACTCGTCGACTCCTCACTTGGGACAAGGTGCTGCAATGGCGGTTGAAGACGCCGTAGTCTTGGCGGAGGAGCTCGACAAGGATGCGCCAATGGACGACAGGCTTAATGCATTTGTCACGCGTCGATTTGATCGCGCCAAATTCATCGCCGACAGTTCAGCTTTGCTCGGCGAATGGCAGATGAACCCAACCCCAGATGCCGACCCTATGGGGCTTTATGAGCGAGTTCGAGTTTTCATCGGCGAGCCGATCTGACGGCTTTTTCAATCGCCAGTGCTTGAACCTGCTTCGAAAGATAACTGATGTGGTATCAATGAGACCAAGCGGTCTCATTGAGCCAAGGAAATTTTGGCGCGACACATTGCCATGATCTCGTCGTCAGAAGCGGGCAGCGTCGCGCTGCGAAACGTTTGTGACATGAATTAGGCGGCGCGACGTGTCTAGGCAGTCACAATAGGTCGAATGAGGTTCTTAATCGTAGAGAGCGACGAACCTGCATTCGACACTGTTGCGAGGAATCCCTCCAGCGGGATTGGCGAATACGCAATGCCCCGGGTTGAAGTCATCATCCAACGCCGTATCGAATCCTTTGAAGACGATCACCTCATCCTCCTGCAGATCCGGAAAATAGTACTATTTGTGATTGGGGTTGAAATAGACCCCGCGCGCGACGAATTTGTCCGCTGGGGAGTCGCCAGCGCCGAATTTCACGGCCATTAGTACGATGTCGGAAGCCGAATCGATGCGCCCGTCGGCGAAAGCCATTATGCTGTCATGCGGCGGAGGCGAAAGCGGCTGCCAGACCTGGTAAACAACCGCTCGGCTAGGGCTTCAACTCGCGCCCATGGACTGCCCCTGAAATAGTGGTCCGATGAATCTGTTAGTCTTGGCTTTGAAAGAGGAGCTGAGACATGGCGAAAAGAGCCAAGCCGGAAGAGATCATTGCGAAGCTGCGTGAGGTTGAGGTCCGCCTCAGTCGTGGCGAGACGACGGGCCAGGCGGTTCGGGCTATCGGCGTCACTGAACAGACTTATTATCGCTGGCGCCGCGAATATGGCGGCATGGGCGTCGATCAGGCGCGCCGGCTGAAAGAGCTTGAGAAGGAGAACATGCGTCTTCGTAAGGCGGTCTCCGATCTGACGCTCGACAAGCTGATCCTCGCTGAGGCCGCCAAGGGAAACTTCTGAGCCCTTCGCGTCGCCGGTCGTGTGTTGACCGGGTTGTTGAAGGGCTTGGCGTTACGGAACGTCGGGCCTGTGAGACGCTCGGTCAGCACCGATCGACCCAACGCAAGAAGCCGTGCGGCCGGCAGGGCGAGAAAGCGCTGTCCAAAGCGATCATCGCTCTTGCCGAACGGTTCGGCCGCTATGGCTATCGTCGCATCACCGCCTTGCTCCGGCGAGACGGCTGGCATGTGAACGAGAAGCGGGTCTACCGCATCTGGCGGCGCGAAGGGCTGAAAGTTCCCCAGAAACAACCAAAGCGCGGGCGTTTATGGCTGAATGACGGCTCCTGCGTGCGGCTGCGGCCGCAACATCGAAACCATGTATGGAGTTACGACTTCGTCATGGATCGAACCCATGACGGCAAACCGTTCCGCATGCTGTGCGTCATTGATGAGTTCACGCGGGAATGCCTGGCGATCCGGGTGGAGCGAAGGCTCAATGCGAGGATCGTTCTTGAAGTGCTTGCTGATCTGTTCCTCACACATGGCCCGCCGGATCACATTCGTTCCGATAACGGCCCCGAGTTCATCGAGAAGGCGCTGCGCGCTTGGCTGGCGAGTCTTGGCGTCAAGACGCTCTACATCGAACCGGGAAGCCCTTGGGAGAACGGCTATTGCGAGAGCTTCAACTCCAAGCTCAGAGACGAGCTGCTTGCACGCGAAATCTTCTATACGATGAAGGAAGCCAAAACGCTGATCGAATGGTGGCGTGAGCACTTCAACACGTTTCGCCCGCATTCGTCGCTGGGTTATCAACCGCCGGCGCCGAAAGCCATCTTGCCAAAGCCCTTCATGCCGCCTTACGCTCAGGGCGTGGCGGCATGAACGCCGTACGACAACCCGCCGAGTCTAACAAATGGCTCGGAGCACCTCGATGGGTCAGGCCAGGTCCGCGCGCTTTGCGCCGCGCCCGTCAGGCGCGCATGGCCGAATTGGGAATGGTTTTTGGCGACGACGACGTCGAACTGATCGAAGGCGAGCAGTGGGACGAATTATCCGTCGAAATGCGCGAGCGCGCCGCGCGGGAAATGGAAGTTTATGCGGCGATGGTCGAGGAGATGGACCGTAATGTCGGGCGCATAATTGAAGAGTTGACCAGTCAGGGGACGCTCGAGGAGACGGTCATATTATTCATGTCCGACAATGGCGCCAGCGGATCAGACTGGTCAGAGGTGCGCAGGATATTTGCGGGAATGGGCGTCGGACCGGACCTGCTGGCGGATTTTGACAAGGCGAATTCAAATCCTTCCGCAATTGGCGCGCAAGACAGTTTCATCGTTTATGGCCCGCAATGGGCGCAAGCCGCAATGGCGCCCTTCAGGCTGTACAAGGGTTATACCAATGAAGGCGGTATTAAGTCGGCCGCCTTTGTGCGCGGACCTGGGATCGTTCATGCGCAATCAAGCGATGCGCTATTGTCCGTGCGGGACATATTTCCAACCCTCCTCGATTTGGCGGGCCTGCGACCCAAGGCGTCGAATAATGCGGGCGGAGCCCGCTCATGGAGCGCATTGCTCTCAGGTCGCGAGGGTGCGGTGCGCGCCGGGGACGACTTCATTGCGATGGAATTTAACGGACGTCGGATGATTATCCGCGCCGACGGCTGGAAGGCGGTGTATTCAAGCGCCACTGTGAGAGGCCTTGGCGGCGGAACGCCGAGCTGGCAATTATTCAACCTTCGAAATGATCGTTCCGAAGTCAGCGATCTCGCGCTCAGCCGGCCGCAAATTCTCACTGAGCTCGTCGCTGAATGGGAAAAATACGCACGGGAAAATAACATTAGAGCCGACCTGCTCAAAAAATAAGTCTCTCCTACCGCATCGCAATTCACAGGGGAATTCGGGACATCATCAAATCAAAAGCGCGAGGGTATCTTAAATTGCCGTTCCAATCCAAAATCGAGCGCATTGAGTGGTGTCGCGATGGCGTCTAGATTGCGGCGACTTTACCGAATTTCACTAATTGGGCGTTGGTGCGGCGCAGGGCCAAATGACGGGCAACCCAATTTGATATCGTCGGATCGCCTTCGAAAAATTGCCGGCCGGTTGATAAATCCGGTCGTCTCAGTAACAGGTCGTTGAATGCTCAATGCGATTTGGTTCGTGGAACCGATACTCAACAGCTTATTGCGGTCGGATGATGCGTACTCGAGAAGTGGAGTAGTCATTAATGCTCAGTTGACCGGCTCATCAGACCAACAATTCACGGCATTGCGAGATTGCACATCTGATTTTGCCGTGACCTCAATGGACAACGTTATCATGTGGAGGCGCCGAGCGGGCGGCGAGGCGATGCGTATCGTCGCGCAATTCGAAGAATCGCTGACGATCGATCTCGTGGCGAGGAAAGAATTCCCTGAAATTTCGTCTCTTGCCGGCGCCCGCCTGCTTGTCGACTCTGCCGACAACGGCCATGTCGTCGCGCTTCACAAGCTGTTGCTAGACGCCGGCGTTGATTTCCATAGTTGCGCGGTCGAGGAGGCGGGCGGCGTCAGGCAGCGGCTTCAGGCGCTGATTGAAGGGAAGGGCGATGCGGCGACATTAGGACCGCCATTCACTCAAATGGCGCAATCGAACGGGCTGCGCCTCGTCGCCAATGTCAATCAGCGTTATTCGGATTTCGCCGGCCAGGGCGTCATCATGCGTACCGATATTGCGCGTGCGAAACTTGAGGAAATCGTGCGTTACCTCGCGGCGTGCAATCATGCGCTTAACGTCGCCAGCGCCGATCGCGAAGCGGTGATCAGCCGACTCGTCGCGAACTCGATGCCCGAAATGGCGGCGCGATCGATGGTCTCGGCCCTCGGCAAGTCGTTGACGCCGGACCGCCGCGGTGTGGAACTGCTCACCGAACATCGTCGAGATGTTGGTCGGCCAGGAAGTTCTGATCGCTATGATGACCTTGTCGATCTGACGCTGCTTGACCAAGCATTGGCCCTTCAGGCTGACGACGACGACGCGGATTAACTGGAGAATTTCTGATGTCACGAAAATACGCACTCGCCACATTTTCATCTGCGGACCAACCGAAAACGGCGGGGATCGTAATTGACGACAACATTATTTCGCTCGACCTAGTTCTGGGGGGCGAGCCCTTTGGACCCATAGAACCAGGCATGAGCGTCTTTCAGCTAGTCCAGCGGTGGGATGCCGCGCTTCCGGCGCTAGATACGTTTTGTGAGCGCGCATGCGGGCGTGAAACCCTGACATGGCGACGCGCCAAGGACGTAACCCTTCACGCGCCGGTTGAGGAAGCGCGTCAGATATTCTGCACCGGCGCAAATTACCGAACCCATGTAGTCCATCTCACCATGGACACAGGAGTCGGGCCCGAAGGACTAACGCGAGACGAACTCCGCAAATGGGCGGAAGACATGATGGACGAACGGCTGGCGAACGGTGAACCATACGCATTCACCAAACCGGTATCGGCGATCGCCGGCCCGAATGATCCTCTCTTGCTGCCGAGTAATACGACAAAGCCTGACTGGGAGTTGGAACTCGCGGTAATTATCGGAAAAAAGGGCCTCAATATTTCTCGTGCGGAAGCGATGGATTTCGTGGCGGGTTACAGCATCGTGAATGATATTAGCGCTCGCGATCTGATCGCACGCACCGATTACAAGCAGCTCGGAACTGACTGGCTGCGCGCCAAAGGGCAGCCCGGTTTTCTCCCATTCGGTCCTTATCTTGTCCCCGCGCAATTCGTTCCCAATCCTTATGACTTGAAGATAAACCTAAGCGTGTCCGGCAAGATGATGCAGGATGAGACGACCGGCGACATGATGTTCAATATCGCTCGCCAGATTGAGCATATTTCGCGGTATGCTTGGCTTTTGCCGGGCGACATCATCTGCACAGGCTCGCCAGCCGGCAATGGCACGCATTACAATCGGTTCCTGCGGGATGGCGACTTGATGGTCGGATCGATCGAGGGCTTGGGAACCCAGACCATCCGCTGCGTCGCGGCCGGTTATTAGCCGCTGCGCAAAAGCCCATAATTGACCATTACAAAACGCCGTGTATGGTATTTAGCGCTTGAGGCGCGGCTGCGTCAGCTGGAGAAGTCGAATGACATTTCTCAAAAACGCTTGGTACGCGGCGGGTTGGGAAGAGGATTTGTCCGGGGACCCGATCGCCCGAACCTTCCTCAACGAGCCCGTCGTGTTGTTTCGTGATTCGACCGGTGCCGCGGTCGCCTTGGCCGACCGCTGCCCGCACCGATTTGCCCCGCTCAGTCTCGGCAAAGTCGAAGGGGACGCGATCCGCTGTCCCTACCACGGATTGGTATTTGACAAAGGAGGCGCGTGTGTCCGTAATCCTCACGGAAAGGGCGCCCGACCCTCATCGCTCAGTGTGCGGACATATCCGCTGCTCACGCAGAACGGCATGATTTGGATATGGATGGGGGATAAAGAATTGGCGGGCGGTTCGCGTCCGCCTGCCTACGACTTTCTCACCGATAACGAACACAAGACCTTGCACGGGTCGCTTCACGTGCGCGCTAATTATGAGCTGGTGACTGACAATCTGCTCGATTTAAGCCACGCCGAATTCTTGCACCCGTTCATCATGCCTGAGGGCGTCGCATCGACGATTAAGTATAGCTGCCTTGTTGAAGGCGACACGATCGGCGCAATCCACGAAATGCCAGATCAGGACAATACGCCGCTCTTCCGGTTGCTGATGCCGGACGTTCGGCGAATCGACGGCCGCGCCAATAATTTCTGGCGAGCGCCGGCGAACATGTACCTTGATGTTGGAATGCGCGAGCTTGATTCCGGAGAAAGGCGGGACTGCGCCATCCCGCAAGTTCACCTATTGACGCCCGAAACCGAATTCAGCACCCATTATTTCTGGGCCGCGGCGAGATTATTGGCGAAAGACGACCAGCGGGTGGACGACGCAATTCTCGCCGGATTCTCGAACGCCTTTGAGAATGAGGATGAGCCGATGATTCGAGCAGTGCAAGAACGCATGGGCGGCGTCAATCTGTTTGAGCTCGATCCGGCGCTTTTGCCTATGGACGAAGCGTCAGTTCGGGCCCGGCGCGAACTCGCGCGTTTGATCAGGAACGAGCAGGAGAGCGCAGCGGGGTGAATAGACCGTTTGCAAGATGAAGCGAGCGGAAACCGGCGGGCGTCAACAGAAGAGAGTGTTTTCTTAAATGAGCATTGAATTGCGCAACAGAGCGCTCGAGTACGTCAACGCCTTTGATGGTCGTACTCTCGGGCACTTCATCAACGGAGCGGCGGTCGAAGGCGAAGGCGACAGATTTGAAGTTTTCGAACCCGCGACCGGCGAAATTCTTGGCGGCGCCTGCGATGCGACCGCGAAGGAAGTCGACGCCGCCGTCGAAGCGGCGAGATCGGCTTTCCAAAGATGGGCGGCCACGCCGGGGACGAAGCGCCGCAAGATTTTGCACGACATTGCCGATTTGATTGAAGAACGCGCAGACGACATCGCGGCGATGGAATGTCTTGACGCCGGGCAGGCTTGGCGTTTCATGTCGAAAGCGGCCTTGCGCGGGGCGGAAAATTTTCGGTTTTTCGCCGATCAGGCGCCCTTCGCATCAGACGGCAAATCTCTGCCGACCCAAGACCATTTGAACTACACGATCCGCCATCCGATCGGTCCGGTGGCTGTGATTACCCCCTGGAATACGCCGTTCATGCTGTCCACCTGGAAGATTGCGCCTGCGCTGGCTTCCGGATGCACCGTCGTGCACAAGCCCGCGGAGTGGTCGCCCTTTTCGGCTCGATTATTGGTGGAGATCGCGCATGAAGCTGGATTGCCGGCTGGCGTATTAAATACCGTAAATGGGCTGGGCGAAAGCACGGGAAAACGACTTACCGAACATCCTGACATCAAAGCGATCGCGTTCGTCGGCGAATCCAAAACCGGTTCCGCGATCATGCGGCAGGGTTCGGAGTCTCTGAAGCGCGTGCATTTCGAATTAGGCGGCAAGAACCCCGTCGTAGTATTCGAGGATGCGGATCTGGACCTCGCGCTCGATGCCGTCATCTTCATGATCTATTCGCTGAACGGCCAACGATGCACTTCGTCTTCCCGACTCTTGGTGCAGCAATCGATTCACGATGATTTTGTCGCTGAACTGGCTAAACGCGTGAAGATTCTGAAAGTTGGTGACCCATTCGATCCCGCTACAGAGGTTGGCCCGCTCATTCACCGCCGCCATTTTGAAAAGGTTGCGAGCTACATGGACGTGGCGCGCAGGGACGGGGCGATCATTGCGGCTGGCGGCGCGCCCCACGAGCTGGGGAACGGCGGATACTACTTTCAGCCGACGCTCTTCACCGGCGCTCGGCAGTCTATGCGGATCGCGCAGGAGGAAATATTCGGTCCAGTGCTGACCGCTTATTCGTTTGAGGATGAGGCCGACGCCATCGCACAGGCGAATGATGTAAAGTACGGCCTCGCGGCATATCTTTGGACTGCGGACGTCGGACGCGCGCTTCGTGTTGCAAACGCATTTGAAGCGGGCATGGTTTGGGTCAATAGTGAGAATGTGCGCCATCTCGCAACACCGTTCGGCGGAATGAAAGCCAGTGGCATCGGGCGCGACGGCGGCGACTGGAGCTTTGACTTCTACATGGAAACGAAAAATGTCGCTCTGGCGTACGGCACGCACAAGATTCAACGAATGGGAGTCTGAACGCTATTATGATTGTGGGGACGATCTACGGCGTGGCGCTCAACGACGCGGAAGAAATTGAGCGATTACGCACATCCTTCTCCGCCGCCCCTTACAACGCCCCGCCGTTGTCGCCCATTGTTTATATTAAGCCTCGTATGTGCGCCACGACCTTCGGCGCAGCCATTCCATTGCCGAAAGACGAGAGCGAGCTCAAACTTGCGGCGACTGTGGCGCTGACAATCGGACGAGATGCGTCCAGAGTCGAAGCGGGAAAAGCGATGCATCATGTCGCGAGCGCCGGCCTTGCCCTTGACGTTGCAATTCCCTTCGAGAGCTACTATCGCCCGCCGGTCGCAAATATCGCTCGCGACGGTTTTCTTCCTCTCGGAGCGACGGGTGCGGTCGGAATTCCAGATGAAATCGTGACCGCTATTGACGATCTTGATGTTCATTGTTGGAAGCTCTCTCGTCTGGTGCGATCTCCTGCGCAGTTGATCGCTGACCTTTCGCAATTCATGACTTTGCGTGCGGGAGACCTGATTTTGGTGGGGCTGCCAGGCGACGCCCCTAGAGCCCGTCTGGGTCAAAGGATTCGCGTAACTGCGCACGGAATGGCGCAACTCACCACACTCATTGCAACGGAAAATGCGCTATGAGGCGCGCGCGCATCTTTCATCAGGGGCGCGACATTTGGGCGACAGCGGCCGGCGACGGCTCTTTCCTCACACTAGCGCATGGCGAAGTGATCCCCGCCGCTTCGGCGCAGTGGTTGCCGCCCTTGACGCCTGGGGCGTCAGTCTACGCTTTGGGCCTGAATTATGCAGATCACAACAAGGAGCTTGGCTTTTCACCGAAAATGCAATCGCCGCTAATCTTTCAAAAGGGCGGCAACGCTTTTGTCGGCCATAATGGCAATACGCTTCGCCCCCCGGACGCCGATCAGATGCATCCCGAATGCGAACTGGTCGTTGTTATCGGCAAACCCGCGCGCAAAGTGAAAGAAGCGAAAGCGCTCGATTGCGTAATGGGGTACTCTATCGCCAATGATTACGCGATCCGCGAATATTTGGAAAATTATTTCCGGCCCAACGCTCGCGTGAAAAATCGCGACGGCGCCACCGCGTTGGGACCGTGGATCGTCGACGCCGCCGACATCGCCAATCCTCAAGCGCTGCGGATGGAAACTCGCGTCAACGGCAAATTGGTTCAAGAAGGAAACACCGCCGATATGATCATATCGGTGGCGGGACTGATCGAATACCTTTCATCGTTCCTGACATTGATGCCGGGCGACCTGATTCTCACTGGAACGCCGCAAGGCGTCCATTTTTGCAATCCAGGCGACTTGGTTATTTGCGAGATCGAGGGGATCGGAGCCCTCGTCAATAATCTGGTTTCGGCTTGAATCGCTTCTTGGCGATCAAGAAAATTGTTTCTTGAAGTTCAGACTGAACCGGAACGGGAGAACGAAAATTGGCCAGCGATGACGTCGGGAGTGAAACGAGCAAGCCGTCATTTGTTATCCCGGAAATTCCGATTGCAGCGCCTGAGGCGACTGGCGATAATTTTCCCGAACAGATGGCCCCGCTCATTTTCAGCGCATGGTATGTCATCGCTAAAAGCGAAGATGCGGGGCGGACGCTTTCCGCGATCAGGGTATTGGCGCAGCCGCTGGTCTTCTATCGAACGGAGGCCGGCGAACCTGTAGTGCTCGATGATCGTTGCGCGCACAGGCGATTTCCATTGTCAAAAGGTCGGCTCAAGGGAGATCGCATTGAGTGCGGTTATCACGGCTATGCTTATGAGAAATCCGGCCAATGTATTTGGGCGCCCGGAACGCCGGTAGAGCAGGAATTAAAGAAAGGGCTGCCCTTCGGCGTGCGAAGCTACCCCTGTGCGGAAAGGGGAGGATGGCTATGGGTTTGGATGGGCGATCCGACAAGAGCCGATCCTTGCGAAATTCCGCTGCCGGATATCGGCGGCAATTGCGCCGCCACGCTCTACGGATACAAGCTTAACCCAGCCAACTATATGCTCTTAATCGAGAATTTGCTCGATTTGACGCATGTGCATTTCCTGCACGGCGCAAGCGACCTGACCTATGCCGCCGGTTCGCTGCCGAGGGAGGCGCCATCTCCCGTGAACGGCGTGTCATGGATCAAAGAAATTCCGCAAACTGAGACAGGATTGCTTGGCTCAATGTGCGGCGACGATCCTGAAAGACTGGTCCGCATGGCGGAAGATTCGACGCAATACGGCCCATCGCTAAATATCGGCCGACAGTCGCGCAGTCCTTTGCCGGGCGATATTGAAAAATGTAAGCTCGAAAAATTCGTAGTTGCGCATGCCCTTACGCCCCTCGATCATCGCAATACGCATCAATTCTTCATGCTTTGCTACAGCGACCCATTGGTCATAGATCCGCAATCGGTTTTGAAACAGACCGAGGAAGTCGTGTTCGAGCAGGATGCTGATGCGGTTTTTTCCATGCAGCGGTTCATAGACGAGGAAAATCGCCCTGGCCGTGTCGAATTCAGCATGGCTTGCGATCGATTTGGCATGGCGATGCGCAAAATCCTTCGTGTAATGAAGGAACGGGAACTCGCAGAGCTCGAATCCGTCGGGCATGCAGAACGAAGGGCGCAACCATGACAATCGAACGATCCTACGCCAAAGTCCGGCGAATTGTGACTGGTGTCAACAAACTCGGAAAATCCTGCATTCTGTCCGACCAGCAGACGCCGAACCAGACGGTGACGCCCTTCGCGCCATTGGTCGCGCAGGTCCCTTGGCAGGCCGGAATCAATGCGGCGCGCGGCGACGAACCCGCCCCGGCTGGAATGGAAGTACCAACCTATTCGCCTGGTCACGGGGACTCAGTCTTCAGGATCGTCGATTTCCCGCCGGACACAACTTACGATGTGTCCGGCTTGCAAAAGATGCTCGACGCGCATGGCACTCGCGACAAGGCGGGCGGCAGGCATTTCTGGTTCCACAAGTCGCCGACGCTTGACTACGCAATCGTCCTTGACGGCGAGATATGGGCCATGCTTGACGAGGGCGAAGCTCTGATGAAGACGGGTGATGTCTTAATTCAGCGAGCTACGAATCATGCATGGTCTAACCGTTCGGAAAAGTCATGTAGAATGGCGTTTGTGCTCATTACTTTGAGCGCAGAGCAACTGCATGCGATCGATCCGAATTATTGATTCAACTGATTTTGCGCAATCGGCTACTTGGCTTTGATTCGAAGCGGCAGTGATGCGAATCCGCGCAATGTGTTGTTGTAACGTAATTTTGCCGGGCCGATTAGTTCAAGCGATTTCGCCTTTCGGGCAATTGTGGCGAGAATGATCTCTCCTTCGAGCCTCGCGAGATTTTGTCCGACGCACATGTGAATGCCATGCCCGAAGCCTACGTGACCAATCGCTTTACGGGTTATGTCGTACCGGTCCGGGTTTTCCCACTTACGCGGATCACGATTGGCCGAACTCAAGACCAGAAAAATTTTTGTCCCCTCCGCAAGATGGACTCCGGCCAATTCAGTGTCTTGTGAGACTGTGCGAAAGAACGCCTGGGCTGGAGATATCCAGCGCACAGCCTCTTCGAACGCGTCGCGAGCAAGGTCCGGATTTTCCGCGAGTTTGGCGTATTGGTCTGGCGCTTTCGCCAGAGAATATATGCCGCCGCCAATCCCGTTAACTGTCGTGTCAACGCCGGCCATCAGCATGGCTCGCACCATGACTTCGCCTTCACGCTCCACTAGATGGCCCTCGTCGACCAAATCGAACATCGCTTTTCCGAAGCCGGTCGGCGCCAGGTTTTCACGCCGACATTGCATTTCCAGCCACGCGAAACCCTTTTCGGCGAGTGGCTTAGACTTCAGGAAAATCTCGTTTTCTGGGCCAAATGAATTGAAAACGAGGTCGCCCACCGGCAATAGGTTTTCACGGCCTTCGCGCTTCATGCCGAGAGAATCCGGGAAAACAGTCAGCGGGAATCGTTCAGCTAGATCGGGAATTCCATCGAATACCTCTCGATCTAAAAGCTCGTCTATTAGTTCATCAGCGACGTTTTCGAAATGCTTTCGTAGACCGCGCATTACACGCGGCGACAAGACTTTCATCATTGCTGATCGCGTTCTGGTATGGACTGGCGGGTCGGCTTCCAGGATCATGCTTTGAGGGCGAAATCTTTCGTCCTTTGCATAGTCCACCAATCCGACGCCGCGAGCGGATGTGAAGCGTTCCCAATCCTTCAGCACTTCGACGACCAAATCATAGCGTCCGGTGCCGATGCAATTATAGCGGGACAGCCAAAACAATGGCGCCGCCTCACGCATGATCGCATGGTGAGGGTAGGGATTGTCGAAATAGGCATAGTCGAATGGATCGAGATCCAGGATCGGCAATCCCGGGGGCGGAACCAATGCGGGGTCGCTTTTTGGGATACCGCTTGTCATCTCGATCATTCTCTCTTCACGCATTTGCGCAGCGCGCTGGGCGCCTACCCGCAATCATCTTTGGATTCTAATTCTAGACCACAACATGCGTACGCGAATTATTCTTCATGGCCTCTCGGTGAGCGGCAATAAGGTCGGGCACGCGTTCTGGTTTGGTTCGCCCCCAACCGCACTCCGTTGAGACGCCAAAATCTGCGACTACCTGACTGGCGGTCTTGATGCGCGCCTGGTCGCCCATACGATCATCGAAATGGATCAGGCCGAGATAGAGGTCAGTCCCTTCCGCAAGGTTTAGGTGCTTCAACGGCTTGAAATAAGCCTCATCGGTCCGATCTTTGGGTACCGGCAAATGCAGGAAGTTCATCGGCCGTGAAAGCTTGGGGGCGAACAATTGCGTCATTTCGACCATGACGCCGGTGTCTGTCGGCATGACCAGGTGACGGTCGGCCGGTGTTGCGTAACAAAGATGATATCCCAATTCGACACCCGCAGGCACCGCGTTGCCAAGCCGCGCCAATTCATCCGAGATCTGAGACTTGAAGTCGTCTGGTCGGTGACGAAACGGCGGATATCCTTCCCAGACCAATACTTCCTGGCATACATCCCACTGAATCGACAGGTCATGATGGGGGATCGCATTCACGATTTCAGCAAGATCAGCCAGCAGAGCCGATTCGTAAATCGCCAAATAGTCGCTCAGCGAGTCAGGCGCTATATACATATAGCCAGACGCCATTGGCGTAGGCAGCGACACTTGAAAACGAACGCCGCGTGGAATCGTTCCGCTGTTCCTGAGCTCAATGAATTGCTTATAGGACTCCTTGGCTGCTTCCGCGTAGCCGCACTCGATTGTCACGCCGGCCGGATCAATTCCCGGTTTCAGCCGGATGTATTCCAGCGTACGCAAGAATTGGCCATCCCACTCGTGAAGCGTGATTCCCGGAATATTCGCCGCCAGTTCGAAATCCGGATGCTGCATTAGCATTTCGCGTTGCCAGTAGATCCAGCGACTGCGTTGGCCGGTTTCTCCGTCAGGCAAGCGCTTTAGCCAAGGGCCAAGACTGCTGGAAAGGTTTGTAAAGACCGCCTTTCGGTCGGGCAAAGCGACCGAGCCGATAAGATGCACACCCGATATGTCGCACATTGGATATCAATCTCCGGAAAAGCATGAGCTTTGTTGACGATTACAATACGGCCTGTATAGTAATGTGCAACCGGCCATGGATCGTCAAGATGGGCGGCAAACCCAATGAGCAGGCGGCATGAGCCTCTATACGGTCCAGAAATTGCTTTACACTTTGAACCGCGACGACGCTGCAAAGGCTGAGTTCAAAGCCGTTCCCTCAACATTTGCAAACCGTTTCAATTTGTCAGACGAGGAGCGCGCCGCGATTCTGGAACGCGATATCGGAAAGCTTTACGTCCTGGGGGTGAATGGCCAAATCCTGATGCATTTTGCAGCGTTGTGCGGAATTGAGTGGGCGGACTATCTTCAGCTCATGCGCGACGGGGTGATCAAATACGGCCCGGTAAGGGAGGGGGTCTATGCGATGACCACCCAAACGAACGAGAAAGTCGCGGGGGTTTGAAAATATGCCTTTAGTATTTGCCGGCGCTTGTTCCCATGCTCCGGGCATCACCGGCAGGAGGAAACTAGCGCCCAAGGAACTGTCCAAGCCTTTTTATGATGCCTATGGCGAGATGCGGGACGCACTGCACGAAGCCCGGCCCGACGCCGTGATTGTACTTGCCGCTGAGCATTTCGCGAATTTTTTTATGAACAACATGCCAGCCTTTGCAATCGGAATGGGTGAAAGCTATTCCGGCCCCATCGAAGATCCCGCATGGCTCGGAATCCCGCTCCGGACCGCCCGCGGCGATGTCGCGCTTTCTCGGCGGATTATTATCGAAGCGCAGCAAACGGTAGACGTGGCCTATTGCGAGGAATGGCAATTCGATCACGGGATCATGGTGCCTCTGCACTTTCTTGATCCCGACAACGAACTGACAATCATTCCGGCCAACATAAATTGTCAGGGGCCGCCATTGACGCCGCTTCATCGAGCTTGGGCGTTTGGCGAAGCGCTCCGTCGGGCGGCCGATAGTGTTCCGGAACGCATTGCGCTGATCGCGACTGGCGGCATCTCACATTGGCCGGCGACGCCCGACAGCGGGAAGATCAATGAGGCATGGGATCGCGAATTCCTCAGAAATTTCTTGAAGCAGGACAAGCAGGCGATGCTCGCATATTCGGACGAGGCTACCTTGCGGGACGCAGGCCAGGGAGGATTCGAAATTCGCGTTTTTCTCGCCGCTGCAGCCGCCGCCCGAGGAAAAGGGACGCTTCGCCACTATGCGCCTATTCCGATTTTCGCCGTTGGATGCACGGTCGCTGAACTTGAGGTTGCCTGATGGCGCACGCAGTCGTTGAATGGACTGATAATCTTGAAGGCGATTTTGATATCAAAAAATTTCTTTCATTGATTGCGGAGATAATGCGAGAAAGATCGGACGGCGTCTTTCCTGTCGGCGGAATCAGAGTGCGTGGGGTCAAGTTGACCGACTATGTGATCGCCGACGGTAAATCGACCGATGACGCATTCATTAACATTGAAGTATTAATGGGCGCCGGAAGATCCGACGAATTCAAACAACAATTCTTTGATCAAATGTGGGATCGGCTAAATGAGTATCTCGGCGATCTTTATGATCGGCGACCATTCGCGATGACGCTTTATGTGTTTGAATCCAAAGGGTGGAAGAAGAACTCAATCCACAAGCGCCTGAAGGGTTGATCACTGTATGTCGCTGTCTGGTGATGTTGTTGAGTTGCTCGCTGGCCGACTGGATGAAGCGGAGCGCAAACGCACGCAACTGAGACAATTTTCTCTTGAATATCCTAACATGACTTTGGACGATGGATATGCGATCAGCCGGGCCTGGGTTGCGAAAAAACTTGCCGCCGGGCGGGTTGCTGTCGGTCACAAAATTGGGCTGACGAGTCGCGCAATGCAGCGATCATCCAATGTCAACGAGCCGGACTTCGGAACTCTTCTTGACGACATGCTCTTCCTTGACGGCCACGATGTCCCCATCGAGCGGTTCATCGAGCCAAGGGTTGAGGTTGAACTTGCCTTTATCCTTAATTCTGAATTGCGCGGTCCAGATTGCACCATTTATGATGTGCTCGGCGCCACAGACTATGTTACTCCTGCGATTGAAATCATTGACGCCCGCATTGAGCGTATCGATAAATCGACGGGCGCAACACGCAAGGTGTTCGACACAATCGCCGACAACGCCGCCAACGCCGGGCTCGTGCTGGGCGGTAGGCCGGTCAAACCGGACGCCGTCGATTTGAGGTGGGTTTCGGCGCTTCTGTATCGAAATGGCGTGATAGAAGAGTCCGGCGTCGCGGCGGCTGTCCTCAACCACCCCGCCAATGGGCCGGCATGGCTTGCGAACAAACTGGCTCGCCACAATGAATGGCTAAAACCGGGTGAAATCGTGCTCGGAGGCAGTTTCACAGCGCCGGTGTTTGCAAGGTCAGGCGACAGTTTCCATATCGATTACGGTCCACTCGGGTCGATTTCGGTGCGCTTCGTATGAAGCCCTTTCGTGATCGCCTCTCGATTGGAAGGCCGTTGATCGGTTTGTGGCAGGCTTTGGCGAACGGTTATGCTTCGGAGATCTGCGCAAGGGCCGGTTATGATTGGCTGTTATTCGACGGTGAGCATTCGCCCAATACCTTACAGACACTGCTCTCCCAATTGCAGGCGGTAGCGCCCTTCACTGTTGATCCTTATTCGGTGGAGCCTATCGCGCGCGTACCGGTCGGCGACCCGGTTGTCATAAAGCAATATCTCGATATCGGCTTTCGAACGTTGCTTATTCCAATGATGGAAAGCGCAGAACAGGCCGAAGCTGTCGTTGCGGCAACACGCTTCCCGCCGTTTGGCGTTCGTGGCGTCGCCAGCGCGACAAGTCGTGCGTCGGGTTTTGGCGCTGACGCCGCCTATCTGAAAACGGCGCATGAATTTATCACGCTTATTGTGCAGATCGAGAGCCGCGCCGGACTGGATGCAATCGAGGACATCGCCGCGGTCAAAGGAGTTGACGCATTGTTTATCGGGCCTGCCGATCTCGCGGGATCGCTCGGGCATCTTGGAGATCCCAAACACGCCGATGTGCAGTCAGCAATTGCGCAGGCGCTCAAGCGGATTGCGGCGGCGGGAAAGCCGTCAGGGATTTTCGCCCTTTCGCCGGAGGATGCGCGGGCCAAGATGGCCGACGGCGTTTCGTTCATCTCGATTGGTACGGATATTGGGCTCCTGGCTAACGGGGCTCGTTCGTCACTCGCCTCCGTCAAGGGCTGATTGGCCGTCTAATCATCGAACGCATTAATTTCTGAGAACTTCTTTTACTCAATCGTCCCACAATGAACGATCGGATGCGACGAAGTGAATGCGCATAACGCCCTGACGCGACGGAAAGCGCCTGAAGAAGAGGGTGCTTGGCAAGCCGATCCTCTGACAGCGCCCGGCTCGCCCGCTTCATCGGCTGGTCCGCTGCCTCGGGGGAACGAAATATCTGCCGCCGCGTTGCCGCGATGCATCCCGGCGGGCATTTGACAAATTCGGTGTTGCGACTAAAAATCCCTATTCCGATACGGTGCGATCAGTTATAAGGCCGAATAGGCGAATATTGGGAGAATTCCGATGTTCATTCAAAATGCTTGGTACGCCGGCGCGTGGGCGCACGAGCTCACCAAAGACGGCGTTTTGCCTCGGAAAATACTAAGCAAGAGCCTGTTGTTCTTTCGAACATCCTCCGGCGAGGTGACAGCATTGCGCGACCGCTGCAGCCATCGCTTCGCCCCTTTGTCGGCAGGTCGCCGGGAGGGCGATTGCATTCGCTGCATGTACCATGGCCTAGTTTTCGACAAGGACGGAAAATGCGTCGAGGAACCGGGCCGCAAAGGCGTCAGCCCAAATACAAGCGTTCCAGCGTATCCGACTGTTGAACGGCACAAACTTGTCTGGGTTTGGATGGGCGACGCCGATAAGGCGGATCTCGACCTGATTCCGGATTGCCACCACCATGTGGATCCGAGTTGGCGGTCAATACCGCGCTACGCGCATTTCAAGGCGAATTATCTGCTTGTTCTCGATAATCTGCTTGATTTTTCGCATCTCTCCTTCGTGCACGAAAAAACCTTGGGCGGTTCAAAATCCATAGCTGAAATCAGGCCCAAGGTCGAAAAAACCGAGAAGGGCGTTCAATTAACCAGGTGGTATCTCAACGAACCGGCATTTGCTCCATATCTCAGAGGCTATGAGCGTTTTGATGGCGCAATCGATCGCTGGAACATCTATCATCTCTCGACCCTATCCAATCATTTTTCCATGAGCGCTGGAAGCGCTCCAGCGGGCACCGGAGCGCCCGACGGCACGCTCCACCCGCAAACGATGCAATTTCATTCTCATCAGGTGATCACACCGGAAGATGAAAACGGCACGCACTATTTTTGGACCTACGGACACAATTTCGCGCTTGACGATGCGCGTTTCACCGAAGCATTGGCCGAGCGCATTTCCGCCGGATTCAAAGAAGATCGGACCATGATCGAGGCCCAGCGGGCCGTAATTGAGGAAAGTGAAGGCGAGGATATTGAGATGGCGTTTATCCTTGCCGATAATGGACTGGCTTTGGGGCGACGATTGATTGACGAGCGACTGGCTGAGGAATCGAAAACAACCGCTGCCCATATGGAACCTGCGGAATAATTCCGCGATTGCTTATCGGTGTAACTCTTGATGAAAGCGGATAACCGAAACCTGCCTCCGCACGCGTCTTTGAAGACACTCCGCCGAATTGCACGTCCGTGATGCTCGATCGTTTACTTTGTTCCAAATTGTTGTGATAAATCGGGGGTAATTGCGAAAGTGGGCTCGATACCGGAACCTCTTGATGTTCTGCCTGAAGAATTTTCCACTATTGGAGCAATGCTTCAACGGGTTATGGGGTTTGTCCCCAATAGCATCCTTACTCTCGCAAGAAGGCCGCATCTCGCCAGATCTATAATGCCGATGTTGGCGTTTATCGGTAGCGATGATTGCCTGATCGAAAACGAACTTCGCCCATTAATCGCATATATGGCGAGCTATGGAGCCGGCTGTAGGTATTGTCAGGCGCATAATTCGCAAGTCGCAGCAATCGCAGGCGTCGCGCCCGAAAAGATCGCCAATCTTTGGCGGTTTGAAGAATCGGACCTCTTTGACGAACGCGAACGCGCCGCATTAGCCTTTGCTTTCGCTGCGGGCCAGCAGCCGAGCGATGCGACTGAGGCGGATTTTGACAAGCTCGCCCGGCATTTCTCCAAAGACGAGATGATCGACCTTGCCGGCATTATCGGCATTTTCGGGTTTCTCAATAGATGGAACGACATGATGATGACACCTCTCGAAGCCTTGCCGGCCCAGACGGCCGCTTCTTTGCTCGTCGGTTCCGGTTGGGACGCAGGCAAGCACGCCGGTTCAAAATAGCGCCAATATGAAAACCCCGAAGATTCTCACTCTCTCTGGATCGCTGCGTCCGCAATCGTTCAACACGGCATTAGCTGAGCTCGCCGCGCGCGAATTCGCAGCGCGTGGAGCGCAAGTCACACGGTGCTCGCTTTCTAATTTTTCGATGCCGATCTACGACGCCAGGATTGAAGCTGAAGGCATTCCCGAAAGCGCAATATCGCTCCATAGTTTGTTTTCCGCGCACGATGGAATCTTCATCGCTTCGCCGGAGTACAATTCCTTTCCGCCGCCGCTGCTTCTCAACGCGCTCGACTGGATGTCGCGCGTGCGACACAATGAGGGCGGGATGGCGGAGGCCTTCGAAACGCCGGTTTTTGCAATCGGCTCGGCGTCTCCCAGCCCCGTTGGCGGCTACAGAGCGCTGACAGCTTTTCGGCAGAAATTAAGCCTGGGGTTGGGCGCCTTTGTCGCGCCGGCGATGGTGGCTGTAGCGGCCGCTTATCAGGCGTTTGATCAAGAGGGGAATCTTGTCGCCGAACGCGATAAAGCAGCGCTCAAAAAGGTGGTGGGCCAGTTGCTTGATCGCATCGACGGCTGACTTCGGTGAATTCTAATGTCGCGACTGGGATGCTTCGGCCGTGACAGCCATTGCCGAAGCAAATCGCTCGTTCACTATCGCCCTTGCGCTGTTGGCGGCAATGTCGGCGACGGCGGTCGACATAGTCATTCCGGTGACCCCGACGATAGAGCGCGCGTTCGCCGTCAGTCCCGCCAGCGCGCAGCTTGTCGTCACAGCTTATATTGCTGGGATGTGTTTCGGTCTTATCCCGATCGGCGCAATTTCGGATCGTTTCGGCCGAAGGCCGGTCATACTCGCATGCGTCACGCTTTTTACCTTGTTCGGAGCCGCGATGGCGTTATCCCTGCCGTTTCCAGCACTGCTTGCATTGCGGTTCGGTCAGGGGCTCGTCGGGGCTGCCGGTCCGGCGCTGTCCCGTGCGATTGTCAGAGATCTGAATTTGCCTGATTCTGGCGCGCGACTGATGGCGTTGATTACAGCGGCGCTGAGCCTCGCGCCTCTTGTAGGTCCTTTGCTGGGCGGCTTGCTGGGCGATGGATTAGGCTGGCGTGCGCCATTTTGGGTGAGCGCGGTTTACGGTTTAGCGACAGTGACGGTCCTGGCGCTTTGGATGCCTGAAACGCGGGCCATCCGATCCCGATCCGCTGTCGTAGTTCAGCTATCTTCCGCGTTCGGAATGATAGCCGCCTCGACGCAGTCCAAAATAGCAATACTACTCTTTGCGTTGCCATTCGCCGGATACTTCGCCATCCTGACATCGCTATCGCAGGTAATGAATGACTTGCATGACGTCGCGCCGGCGCAATTCGGGGCGCTATTTGCGCTCTCGGCCGCGACATATTTCGCTGGCGCGATTCTAACACGAAAGCTCCTCGCCTGGATGCGACCGGAGAGAGTTCTGCGCCTCGGCATGCGAATTCTCGGTGCAACCGGCTTTACGGCTTCAGCGCTGTTTTTCTGGTCGAAGCCCGATGCGTGGGTCCTGTGGGCCTTGGCTTCGGCCTTCATGTTCGGCATGGCGATCTGTTTGCCAATCACGACGATGACCGCGCTCGCCCCGTTGGCGCGGGCGGCGGGAATTGGCGCTTCAGTCCTCGGAGTTTTCCAGATTGGCATAGGCGCACTCGGATCGCTGGCGAGCGCCAAACTATACGGCGGAAATCATCTCAGCATGTGCGTAGTCATCGCGATTTCGGCTGTTTGCGCCTCATTCGTCCATTCGCGATATCAGGTCGCGTTGTGGCGCAGCAGCACAAATTGAATGGTGAATTGCGGGCTTGCTGCCATATGGGGTGTGCAGCGTCAGCGTTGACGTGACCACTCCTCATTGAATTTGAAGTGCCAGCCCGCCGTCACGCCGGCGTGATCATACTCGCCGGCTACCCAGTCGTCATCCGCATAGTCCATGTCCGCCGCCAGTTCAAAGGCGCCGCCCATTGGCGTTTTTAGGTACCAAAACCAGTTTGAACCCAATTCGAAGCGGCCGGGGCCAAAGGCGGTTTCATAGCCGGCTTTTGTCAGCTTGTAGCCGCCGGCCATAACATCCTGCGGATCGCCAAATGTGAACTCAGCATGCTGAAAACTTGGAGGAATTTCTTCGTGCCGCATTAAAAACAAACTATGGTGATCATAATGCGCAGCCGACCGGGCGAACACGCCCATATTGTCACGGAACGAATCGGTCACACGAAAGCCAAGCCGATCTCTGTAAAACTTGATCGACTCTTTCGGATTGCGCGTCCAATAGACCACATGCCCCATCTGTCGCGGCGCGCCGTGATCGTCAAAATTCACTCGCTCATTCTTTCGCTCCGGTGGATAACCCGGAATATTGGTCTTGGGCCGATCGGGCGCAACGAATTTGCGCCGTTGGGTCACTCGGAAGAACAAGGCGTTCCGGTCGTCATCCGTTGATTGCAAAACGTCGCCCTTCCACTCGACCTGGCGGTCTTTCGAGAGCTCTTCCGCGATCGCTTCAAGATCGGCCAATTCCCGAACCCCCCAAATTGACGCCCGTAGGGTCGGCCCGCCGATATTGGCTGGCGGCAATTCAGGGTCGTCAAGCAGGCGCACTTCGACGCCGCTGCCGTCCAAAGCTTCAAATCGCAGACTTTTGTCGTCGCTGTGCGTCTCTCGGAGGCCATAAAGCGTCAGAAACCGGTGCGAATTCATCAAATCATCCGTAGCCATCAATAGGCCTTCAGGACCGGTAATATTCATTTTCGACGCCCTTTCGTTAGGAATTGAAACTCTGCGTATGGAAATAAGCGATCGACGGAAGATTTACAATCTTTGGGCGGGTCGTTTTGATTTAGAGCAAAAATTCTTGGATTTCTTCTGGAATTGGCGAAAATCGCGCGGTCCAAGCTCGGTTCACTATTGAATTTATTCGGTTTTTTGACATACCGCGCGGCGCGACAAACGAGCTTTCGATCATGCCGCGCCTCGCGGTGAAACCATGCGCGCGCCGCCGGGCCCATGGCAAAAGCCCATTTTTTTCGGGGGTCGCGAATTCCTGAATGGAGCGCGTTTGGTTTGACGTTGCAAAGAGCCGCTACGGTGAAGCCCGGCCGCTACCGTGAAGCCAGTATGACACTGTTTTTATAGCCCGGTAATATCAAGGTGCTGATTTGCCAGAAGGATGTTTACGCGCCGGGCGCGTCCTTTATGGCTTGAAAAGAACGCCTCCGCGAAGGGCGTCAAGGATTTTGCCGCTTCAGACGGGCGGTGATAAGCGCCTACAGAGTCAACACGCAATCGAACTGCCCATTTTTGACCGCAGGCATCATTTGACGGACGCCGGCCTCGAAGATACCATACGAAGTGTATCGAATAGCCTTTATCATGAGGCGAAGTCCGCAATGTATCCTTTTCCAGCCGATTATTGTTTTCCGCACAACCGTTGGTACATCGCCGCATTCTCCAGCGAGCTTTCAGACAAGCCAATTCAGCGCACGATATTGGAAACGCCGGTCGCAATTTACCGAAATTCGAGTGGCCGAGCGATCGCTATGTATGGAATTTGTCCGCATCGATATTTTCCGCTCGGCTTGGGAAAAATCGACGGGGACGCTTTAGTCTGTCCATATCACGGATTCGCTTTTGGCGACGACGGCAAATGCGTTCGCATTCCCTCCCAGCAAACGGGCGCAGGATATTACCAGCCGACCTATCCGCTTGTAGAGCGCGGCACGCTGATCTGGATATGGATGGGCAATCCCGAGAAAGCTGACGAAAATCAGATTCCAGACTATCGAAAGTTTGGGCTCGATCAGCCGGGTTGGGCGGTGTCCGGGCATGACTACATCCAGCTCAAAGCGCGTCCGCAACTTCTCGTCGATAATGTATTCGACCTTACGCATCTGCCGCATGTTCACAATCAGGTGGCGGGCGGCGACTCGCTGCTGAATTCAGATCAAGAAATTGAAGAGCTTTCTGATTTGGTTCGGTTGACGCAAGTGATGCGCATGCCGTGGAATCCATATTTTTCCATGCTTTGGGGGGAAGAAAGCCGATTTGAGGAGATTAGAAATGTTTATGCCGTTTCAGAGTTTTTTGGGCCGGAACTGGTTTCAATCAGCGGTCCGATCGCTCGACCGATCGAAAATCGAAACATGCCGCCCGAGGGAGGTATTGGGGAGGTATATTTTATACATGGAATAACGCCGGAAACCAAAACGACTACGCACTATTTTTCCATTCAGACGAGAAACTTTCGTGTTGGCGACGACGAGTTTGGAAACTATCTCGGGGCGTCGGATTTGGTTATTCGAAATCAGGACAAGACTGTATTGGATGAACTGGAAAAGTGGGTAGATTATGGATCGTCCAGGCAAAATGAACTCGCAGTAAAGACGGATCGTATGTCATTGAAGGTCCGCGGAGTGATCCAGCGACTGATAGATGCCGAACGAATGCCTATTACCGATACTCGGCGGGCGCCTGAATTCAAATCGCCCGCTCCAACACCGTGAAAATAATGAGTGATTTTGTTGATGCATGATCGTCCGAAATCGCCGTGCTCGGACAGCTTAGAACAAATGATAGCGAGAACAAATATTTGGATACAAACATTCTGATAGATTCCGATACTGAACAGCCTTATTAGATTTTGCGATTACAAAGATCTGTGTGGCAATCGAGTTCGGGCGCGGCCTTCCGCCAGATTATTTTCCGAGCAGGGCTCTATCGCTGAGATCTCTCATGCGCCGATGTGGATACCCCCCGTCGATCCGGTCGTATTGTTCAAGGACAGAATTAGACGCGATTTCTCAACGCAACCTAACAGTCTAGATTTGCTGAATACCCGTTGACATTGCCTACTGTCGCGCGATCGGCATTTTAAAACCGCTAGATTCATTTTGATCAGAAATTAGGCGCGAGGATAAATTTGATACTAACCGACAAAATTGTACGAAGAACGCTTACGTCCAAGTGGCTTCTGCTTTTAGGCGTTTGGGTCCTGTATTTCTCGTTTGGACTGTTGACTGCGAGCATCGCTCCAATTGCGGCAAGACTATTGGAAGATCTCAACATGACCCACGGCGAACTTGGATTCGCCATGGGAGCATGGCAGTTAATGTACATATTTTCTGCGATTCCCGCTGGGATATTGTTGGACCGTGTTGGGCCTAAAATCTCCCTAACAATCGCTGGAGTGTTGATTGCAGCGTCTGCGTTTCTGCGCGCGTCGGCAATTGACTTCGGCAGTTTTGTATTGGCCGTCGCAGTCTTCGGTATCGGCGGCCCTATCATTTCCGCAGGTGCGCCGAAAGCCGTGATATCGGTATTCCATGGCAAATCGAGGGGTTTGGCTATGGGAATCTATCTAACCGGGCCGGCCGTCGGTGGAATAATTGCGCTTTCCGCAACCAACTCAATATTGCTCCCTTACTTTCATGATAACTGGCGCTCGGTATTGGATTTATGGGGTGCAATATCCTTATGCGCAGCTTTCTTTTGGCTATTGATTGCAACGTCTAATGAATCGTTACGCTCAAATGGTGCGAACAGGGTAACAGTCAGTGGCATGCAAATGTCACCATCATTTCTTCGAAAACCAGCATTCGTCGTGATCATGTTCATGAGCATGTTGCTGTTTTCATATAATCACGGCCTTAGTAATTGGCTGCCCACTATTTTGCAGACTTACGGATTCTCGGCAGCGGAAAGCGGATTTTGGGCTGCAGCGCCCACTTTTGTCGGAATCGCCGCGTCTCTGCTAATTCCGCGATTCGCTACTTATGGCCGAAGATTTCCGATAATCGCCGCGCTAAGCGTTTGTGCGCTGATCTCGTGTTTATTGTTGAGCGGTCGTGACCAGTTCTCGCTTGCAATTGGGTTATTTTTGCACGGCGTCGTGCGCGCTAGTCTGATGACGATATTGTTGTTGTCTCTCATTGAGATCCGGGGGATCGGGGAGAGGTTCGCTGGCGCAGTCGGTGGGATGTTTTTCGCGTCGGGGGAATTGGGCGGGTTGCTGGGGCCATATACCCTGGGACGTTTGTACGCAAACGACGACGGTTTTACCGATGGGCTTCGACTCCTCGCAATAATTTCGGCGATGATGTCAGTCTGTGCGATCTATCTCTTGCGGCGCGGTGAGCTCCGGGACGCGCCGAATCTTGGGTCGCCGTGATTTCGCTCATATAGGCCGCCCACCAAAAAGGATGGGCCAATCCGCATATTGAGGACTATTGAACTGGTCATGATGGACGTTGTCAGTTCCAATAAATGCGCAGCTGGATCTAATGGAATCAGCTCATCGTGATACGAGACGCATCGAGACGCTTGAAATCCGCCAATCGAAGCGCTTTGATTCGCGAAAGCGCGATTAAATATGGCAGTGATCAATTACATGGGCCCCAGAAACCGAAGATGGTGAAATGCGTGTCCAAAGGACGCCAAAAGGATCCGCATAAAGATGACATGATCCTAACCGCGGCAAACGAACTGTTTCTAAGCCGCGGTTATAACGTGCCCTTGAATGAGATTGCTATTGCTGCAGGCGTATCAAAACAAACCATTTATGCCCGACATGCCGGTAAAAGAGAATTGCTTGATGCGGTAGTGCGTCGGACGACGATGGAGCTCATAAACTCATTCGACATTCCGTATAGTGGTGAGGAGTTTGAATCGTCATTAAAAAAGTTCGGCGCAATTCTGATCGACATCCTATTTGACCCCAAAAGATTGACGATGCATCGATTGCTTATTACGGTAGCGCCAAAGTATCCTGATCTTGCTAGACATTATTACAATTGCGTGCCCGGAACTATAATAGCGGAGTTGACGAAACGCATAGACGCAGAAGCTTCTACCGGCAGGTTGTTAATTGAAAATACGTCAGCGTGCGCATCGTTTTTCGTTGGCTTAATTATCTGCGAAAATCACATTGGCTCGCTGATGCGTGTCTCAAGTATTCCGGACAAAATTGCCAGGAAACGTCGCGTGAACAACGCCGTTTCTGCCTTCTTAAAGATTTATCGACCCGACGGCGATTGCTAGCCGACACTCGAATTCTTCCTGAACTCGTTGTGCTACGCGATTCTAATGTTGAGCGTGAAAAATTGCTTCTTCGTCGCGTACGAATGGGGCCCAGGCACGCACAATCTCCACCTCACTTCGGTCGTCCTGAATAGTAAAACGAGCGGGCGGTGAATGTACTAATTTGCGCTACCGGAATCTGAGATGCATGGTTGTTGGCGATAGAGTGAGACTATCGCTGTCTATTTCGGGATCCCATCGTCTACGGAATAGCGATCAGCGAGCATGCCCGAGAGGCTATACGACATGCTATCTTCAGGATAGGGAAGCATTGTCGAATTCCATACTTCGTATTTTGCCTTGAGCTCCCTGAGTTTTCCTTTTTCCCGTTCGGCAAGGTTGGCGCGCTCATGTTGATCGTTAGAAAGATCAAAGAGCCACTCGCGATCCAAAATTTTCAAATACTTCCAATCGCCCGAGCGGATTGCCGCCTGTTCAGCAGCATTGTATCGCCAGAATAACGTACGCTGACGGGGGGACGAATGACCAGTTAGAATATCGAGTAAGTTTTCACCGTCAAATCCATCTAGCATTTCACTGTTTGCGCCTGCTGCGGCTAACAGAGTCGGTGCAAAATCCATGGAAATCATAACCTGGCTAGACTCATTTGCAGGCTTTATCCGTTCTGGCCACTTCATAATTATCGGAACGCGGATGCCGCCTTCAAGCAATTCGGTTTTCGCACCAATGAAAGGCCACGTGTCGGAAAATCGTTCGCCACCATTGTCGCTCGTGAAGATAACTATTGTATTGTCAGCAATTCCCAGCTTTTTGATCTTCGCCATCAGTTTGCCGATATTTTCGTCCATACGTTCAACCATCTTGGCGTAGGTCGAAAGGCTGCCGCCGTCTTGGTGCGTCGCATTTGTTATTAGTTTCGAAATTTCCTCGTCCTCGGGGCCTTCCCACGGCCAATGCGGGGCAGTGAAATGAAGACTTAGCATAATCGGCTGGTTACGGGCTGAAGCTTCTTCGATCTCCGCAATTGCGCGGTCGCCCAAGAGGTCTGTCAAATATCCTTGGCGTTCTATCGGCGTCTCGCCTTCCATTAATCCGGCAGACACCATCGGACCATACACCATATGATGTGAGAAATAGTCGGCGCCGCCCTCCTGAATGCCAAAAAAATTATCATAACCGCTTTTTAGAGGGCTGTACTCGGGCAGGCTGCCAATATGCCATTTGCCGACTAGAGCGGTTCGGTATCCGAGAGATTTCAACAACAAAGGTAATGTAGGCGTCGCTTCTGGCAATCCGATATTGAATGGGCCTATAGGTTCTTCAAGGCCGCACCGAAATCGATATTGATATTTTCCAGTGATTAACGCCGTCCTTGTCGCTGAGCATACAGGGGAATTCGCATATCCCTCAGTTAGACGAACTCCTTCAAGCGCCAGTTGATCTAGATGCGGCGTCCGTATCGTGCGAGCGCCATAACATCCAAGATCCGCATACCCTAGATCGTCGGCCATGATGAAAATAATATTAGGCTGTTGAGTTCGGGCTCTTGGAACTTCACGTTCGCAGCTGGCTGCCATTGAGAGGGCGGCGCCGCCAATCGATAATAATGCTTCACGTCTCGAAAACGTACCCATAATTTCATTTTCCTGTTTGCTTTAGGGCTGCATGATGATCGGCGTATTCGCGGTTGCCGGTGGCCTGACCCATCGAGGTGCTCCGAGCCATTTGTTAGACTCGGCGGGTTGTCGTACGGCGTTCATGCCGCCACGCCCTGAGCGTAAGGCGGCATGAAGGGCTTTGGCAAGATGGCTTTCGGCGCCGGCGGTTGATAACCCAGCGACGAATGCGGGCGAAACGTGTTGAAGTGCTCACGCCACCATTCGATCAGCGTTTTGGCTTCCTTCATCGTATAGAAGATTTCGCGTGCAAGCAGCTCGTCTCTGAGCTTGGAGTTGAAGCTCTCGCAATAGCCGTTCTCCCAAGGGCTTCCCGGTTCGATGTAGAGCGTCTTGACGCCAAGACTCGCCAGCCAAGCGCGCAGCGCCTTCTCGATGAACTCGGGGCCGTTATCGGAACGAATGTGATCCGGCGGGCCATGTGTGAGGAACAGATCAGCAAGCACTTCAAGAACGATCCTCGCATTGAGCCTTCGCTCCACCCGGATCGCCAGGCATTCCCGCGTGAACTCATCAATGACGCACAGCATGCGGAACGGTTTGCCGTCATGGGTTCGATCCATGACGAAGTCGTAACTCCATACATGGTTTCGATGTTGCGGCCGCAGCCGCACGCAGGAGCCGTCATTCAGCCATAAACGCCCGCGCTTTGGTTGTTTCTGGGGAACTTTCAGCCCTTCGCGCCGCCAGATGCGGTAGACCCGCTTCTCGTTCACATGCCAGCCGTCTCGCCGGAGCAAGGCGGTGATGCGACGATAGCCATAGCGGCCGAACCGTTCGGCAAGAGCGATGATCGCTTTGGACAGCGCTTTCTCGCCCTGCCGGCCGCACGGCTTCTTGCGTTGGGTCGATCGGTGCTGACCGAGCGTCTCACAGGCCCGACGTTCCGTAACGCCAAGCCCTTCAACAACCCGGTCAACACACGACCGGCGACGCGAAGGGCTCAGAAGTTTCCCTTGGCGGCCTCAGCGAGGATCAGCTTGTCGAGCGTCAGATCGGAGACCGCCTTACGAAGACGCATGTTCTCCTTCTCAAGCTCTTTCAGCCGGCGCGCCTGATCGACGCCCATGCCGCCATATTCGCGGCGCCAGCGATAATAAGTCTGTTCAGTGACGCCGATAGCCCGAACCGCCTGGCCCGTCGTCTCGCCACGACTGAGGCGGACCTCAACCTCACGCAGCTTCGCAATGATCTCTTCCGGCTTGGCTCTTTTCGCCATGTCTCAGCTCCTCTTTCAAAGCCAAGACTAACAGATTCATCGGACCACTATTTCAGGGGCAGTCCACCACCGATCGCGGCGCCATGGCCCTGAATGACTACGCCCGCGACAATGATCCCTTCGCCGATGTCGGGCGGCGCAGCGTCAATGTCGATGTGACGAGCGTCGTGCGCGCCTCTGACGACTCCTTCGAAATCCGCTGGACCGAGAAAACCTATAATGGCGGCCAGTTCCGGAAACAGGAACGCTTCACCGCCCATTTAACGATTGTGCTGTCGCCGCCGCGTACCGCCGAGGCGCTGCACAAGAATCCCCTCGGCCTCTACGTCCATGGCGTCAACTGGTCGAAAGACCTCAGCGCAGGAGACCCCTCATGAAGCGCTCATTCCTCGTTGTATCAACGCTCGCGCTCATCGGCTGCGAAACAACGTATCCGGACATTTCCCTCGACGAGGCCGCGCCCATGCGCCCGGCAAAGGTCGTGAATTTCGATGACGGCCGCCCGGTTCGCGAGGTCATCGAGACAGCGACGCCGTACCCGCTGCCGGGACAATTGAAACCCATCGAGGAAGAGGATGCGCCTGCGCCGTCGCTCAGGCCCTTCGAGCGCATCGATACGGCGAATGAGCGCGCCAAGATCGAGCCGGACCTCGACCGCTTCTTCAACGCTGTGCAGGTCTATCCATACATGCAGGGCGCGCTCTACCGACTATACGCAGCGCCCGAACAGGTCACCGACATTGCGCTCGAACCCGGTGAACGGCTGAATTCGGTTTCCGCCGGCGACACGGTGCGCTGGGTCGTCGGCGATACCACGAGTGGCGGCGCAAGTGGCGAGCAGGTGCACATCCTGGTGAAGCCCATCGCGCCGGGGCTCTCGACCAATCTTGTCATCGCCACCGACCGGCGCGCCTATCACCTAGAAATGCGCTCCTTCCGCGAGACCTATATGGCGGCGATTTCCTGGACTTATCCGCAGGACCAGCTCGTGAAACGCCGCCATGAGCTGCAGCGCTCGAACGACGCTGCCGAGACCGTCATCGCCGCCGCTGTCGATCCCGATGATCTGAAGTTCCGCTACGAGATCGAAGGCGATCGGCCACACTGGCGTCCCGTTCGCGCCTTCGACAACGGCAAGCAGGTGTTCATTCAGTTCCCGGAAAACATCGCACAGGGCGAGGCGCCGCCGCTTTTTGTCTTGTCGCGGCAGGGCGAGCCGGAACTCGTCAATTATCGCATGCGCGGCAATTATTATGTTGTGGATCGCCTGTTTGCCGCCGCCGAACTGCGTCTCGGCGAGAAGAGCCAGGACATTGTCCGCATCATCCGCACCGATCTGAAGCGGCGGTCCTGATGTCGGCGAGCCCCAAGGAAGAACCCGAAGCGCTGGCGCTGCGCGCAAGGCCGCGGCCCGTAACGCGCCTCAACCGTAATGCGCTGATGGTTGCCGCCGGCGGCGCCGCGCTTCTCATCTTCGGCGCCATGAGCGTCGCGCTGAAGCCGCCGCGCGCCATCGGCGAGGCGAAGGCAAAGGAACTCTACAATGTAGATACCAAGCCGACGGCGGAAGGACTAGAGGCGCTCCCGAAATCCTATGCCGAGGTGAAGCCGCAACTGGGCCCGCCTTTGCCGGGCGATCTGGGTGCAGCCCTGTTGCAGGCGGAACAGGCGGTCGCGGCGTCGGGCGAGGACGGCTATCTCGGCAAGCCGAATTACGCCGCGCTATCAGCGACGCCCTTCCGGAATTCGCCCGAGGCCGACGCCGCGCGCGAGGCCGCCCTGCGCGAGGCGCAGATCGCGACCGAAGCGCGGGAAGCGGGCGTATTCTTTCAGCTTACGTCACGCAACGACGCCACTCCGGCGCAAGCGCAGCCAGCCCAATCGCTGGCGGGCTCGCCGTTTGATTTTGGCATTCGTCAATCGGCGCGGGTACCGTTCGGCGCCGAGCGCGAGCAGGACCCGAGCCGTCAGATCAGGAAGCTCGAGTTTCTGGAAGAGGGCGCTGAAGTTTCGACTGATAATCCGTATGCGATCGAGGACCCGGTGACGCCCTTTGAGGTGATGGCGGGGACGGTCATTCCGGTAAGCCTGATCACCGGCGTGAATTCGGACTTGCCCGGCACGGTCATCGCGCAGGTGACGCAGAACGTCTATGACACCGTCACGGGACAATATCTTCTCGTGCCCCAGGGCGCGCGGCTCATCGGCCACTACGACAGCGTTATCGCCTTTGGCCAGTCGCGGGCGCTCCTGGTCTGGACGCGCATCATTTATCCCGACGGTGCCTCGATCCGGATCGACAATCTGCCGGCGAGCGATGTCGCCGGGTATTCGGGGCTACGTGATGAGGTCGACTTCCATACCTTCCGCCTGTTGAAAGGGATTGTGCTTTCAACGCTGCTGGGCGTCGGCACCGAGCTTTCCTTCGACAGTTCAGAAAGCGACATCGTCGAAGCCCTGCGGGAGTCGGCGCAGAATTCCGCGAACCAGGCAGGCCAGCGCATCGTCCAGCGCAATCTCGACATCCAGCCGACCATAAAGATCAGGCCCGGCTGGCCGTTGCGCGTCATCGTCAACAAGGATCTGGTGCTGAGACCCTACGAACAGGGGAGGGCGGCGCGATGAGCCTGAAGATCGGCGCTATCCCAGAGTGCAAGCCAGTCAAGGTCACGGCGTCACTGCCGCCAGACGTCGCCGACGCCCTTCACGACTATGCTGAAATTCATGCGCGCGAATTCGGCCGCAAGACGCCTATCGGCGAACTCGCCGCGCTGATGATCGAACGCTTCCTGAATTCGGACACGGCGTTCAAACGCGCCCGCAAATCGCTTCGCAAGCCTGACAGTGGAAAGGAGTAACTCGATGACCGTTATCGGAACATTCAAGAAGACAGATGATGGCTATGCCGGTTCGATCCGCACCATGACCATCAACATAAAGGCGACGTTCGTCGCCAACGACAGGAACGGCAATGACAAGGCGCCGGACTTCAAAATTGTCGCAGGCGACCGGGAATTCGGCGCAGCCTGGAAGGCGAAAGCCAAAGGCGAGGACGGACAGGAATTTCTGCGCGTCGAGATCGACGACCCGGCCTTCGCCGCGCCAGTCCGCGCCGCACTGTTCTCCGGTGATGGCGAGACGAGCGCGCTCGTGTGGAAACGGTCCTCATCTCAACGCTAAATTTGCTTGCTTCGGCAATGCTATTGTGAGTCAATGCCATGGGAAAACTTGAAACAGCGAATTCGTTCGTAGGCGTGAACCTTCGGCATCAAGTGTCGCGATCTTCTGTGCTTCCCTCGAGTCTGCCGCCGCGCGGATTATGCCGTGAAGTGGCGGCAGCCTATATTGGAATTGGTGGAACGAAGTTCGACCAGATGGTAAAAGAAGGGACGATGCCAAAACCCAGAATTCATGGCGGTCGCAAGCTGTGGGATCGGTCCGAATTAGACGCCGCATTCAGTGAATTGCCTCATGAGGGTGAGCTGAGCGAGTCCACAAACCCTTGGGATGTAGAATTGGATTAGCGTGTCGGGAGGAAGCGATAATATGGGGAAACGTTTTCCCTACGTTCAAGAATATCGAGACAATCGAGGGAAATTGCGGCGATATTTTCGGCGCGGTACTTATAGAGTTCCATTACCGTCCGAACCCGGCTCGCCTGAATTCATCGCCGCATATGCGGCAGCGCTTGCCGGGACTAAATCCAAGAAAGTTAGTGTCGGACCAAAGCCAAAAACAGGAAGCCTCAACGCTTTAATTACTGCCTATTATGTTTCCGAACAATGGCGTGAGTTGAAAGTATCATCGCAGGCGCCGCGCAGGCGAATTCTCGAACGACTCCGTGAAAAGCATGGTGACAAACCAGTAGCGCTATTGCCTAAGAGCTGGATCAAAAAGCAGATGGCAGACATGGCGGACACACCGGCTCAGGCGAACCGCTGGCTCCAATTGCTGAGGCAGCTTCTTGACGTCGCTATTGATGAGGAACTTATTGAAACGAATCCGGCACGGCTCGTGAAAAAGTTTCGCGAAGGGTCTGGACATGAAGCTTGGCCGGAGGAGGAAATTTCTAAATTTGAGAAAAGATGGCCGACCGGTACGAAAGAGCGCTTAGCTTTCGATTTGTTCTTGCACACGGGACAGAGGATCGGCGACGTCGCAGCAATGATGCGGACGCATATTCGCGATGGTGCTATTCGCGTTGTTCAGGAAAAAACTGGCGCCGAACTTTGGGTGCCTATCCACCCACAATTGCTGGCGTCATTAGCCGCTGTGCCAACTTCGGGCCTTGCATTATTACAGCGCCAAACGGGCCAGCCCTACACCAAAGGCGGCTTAGACAATTGGTTTCGACGAAAACGTGAAGCGGCACAGGTCTCGCTTGGCCTGTCGGCGCACGGATTGCGCAAAGCTGCCGGCCGACGTCTCGCAGAAGCTGGGGCGACAGCTCATGAAATCATGGCAATTCTCGGTCATCGTTCACTCCGCGAGGTTCAACGATACACGGCGGACGCCGATCAGAAACGGAACGCCAAGGCAGCGATGAATAAGGTGGCGGGAACGCATTTCGAACAAAAACTGTCTAGCGGCATCAAATGAGTGTCTAGCGATTGCGGTAATGCGTTGAATACAAATGTATATTTCTGAATGATGGAGGCCACGGCCGGAATCGAACCGGCGTACACGGCTTTGCAGGCCGCTGCGTCACCACTCCGCCACGTGGCCCCGGGTGCATTCGCGGCTGGCCGGCCGCGGGGGAGCGACCTCATAGCGCGGGCCTTGCGGCGGGTCAAAAAAAATCGCGCCAAAAACAGGGGCCGCGTTGCGCGACCGGCCCGGCGCATGTAATCCCGCAGGCGTCCCAGATCAGAGGCGAAAAGCGATGGATTACGCCGCCGCGCGCAAGCATATGGTTGAGAGCCAGGTTCGGACGAACGACGTCACGAGCCGCCGCGTTCAGGATGCGATGGCGCGCATCCCGCGCGAAGTCTTCCTGCCGGGCGATTTGCGCGATCAGGCCTATGTCGAGCGCGAACTTTCCTACGCGCCGGGCCGCCGGATGCTGACGGCGCGGGACTTCTCGAAACTCCTCGCCGCCGCCAATCCTGAAGCCTCCGACGTCGTTCTCGATATCGGCTGCGGGACGGGATATTCGACCGCGGTCATCGCCTCGCTCGCCGAAATGGTCGTCGCCGTCGAATCGGACGAGGCGCTGGCGGGCGCCGCGCAGGACAATCTTCTCTCGCTCGATATCAACAATGCGGCCGTCATCACGGGCGATCTGAAGGCGGGCGCGGCAAAGCAGGGCCCGTTCGACCTCATCTTCATCGGCGGCGCTGTCGGGGCCGTTCCGGAGACGCTTCTCGCCCAATTGAAGGAAGGCGGGCGGCTTGCGACCATTTTGCGCAATCGCGGCGTTTCCCGCGGCGTCGTCTATACGAAAAGCGCCGGCGCAGTCGCGCCGCGCGAGGTTTTCGACGCCCGGGCCGCAGTCGTTCTTCCGGAGTTTGAGATTCCTAAAACTTTTGTTTTCTAGAAGAATATTAAGCGCCTGCGATTGACCATTTTGCTAGAGTCCCAATCTCGGTAGCATCGCAGCAAAAGAGCCGCGCCTTATGGTTAAGGGAATCGGCCCAGATTTGCTTTGCGTCCTGAGGTTGAAGGGGTCCGAGTCATGAAGCTTAAAGCGTGTTTACTCGCCGCTGTCGCCCTGTGCCTCGCGGGGCCGCAGGCGGCCTTCGCCGAGACGCTCGAGGACGCGCTGGCGCTCGCCTATCAGTCGAACCCGACGATCCGCGCCGAACGCGCCCGGCTTCGCGCGACCGAAGAGCTGAAAGCGCAGGCCTGGGCGAACGCGCTGCCGCAAATTCAGGCGGACGGTTCGTACTCGCATCTCAAAGACACGCAGAACTTCAACCCGCTTGTCGTCGACACTGGCGGCCAGGCGGTGACGAGCGAACTCAATCCGCTGACGGCCGGCGTTTCGGCCCAGCAGCCTTTGTTCACCGGCTTCCGCAATCTCAACGCCATCCGTCAGGCCCGCGCCCGCGCGCGCGCTGGCGGCGCCAGGCTCGCCGCGGTGGAGCAGGACGTTCTCCAGCGCGTTGCGACCGCTTATTTCGATGTCGTGCGCGACATGGCGAATTACGATTCGAACCTCAACAATGTCGACGTTCTGGTGCGCCAGAAGGCTGAAGCCGAACTGCGCTTCGAAGTCGGCGAAGTAACGAAGACCGACGTCGCGCAGGCCGATGCGCGCCTTGCGCAGTCCCGCGCCCAGCTTGCGGCCTCACAGGCGCAACTCGCGATCAGCCGCGCCGTCTATGCGGAACTTGTCGGCAATGCGCCGGGAACGCTCGATGCGTCGTCGCCGCTGCCGGAGCTTCCGGAATCGCTCGACACTGCGCTCGCGCTCGCCAACGACTATTCGCCGACGGTGATCGCCGCGCGCGAACAGGAAGACGCGGCCAAGAAGCAGGTCTCGATCGCGAAGGGCGCGTTCCTGCCGTCGATCTCGGCGACCGCGCAATATCAGTATGCTGATCAACCGAGCAGCTTCGTCGACCGCGACGAAACGTTCTCTTACGGCGTTCGCGCCTCCGTTCCGATTTTCCTCGGCGGTCTCAATCTCTCCCGCGTGCGGGAGGCGAGGGCGCTTCATGACAGCGCGATCGAGAGCGTCTCCGAAGCTGAACGCACGGCGGAGCGTACGACGACAGCCGCCTATCAGCAGCTCATCGCTGCGCGCCAGACAATCGAGTCGGCCAAGACGCAGGTTTCGGCGAACGAGCTCGCGCTCACCGGCGTGCGCCGCGAGGCCCAGCTTGGCACACGCACGACCCTCGACGTGCTCGACGCCGAGCAGGAATTCCTGAACGCGAAGGTCAGCCTCTCCAACGCCGAGCGCAATGAGCGTGTGGCGGCGTTCGCGCTTCTCGCCGCCGTCGGCGTCCTCAATCCGGACGCCCTCGGGATCGACGCCAGCCGCCTTATTCCGGAAGGCGAAGATTAGACCGCGGGCATTAACGCGCATGCAACCGCAGGGTTGATAGTTCCCGCGAAGCGCCTGAAAAGAGTTGTTTAAAGGTGCGGCGCGCCGCACTGTTCAGGCCAATAAGAGCAAGCGTTTCAACAAGGGCGTAGCGGCGATGTCCAACGCACAACCCGAACCCAGCATGGAAGAGATTCTGGCGTCGATCCGCCGGATCATCTCCGAAGAAGACGAAGACGCAGCGCCGTCGGCGGGTCCCGCTGTCGCGCCGCGCCCGACGCCCGTAGAGGCCGTCAAGTCGAGCCCCGTTCAATCGGCGCCCGCGCCGAGAGCCGCCGAGGAAGTTCGGCCGGAATTCAACACGAAGACGGAAGACATTGAAATGATTAAGAAAAGCGTGGCGGAAGCCTTCGAAGAAGAAGGGGATGTCATCCTCGACGAGACGGCCGCAGCCGCCGCCTCCAAAGCTTTCCAGAGCCTTTCTCAAAACGTTCGCGTCTCGACCCCGGAAGGCGAGGGTCGCACTCTCGAAGATATCGTCGTCGCGATGCTGAAGCCGATGGTCAAAGACTGGCTCGACGCCAATCTGCCGGCGATCGTCGAAGAAAAAGTCGAAGAGGAAGTACAGCGCCTCGCCCGTCGCCGGCGTTAGGGGATCTTCGCATCCATCCCGACAAAGCCGGCCCGAGGGCCGGCTTTTTTGTTTCCGGGAGGGGGCGGGTTAAGAGCAGCCAAGCCTTTCCCGCATTGCGATGGGCGGGCTATAACCCGCGGCCCGTGCGCAAAAGACGCCGCCAAGTTCAAGTCAGACACACGAAACCGGCCCGATATCATGCTTGAGAAATCCTTCGACCCCGCCCGCGAGACCAGCCTCTATGAGGAGTGGGAGAATTCCGGCGCCTTCAAGCCGTCAAACAAGCCGGGGGCTGAAGCCTATACGATCGTCATCCCGCCGCCGAACGTCACCGGCAGCCTGCATATGGGCCATGCGCTCAACGACACGCTGCAGGACATCCTGATCCGCTTTGAGAGGATGCGCGGCAAATCCGTCCTCTGGCAGCCGGGCACGGACCATGCGGGCATCGCGACGCAGATGGTCGTCGAACGGCAATTGATGGAGCGGCAGGAACCCTCGCGCCGCGATATGGGCCGCGAGAAATTCGTCGAGCGCGTCTGGGAATGGAAAGCCGAATCCGGCGGCACGATCACGCGTCAGCTTCGCCGCCTCGGCGCCTCCTGCGACTGGAGCCGCGAGCGCTTCACGATGGACGAGGGGCTTTCGGCCGCCGTGCGCAAAGTCTTCGTGCAGCTCTACAATGAAAAGCTCATCTATCGCGACAAGCGCCTCGTGAACTGGGACCCGAAACTGCTCACCGCGATTTCGGATCTCGAAGTCGAGAACATCGAAGTCGACGGCCAGTTCTGGCATTTCAAATATCCGCTTGAGAACGGCGAGACCTATGAGTTCCCGATCGCCTTCGACGAGGAGGGGAACCCGACCGAGTGGGAGACGCGCGATTACATCTCCATCGCGACGACGCGCCCTGAGACGATGCTCGGCGACGGCGCGGTCGCGGTGCACCCTTCCGACAAGCGTTATGCGCCCATCGTCGGCAAGCGTTGCCTGCTGCCGCTGGCGGATCGCTACATCCCGATCATCACGGATGACTATCCGGACCCGGACTTCGGTTCGGGCGCAGTGAAAATCACCGGCGCGCACGACTTCAACGACTATGAAGTCGCCAAGCGCAACAATATCGAGCTCTATATCCTGATGGACGAGCATGCGAACATGCTCGACGCGGATTACATCCCCGAGAAATATCGCGGGATGAACCGCTATGACGCGCGCAAGGCGGTGGTCGCGGATATCGAAGAGCGCGGGCTCCTCATCAAGATCGAAGACAAGAAGATCATGCAGCCCTTCGGCGACCGCTCCGGCGTCGTCATCGAGCCGATGCTGACCGATCAGTGGTATGTCGACGCCGAAACGCTCGCCAAGCCCGCCATCGAAGCGGTGGAAAAGGGCGATACGCGCTTCGTGCCGGAGAACTGGACGAAGACCTATTATCAGTGGATGCGCAACATCCAGCCCTGGTGCATTTCGCGCCAGCTCTGGTGGGGCCACCAGATCCCCGCCTGGTACGGACCGGACGGGCATTGCTTTGTCGCTGAGACCGAACTCGAAGCGATGGAGCAGGCGATCGCGCGCTATACCGCCGAAGGCTACACGCTCGAGGAAGTCGACAAGATGGTGCGCGGGGAGGGCGAAGGCCCGCTCATCGTGCGCGATGAAGACGTGCTCGACACATGGTTTTCTTCAGCGCTCTGGCCGTTCTCGACGCTCGGCTGGCCGGAGAAAACGCCGGAGCTTGGCAAGCATTACCCGACTTCCGCCCTCGTCACCGCTTTCGACATCATCTTCTTCTGGGTCGCACGGATGATGATGATGGGCCTTCACTTTATGAAGGACAAACACGGCCATCCGGTCGTTCCGTTCAAGGACGTTTACATCCACGCCCTCGTTCTCGACGAGAAGGGGCAGAAGATGTCGAAGTCCAAGGGTAACATCATCGACCCGCTCGTCCTCATCGACAAATTCGGCGCGGACGCGCTGCGCTTCACGCTCGCCTCGCAGGCGGCGCAAGGGCGCAATGTGCGGCTTTCCGAAGCGCGCGTCGAAGGCTATCGCAATTTCGGCACGAAGCTTTGGAATGCGGCGCGCTTCTGCGAAATGAACGAGTGCAAGAGCGATCCGTCCTTCGATCCGGCGTCGGCGAAAGACCCGCTCAACAAGTGGATCGTGCACGAAGCGAATGCGGCGGCGGGCGAAGTCGCGCGCGCGATCGAAGCTTATCGTTTCAACGACGCGGCGGGCGCGGCCTACAAATTCGTCTGGAACATCTTCTGCGACTGGTATGTCGAGCTTTCAAAACCCGCTCTGATGGACGGCGCGCCGGACCTCAGAGACGAGACGCGCAAGACGGCCGCGTGGGCGCTCGACCACATCCTGAAGCTCCTCCATCCGTTCATGCCGTTCATCACGGAAGAACTCTGGGGCGAGACGGCGGCGCGCGACACGCGCCTCATCCTCGCCGGATGGCCGGCGGAGAATGCAAAGCTCGCCTCGCCTGACGCCGCCGCGGAGATCAATTGGGTGATCGGCCTCATCTCCGCCATTCGCTCCGTGCGCGCGGAAATGAACGTGCCTGCGGGCGCGAAAATTCCGCTCGCCGCCGTCAATCTTTCCGGCGCGAACATGGCGAAGCTTTCAGCGCATGAGGCCGTTATCGCGCGTCTCGCGCGGCTTGAAACGGTCGCGCAAGAAGCGGCGGCTCCCAAGGGCGCCGTACAGGTGATCCACGAAGGCGCCGTCTTCGCGCTGCCGCTTGCGGGCGTCATCGACATTGCAGCAGAGCGCGCGCGCCTCACCAAAGAGATCGACAAGTGCGTGAAGGAAGTCTCGGCGATCGACAAGAAGCTCGGCAACGCCAACTTCGTCGAACGCGCGCCGGTTGAAGTCGTCGAAGAAAACCGCGAACGGCGCGCCGAATATGAAGCGCGGCGCGAAAAGCTAATGGCGGCGTTGGCGCAGTTGCGGGACGTTTAGGCGCGATCTGCCGGCAAGGGCAAGTTACGCCATCGCTGCACAATTGGAATTCGCGTGATAATGCTCGAAGTGCGCGCGCTGTCCTGTCGTGCCTTCACGGTGTGCACGAACGCGCATTCCGCAAACAAGACACTCGAAAACAGGGGCGGGAGCGCGATTGCGCACCGCCACATCTCTTAGTGCGAGCGCGGCCTCAATGCCAATCTCGTCACCTCGGTGAAGCGCTCTTGTCAGTCTCGCCATCTGCTTTCCATCAGAGTGAATTAATCCTCGCTCGGTGCGACTCCTGTCACCGTGCGCTGCAAGTCTTTCGCGCTCGTCGTGTGCTGGAACTTCAGTTTCTTGTCGGGAAACACATAGTGGAAGGCGCCATGGCTCATCAGCGCGGCCTCGTGGAAGCCTGAGAGGATAAGCTTCAGCTTGCCAGGATAGGCGGCCATATCGCCGATGCAAAAAATACCGGGCACGGAGGTTTCAAACTTTTCCGTGTCGACAGCGATGCGGTTTTCATCGAGATGAAGGCCGAATTCCGCGATTGGGCCGAGTTTCATCGTCAAGCCGTAAAAGGCGAGAAGCGTGTCGCACTCGACATCGAAGGCGCCGTCTTCTTTCGATTCCATCGAAATCGCGGTGAGCTTTCCGTCTTCGCCCTTCAGTTCCTTGATTTGCGCGATGCGGAAATCGATGCGGCCTTCATCGACGAGGGCCTGCATTTTTTCAACGCTGTCGGGAGCGGCGCGGAAATCCGCGCGGCGGTGGACGAGCGTCACTTTCTCCGCAATCGGTTCAAGGTTCAGCGTCCAGTCGAGCGCTGAATCGCCGCCGCCTGCGATGACGACATTCCGTCCACGGAAGGCATCGCGCTGGCGCACCGCATAGAAGACGGACTTGCCTTCATATTCTTCAATGCCCGGAATGGGCGGGCGCTTCGGCGTGAAAGAGCCGCCGCCCGCGGCGATGATGATGACGTCGCATTCGATCACCGTGCCGAGATCGGTTTTGACGCGCCATTTCTCGTCTTCCGTTTTCACAACGGAATCGGCCATTTCGCCGAGATGAAAAACAGGTTCGAACGGTTCGATCTGTTCGAGGAGCTGGCGCGTCAGCTGTTCACCCGTAATGGTCTTGATCGCCGGAATGTCGAGTATCGGCTTTTCCGGATAAAGCTCCGTACACTGGCCGCCGGGCTTGTTCTGAATATCGACGAGATGGGCTTTGACGCCCAGAAGGCCCAGTTCGAACACCGCGAAGAGACCGCATGGCCCCGCGCCAATGATGACCGCGCCGGTTTTATGCGCGCCGCCTGGCGGCGCGCTATCGACGTACTTTCCGCCCATGCTCCTCCCGGTCCTTGTTTTGGCGCGGGGCCGGAGCCGCACGCGGGGGGATTCGCTTTGATGAGAATAGCGGATTTTCGCGGCGGATGACAGGCGTGGGCGGTTCGGCCGATCTCACGCTTATGGAAGAGAATACGCCGCGAGCATCACCCCACCGTCAGAACGACCTTCCCCTTCGCTTTCCTTTCCTCAATCATCTTCAACGCGTCACCGGCCTTCTCAAGCGGGAAGGTCGCCGTCACCTGCGGGCGAATTTTTCCTTCCGTGTACCACTTGAAGAGCTCTGCGACGTGCTCGGCGTTGCGTTTCGGGTCGCGCATCGTGAAGGCGCCCCAGAAGACGCCCATGATCTGGCACCCTTTCAGGAGCGTGAGGTTCAGCGGAATGCGCGGAATGCCGGCGGGGAAGCCGACGACGAGGTAACGCCCTTCCCAGGCGAGCGCGCGCACGGAAGGCTCTGCATAATCGCCGCCGACGGCGTCATAGATTACATCCGCGCCTTCGCCGCCGCACAGGCGCTTGATCTCGTTCGAGAGCGTCTTTTGTGCGTCGCGGTCGAGCGCGCCTTTCGGATAGACGAGCGCTTCATCGGCGCCGAGCTCTTTGCAGAAAGCGGCCTTGTCTTCGGAGGAAACGCCAGCGACGACTTTCGCGCCCATGGCCTTGCCGAGTTCGATCGCCGCCGCGCCGACGCCGCCTGCGGCGCCGAGAATGAACAGCGACTCGCCCGGCTTGATCTTTGCGCGATCCTTCAGCGCGTAATGCGACGTGCCATAGGTGAGCATGAAGGCCGCCGCTTCCTCGAAGGGCATCGCGTCCCGAATCTTGTTCACTTGTTCCGCACGCGCAATGAAATGCGTCGAGAACCCGCCATTGATGCCGCCCGCGAGCACGCGGTCGCCAGGCTTTACGTTCTTCACGCCGTCGCCGATCGCGTCGACGACGCCTGCAACTTCGCCGCCCGGCGCGAAGGGGCGCTCCGGCTTGAACTGGTAGAGATCGCGGATGATGAGCGTGTCGGGGAAGTTGACGCCCGCCGCCTTGACGGCGATTCGAACTTCGCCGGGCCGCGGTTGGGGCGTCTCGCTCTCCACAAGCGTTAATGTTTCCGGTCCGCCGGGGGCGACGCTCATCATCGATTTCATGGGAAGGTCCTGCCGGTTCTGCTTGCGATTGGGCGCCATCTTACGCATGGTCGGCGGACCCATAAATGACGAATGGCAGAAAGCTCGGGAGGAAATTGATGCGAGGCTGGAAACTGGCGGCGCTGGCGGGCGCAGGGCTCCTCTCGGCATGCGCCACGGTCGCGAAAGTGACGCTGGAAGACCGGTTTCAGGCGATCGGCATCCCGGCCGGCACTGCCGAATGTATGGTCGACGACCTCGACCAGAACCTCTCCGACGAAGATCTGCAGGATCTCGCCCGTTACACGATCGGCCTTTCGCGCGCGAACTCCACCATGGCGGCCGTGCGTTCGTTGATGAAGATCGATAATCCGCGCGCTGTCGTCGCCATCGGCCGCGCAGGCGTTTCCTGCGTCACCGGGTTCGCTCTGTGAGCAGCAGCGAGGCGGAAGGCGGCGCGGCCGTCATGAAAACGGCGGCGGCGGAAGCAGAGCAGGGCGAAACGTCCGCAGACGAAGCAAAGCAGGCCAAGGATAAAGAGGCCTACGCCTATTACGTGCTGGCGATCCTCACGTTCGTCTACATGTTCAATTTCATCGATCGGCAGATCATTGCGATCCTCTCGCCGGCGATCAAGGAAGACCTCGGGCTTTCAGACTCGGTCCTCGGCCTCCTGAAAGGTCTCGCCTTCGCAGTGCTCTATACGACGCTCGGCATCCCGATCGCCTGGGCGGCGGACCGCTGGAACCGCGTCACCATCATGACGATCGCGGCGACCGTGTGGTCGGCCTTCACGGCGCTGTCGGGGCTTGCGGCGAACGCCTTGCAGCTAACGCTCGCGCGTGTCGGCGTCGGCATTGGCGAGGCTGGCGGAAGCCCGCCCGCGCATTCTCTGATCTCGGACTATTTCCCGAAGCACAAGCGCGCGAGCGCGCTCGCGATTTATTCGCTCGGCATTCCGCTGGGTCAGATGTTTGCATTTCTGGCTGGCGGCTGGGTGCTGCAGCAATATGGCTGGCGAAACGCCTTCTTCATTGTCGGCCTGCCCGGCGTTCTGCTCGCGATCCTCATGAAGCTGACGGTGAAAGAGCCACAGCGCGGCGCGCAGGACAAAGAAGTGGCGGCGAAAGCGCCGACGCGGTTTAAGGACGGTTTCAAACAGCTCACCGCGATCCCGACTTTCTGGGGCGTCGTCGCAGCGACGACATTCGCTTCCTTCACCGGCTATGGCATCGGGCTTTGGGTCGTCGACTTCTATCGCCGCACTTATGAGCTTTCCTATCCGCAAATCACCGTGCCGCTCGGCATCTTGAACGGCGTCGTTTATGGCGTCGGTACATTCGCAGGCGGTTGGCTTACGGATTATTTCGGCAAGCGCGACAAGGGCGCCTATGCGTGGGTTCCCGCGATCGGCATGCTCCTGACGATCCCGACGGGCGCGGCGTCCGTCTGGGCGCCGACGCCGTTCTGGGCGTTCTTCTGGTCGGCGCCGTTCCTGATCGGCCTCGGGCTCTATCTCGGGCCGTCATTCTCGGTCGTGCAGACGCTCGCGCCGGTGAACCTTCGCGCCTTTGCGACAGCGTTCTATTTTCTCATCCTCAACTTCATCGCCCTGGGGCTCGGGCCGCTTTGGGTTGGCGCCGCGTCTGACATTTTCGCGGGCGATTTCGGTCTGGTGACCGGCCTTCGCATCGCGCTCTCAACGCTCGGGGTCACAAGCCTTCTTGCGGCCATCGCCTTCTACTGGACGTCGCGGCGATTGCCTGCGGACTGGGCGAAGGCGACCGGGAGCGACGCATGATCACGAAACGGCCTGCAGCGAAGAAGAAGGCTGCAAAGGTCGTGAAGAAGACGAAGAAGGCCGCGCGCGCCGAACCGAAAACGCGCGCGACGGAAAAGAGCGTTTCAGCCTTCATCGACGCCGTGCCGAACGAGACGCGCAAAGCGGATGCGAAGGCGCTGCTTGCAATGATGAAGCGCGTGACCGGCGAAGAGCCGAAGATGTGGGGCCCCTCCATCGTCGGCTTCGGCAGCTATCACTACAAATATGAAAGCGGGCGCGATGGCGATATGCCGATGACAGGCTTTTCGCCGCGCGGCGCGGCGAGCGTCGTCTATGTCATGGGCGGCGCGCCGGAGACGGACCCGCTCTTCGCAAAACTCGGCAAGTTCAAGAGCGGCAAGTCCTGTCTCTACATCAACAGGCTCGCCGACATCGATATGAAGACGCTCGAAGCGATCGTGAAGAAGTCACTCGCCTATATGCGCAAGACCTATGGTGGAAAGGCGTAACGCCTTTCCGCTCGTCTTCTTACGGATCAATCGATAACAGCCGCGTGCCAGTCCTTATAGGCGCCGCCGCCGAGCACGGAGGCTTCGATCTGCGCCATGGCGGCGTTGGCGGCGACGGTCGCCTGCGGGCTCGGGTGAACCGGGCGGCGCAAGGGGCGCTTGCCGGGCGGCATGGCGAAAGCGTCCGCCATTGCGCGCGGAACATCCATCGGGTCCGTTGAGTACTGCCCGCTCATCAGGCCGCGCGACATTTCGATGTGAGCGGCGTAGGCGGCCTTGCGTTCGTCATCGGCGCGTTCGAACAATTGATCGAAATAGCGCGCGCCGTTCTCCCAGATCTTCGTCGGGTAACCGCCGGGCTGGATGATCGTCACATCGACGCCGAAAGGCGCGAGTTCATAGGCGAGACCTTCGAACATCGCCTCGACCGCGAATTTCGTCGGGCTGTAAACGCCGATATTCGGAACGATGATGCGGCCGAGCTGCGAGGAGACGGAGATGATGTGGCCTTCGCCTTTCGCGCGCATCGCCGGCAACACGGCGCGCGCCATGCGGTGATAGCCGAGAATGTTCGTGCCGAACTGGGCGGTCAGCGCATCTTCATCGTTGAACTCGACCGGCCCGCCATAGCCGATGCCTGCATTGTTGATGAGAAGGTCGAGCGCGCCGCCCGCAATCGCATGCGCCTGATCGACCCCCGACTTGATGAGCTTGGGGTCGAGCACGTCGATCTCGACAAGGTGGAGCTTCAGCTTTTCATCCGACGCGATGTCGGCGAGCTCCTGCGCTTCGGCGCGCTTGCCCTTCCTGAAATTGCGCATGGACGCGACGACATTCGCGCCCTGACGCGCGAAGTGGAGCGCCGCAAGCCGTCCGAACCCGGAGCTTGCGCCGGTGATGAGAACGGACTTGCCGGAAAAGTCGTGCGCCTGCGTTTCGCCTTCGGCGCGCGCTGGCGCGCTCGCGATTGCGGCCGTCACGGCGGCGGCGCCGGCGAGGAGTTCGCGGCGGTTCGGCGAGCGATTGCCTTTTGTCACTTGAGTTCTCCCTTCGTCTTTCGCTTTTTGATTTGTGCGAGAGGGGAGGATGACTGCAATTGCGCTGCGGCGCCAGCAGAGCGCGCAGGCGCCCCTCCGCTACGCACGAAAACGTCATCAAACATTCGCGATTCTTGCAGTGCGAAACGGCGCGTCGTGAGTTGACACCGCGAAGGGGCGGGGGTAGCCACGAAGGCGATCCCGCCGGCGGTTGCGCCGGCTTACTTGCGAGCGAGAACCATGAAACGTCACGGCTTCAAGAATGCCGCTTCAGATCGACCGATCGGCGTCAGCGCCGTCGCGATCTCGATGACGGCCGCTCGCAAGGGAGATGTCTGCTAGCTGAACGGGTTTCACCGTTAAAAGGCCAGCCCTCCCGAGCCCAGGCGACGCTCCGGAGGGTTTTTTGTATCCCGCGTTCCCTTCGCCGGCGTTGCTGCAAACGCAAAACAACATGCAGCGATGATTTTTATGTTCGATACGAAAGAGAAAAACCTGTTGAAGTTGAACGGCGCGCCTCAGCGGGCGCGCGGGCCCCTGTTTCATGGCCCCTGGTCGCGTGAATTGCAGGCCCTGCTTGCGATTGGCGCGCCGATGGGGCTGACGCAGCTCGTCCAGTTCTCCGTCAACACCATCGATATCCTGATGATCGGCAGGCTCGGCGCAGAACCGCTTGCGGGTTCCTCGCTCGGTCTCGTGATCTTCTACACGACGTTCCTCGCCGGGCTCGGCCCCGCGCTGGCGGTGACGCCGCTTGTCTCGCAGGCGCTCGGCGCGAACCGCGAGAGCTATTCGGATGCGCGCATCTCCGTGCGCATGGGGCTGTGGACTGTCTTCCTCGGCTTTCCGCTGATGCTGCTCTTTTATCTGTCTGCGGAGAAACTGGCGCTGGCGCTCGGCCAGCCGGAAGCGCTTGCGCGTCTTGCGGGGCCTTACGTGCTTGCGCTCGGCCCTAGCCTTCCGTTCATGCTTGGCGTCATTATTCTGCGGAACTTCCTCGCCGCGATCGGGCGCACGCTTGTGCCGCTTCTCATCATCCTGTTCACGACGGTGGAGAACGGCGCGCTCAACTATCTCCTGATCTACGGACATTGGGGAATGCCGCGGCTTGAACTTGTCGGCGCGGGGCTCGCCTCGGCGATCTCGCACGCGACGGGCTTCATGATGATTGTCGCCTACATCTTCTTCGAGCGGCGCGCTGCAAAGTTCGAGATATTCAAGAACCTGCTTGAGCCGCATTGGGACCGCATGCGCGAGATCCTTCGTCTCGGCTGGCCGATCGGTCTTGCCTCGGCTTTCGAGGCGTTGCTCTTCAATGCGGCGGTGTTCCTGATGGGGCGCATCGGCGTTGACGAAGTCGCGGCCTATCAGGTGGCGCTCAACATCTGCGCGCTCGCCTTCATGATGCCGCTTGGCATCGCGATGGCGGGGGGCGTGCGCGTCGGCCTTGCGAAGGGCGCCGGCGATCTCGTGGGCGTGCGCCGCGCGGCTGTGGTGACGATCGGCGTTTCGATTGCGTTCATGGTTCTGTTCTGGCTGCCAGTAATGGCGGCGCCGCATGCGGTTTCGGGATTTTATCTCAATGCGGAGCAGGCCGGGAATGCGGAAGTGCTGGCGCTCGTCATCAGCTTCCTGCCGATTGCGGCGGCCTTTGCGGTGTTCGACGCGACGCAGGTCGCGGCGATGCAGTGCCTGCGCGGCCTCAAAGATGTGCGCATTCCGATGGCGATTGCGGGGCTCGCCTATTGGCTTGTCGGTTTCCCGATCTCCGCGGGCCTCGGCCTGATGACGCCGCTGGCGTCGACGGGCGTCTGGTGGGGGCTTCTCGTCGCGCTCGGTCTTGCGGCGGGGCTTCTTTCCGCGCGGCTTTACTGGCTCACGCGGTCAGACAGGCCCGCGGGCGCGGCGGCGGCTCAGCTTTCGAGATAGGGCCGCTCGCCCTCGACCGTTGTGCGATACATCTCGCGGCGGAAACCCAGATAATCGCTGATCGGCAAATGAAGGCAGCAGCGATTATCCCACATGGCGACGGCGCCCGGCGACCACCGGAAGCGGCAGGTGAAGTTCTCATGCGTCATGTGGTCGTTGAGAAAGGCGAGAATGGGCGCTGCTTCTTCCGGATGCATGCCCTTAATGCCCACCGTGTAGACTGGGTTCACATAGAGCGTCTTGCGCTTCGTCACCGGATGCGTGCGCACCAGCGGGTGCTCCTGCACGCGCGTCGAGGCGTCGCCCCCGGTCTTCACGGACATGTTTTCAAGGAACGCGTAGATGTTCTGCATCTGCGCGCCATAACCCCGCTCGGCAGAGTGGAGCGCCGTGAGGGAGCAAAGCACGCGCTTCATCTCGTCCGAGAGCGACTCGTAAGCGAGATAGCCGTTCGCATAGAGCGTATCGCCGCCATAAGGCGGGATCTCTTTCGCGTGCAGAATTGTGTAGGCGGGCGGCTTTTCAAGAAACGACCAGTCCGAATGCCAGAGGCCGCCGAAGACGACCGGCGCCATCTCGTTCGCTTCCTTGCGCACGTGAAGCACATGCGGATGGTCTTTCATGCCTTCGATGAACGGGTCGGCGCCGAATGCGCCGAAGCGCTGCGTGAACGCTTCGAGCTCTTCGACGGAAAGGTCCTGATCGAGGATGAAGATGGCGAGATGATCGGCGAGGGCCTGCTCGATCTCGCTGAAGGCCGCGTCGCCAAGCTTGCGAAGGTCGACGCCGGTGATCTCAGCGCCCATGGTCCCGGCGATCGGCGCGGCCTTGATGTGGTCATAGCGGCGGGGGGCGTTGGTCTTGGCGGTCGCAGCGCGGATCAGCATTCTTCGCCTCGCAGTAGAAAACGGGGAAACTTATCCCACACTTCTAATTCGGCCTTATCATGGACGCCATGAGAAGGGGCAGTTCGGGCTCCAAGTCCTCCGGACAGCCGGCCGAGGGGCGGGGCGGCGACCCAAAAGGCGCCTTTTCGGCCTGAACCCCGCGGATTTACTGGGCTGCGCCGAGAGGCATGTTTCACGTGAAACATTGAGCGGAGGCCTCAAGCAGGTTTCCCCGGCGGGCTGAAACGCTCTATAGCGGGGGCCGCCGCCCCCCAAGGACGACTGCCTGACGACCACCTGACGACCACCTGACGACACCTGACTTGCTGATAGGAACACGATGTCCCGCATTCTGATCACCTCCGCGCTGCCTTACATCAACGGCATCAAGCATCTCGGCAATCTTGTCGGCTCGATGCTGCCGGCCGACGTCTATGCGCGGTTCAAGCGGGCGCAAGGTGAAAACGTGCTCTTCATCTGCGCGACGGACGAGCACGGCACGCCCGCAGAGCTCGCCGCGCGCGAGGCGGGCCAGACCGTCGAGCAATATTGCGAAGAGCAGCACGAGATTCAGAAGAAGGCGGGCGCGGAGTTCGGGCTTTCCTTCGATCATTTCGGGCGCTCCTCCGGTCCGGAGAACGAACGCTTCACGCAGCATTTCGCGTGGGCGCTCGAGGACAAAGGCCTCATCGAAGAACGTACCGACAAGCAGATCTATTCGATCGACGATCAGCGCTTCCTGCCGGACCGCTATGTCGAAGGCACATGCCCCAATTGTGGCTATGAAAAAGCGCGCGGCGACCAGTGCGACAATTGCGGAACCTTGCTCGACCCGACGGAGCTCAAAAATCCGTACTCGGCGATTTCAGGTTCGAAGAACCTCGAAGTGCGCGAGACGAAGCATCTCTATCTCCTGCAATCGAAATTGCAGCAGCGCATCGCCGATTGGGTCGCGGCGAAAGAGGGCTGGCCGTCGCTGACGAAAGCGATCGCCAACAAGTGGATCAAGGAAGGCCTGCAGGACCGCTCCATTACGCGCGACCTTTACTGGGGCGTGCCGGTTGAGAAAAACGGCGTTCCGCGCCCCGGCTTCGAAACCAAGGTTTTCTATGTGTGGTTCGATGCGCCAATCGAATATATCGGCGCGACGGAAGAGTGGGCGAATGCCGGCGCGGGCCGCGACTGGCGCCAATGGTGGCGCCTCGATGCGGGCGCCGAAGACGTCACCTATGTCCAGTTCATGGGCAAGGACAATGTCGCCTTCCACACGGTGAGCTTCCCGTGCACCATTCTCGGTTCCGAAGAGCCGTGGAAACTGGTCGACACCTTGAAGTCATTGAACTGGCTCACCTGGTATGGCGGCAAGTTCTCGACGAGCCAGAAGCGCGGCATCTTCATGGATCAGGCGCTTGAACTGCTCCCCGCCGATTACTGGCGCTGGTATCTGATGGCGAACGCGCCGGAGTCCGACGATACATCCTTCACGCTGGAGCATTTCGCGAGCGTCGTTAACAAGGACCTCGCCGACGTGCTCGGCAATTTCGTCAACCGCATCACGCGCTTTTGCGCCTCGAAATTCGGCGAAGCGGTTCCCGAAGGCGGCGCCTATGGCGAGACGGAAGAAAAGCTCATCGCCGAGCTCGACGGAAAGATTAGGGCGTATACGGAATATCTTGAGGCGATGGAATTCCGCAAGGCCTTCGCCGAGCTTCGCGGCATCTGGGTCGCGGGCAATGAATATCTGCAAGTCGCAGCGCCGTGGACCGCCTTCAAGACCGATCCCGAACGCGCGGCGGCGGCAGTGCGCGCCGGCCTCAACCTCATCGCGCTCTTCGCCGCGCTCTCCGCGCCCGTCGTTCCCCACACGGCGGAAAAGATGTTCGCGGTGTTCGGACTCGATGCGAAAGAAGCGGGGGCGTGGCCGAAAAGTGCGAAAGCAGCGCTGGCCTTTTTGAAAGCCGGGCATAAGCTCACCCTGCCGGATGTTCTCTTCAAGAAGATCGAAGACGAGCAGGTGGCGGAATGGCGGGAGAAATTCGGGGCTCCAGCCGAATAAGGGGGCACGAATGAAACAGGCGTTTGGGTTGATCGAGCTGCTATTCTGGGGCGCGGTCGCGTTCCTGATTGCGAGCCATGCCAATGACATTGTCGTCTGGGGGCTGACGGCTCTCTATTCCGATCCTTCGAAAGCGCCGGCGGTGGTGCTTTCGAACCTCGCTTATATCAGTCCGGTCTTTCCGCTTGCTTTGGGCCTCATCGCGATCGCGCGCATCAAGCTCGACGGTGCGAGAGTGAACGACATTGTCGGCTTTTCCGCGCAGCGATTACCGGGAGACATCCTGCTTGGCGCTGCGGCGGGAGCGGTCTCACTTTTCGTGTCGATCGCTTCGATGCGGATCGCGTCGCAGTATCTTCCGATGCCGCCCTTTCATCTGATGCCACCAAGCCTTCACGTATATTTTGCGACGATCGGCGCTATCATTCCGGGGTTTTGCGAGGAACTTTACTTCCGGGGACTGATGTTCCGTTCCGGGCGAGCGCTTTCGAAAGCGCTAGTGCTCGTCCTCACGGCCGCCGCCTTTAGCCTCTGGCACATAGGCTCGCCAGCCTATCTGCCGCATACGTTCATGCTCGGGCTGATATTCGGCGCAATCGTTTGGCGTGTCGGCCGCATCATGCCTGCGATCATCGCCCATTGCTGCGCGAATGCGGGTATCGGAATATTGCTGCTGAATGGGTTCGTGATCGCGCCTGCGGCGTAAGAGATCTGAGTAGCCGTGCGCCTTTTGTTGTCATTCCGGGGCGAGCGAAGCTCGAACCCGGAATCCATACGGCGCTTCGGAAGGTGGATTCCGGGTTCCGTCTTCGACGGCCCCGGAATGACAAATACTGGCGTACAAAGCACAACTGCTATTCCTGCTCGCCGTCCCGCTTCTGCACCGCTATCAATCTCCTCACGCTTGACCCGCTGAACAAAAAGGACCGCTCGCCATGATGAAAAACCTTTTCTCCCTCGAAGGCCGCACGGCGCTCATCACGGGCGGGTCGCGGGGTATCGGGAAGATGATCGCGCAAGGTTTTCTGGAGAGTGGGGCGAAGGTCTACATTTCCGCGCGCAAGGCCGAGCAGTGCGATGCGACGGCGGCGGAGCTTTCGAAATACGGCAAGTGCATCTCGCTGCCGCATGACGTGTCGACCGTCGATGGCTGCAAGGCGCTCGCCGCGCATTATTGCACCTTTGAAAAGTCGCTCGACATTCTCGTCAACAATGCGGGCGCGGCGTGGGGCGCGCCGTTCGAAGAGTTTCCGGAAAGCGGCTGGGACAAGGTGATGGACCTCAATGTGAAGTCGCTCTTCTTCCTCACGCAGGCGCTCTACAACGAACTCAAGACGGCGGCGAGCGCGGACAAGCCCGGCAAGGTCATCAACATCGCCTCGATCGACGGCATCAAGATTAATCCGTGGGAGACCTATCCCTATCAGGCTTCGAAAGCGGCGGTGATCCATCTGACGCGCCGCATGGCCGCGCGCCTCATCAAAGACAATATCTGCGTCAGCGCCATCGCGCCGGGCGCCTTCCCTTCCGACATGAACCGCGCCGCGCGCGACGCCGGCGACGCCGTATCGCAGATGATCCCCGCCAAGCGCATCGGCCGCGATGAAGACATGGCGGGAACGGCGGTCTTCCTCGCGTCGAAAGCGGGCGATTATGTCGTCGGCGATACCCTCGCCGTCGATGGCGGCGTTGCTTATTGCTCGATCACGGAAGCCTGGGCTTAACCCGCGGCGACACCGAAGAGCGAACCGACCGCAAAGGTCGCGCCGCCCGCAAGCGCGCCGATGAACGCCATGCGCAGGCCGCCGGCGAGAACGCTCTTGCCGGAGAAGAGGCTGAGCGCTGCGCCGACGCCGAAAAGCGCGATGCCTGCGATGATCGCGGATGCGATGACGGAATGCTCGCCGAAGCCTGTCACGAACGGGATCAGCGGAAGGCTTGCGCCGATTGCGAACGCAATGAACGATGAAAGCGCCGCCCCCCAGGGCGAGCCGAGATTGTCCGGGTCAAGACCAAGTTCCTCGCGCGCAAGCGTGTCGAGCGCGACCTGCGGGTCCTTGATGAGATCGGCGGCGAGCATGCGCGCATCTTCGAGCGGCACGCCGCGCGCGTGATAGATGAGCGCGAGTTCCTCGGCTTCTTCTTCCGGGTACATCTCAAGCTCTTCGCGCTCCTGCGCGATCTGGTGCTCGAACATTTCGCGCTGCGAGCGCATCGAAACATATTCGCCCGCCGCCATGGAGAACGCGCCGGCGAGGAGCCCTGCTACGCCGGTGAGAATGACAGTATCCGGCGAAAGCGCCGCGCCTGAAACGCCCATGACGAGGCTCGTATTCGACACGAGCCCGTCATTGATGCCGAAGACCGCCGCGCGCAAGGAGCCGTTATTCGCGCCGCGATGGCGCTTGCCGATCTCGTCGACCTTGGTCGGCATCGGATGGCCGGGCCGCGTGACGGCGCCGGAGTAAACCGAAACGCCGCGCACTTTCGAGGCCGCGAGAATGGGGCGCGCCGCGCGCGGCCCGAAGCGCTCGACGACCCAGGCGATGAAACAGGCGCGCCGCGACGGCTTGAAAGCTGGAACTGTTTCAAGGCTCTTCGCGATGATGCCGGCCTGCTCCTCCGCCGCGTCCGCCATATCCCCGAAGAGCTTGGCGACGCGCGGTTCCTTCTCGGCCTTCGCGACGGCGCGCGAGAGAAACGCAGCGGTTTTCTCAGATTTCCAGCGCTCGATATGGTCGGTTTCGGGCATTTGCGTCTCTCATGTCTAGAGGGATCATCCGCAGGCGGTTGCATATGCGAAATTTGCTACGGCGTCATGCCCCGCTTTGCGATCCGGGCAAACGGCGTATGATGCCGCCGCAAATAGAGGGGCAGGAATGACAAGGCTTTTTTCGGCGGTTTTGGCGGCTGTAATCATCGTTTTTGCGGCGCCTGCGATGGCGCTTCCGGAAGGCGTCGATGCGCGAAGCGAGGGCGAGGGGCCTTTCAATCGGCTCGTCATTCGCGGCGCGACGCTGATTGACGGATCGGGCGCGCCGCCCTTCGGGCCTGTCGATATCGTTGTCGTCAACGACAAGATCGCAGAGATCGTTCCTGTCGGCGCGCCCGGCGTTGCGATTGATCCGCAAGCGCGGCCTGCCGCCGGCGCGCGCGAGATCGATGCGAGCGGCAAATACGTTCTGCCCGGACTCATCAATCTCCACGGCCATATCCATGCGATGGAGTCGGGTCAGCATGTGCCGCCCGATTACATCTTCAAGCTCTGGATGATGCACGGCATCACGACAGTGCGCGAAGTCGGCAATGAGAAAGGCGCGAGCTTCAGCGCGGCGCTTGCGGCGGCGAGCGCGCGCAACGAGATCACCGCGCCGCGCATCTACGCCTATCCATTCTTCGGCACGGCGCTGAACAGAGCGGTCAACACGCCGGAAGAAGCGCGCGAAGAAATCCGCGCGATCAAGAAATCGGGCGCGAAAGGCGTGAAGTTTTTCGGCGCGCCGGAAGAAATCCTCTGGTCCGCGCTCGACGAAGCGAAGAAGCAGGGCCTCAAGACGACCATGCACCATGCGCAGCTCGATGTGGCGCATGCGGACGTTCTCGATACGTCGGCGCATGGCTTGACGTCGATGGAGCACTGGTACGGCCTGCCGGAAGCACTCTTCGACGACAAAACGCTGCAGGATTATCCTGTCGACTACAATTATATGAACGAGCAGGACCGGTTCGGAGAAGCAGGGCGCCTCTGGAAGCAGGCGGCGGGGCCGGGCTCAGAGCGCTGGGCCTATGTTCGCGACACGCTGCTTGAGCGAAATTTTTCGCTCATCCCGACCTTCACGATTTATCTCGCAAGCCGCGACTGGATGCGCGCGCGCCGCGCCGAGTGGCACGAGGAATACACGCTGCCATCGCTCTGGAAGTATTTCTCGCCCGACCGCAACGCCCACGGCTCCTACTGGTTCGATTGGGGCACGGAGGAGGAAGTCGCCTGGCGCGATAACTATCGCCGCTGGATGAAGTTCATCAACGACTACAAGAACCACGGCGGCAAGGTCGGCGCTGGCGAGGATGCGGGTTACATCTACGAGACTTATGGCTTCGGCTATATTCAGGAGCTCGAGCTCCTGCGCGAAGCCGGATTCAGCCCGCTTGAAGTGATCAAGGCTGCGACGCTCACCGGCGCGCAGATCCTCGGCGCCGAAAGCGAGATCGGGTCGGTTCAGGTTGGCAAAAAAGCTGATCTCCTGATTATCGGCGAAAACCCGCTCGCCAACCTCAAGGTTCTCTACGCGACCGGCCACATCAAGCTCGATCCGGCGACGAACAAGCCGATCAAGGTCGGCGGCGTCGACACCGTCATCAAGGGCGGTATCGTATACGACGCGAAGGCGCTCGCCGCAGAGGTGCGCGCTATGGTCGCCGCCGAAAAAGAGCGCGCAGGGCTTGCTCCGGGCCCGATGCCTATTGTTGACTTCGAGTACGCACCGCAAGAGAGGCAAACTCAGTGAAACGCACCCTTCTGACGACCGTCGCGTCCGCCTTCATTCTTTCCGCCGCGCCCGCTTTCGCAGGGCTGAGCGAAGATGTGGCGGCGGACTATCCTTACGTCTTCGATCTCTACAAGCACTTCCACGAGAACCCTGAGCTTTCTTTCAAGGAAGAAAAAACTTCCGCCCGCATGGCCGAAGAACTGACTGCGCTCGGTTTTGATGTGACGACGCGCGTCGGCGACGCGTGGGTGCAGAAGAAGGTCAAGGAAAGCGGCGCCGAGCTTCTTCCGGGCGTCGGCGGTTACGGCGTCGTCGCGGTCATGAAGAACGGCGAAGGCCCGACCCTGATGATCCGTGCGGACATGGATGCGCTGCCGCTCGAAGAAAAAACCGGCCTTCCTTATGCGAGCAAAGTCGTCACGACGGACTATCAGGGCCAGACGGCCCCGGTCATGCACGCCTGTTCGCATGACAGCCACATCGCCATCATGGTCGGCACGGCGCGCCGTCTCGTGGCCATGAAAGACCAGTGGAAGGGAACGCTCGTTCTCGTCGTTCAGCCTGCGGAAGAGATCGGCCTTGGCGCGCATGCGATGATCGAGGACGGGCTTTTCAAGCGCTTCCCGAAACCTGATTTCATCATCGCCGAACACACGTCAGGCTGGGACCCGGCTGGCGCCATCACCTACACGCCGGGCTTTGCGCTCGCCAATGTCGACAGCGTCGACATCAAGATCCACGGCGTCGGCGCGCATGGTTCAGCGCCGCAAATGGGCAAGGACCCGATCGTCGTCGGCGCGGAGATCGTCAACGCCCTGCAAACGCTGGTCTCGCGCGAACTCGATCCGCTGAAGGCGGGGGTCGTCACGGTTGGCGCGTTCCAGGCGGGTTACAAGCACAACATCATTCCCGATGAAGCGAACCTGAAGATCACGGTGCGCTCCTATGAGGACGATGTGCGCGCGCAGCTGCTTTCTGGCATCAAGCGCATTGCGCTCGCGCAGGCCGAGTCCGCCGGGCTTCCGGAAAATCTTGCGCCGGAAGTCTCCATCGAGCCGGATTACACGCCGTCGACCTATAACGAACCCGCGCTGACGACGCGCGTCATGGGCGCTGTCGCGGCGAGCATTGGCGAAGAGCGCGTCTATGAGCGCCCGCCGAGCATGGGCGGCGAAGACTTCAGCATGTTCTCGCGCACGGCCGATAAAATTCCGGCGGTGATCTTCTGGGTCGGCGGCGCCGATCCGAAAGTCTTCAAGGCCGCTCAGGAAGGCAAAGGGCCGAAGCCGCCGGCGAACCATTCGCCTTTCTATGCGCCGCTTCCGGAACCTGCCCTGAAGCTGGGCGTCCAGTCGATGACGTCGGCCGCAATCGAACTCCTGAAGCCGCAGAGCGCTGAGTAACGCAGCGCGTTCTGTTCGAATGAAATGAAAAACCTGCGGCGAGACTCGCCGCAGGTTTTCTTTTTTGCGTTTGGCTGGTGGAGGCGCCTAGTCGGCGTCAGAGGGGACTGGAGAAACAAGTGCGCTAGGCTCGCCGAGCGGGGCGTCGCTCGGGAAGAGGATGTGTTCATCGCCTTTGCGCCAGCAATCGTCCGTGGCGAAGGCGCCTTGCGCGCAGGGCGCAAGGCCGACCGGTCGCGAGACGCGAAGGGTGGGCGGCTTGCGGTAGGAAACCGGTTGGACGGCGCCGCCTGCGACAAGGCGCGCATCGCGCGCGCCTTCTTCACTCGCCGTGTTAGTCGCGGTGCTAGCGCCCGTGAGCGCGCAGCCCGAAAGGGCGATCGCCGCAGCGACTGCAAGCGCTGAAGTTGAAATGGAAAACCGAAGCATGGTCTGCGCCCCTCATGGCGAGCCGGCCTTGCGGGCCGGCGTTCATGCACAACGCAACACTGACTTTCGGGAATTACGCTACAGACCTGCTCGCGCCCCCGCGCGCACAGTCTCGCTTCTTAATGATCTTGGGCCGCACTGACACGCGCGTCAATCCGCGCGCGTTGCTGCAATGCGAAAGGCGGGGCTATTTCTTCTCGAGCAGCAGCTTGCCTTCATGCTCCATCTTGCCGGTGATCGCCTCGGCGATTCCAGCAAGGAGATTCGGCAAGGTCGCCTCGATGCGGATGTGCTGCGGAAAGACATCGAGCCTGCCGACGATAGTCTGTCCGAGACCCTTGGCGGTGAAAGAGAGCTGGTCTTCGCCGGTCCATTCTTCGGCGAACTTGAACATCATGCCGCCAGTCAGGCTTGAGCGGAATTTCGCAAAGCCTTCATCGATCCGTCGGCGCGCTTCTTCCTTGCCGAGGTCATGGGAAATCGTAACGGTCACTGGACGGGGCATTGTCGCGGTCCTTAGCTCATGCGGCGCTTGCTCACGCGCTAGTGACGTAAGAAGCGCCTCGCCGATTGCAAGGCGGTGCGGCCTCCGCATGGCTTTCGGCCCGAGACGGCCTATGATCCCGCGCAGCGCCCCGAAAGCGGGCGTTTCCGCCGAGGAGGGGGCCTATGCGTCTGATCGTCATCATTCTTTCTGTCGCCGCTCTTGTGCTCGCCGCGGCTCTCGCCACCCTTGGGCCGGGCACGCGTTTCGGCCTCTGGGACTATGCGACGGCGCTCGGCTGGATGCGGAACTTTCTCGCGCTCCCGGTGCTAGTCGCAGCCGCCGGCGCCGCGCTTGCTTTTCTGCTGGCGCTCTGGAAGGCGCGCAGCCTCGCGCCGCTCGCCCTTGTCGCGCTCATTGCTGCGGGCGCTGCGGGCTATGCGCCGATCAAGATGCGCGAGATGGCGCTTTCAAATCCGTTCATCCACGACATCACGACGGATTTCGAGCATCCGCCGGAGATCGTCGCGGGCGCGAACGCAGAACGGAAAAATCCTCCAGAATATGTCGGCGACGAACTCGTCCGCAATTCCGACAAGACAGTCGCAGAAGCGCAGATGGAAGCGTTCCCGGATATCCAGCCGCTGCTCCTCGAAGCGCCTGTCGAGAAAACGACGCTCGCCGCACGCGGAGTGCTTGCACAAATGAAACTCAAGACGATCGCCGAAGGGCCAGTGAGCGATGAAAGCGGCAGCGGCTGGCGCATCGAAGCGACCGCGACCTCGCTCTGGTTCGGTTTCACCGACGACTTCATCGTTCGCCTGACGCCGACTGAAAATGACGGAACGCGCGTCGACATTCGTTCGAAGTCGCGCGTCGGCCTTTCTGATCTTGGCGCGAACGCTACGCGGGTGCGTGAATTTCTGAAGAAGCTCGATGCGGCTGTCTAAGGCGCGGGATTGAGCAAAGGCGCGCCGGCGCCGACATCAGAATCGAATTCGACGACCCCTTTGGCGGTGAGGCGCGCTTTGCCTTCCGCGAGAAGCTTCACGCAGGCCGGATAGAGCCGATGCTCTTCGGTCAGGATGCGCGCTGCAAGCGTGTCGGCGTCGTCCCCCGGCATCACCGGCACGGCGGCTTGGCCGATGATCGGCCCGGCGTCCATCTCCGCCGTGACGAAGTGCACGGTGCAGCCGGCGATCTTGACGCCTGCCTCGATCATTCGCTCATGCACGTCGAGCCCCTTGAAGGAAGGGAGCAGCGAAGGGTGGATGTTGATCAGCTTGCCGCGCCAGCGCTCGACGAACTCTTCCGTCAGGATGCGCATGAAACCGGCGAGGCAGATGAAATCGACATCGGCTTTCGCAAGTGCGTCGCTTAAAGCGCCGTCGAATGCTGCGCGCGCGGCGGGGCCTTTGCCGAAATCGCGATGGTTGATCGTCAGTTGCGGAACGCCCGCTTTCTCAGCGCGTGCAAGACCGCCCGCATCCGGCTTGTTCGAAATGACGAGCGCAATCTCTGCGGGGAAGTCTTTCGCCGCCGCAGCGTCGAGAAGCGACTGAAGATTGCTGCCGCGGCCGGAAATGAGGACGGCGAGTTTCTTCCGCGCCATCGGGTCAGGCCTTCGCGATATGGCCGATGATCCGCGCGTTCTCGCCAGCAGCTTTCAGTTGCACGAGAATGTCGTTGGCGTCGCTCGCTGCGACGACCACGACGCCGCCGATCCCGCAATTGAAGGTGCGGCGCATTTCGGTGTCTGACAAGCCGCCCGTTTGCTTCAGCCAGTCAAAGAGCGGCGGCAGGGCGAGCGCGGCGTCGTCATACGCTGCGGCGAAGACTTTCTCGTCGAAGACGCGCGGAACATTGTCGGTGAGGCCGCCGCCGGTGATATGCGCGAAACCTTTTACGCAATCGCGGCGCAGGAGCGGCAGAACTGACTTCACATAGATACGCGTCGGCGCAAGCAGCGCTTCGCCGAGCGTGCGCTTGGCGTCGAAGGGCGCTGCATTGGAAAACTTGAGGCCCGCATCGGCGACGATCTTGCGGATGAGCGAATAGCCGTTGGAATGCGCGCCGGAAGAGGCGAGGCCGATCAGGATGTCGCCTTCGGCGACAGCGCGCGGCAGAAGGTCTTTGCGCTCGACGGCGCCGACGCAGAAGCCCGCGAGATCATATTCGCCCGCCGCATACATGCCCGGCATCTCGGCCGTCTCGCCGCCGATGAGCGCGCAGCCCGCTTCGCGGCAGCCGGCGGCGACGCCGCCGATGACCTGCGCGGCGACGCCTTCCTCAAGTTTTCCGGTCGCGAAGTAGTCGAGGAAGAAAAGCGGCTCGGCGCCTTGCGCGAGCACGTCGTTCACGCACATCGCGACGAGATCGATCCCGATCGTGTCGTGCTTGCCGGTCTCGAAGGCGATCTTGAGCTTGGTGCCGACGCCGTCCGTGCCCGAGACGAGCAATGGGTCCGAATAGCCCGCGGCCTTGAGGTCGAACACGCCGCCGAACCCGCCGAGCATGGCGTCGGCCCCGGCGCGGGCGGTGGCTTTGGCGAGGGGGGAGATGGCGTCGACCAGGCGCTCGCCCGCGTCGATATCCACTCCGGCTTTCTTGTAGGCTTCTGACATGCGGGTTCCCTTAGCCAGAATTCTCACCCGTTGTCGATGCGAAGTTCGACGCGCGCGCGGGCGAGTTGCTCGAATACGCGCTGGCGGCGGCGAAGGGGCCGCCAGTCATAGAGGAAGATTTCCACAGGCCGCCAGTTGGCGACCCATCCGATGATGGAGAGCCCCTCCCGGGCGAGCGTCCCGGCCGTCCCGCCATAGAGCGTGAAAGCGGCCTGGCCCAGCGAAACGCAGACCAGGAGGAAGACGAGCCCGATCCCCAGCGCCTGCCGGCCCTCGCGGAACAGCCGGCGGATGCGCCCCGCCTCGCGATCGGCCATGAAGGCGAAATAGTTCTGGATCGCCTCGGTGAGCTTTTCCCCGTCGCTCTCAGCGTCGGGCGCGGGCAAATGGATCATGATGGCGAGTTCGGCGTCGCGCGGCTTTTCGAGCGCGCAATCGACCAGGAACTCCTCAACAGTGTCGTCGATATCGCGCTCGACAAGCGGCGAAGGGTCGAGCTCGGCGAACAGATCGCCGATCCGCTTCAGCTTGATATCGATGACCGCCGGCTTGGCTCCGGCAAATTGCGTTGAATTCATTAGGGATTTTCTAGGCTTGGCGGCGAAGATACACAATCGTCCGAAGGGCGTGCATCGCAATAGCGACGCGGTTATAAGGGCGACAGGCCGGAGTCGAGCCATATTCCGGGCCAATTCAGGATCAGAATCGGGGCATTCGGCCGGGTAGCTGGATAGGCGTCTTTCGGTCGGCACAGAGCGGGAACTGGCAGCGGGAACGGCATGCGTAATTTTCTTACAGCTTTCGGAGTTTTCCTTGCAGCGGCGATCGCGCAGCTTGGCGCGGCCCATGCAGTCGGCGAAGACGTCTTCGTCGTGCCGCGCGTGCCGGTTCAGGCGCAGGCTGAAAGCGCGACAGCGGCAAAGGCGATCGCGCAGTCTCAGGGCCGTCGCCGCGCGATGGACATCCTGCTTCGCCGCGTGACGGTCGAAGAAGACTGGATCTACCTGCCGCGGCTAGCGACAGGCGAAGCGGCGCCGGTTTCTGGCGGCGCGGCTGACGAGCAGGCGACGACCGGCGAATTCGATCCGTATGCGACCGCGGCTGCTGGCGGTTATGGCGCGCGTCAGGCGAATGCAGGCGGCAAGACTGCGGTTGCACTGACGGACCACGATCTCGAAACGCTGGAATCAAGCTTCGAGGTCTATTCGGAAAAGAGCTCGTCGACGACTTACCGCGCGCTCATCACCTACCGCTTCAAACCGGATGCGGTGCGCCGCCTCCTGAAGAATGCGCGCCTTCCCTATAGCGAAACGCAGACGCGCACGGCGCTCGTCCTGCCAGTGCTGCAAACGGACAAGAGCGTCTATCTCTGGGAGCAGAATAATCCGTGGATGGCGGCGTGGAAAGCGCGCCCCTATATCAACGAGCTGACGCCGATGACAGCGCCGCTCGGCGACCTTGAAGACACGCAGATCATCACCGCTGAGAAGGCGCTCGCGCTCGATCCGGCCGCGCTCGCCGCGCTCGCTGAGCACTACTCTGTAAGCCAGGTGATCGTCGCCCATGCGCGCCTTCGCCAGCAGGATGGTTCGGATAACCTCAACGTCCGCCTCATCAACGGCTTCCGCGAATCCGGCGCAGTTGAGCCCGACGAAGAATTCGATCCGCTGCAGGTGAACTATGGCGACGAGGCGGACGTCTCGCATAGCTCGGCCGCGCCCGAGTTCGCGGCGAAGATCGGCGACGTGCTCGCGCAGATTTATCTCACCGAGCCGTCGGGCGATTTTCCCGGCCTTGCCGAGCGGGCGATTGAATCGGCGATCGCGAAATACGCCAAAGGCTGGAAGGAGCGCACGCTGATCGACCATTCGTCGGAAGCGGTTCTCGAGACGACGGCGTTCTTCCGTTCGATCGATGACTGGACGAAGATCCGCGCCGGCCTCATCGCAACGCCTCTTGTCGGCTCCGTTCAGGTTTATGCGCTTTCGCCAAGCGGCGCAGAGATGCGCCTCAAGGTGTTCGGCGATCCGCAGCGCCTCGCCGTCGCTATGGAGAATTACGGCGTCGTCTTCTGGACTGAGGAGGGCGAGCAATGGTTCCTTGCGACGCCGCAGGTCGCGAGCAGCGTTAAAGGCAGCCGCAACCTGAAGCGCAAGCGTGGCTTTTTGAGCGAGGATCAGTCAGGTCAGGATGGCGACGCGGGCATCGAGAACGCTTCGGGCGTTGCGGTGGGCAGCGGCATCGAAGAGAAGATCGATCAGATCAACTGATTATCTCACCCGGCGAAGAGTGCGGGCTTGGGTCTGCGGCAGGCGATGACAAGCGGAACGATCGACGCTCCGAAATATAAACGCGCGCAGCTCGGGCTCGATGTCTCCGTGCGTCGACGCGACTATCGGCGGAGCAATTTCGTCGTCACGCCGGCGAACGCCGCCGCGCTCGCGCTAGCCGAGGAGTTTTTGCGCTCTGGCGAAACGGCGCTTGCCGTGACCGGTCCCGCAGGGTCGGGCAAGACGCACTTCCTGCATCTGATCGGCGAGGAGCCGAACGTCGCCGTCACCGATGCGCGCGATATCGCTTCTCTGGACGGGAAGGCGCCGCTCGCTCTTGTCGATAACGCCGAGCGCGCGGTTCCGAAGGACCTTCTCGCCCTCGTCGAACTGACAAGAGCGGCGGGCGGCAAAATCGCGATCGCGGGGGCAGGCGCGCCGGTCGAATGGGCGCAAGGATTGCGCGACCTCGAAACGCGTCTGTCAGCGATGGCGCGCATCAGCCTTGAGGAGCCGGATGAAGACTTGCTGCGCGCCGTGATCGCCCAGCGCTTTCGCGAGCGCCAATGGCGGGCGGCGGAAACCGTTCCAGAATTCGCCGCGCCCCGCATTCCGAGGACATTCGCCGCCGCAGAGGCGTTTGTGGACGCCGTTGGGGCCGCCGCGATCGCTGAGGGCAAACCAATCAGCCTGCCGCTCGCAAGAAAGACTGTTGAAAACCTTTTTATAGAGGATCCGGCGCCATAAATAGGTAGCATCTTCAAGGCGCAGGCAAGAATTGGCGGTTTTACGTGGCGATGGCTGACGACGGACATCAGATTGCTGAGGCGAGGGCGGATGACGCGCCCGCCAGCGCCGGCTTTCCCGTACGCGAGGAGCCGCTCGCGCCGGTCTGTACGCGCGAGACCCCTGGCCGCTTCATCAATCGCGAGCTCTCCTGGCTGGCGTTCAACATGCGCGTGCTCGAGGAGGCGTTCAACGAGAACCACCCGCTCCTCGAAAGGCTGCGCTTTCTCTCCATCTCTGCGAGCAACCTCGATGAGTTTTTCATGGTGCGCGTCGCAGGGCTGCGCGGTCAGATTCGCGAAGGCGTCACGGCGCTCAGTCAGGAAGGGCTGACCGCGAGCGAGCAGCTCGCGCTCATCAATCAGGAAGCGATGGAGCTCATGGACGGCCAGCAGAAATGCTGGCGCGAGCTGCTTCCGAAAATGCGGACCGCTGGCATCGAGATTCTCGACGGCGAGGAATTGACGGACGAAGAGTCGACCTGGCTAGAAGGCGAGTTCCTGCGCAACATCTTTCCGGTGCTGACGCCGATCGCGCTCGATCCGGCGCACCCGTTTCCGTTCATTCCGAACCTCGGCTTCGTCCTTTGTTTCACACTGAAGCGGAAGGATGGATCGAAGCTCACATCGCTACTGCCGCTGCCGATCAAGATTTCACGCTTCATCAGGCTGCCGGCGCTCGGGCGCAGCGATGACCGCAAGAATGTCATCCGCTTCATCGCGCTGGAGAAGATCATCGTCCGCTTCGTCCAGCATCTCTTTCCTGGCTACAAGCTGATGGGGCACGGCGCTTTCAGGCTGCTGCGAGATTCCGACGTCGAGATCGAAGAAGAAGCCGAAGACCTTGTGCGGGTGTTCGAAACCATGCTGAAGCGACGCCGTCGGGGCGACGTCATTCGCGTGAAGATCGACGCCTCGACGCCGGAGGCCATACAGGATCTCGTTTGCGAGCATCTCCACGCCGCGCCGCAGGACATTGTGCGCATCGAAGGCATTCTCGGGCTCGCGCAAACGGCGGAGCTCATTCCTTCCGATCGGCCGGACCTTCAATTTCCTTCATACGAACCGCGTTTTCCGGAGCGCATTCGCGAACATGGCGGCAATTGCTTTTCAGCAATCCGTTCGAAGGACATCGTCGTCCATCACCCTTACGAGTCCTTCGATGTCGTCGTTCAGTTTCTGAAGCAGGCGGCGAACGACCCGCAGGTCGTCGCGATCAAGCAGACGCTTTACCGCACGTCGAAGCAGTCACCGATCGTGCAGGCGCTGATTGAAGCGGCGGAATCTGGAAAGAACGTGACGGCGCTCGTCGAGCTCAAGGCGCGTTTCGACGAAGAGGCCAATATTAACTGGGCGAGGGCGCTCGAGCGCGCCGGCGTCAACGTCGTCTACGGCTTTGTTGAGTACAAGACCCACGCGAAACTGAGCATGATTGCGCGCGAAGAGGCGGACGGCCTGCGCACCTATACGCATGTCGGCACGGGCAACTATCACGCGATCACGGCGCGCATTTACACCGACTTGTCGCTCTTCACCTGCGATCCCGCGATTGGCCGCGATGCGGCGAAGGTCTTCAACTTCGTCACTTCGACCGCGCGCCCGGAGGCTTTCGAAAAGTTCTGCGTGGCGCCGATCAACGGTCGAGAGCGAATCTCTCAACTGATCGACGAGGAAATCCGCCATGCGCAGGCGGGGCGCCCTGCCTCTATCTGGGCGAAAATGAATGCGCTCGTCGATGGCGATATGATCGACAAGTTTTACGAGGCGAGCTGCGCCGGCGTGCAGATCGATCTTGTCGTGCGCGGCATCTGCTGTCTGAGGCCGGGCGTGCCGGGGCTTTCCGAGAACATCCGCGTCAAGAGCATCGTCGGGCGTTTCCTTGAGCATGCGCGCATCTATTGCTTCGGCGCAGGAAAGCCGCTGCCGAACCCGCAGGCGCGCCTTTACATCGCCTCGGCTGACCTGATGCCGCGCAATCTCAACCGTCGGGTCGAGATTTTCTGCCCGGTTGAGAATCCGACCGTGCACAGCCAGATTCTCGACCAGATTCTTGTGGCGAACCTCAAGGACGAGGCGCAAAGCTGGCGGCTTGGGTCGGACGGGGAATATACGCGCGTGACGACGCCTCCGGATGTGACGCCCTTCAACGTTCACACCTATATGATGACGAATCCGAGCCTTTCCGGGCGAGGCGCGGCCATCGGGCTGAATGCGCCGCAGTCGCTGACCTCGCGCGGTTAGACCATGAACCGGCGCGCCCCTTCCCCGAATCGGCGATACCTTGGGGCGGGGCGATAGCGGCGGCGCGCATGTTGGGTATGACAAAGGAAAAGCAGTCCGGCCACGGCAAGCGACCGCGCCTGCAGTCATCGGGCGCCGGTCGGCAGGCTGTCGTCGATATCGGCTCCAATTCCGTCCGCCTCGTGATTTATGAGGGCCCGCATCGCGCGCCCATGCCTATCTGCAACGAGAAGGCGCTTTGCGGTCTCGGCCGCGATCCGGCGGCGGATGGCATGCTCAATCCAGCGGCGGCGGACTATGCGCTTGCGACTTTGCGCCGGTTCCGCAGCCTCCTTGACGAGCACGGCGCCCCGCCGACGCAGGTGATCGCGACCGCGGCGGTGCGCGAAGCCAAAGACGGGGCGGCCTTCGTCGCTAAAATTCGTGAACTCGGTTTTGAGGCGGAGATAATCGGCGGCGGCCAGGAGGCCCAGCTGGCGGCGCTTGGTGTTGTTTCCTGCGAACCGAATGCGAGCGGTCTCGTCGGCGATATGGGCGGCGGGAGCCTCGAACTCGTAGCGCTCTCCGAAGGCGCGGTGCAGGAGAATATCAGTCTTTCGATTGGGCCGCTGAAGCTCATGCAGGCGTGCGGCGAGCGGGCGAGCGATGCGCCGAAGATGATCGAGGCGGCGTTGCAGGAGGTCGACTGGCTTCGCGCCGGGAGGTTCCACACGCTTTATTCCGTAGGCGGGGCATGGCGGGCGCTTGCACGCATTCACATGCGCATCAGAAGCTATCCGCTGTCAGTTCTCCACCATTACGAGTTCTCTCGCGCCGATGCGCTCGATGTGTGCGATCTCGTCGCCAAGCAGAGCCGCCGGTCGCTTCTTGAGATTCCCGGCATTCCGCATCGCCGCCTCGATACGCTTCCCTATGCCGCGATGGTGTTCAAGGCGGTTCTTCTGAGATGCGGCATCGACAAGGTGATGGTCTCGGCGGGCGGCGTGCGCGAAGGGCTTCTCTATAGCGAGCTTTCCGACGAAGAGAAAAAGCTCGATCCGCTCTTCGAAGGCGCGCGCTTTTTTGCAAACCGGTTATCGCCGGAGCCTGCAATCGGCGAGGCGGTCGCTTCGCTCACCGAGACTCTGTTCGCGAATGAAACACCGGCTGAGCGGCGGATTCGTCTGGCGACGTGCATCCTCTCCGATATCGGCGCCTATTTTCACCCTGATCTTCGCGCAATGCAGGCGTTCGAAATGGCGCTGCACGCGCCTTTCTACGCGATTACTCATCGCGAACGCCTCCAGATCGCCGTGGCGCTTCACAGCCGTCATGACGGAAAGCCGCCATCTTCCGCAGACGAACATTTGCTTGGGCTGATTTCGCCTGAAGAAAGGCTCTGGGCCGTTCGCCTCGGTCTCGCAATGCGGTTTGCTGGCGCGCTCGCGCCGAAAGCGCCGGCGGCGCTCGCCGGAGCGAGCCTCGTGGTTGAAGACAAGAAGCTCATTTTCCGCGCGCCGCAGGATCGCCTGCCGCTGATGGGCGAGCTGCCCCGCAAGCGGCTGTCGGCGCTCGCGGGCGCCTTCGAGGCTGCGCCTGTCGAAGATTACTTCTGATCTGAAAAGTCGACGAGTTCGACGGCGCCGCGCGTGAGCTTCAGGCCGATCTCGCCGCGCTTGAGCTTTAAAGCCGCATCGCCGAAGACCTCGCGCCGCCAGCCATGAAGCGCTGGCACATCCGCATTGTCATCGAGCGCGATCGCTTCGATGTCAGCCGATGAGGCGATGAGTTTCGGCGCGACATGGAAGCGATCGCACTGACGCTTCAACAGCACCTTCAGAAGTTCGACGACATCGGCGGGCGCGGGCGCGCGGCGATCGTCACGTTCGATCTCCGGAAGGTCGCCCTTCTTCATATGTGCGCCGAAGGCGATGGCGTCGAGAATTTCCCGCGCAGGCTTCGAGCGTTCGAACCCTGTCGGGATTGAGCGTGCGCGGCCGAGCTCTTCGGGCGATTTCGGTTTCATCCGCGCAAGTTCGTAAAGCGCCTCATCTTTCAGAATGCGCCCGCGCGGCAAATCGCGCTTTTGCGCTTCGCTCTCGCGCCATTCGGCGAGTTTGATGAGCGGGCCGACATCGCTCGGGCGCATGCCGCGCACTTTGAGGCGTGTCCAGGCGTCTTGCGGTTCAACGCGGTAGAGGCGCGGATCGTTGAGGTTCGTCATTTCCTCTTCAACCCAGTGAAGGCGCTTTTCCTTCTCGAGCTTCTTCTGCAGCATCGGGAAGGCGTCGCGTAAGTGCGTGACGTCCGAGAGCGCATAGGAAAGCTGGGCTTCCGAAAGCGGGCGGCGCGCCCAGTCCGTAAAGCGCGACCCCTTGTCGATCGAAACGCCGAGCAGGCCGCGCATCAGCGGCTCATAGCCAATCTGGTCGCCATAGCCGCAGGCCATGGCGGCGATCTGGGTGTCGAAGAGCGGCGTGGGCGTTTCGCCCATCAGCTGGAGGAAGATTTCGACGTCCTGGCGCGCCGCGTGGAACACCTTGGTGATGCTCTTGTCGCCGAGAACCTCAAGAAAGGGGGAAAGATCCAGCCCCTCCGCCATGGGGTCGATGATCGCCTCTTCGCCTTCCGCCGCCGCCTGGATCAGGCAGAGGATCGGCCAATAGGTCTTTTCCCGCATGAACTCGGTGTCGACGGCCACGAAAGGCCGCTCGGCGAGCGCCTTAGCGAATTCTTCAAGGGCTTTTGTTTCGGTGATGACCCGCATGGGGGGCGCTTCTATCAGCGGCCGCAGGGCGCGTCACCCTGTCCCGAGGCCGGGCTTTCCGGTCGGGGTGGGGCGGCGACGCGCTTGACAGGGGCCTAAGGCATTGCCACTCCAGCGCTGCTTTGAGGGAGAAGATACCGATGCATGCTTACCGGACACAGACCTGCGGCGAATTGCGCAAGACGCATGTCGGTGAAACCGTCCGGCTTTCGGGCTGGGTCCACAGGAAGCGCGACCATGGCGGTCTGCTGTTTATCGACCTGCGCGACAATTACGGGCTGACCCAGCTCGTCGTCGAGCCGGAGGCGCCGTTTTTCTCCGAAATCGAGCGCGTCCGGCAGGAAAGCGTCATCCGGATTGACGGCCAGGTGGTGGCGCGGGTGGGGGATACGATCAACCCGAACCTGCCGACGGGCGAGGTCGAGGTGCGGATCGTTGGATTCGAGCTTCTCTCGGCTGCTGAAGATCTGCCGCTGCCGGTGTTCGGCGAGCCGGACTATCCGGAAGACGTCCGCCTCAAATATCGTTTCCTCGACCTGCGCCGCGATTCTCTTCATCGCAACGTCATCCTGCGCTCGCGCGTCATCTCTTCGCTGCGCCGCCGGATGATCGATCAGGGCTTTATTGAATTTCAGACGCCGATCCTGACGGCTTCGTCGCCGGAAGGCGCGCGCGATTTCCTCGTGCCGTCGCGTATGCATCCAGGCAGGTTTTACGCGCTCCCGCAGGCGCCGCAGCAGTTCAAACAGCTTCTGATGGTCGCGGGCTTCGACCGCTACTTCCAGATCGCGCCCTGCTTCCGTGACGAAGACGCGCGCGCTGACCGAAGCCCGGGTGAATTCTATCAGCTCGATTTCGAGATGAGCTTCGTCACGCAGGAAGACGTTTTCGCCGCGATTGAGCCGGTGCTCAACGGCGTCTTCGAAGAGTTCGGCAATGGCCGCACGGTGACGCCCGCGCCGTTCCCGCGCATCACTTATGCGGACTCGATGCTGAAATATGGCTCCGACAAGCCGGATCTCAGAAATCCGATCGAGATGCAGGTCGTCTCCGATCACTTCCGCGGGTCGGGCTTCAAAGTGTTCGCGTCGATCCTCGAATCGAGCCCGCAGAACGAAATCCGCGCGATCCCGGCGCCGGGCGGCGGCAGCCGCGCTTTCTGCGACCGCATGAATTCATGGGCGCAGCGCGAAGGCCTGCCGGGCATGGGTTACATGATCTTCGACGAAGGCGAGGTCAAAGGCCCGCTCGCGAAGAACATCGGTCCCGAGCGTTCGGAAGCTGTCCGTGCGCAGCTTGGCATGAAAGCGGGCGACGCGGCCTTCTTCCTCGCCGGTAATCCAAAAGACTTCGTGTCGATCGCCGGCAAGGCGCGCAACGTCATCGGCAAGGAGCTTGGCCTCGTCGAAGAGAACGCGTTCCGCTTCTGCTGGATTATCGATTTCCCGATGTATGAGTGGAATGAGGACGACAAGAAGATCGACTTCTCGCACAACCCTTTCTCCATGCCGAATTTCGATCACGACGCGTTTCTTGCGCTTGGCGAGAAGGATGCGGAGACGATCCTCGGCATCACGGCGTTCCAGTACGACATCGTCTGCAACGGCGTTGAGCTTTCGTCGGGCGCTATCCGGAACCACAAGCCGGAGATCATGCTCAAGGCGTTCGAGATCGCCGGTTATGGCGCTGATGTCGTCGAATCGAAATTCGGCGGCATGCTGAACGCCTTCCGCTTTGGCGCGCCGCCTCACGGTGGTTCGGCGCCGGGCGTCGACCGCATCGTCATGCTTCTCGCCGATGTCGAGAACCTGCGTGAAGTCATCGCATTCCCGCTCAATCAACAGGCGCAGGACCTGATGATGCAGGCGCCGAGCGAAGTGACGGAAAAGCAGCTCCGCGAACTCCACATCCGGATCGCGCCGCCGATCACCGAAAAGAAGGGCTGAGGGAAGGGCGCTTCGAGCGCCCTTTTTCTTGCTCGGGTCTGCTATCTGCGCGAGCGCCGCAGCAGCGCGCCTTCGGCTATTACAAATCGTGATTTCATAACACCTTTCCGCCGCATTCACGCCGCGCCCTCAGCGCATTTAGGCTCGATATGAGCATTGTCCGAAGGGCGACCTTAGGGCCGACGAGGCGGGCGGCGTTTTTCTCTCTCCCCCCGCGCTGAAAACCGCCTCGTCGCAAGTCGCCCCGGAAAGACGCGAACGGAGTGCGTATCGCTCCATCCCGCCCTCTGCAGGGGCATCGCGACGAAGTGTTGCGTACCAGGCGTCCGGGCGCCCGCTGGACCGAGTTTCCCCTCCGGCGGGCGCCTCTTTCCCTTGTGAACAACCTTTGCTTGCGCCTGGACCCAAACCAAGCCACCAGAATTCCCCTCAGGCGCGAAATTTACCCTCTTGCCAAAGTTTCGCCTTATTCGTTATGTAAATTTATAACATCACTGCTGGGGTTCGGCGTATTCGAGCGGGCGGCAGTGCGCCTACCGGGCTTCACTGTTTCAGTTGCGTTTTGTACCGAGTTTTGTTGCGTAGCGGGGCGGGCGGCCTCAAGTCCCCCATAGAGTCCGCTCGCCCGTCACGCGCCCGGCCGCAGCGCTCTTCTCGTTGAAAATCAGCCCCTTTCGCTCCTGCAACCGCTTGCGGGGCGCGCGCTCATCCGCTACAGGACCGCCTCTATCCGTGCGGGAGGTTCCGGCCGAAGACCTGGCCGGGCCGCACCGCGCACCCTTCAACCCGGCGCCCATGAATTGGCGTCATCCTTTGGAAGGACCAAAATGGCGAAGAAAGTAGCTGGCTTCCTGAAGCTTCAGGTAGCGGCGGGTTCGGCGACGCCGTCTCCGCCCATCGGTCCCGCGCTCGGTCAGCGCGGCCTCAACATCATGGAGTTCTGCAAGTCGTTCAACGCGGCTTCGCAGGAGATGGAGAAGGGGATGCCTGTCCCCGTCGTCATCACGATCTACTCCGACAAGTCGTTCACCTTCGCGATGAAGACGCCGCCGGCGTCTTACTTCCTGAAGAAAGCTGCCAAGATCGACAAAGGCGGCGCGACCGCCGGACGCACGCCGGCCGGTACAGTCACCGTCGAGCAATGCCGTGAAATCGCAAAAACGAAGATGAAAGACTTGAACGCAAGCGACCTCGACGCCGCCACCAAGATCATCATGGGTTCGGCGCGCTCGATGGGCCTTACGGTGCAGGAGTAATCGCGATGTCAGCTGGAAAAAGAGTTCGCGCTGCGCGCGCCAATGTCGACAGCGCAAAGTTTTACAGCGTTGCTGATGCTGTGAAGATCGTCAAAGCGAACGCCAACGCGAAATTCGACGAGACCGTCGAAGTTGCAATGAATCTTGGCGTCGACCCGCGTCACGCGGATCAAATGGTTCGCGGCGTCGTCAACCTTCCGAACGGCACGGGCCGCTCGGTGCGCGTCGCCGTATTCGCGCGCGACGCCAAGGCGGCTGAAGCGACAGCGGCGGGCGCCGAAGTCGTCGGCGCGGAAGACCTTGTCGAGAAAATCCAGAACGGGTTTTCGGACTTCGATCGCGTGATCGCGACGCCGGACATGATGCCGCTTGTCGGCCGTCTCGGCAAAGTTCTCGGTCCGCGCGGCCTCATGCCGAACCCGAAAGTCGGCACGGTGACGCCGAATGTCGGCCAGGCCGTCAAAGACGCCAAAGGCGGCGCGGTGCAGTTCCGTGTCGAAAAGGCGGGCATCATCCATGCTGGCGTTGGCAAAGCGAGCTTCTCGGAACAGGCGATCGAAGAAAACGTTCGTGCGTTCATCGATGCTGTCGCTAAAGCCAAGCCGTCGGGCGCCAAGGGCGTCTACATCAAGAAGATCTCTATTTCTTCGACGATGGGCCCAGGCCTGAAGATCGACGCGAACGCCTAAGCGCGTTCTCCACCAAGTTCAGAAAGCCCGCCCTCGAGGATCGAGCGGCGGGCTTTTTCGTCTGTCGGAGCGGTCTCGGGCCCATCTAATCCTTAGGGCAGACGCGACCGTGTGCTCAGCATTCTTCCTACAGCGCACGTCCTTGAGATTGCTGCAATCAAGAAATCTTGGGTATTCCACTCTGACGTAGTTCGTGCCTAATATTCGTTCATAATACTTGGGAGATGACAGGACATGAGGACGATACTTGTAATGGTCGCTTTCAGCTGCACGTCCCTGTGTATTGGTTGCGCGACAACAAACAGCGAACAAAGCGTGCAGACGGCGGATGAAGCTGCACCGGCGGGTAGTGGAAAGCAGTCTCTGGACAAACTGCTTGACGAGCATGACAAAGTCACGCTTGTCGATGACGAGACCGGGGAGACGAGGCTGATTTGCCGGCGCCTCCCGGTGACGGGCTCAAGGCTTGGCGGCGAAAAGGTCTGCGCTACGAAGAAGCAGTGGGAGGACAGTAAGCGCGAGTCCCAAGAGAATGTCGGTGATACGCAGCGCCGCATCACACAAACAGGCAAATCCAACTGAGGCGCGCGCCAGGTCGGTTGGTTATAGTTTCTTCCTCACACGTCCCAATAAAATGGCGGGACTCGAGGGTTAATTCTTCCGAAGCGCTTGTAATTCCGGGCATTTACACGCCACGCGGGATCGTCCGTAGTCACCGGTAACAACTTGTTGTGCGTGGGCGGCTTCCCTTGGAAATGAAAATCACTACTATTGCTGCTTAGCAAAAAGCATTGGCGTGTCGTGCGTTCGGCTTCCTCCGATCGTTTGCGGCATTGTGGGGCTTAAGAAAATAATACGGAGGGCCTTGTGCGGTACCTAGTGAGTGCGTCTTTGATTCTATTGGCGTGTGCGGCTTGCACCACGACCGGGAGCCAATCCCAGCTTCAGACCACGTCGGAGGAACCGGTCGCGTCGGATTCTGGCGAAAAGCAATCTCTCGACAAGTTGCTCGACGAGCATGACCAAGTAACGCTTGTCGATGACGATACTGGCGACACGAAGCTTGTCTGCCGTCGAGTCGAGCCGCCGACGGGATCGCGTCTTGGATCGCGCAAGGTCTGCGCGACCGTTAAAGAGTGGCGCGACATGCGCGATCAAGCTCAGGATGAGCTCGACAAGACGCAGCGGAACCTGGATGCTTCCTGCCCGACCTGCGGCTAAGCGAATTAATATACACTTTGTTCCGGCTTGTCGGCTAAGCGTTAGCGCTGGGCGGTTTGGCGGAATTTGAGCAAACAGAGTTACGTCGCATACGGAGGATACGTTTCGGCAGTCCCGCAGACTGACCAAGGCATTTCGAAGAAGAAAGTTTATCCTCGTCCGGGGGTCGACCATCACAAGCGATTGCTTTTGTCTTCAGGCTTCGACCGCAGCGGCGGCGGTCGATAGGGCGGCTGACCTGTGAGGGAATCGTCCCTTTACGTCAGGAGGAATCGAAGTGCGAATTTCTATCAGTATGGCGGCCTCGGCCGCATTCGCGGCTTTCGCCGTGATGGGGGCGTTCGCCCCAGTCCACGCAGATGAGGGAATGCAGGAACCCGCCGCTCAAAGCGAGCCTGCGCCAAAGGTGGAGGAGGGATCGCCAGAAAGCGGCGCGCCTGCGCCTCAAGCGGAAGAACATGCCTCGCAGCCCGAAGCGCCTGCGCTGGAAGAGAAAAAAGCTGAAAAACCTAAGAAGCCGAAGGTCATCTGCCGCAGCGTCGGTACGACGGGCTCTCGTCTCGGCGGGCAGCGTATCTGTAAGACGAAGGAAGAGTGGGACACTGACTCTCGCCGGGCGCGTGAGGAGACACGGAAGTAGCCTCGCCTAGTGCGCATCCTCTCTGGAGGGTGAAGTATTGGATTATGCGCTCCCAACGCTTGGCGTTGCGGAGCGCATTTATAATTTGCGGGGAGGCGTTCCCGTCTTCGTCAGCGGGGCCACAGAACCATTTGCGTGCAGCGGAACAATGCGATCGTCTTGCCCGACTCGCGGTGCTTGATTTCTGCATCCCATATCTGGGTCGTTCGACCAAGATGAGCGGCGCTCGCCCGCCCTTCGAGCCACCCATCGCGCGCCGTGCCGAGGAAATTCGACTTGAGTTCGATGGTTGTGAACCCCGTTGCTCCGTCCGGCAAACTCCTGACGCATCCGAGGCCCGCCAGCGAGTCTGCGAGGGCGATCACGCTCGCGGCGTGAAGGAAGCCGTTCGGCGCCATCAGAGGCTTGCGCACCTCCATTTCGCCTTCAGTCCAGCCATCGCCGACAGCCGTGAGGCGCATGCCGAGCTGGCCGGGCAGGAATTCGGCCGCCCCGGCGTTGAGCTGCTCGGCGGTGAGGGATGAATTCGGATGCGGCATGCTTGGGCCCTTTCAACGCATGAAGCGTGCATTATTCGGCTCCTGTATTGCGCTGCTCAACATTCCTATGCATGTGCGTTGATCACATAGTCTTGCGCGGCGAGTCGCGTTATGGGTTTCCGACAACCAAGAAGGGGCCGGCTCATGAACAAGCCAATTCTCTCCGGGATGCTGGGCGCCGCTATTCTCGTGCTCGGCGCGTGCGCGAAGGAAAAGGAGCCGGAGCCGAACCCTGGCGCTCAGGAGCAAGGCGCCTTCCAGCCTGACGAGATGCATCGCAAGCTTGCCGAGCCTCCGCTCGCCATGCCGGTTGAGATGCCCGAGCCAAATGCGCGGCGAGGGCGCATCATTTTCGTAACGCGCGCCTGCGTCATTTGTCATGAAGTCAATGGCGTGGGCGGGAAAGCGGCGCCGAGCCTTGGCGCGCGGCCGAGCCAGGCGACGGTCAACCCGCTTGAATTCTCTGCGCGCATGTGGCGCGGCGCGACGGCTATGACAGCCCTGCAGTCGGTCGAGCTCGGCTATGTCATTGATCTCGATGCGCAGGATATCGCCGATCTTGCCGCGTTCGCAGCGAGCGCGGACGAACAAGCGTTGCTCACGCTGGAATCAGTGCCCGTTGAACTACGCGACTGGTTCATCAATGAGCGCTATTGGGAAAATGAAGACTGGGCGGATTATCTCGCTCGTGGCGCGCGTATTCCCAAAATGCAGGATGACGAGAATTTACCGCACTAATCGCGACGGCTGACGATCCTGATCCATTCATCGATGACAGTGTCCATGCGGCGCTCGTCCTGAAGCAGGCCGTCGTGCACGAGAAGCCCGGTCATCATGCAGCGGGAAATCGTCAGCACCGTTTCGAGATAGGCGGCGTCTTTCTCGTCCGGCAGCATCTCTTTCAATTCGCCTTCAATTTCATCGCGCCAGCGTTCAAGAGCCGGCGCAACGCTTGTGCGTAAGGATTTGTCCGTACGCGCAGCGACAAGAATTTCGAGGAGGGCGCCATAGTCGTCGGTTCGGAATTGCTCGCGCCAGGAGCGGCGGATCATCTCGGGAAAGGCTCCGGATCCCAGTTCGGCTTTCGCACGGTGGAACCAGCGCACCGAGCGCGACAGAAGCCGTTCTGCAACAGCGATGACAAGCGCTTCCTTCGTCGGGAAATGATGCTGGAGAGCGCCTGTGCTGATGGCGGCCTTTTTCACCACATCCTGAATAGTCATGCGGTGGTAGCCAGCTCGGGACAGGCGTACGGTCGCGGCATCGCATATGCGCCCGCGCATGGCGTCGCTCTTTTCGCGCTGGCGCGATACCGCTGCAGAGGGCGCTTGACCGTTCCTGGGCTTAGTCATAAACATGAAAACAATATAACTATATTGTTTTGTCAATGGACGAAATGAATGGCGCAGTGGCGACTGTAAGCGGTTGCGCGGGGTAGGAAACCAATCAGGGTTGATGGCTCGACATGCCCGTCTTTGAATCTCAAATCGACACGCGCTCAGAAACGTTTGCGGCGAACCGCGCCGCGCACCTGAAGCTCATCGGTGAGTTTCGCGGGCTTGAACGGAAGATTGTCGAGACGTCAGCGCGCGCGAAGGCGAAGTTCGAAAAGCGCGGACAATTGCTGCCGCGCGACCGCCTTGCGCTTCTTTTGGATCGAGGCGCGCCATTCCTCGAGATTTCGACGCTTTGCGGCTACAAAATGCACGACGATGACGGCGATTATAACATCTCAGGCGGCGGCGGCATCTCCGGCATAGGCTTCATTGGCGGCGTGCGTTGTTATATCGGCGCGTCGGATAGCGGCATTAAGGGTGGCGCGGCGACGCCCATGGGCGTCCACAAGGCGCTGCGTGGTCAGGAGATCGCGCTAAAGAATAAGCTGCCTTATGTGCAGCTCATCGAAAGCGCCGGAGCCAATCTCTTCCGTCAGGCGGAGATGTTCGTTGAAGGCGGTCAGACCTTCGCCAATCTTGCAAGGCTTTCGGCGGCGGGATGCCCGGTCATTTCTGTGGTGCATGGATCGTCGACAGCAGGCGGCGCCTATCAAACGGGTCTTTCAGATTATGTCGTCGCTGTGCGCGGGCGCACCAAGGTGTTCTTGGCGGGGCCGCCGCTGCTCAAGGCGGCGACAGGCGAGATTGCGACAGACGAAGAGCTCGGCGGAGCGGAGATGCACTACCATGTCTCCGGCACGGCGGAGTACATGGCGGAGAACGATGCGGACGGCCTAAGGATCGCTCGCGAAATCGTCCGCAAGCTGCAGTGGAACAAGAACGCCGCTGAGCGCGCGGCGACATATGCCGAACCTCTCTATGACAGCGAGGAGCTGTTGGGCGTCGTGCCGCCTGACTATCGCAAGCCTTATGACTCACGCGAAGTGATCGCGCGGCTTGTCGACGGTTCCGATATGCTGGGATTCAAGGACGGCTACGGTCCGGCGACGTGCTGCACCCAGGCTGAGATCGCGGGGCGCGCTGTTGGAGTCATCTCGAACAACGGTCCTATTGATGCTGATGGGGCAGCGAAGGCGGCGCAGTTCATCCAGCTTATGTGTCAGGCCGGAACCCCTGTCGTCTTTCTTCAGAACACAACAGGCTATCTTGTCGGTACGGACGCCGAGCAACGCGGCATCGTCAAGCATGGTTCAAAGATGATCCAGGCGGTGACGAACATGACCGTGCCGAAGATCACTCTACATATCGGCGCGTCTTTCGGCGCAGGCAATTACGGCATGTGCGGGCGCGCTTTCGGTCCGCGCTTCATCTTCGCCTGGCCTAACAATCGCATCGCAGTGATGGGCGGCGAGCAAGCCGCGAAGACAATGCGCATCGTCGCGGAAGAAGGTGCTAGAGCGCGTGGCGAGGAGCCGAATGCGGCGTTCCTTGATGCGATGGGGCAGAAAGTCATTGACCAGTATGATGCGGAGTCGACCGCGCTCTTTGCGACAGCTCGTCTTTGGGATGACGGTCTCATTGATCCGCGCGACTCCCGCAAAGTACTCGCCTTTTGCCTCGATACGTGTGCGGAAGCAGAGAAGCGTCAGCTCAGGCCGAATATTTTCGGCGTCGGGCGGATGTAAAATCAAAGGGTAGGAAGCAAATGAAACTCACCCCAGAGCACGAACAACTCCGCCAAACGCTGAAGCGGTACATCGATACGGAAATCAATCCGTATGTCGATGAATGGGAGGAGGCGGAGATCTTTCCGGCTCATCAGGTGTTCAAGGGGCTGGGTGATCTTGGCCTTTTGGGCGTGACGAAGCCGGTCGAATATGGCGGGATGGGGCTGGACTGGTCTTATGGTGCGGTCGTTGCGGAAACGCTCGGCTTTATCAATTGCGGCGCTATTCCGATGGCGATCGGTGTGCAGACAGACATGGCGACGCCAGCGCTCGCGCGCTTCGGGTCTGATGCTGCGAAGGAAGATTTCCTGAAGCCTTCGATTACGGGTGACTATGTCGCCTGCCTCGGCGTCTCGGAAGTCGGCGCGGGTTCAGACGTCGCGTCCGTTAAAACGACTGCGAAAAAGGATGGCGACGATTACGTTATCAATGGCGGCAAGATGTGGACGACCAACGGCACGCAAGCCGACTGGATGTGCCTTCTCGCCAATACGTCGGATGACGCGCCGCATCGGAACAAGACGCTTATCTGTCTGCCGCTCAAGGACGACAGTGGGAAGCATCGGAAAGGCGTCGAGGTTGCGCGCAAGCTGAAGAAGCTCGGCATGAAGAGCTCCGATACGGCGCAATTCTATTTCGAGGACGTGCGCGTGCCGCAGCGTTATCGCATTGGCGAGGAGGGCGCGGGCTTCATGTATCAGATGTTGCAATTTCAGGAAGAGCGGCTCTGGGGCTCTCTCTCTGGTCTCCTTGGCATGAAGAATACGATCAACGAGACGATCGAGTATACGCGCCAGAGGCAGGTTTTCGGCAAGTCGGTTCTCGACAATCAGGTCGTGCATTTCCGCCTTGCGGAACTGATGACGGAAGTTGAAGCCTTGCGCGCGTTAACCTGGGAAGCGGTTGAGAAGATGATCAATGGCGAAGACGTGACGCTTACCGCATCCATGGCGAAGTTGAAAGCAGGCCGGCTTCTGCGCGAAGTCAATGACTCGTGCCTGCAATATTGGGGCGGCATGGGCTTTATGGAGGAAACGCTGGTGAGCCGTTCTTATCGCGACGGGCGCTTGGCGTCGATCGGGGCGGGAGCGGATGAAGTGATGCTCTCCATCATCTGCAAATATATGGGAATTCTTCCCGGCAAGACGAACCGGAAATAACCCAGTGATCCGCAAACTCCTCATCGCCAATCGCGGGGAAATCGCCTGCCGTATCATGCGCACGGCGAAAGCGCGTGGCATGAAGACTATCGCTGTTTATTCAGACGTTGATGCAAGCGCCTTGCACGTACGGATGGCTAACGAAGCCGTTCGCATCGGCGCGGCTGCCCCCTCAGAAAGCTATCTGAAGATCGACGCGATCATCGAAGCGGCGAAGCTGACCGGCGCAGACGCAATCCATCCCGGCTATGGCTTTGTTTCTGAGCGCGCGGCGTTCGCGCAAGCGTGTGAAGAGGCTGGCATCGTCTTTGTTGGGCCGCCCGCATCAGCGATCGCAGCCATGGGCGACAAGGCGGAATCCAAACGCCGCATGATTGCGGCGGGCGTTCCCTGCGTTCCCGGCTATCAGGGTGACGATCAGACCGATGCGCGCCTTTCGAAAGAAGCCAAAGCGATTGGCTTCCCCGTGATGGTGAAAGCATCGGCAGGCGGCGGCGGACGCGGCATGCGCATCGTCAATGTGGCGAGCGAACTTGAGGCGGCGATCGCGTCGGCGCGGAAGGAAGCGGAGAACGCTTTCGGCGATGGCCGGCTCCTCATCGAAAAGGCGGTCACCGGCGCGCGTCACGTAGAGATACAGGTGATCGCCGACATGCACGGGAACGTCATTCACCTTGGCGAGCGCGATTGTTCTCTCCAACGTCGTCGTCAGAAGGTGATTGAAGAGTCGCCATCGCCGGTAATCTCGCCCGACATTCGTGAGGCGATGGGTGCAGCAGCTGTCGAGGCGGCGCGCGCAGTCGGCTATGAAAATGCAGGCACGGTGGAATTTCTTTTCGATCCGGCGGCGCAGGCGTTCTATTTCCTCGAAATGAATACGCGTTTGCAAGTCGAGCATCCGGTGACGGAGTGCATCACGGGGCTTGATCTCGTCGAGCTTCAGCTGGGCGTCGCCGAAGGCAAGCCTTTGCCATTGAAGCAAGAGGACGTGACACTCTCGGGGTGGGCGATTGAAGCGCGCCTTTATGCGGAAGATCCTGCGCACGGGTTTCTGCCGCAGACGGGCCGCATAGCCGCGCTTCAATTTTCGGATGGCGACGGCGTACGCGTCGATGCTGGGGTTGAGACCGGCGACGAAGTGACAGCATTCTACGATCCAATGATAGCGAAAGTGATTGCGAGCGGTGCGACTCGCGACGAGGCGCGCGAAAAACTTGCTTCCGCGCTTGAGAAAATAACGCTGCTCGGTCTTACCGCTAACGCATCATTTCTTGTCGAGCTTCTACGTGACGAGACTTTCGCCGCTGGTCGCGCTGATATTAATTACATCGAAGCGAACCTCGCGCGACTGGCGCCTCCGCCTGCGCCGGTTTCGGCCCTTGAAGCTGCGCTCGCTGCTGCGATTTTGATGGATCGCCGCCCGGGCGATCTGCTCACAGGATGGAATTCGCGCGGCGACTGTGCATTTCCACTGAAGATGCAATACGGAGAAAGCGTTCTTTCGGTTTCAGTCATTGCAACGCGAAATTCCCTGACGACGCTGCTCGAGGAAGAAAGCGCGACAGTCGAAATCCTCTCTGCAGCCAATGGTGTCATTCGATACTGTAATGGGGCTCGAATTGGTTCTGCGTGCTTTTCGCGGGAAGGAGAGACGATCGACTTGAAGACTGGGGCGCATGCGCGCCGTTTCATTGATATCACTTATGCGCCGGCGAGCGATGCCGGCGCTGGCGCCGATGTCGTGAAGGCGCCAATGGCGGGCGCCGTTACGGGTGTATTCGTGAAATCAGGCGATGCGGTGAAGAAGGGGCAAATCGTCATTGCGATCGAAGCCATGAAGATGGAGCATAAACTCGCTGCTCCGCGCGACGGCGTTATTGCGGAAGTGCTTGCGGCGCCGGGCGATCAGGTCGCTATCAGAACGAAGCTCGTCTCGCTTGGAGCTGCGTGAGATGATGCAGAATTCATGGGCGGGCATTCTCAAAGAATGATAGTTTGCGTCTTCCAGCTTGAGGGAGAAATCGGATGATCAGGAAACGTTACCTCATTGGCGTTGCGGCGTTGACGCTTCTCGCTGCTTGCGGCGAGAAGGAAGCTGCGGGTGACGCAGCGTCAGCCGACCATGCAGACGTTGGCGTTGCAGAGGAAACGAAAGCGCCCGCAGAAGCGGCGCCGAAAATGCCAGCCGGCTTCCCGAAAATGACGGCGACCTACCGCGCCGTCTATGACATTTCGTCTAAGGAAGAGGGGCCGAAGGAAGCGACATTCGAAGTCGATGGCGCACGCAAGCTGCGCTTTGAGATGGCGCACATGAATGAAATGAAGGCGGCCAAAGGCCTCAAGCTGATAGGCGTTTTCGATGATCTGAATGACCGGATGCTTCTTTATGTCGACGGGCCGGACGCGCCAAAGGCGGCGCTTACGCTGCCGCAAAAGGAAGGCTTCATGGATACGTTCCTGAAGTGGGGTGCCGCCGCCGACAAGCAGCCGAAAAAGGTGGGTGCGGATAAAATCGCGGGCCTTTCCTGCGATATCTGGCAGACCGAAGATGATGGCGGCGAACATCAAGCGTGCCTGACGTCTGATGGAATCCTGCTTCGCGCTGGCGATGCTGGCGAAGAGCCGACGATCGTCGCGCGCGAAGTGAAAAAGGGCGCAATCCCTGACTCTCGCTTTGCGATTCCGGAAGGCTATGAAGTCGTGGACATGGGCCCCTGTCAGGAGCTTATGCAGAAGGCGGCGGCCGATGCGAAAGCCGGTAAGGCGCCCGATATGGCCGCAATGATGAAGTGCCAGGCGATCGGCCAAAAGGCGGCTGAGATCTTCGGCGACTAGCGATAGAAAAAAGGAACGTGCAGAGCTGATGGAAAAGGCGATCATCACTTGCGCGCTTACGGGCGTGCTGACAAATCCCGAGCAACATCCTGTGCCGGTATCGCCAGCGCAAATGGCGGCGGAGGCCAAGCGCGCCTTCGACGCCGGCGCCTCCATCATGCATGTCCATTATCGCGACCAGCGGCCGGGAAAGGGGCATTTGCCGACATGGGACCCGGCGATTTGCAGTGAGATCAACGATGCGATCCGCGCCGAGTGCCCGGGCGTCATCATCAACATGACGACGGGCGTCGTCGGCTCTGAATACGGTTATGTGCTCGATTATCTGCGCGCCTGTCGGCCCGAAATGGCGGCGTGCAACGCAGGAACGTTGAATTACCTGAAGACACGCAGCGACGGTTCCTGGGCATGGCCGCCCATGGTGTTCGACAATCCTGTCTCGAAAGTGAAAGACTTCATCGATGTCATGAATGAGGTCGGCATCCTGCCGGAATTCGAATGCTTCGATGTCGGCATCGTGCGGTCGGTCGGGCTATACATCGAGAACGGTATGACGAAGCACGCTGACTACAATTTTGTCATGGGGGTCGCATCCGGCATGCCAGCCGATCCCGATCTCCTCCCGATACTGATCAAATACAAAAAGCCGGATTGTTCCTGGCAGGCGACGGTGATCGGGCGTGAGGAGGTTTGGAAGGTGCACCGCCGCGCGGCCGAACTCGGCGGCAATTTGCGCACCGGCCTTGAGGATTCCTTTTATTTGCCAGATGGCGCGAAAGCTTCGTCGAATGGGCCGATGATCGAAAAGCTTGCAGAATATGCACGCTCCGCCGGCCGCGAAGTAGCGAGCCCTGCCGAAGCTCGGGCGATGATGGGGCTCGCCGCCTAGATATCGTTCTTGAGCGCGTCGGCGATCGCGTCGGCGTCAAGCGCCCCGACGCCGCCCAGGCGGTCGAGGGCGTGACGTCTGAAGGGCGCTTTCTGTTCTTCAGTCAGATTGCGGAACAGCGGGCGCTTGGCTTCGCGTAGGCTTGCGCGTTCGACAGGGGTCATAGCCTGCCATTCCGAACGCCGCTCATTGCGGAATTCATCGCGTTGTTCATCGGAGCCGCTAGCGTAGATTTCGGAAGTATGGCTTTCGATTGCTTCGGCCTGTGACTGACGCAGGCTTTCTTCGTAAAAATCGGCGGCCACGCGGTCGATAATCTGCTTCTCGTCCTCCGCCAGCACTTCCCAGCGCAGGTCTGCGGTCTGGGCGCGTGGGCCCATCGATGCGAACATCGCAAGGCCGAAAGCAAGGCCGAATGTCAAAGGCTTGTACACGTAAACCCCGGATATGCCGTCAATCCGGGCCACCTTAGACAAACGTGCTTGCAGCAGGCTGAAAGGGGTAGGGTAAATTTGATAACAATTTGAGCGGGTTGCGCCGACAGGTCGGCCGTTCGACCAAGGCGTCGAGGCGGCCTTGCCTTGGCGGCCGCGTTCGGCTAGAGGACGCCCTCCGCAAGCGACCGGGAGATCCGGACGCTTCACAGCTATTACTCAAGTTTCAAGGGCTTTCCGATGGCCGTTCCGAAGAAGAAAACCTCGCCCTCCCGCCGCGGCATGCGCCGCGCGCACGACAGCCTGGCGAGCGCGACCTACATTGAAGACAAGGATTCGGGCGAACTGCGCCGTCCGCATCATATCGACCTTAAGACCGGCAAATATCGCGGTCGTCAGGTCCTCGAGCCGAAAGAAGACTAGGGCTTTTTTCCACAAGGCATTATTCGCCGAGCGCCGCGCCGGGCTGACCGCCCCGCGCGGCGCTCGCGCATGCATGTTTCGCTACCCCAATTTGTTGCTTAGCGCGGCTGTCGCGTTTACTAATGGCGCGGGGCTATGGGCGAACTCTGGGCGACGTCGGCGTCAAGCGCTGGCGCGCCCTCGGCTATCGAGGGGTTATATGAAGTCTCGCCTGGAGCTTTTGCTGGCGGCGGGCGCGCTTTTCGCGCTAACCGGCTGTGTCACCTATCCTTACGCGTCCAGCTTCACCGCCTGCGATAATGCGGCCGGGTCCTGCTATAGAGCCTGCGAAGACTATGAAGGCAGCGACGATTATGCGCGCTGTCACGCTGACTGCGACTATTCGGCGAACCAGTGTTTCGCCGGCGCCTATGAGCCCTATCGCTACAGCTACGCTTACAACTACAACTATCCTTGGTCGGGCAGTTACGGATCCTGGTACCCCGACACGGGCTATGTGTTCTCGTTCGGTTACTATCAGGATTATCGTTACGGTGGCAGGCGCCGTTACGACGACCGCTATGACCGGAATCACCCTCGGGGTGGGAGCAATCCGCCGCCAAGGCCCGGCGGCCAGCCTGGCGGCCAAACCGGTGGCCCGCGGCCAAACCCGAACGACCCGTCCTACGCCCGTGACCAGGGACCTCCGCGCGTCGATCGGCCAGATGAAGACCGGCCGTCCCAGTCGCGCCAGCAGTCCCAGCAGCAGGCAAGGCCACAGCCTCAACCGCAGCCTCAGGCCCGTCCTCAGCCGCAACCCCAGCCCCAGCCGCGCTCGTCAGAGCCTCGGCCGGACCCGCAGGGGGGCGGCGCAACGCGCAGCTCCAGCGGCCGTCGCGCCTCGACGCCCCGGCGTCCTAACCCTCCGGGAGAGCCGTCGAGAGACCATGATTAGGCTTCTGTAGGAAGGCGCCGCTCTACCTATTGGCGAGCCCCCTCAGGGGCGCGCCAAAGCGCCGCTGCAAATTTATATTTCTCATAATAATCAACTGGTTATGGTGATTTTTGGGGTTGCCCCAATCGAAAGCGCGCGAGGCGGGTTGCGTGGGCGCCGGCCGGCGCGCTACAGCCTAAGAGCGCGATCCGAGCAAGCGGATTGCAGCCCGTCCTCGGAGCCCGCGCAACCAATTCATTTGTGGGACCCATGCACACGTTTCGACGAAATGTGAGCAGGGGAAAGCGCGCAGAAGTTCGACGGAGAACTCCTTCATGACCGCCATTGTCGACATCATCGGCCGGGAAATTCTCGATAGCCGTGGCAATCCGACTGTGGAGGTTGATGTCATTCTTGAAGATGGGTCGATGGGGCGCGCTGCAGTGCCATCAGGCGCTTCTACCGGCGCCCATGAGGCCCATGAACTTCGCGACGGCGGAAAGCGCTATGGCGGCAAAGGCGTCGAGAAGGCCGTGGCAGCGGTCAATGGCGAGATCTTCGATACGCTCTCAGGGCTCGACGCCGAAGAGCAGGTCGACATCGATCAGGCGCTGATTGAACTCGACGGCACGGAGAACAAATCCCGCCTCGGCGCGAATGCGATCCTTGGCGTCTCGCTCGCAGTTGCGAAGGCTGGCGCGGAAGCTTCAGGCCAGTCGCTCTACCGTTATGTCGGCGGCGTCAACGCGCGCACGCTGCCTGCGCCGATGATGAACATCATCAATGGCGGGGCTCACGCCGATAATCCGATCGATATTCAGGAGTTCATGATCATGCCGCTCGGCGCGCCGACATTTGGTGAAGCCCTGCGCGCCGGCGCGGAGATTTTCCACACGCTCCGCAAGGAGCTGAAAGACGCCGGCCACAACACGAATGTTGGCGACGAAGGCGGCTTCGCGCCTGGCCTTCAGTCGACGGATGAGGCGCTCGGTTTCATCATGAAGGCGATTGAGATAGCGGGCCGCCGCCCCGGCGAAGACGTCTTCATCGCGCTCGACGCGGCTTCGACCGAATTCTATTCGAACGGACGTTATGAACTCGCAGGCGAGGGCAAGTCGCTCGATTCCGACGGCATGGCCTCCTATCTCGCTGATCTTGTCTCCCGCTATCCGATTGTATCGATCGAAGACGGCATGGCGGAAGACGATTGGCATGGCTGGGCTGCGCTGACCTCAGAGCTTGGCCATCGCTGCCAGCTCGTCGGCGACGACCTTTTCGTCACGAACCAGAAGCGCCTGCGTGTCGGCATCGCGAAAGGCTGCGCGAACTCGATCCTCGTGAAGGTCAATCAGATCGGCACGCTGACCGAAACGCTCAACGCAGTCGAAACCGCGCATCGCGCGCGTTATACGGCGGTGATGTCGCATCGCTCCGGCGAGACGGAAGACTGCACAATCGCCGATCTCGCGGTCGCGACGAATTGCGGACAGATCAAGACGGGTTCGCTCGCGCGCTCCGACCGTCTCGCGAAGTACAATCAGCTTCTCCGCATCGAAGAAGAGCTCGGAGAGACCGGCCGTTATGCGGGCAAATCGATCCTGAGCAGGTAAGGTCGGCGTCGCCCGCAAGGGCGCGTTAACGCTTCCTTAACCACAATCGATTCGAGTGAGTCGCTCCGGGAGAGGGCGATCAGTATGCGTAGATTCGGCAAGTTTTTCACGGACGTCGTTGCGCCGGTCCTCCTTGCCTTGTGGGTGGCCTATCTCGGCTATGGCGCAATCGCAGGTGCGGCGGGATATCGTGTCCTCGCCGAGCTTCGAGCTGAGGCGGACGAAAAGCAGACGGCTCTCGACGAGATCATCGAAAAGCGCCGCGTGCTGGAGCGCCACGCCGACCTTCTGAATCCGAAATCCGTTGACCCTGACATGCTGGACGAGCGCATTCGCGCCGTACTCGGCTATGCCCATCCGGACGATATTGTCGTGCCGCGAGAAGAGCTCCAGCGGATGCTGAAAAAGGCCCGCGACAGCGCCAGTTAAGCGCCAGCCCCGCCTTCCAAGCCCTTGTTCCACGCGCGCGCGGCGCGTAGAAAAATCGCGACCGAAATGGGAGCATGGCATGGCTGGAAAGAAGACCGGGAACGGCAAGGAAAGCCCGCAGAAGTCGAACCTCACAGCGACGGGCGACGAGCTTCTCAAATATTATCGGGACATGCTCCTTATCCGCCGCTTCGAAGAGAAGGCGGGACAGCTCTATGGCATGGGCCACATTGGCGGCTTCTGCCACCTCTATATCGGTCAGGAAGCCGTCGTCGTCGGCGTCGAAGCTGTGAAGAAGCAGGGTGACGAAACCATCACCGGCTATCGCGATCACGGCCATATGCTCGCCTGCGGCATGGACCCGAAAGGCGTGATGGCGGAGCTTACGGGGCGCACCGGCGGATATTCCAAAGGCAAGGGCGGCTCGATGCACATGTTCTCGCGCGAGGCGGAGTTCTATGGCGGCCATGGCATTGTTGGCGCGCAGGTCCCGCTCGGGGCGGGCCTTGCTTTCGCGAACCAGTATCGCGGCGATGGGCGCGTTAGCCTCACCTATTTCGGCGACGGCGCTTCGAACCAGGGCCAGATCTTTGAAGCGATGAACATGGCGCAGCTTTGGAAGCTGCCCGCGGTCTTCATCATTGAAAATAATCAGTATGCGATGGGAACGAGCGTTGTGCGCGCTCATTCTGACACGCATCTCTATCGCAGAGGCGCGGCTTTCGGCATTCCTGGCACGGAAGTCGACGGAATGGATGTGCTCGCTGTTCGTGAAGCGGCTCGCGACGCGATTACGCATGCCCGCGATGGCGAGGGGCCATACATCCTTGAGATGAAAACCTATCGTTATCGCGGCCATTCAATGTCCGACCCGGCGAAATATCGTACGCGCGAGGAGGTTGATGACGTGCGCGAGCACAACGACCCGATCAAGCGGTGCGAGCAACGCATATTCGACGGCGGTTTCGCCAATGAGGCGGCTCTCAAAGAGATCGACAAGGAGATCAAGGCCATCGTCAAAGAGGCGGCCGATTTCTCCCTCGAGAGCCCAGAGCCTTCGCCCGAAGAGCTCTATACGGACGTTCTCGCCTGATCGCCTCGCGGATCACGGCCTGCCCAAGCTGGGGAGACAAGGGTGCGCAATAAGAGCGGAGAGGGAGGAGTCGTGAAGCTTGTTCACGTCTTCCCGTCTTTCGCGCGCGGCGGCCAACAAATGCGCCTTGCGGCGCTTGTTGGAGGTCTCGGAGAAGAGTTTCGCCACAGGGTCATAAGCCTTGATGGGGAGATGTCGGCGCGGGAAGCCTTTGCTCCGAAGGCGATCGAGGTCGAGACGTTCATTGCGAAGAAGTCCTCTGGCGTCAGTCTTTCGAATATTCGCGGCCTTGCGGAGAGAATTCGCGGTGCGAATATTCTCTGCACCTACAATTTCGGCTCTCTTGAGGCGGCGATAGCGAACCGCTTCGGCCCGAGACTTCCGCATCTCCATTTCGAGGATGGATTTGGACCTGACGAATCCCTGATGAAGCAAAAGGCGAAGCGCATGCTGATGCGCCGTCTCGTGCTCGCAAAGAGCGTCGTCGTCGTCCCATCGCATGGGCTTGAAGCGCTGGCGAAGGAACGTTGGGGATTGAAGCGCGTGCGGCGCATTGCGAACGGCATCGATATCGCCCGTTTCGCTTCCGCCGCAAGAGCTTTGCGCGATGGTGCGCCCATCGTCGGCTCAGTTGGCGCGCTTCGTCCGGAGAAGAACTATCGCCGCCTTATAGCCGCCTTCTCCAACGCCGGCGGCGATGCGAAGCTCGTCATCCACGGTGAAGGACCTGAGCGAGAGAGCCTTGCCGCAGCGGCATCCGAATATAAGGTGGCGCTTGACCTCCCAGGGCAGACTAATACGCCGGAGGCGGCGCTAGCCGCGATCGACATATTCGCGCTCTCGTCGGATACGGAGCAAATGCCACTGAGCCTGATGGAGGCGATGGCGTCAGGTCTTCCTGTCATTTCAACCGATGTCGGTGACGTTAAACAGATGGTTTGCGAAGAGAACCGAGAATTCATCACGCCGCTCGGCGAGGATGACGCTTATGCAAAAGCGCTTCGCCGCCTCATTTCGGATGCGCCTCTGCGCGCGCGACTTGGCGCTGCGAACGCCGCGAAAGCCCGGGCCGAGTTCGCGCTTGACCGGATGGTTGCGGACTATCGCACGCTGTACAATGCTGCGCTTGAGGGCGCGTGGTGACGCTCAGCTTTTCCATTGAGCCGCTCAAGGCGAGCGAGGAACTCCTTTCCGAGTGGAAGACGCTCTATGCGCGCGCTGAGGCGCGGTCATTCTTTCTCTCACCCCCGTGGATTAGCGCGTGGCTTTCAGGCAGGCCGGAAGAGGTGGACCTCTTCGTGCTGCGCGGCGTCGCCGGCGGCGAGATGCGTGTGCTAGGCCTCTTAGGAAGCAGCGTTAGGCGTAGCCCGCCGGTGATTGGTACGCGCGCGGTTCATCTCAATGAATTCGGCGTTCCTTCCTTTGATGCTGTTTACATTGAGTATAACGACCTTCTCGTTAGCGTTTCGGCGCCCGAGACCGCGCGGCGAGACGCGCTCAATGCCCTGTTTGAATATTTCTCATCGGAAGACGATCTTCTATTCCGCAATGTGCGCCATGAACTCGCAGCGGCGATCGAAATCGCGAATGAAGGTCGGCGCGCTGTGCATATTCTCAATCGCCAGCCGACTTTCGGAGTCGATCTTGGCGCCGCGAGGATAGGCGGTGACGATGCTCTAACGGGCTTGAGCAGTTCCGCGCGCAGCCAGATCCGCCGCTCCATTCGGCGCTACGAAGAACGCGGCGTGCTGACTTTCAGGATTGCAGGCAGCGCCGCGGAGCGTGAGGATGTCTGGAAGAAGCTTTCCGAGCTGCATTTGGCGAGTTGGAATAGCCGCGGAATGTCCGGCGCCTTTGGCGCGCCAGCCTTTGAAGCGTTCCACAAACATCTGCGAGATCATTCTCCGGAATGCGTACATCTCATAGAAATTACTGCGGGCGATGAAACGATCGGGTGCCTTTACAATTTCATCCATGAAGGACGGGCGATGAATTATCAAAGCGGCTTCCGTCTTGAAGAGGACAATCAATTGAAGCCCGGCTTTGTCGCTCATGCGCTCGCGATCAAGCATTATGCTGAGGCAGGTTTATCTGCTTACGATCTTCTTGCAGGGGATGCACCCTATAAGCGACGCCTCGCCAGTGAAGGCGAAAGCTTTTCAACGCTTGTTCTGGAACGGAGGGATGGCGTGCGGGCTCTCGCGCGTCACGCGGCGCGGCGGCTCAAGGCAGCTTTGACGCCTGCTGCAGAAACGCGTCAAACATGATGACGGACCATAATTCCTGAGAAGCATCGAGCGCGCTGGCTTTGTGCGCTTTCGCCATCGCCTCAACGGCTTTCGTATCGAGAACGCCGGACTTGCGCCATGCCTCAGAGGCATTGAGCCGCGATAGCGGACCTCCCTCGGCGCGCAACCAGTCCGCGACGGGCAGCGCGAAGCCCTGCTTAGGTCGATAGAGAATTTCACTCGGCAAGCGGCGTTCGAGCGCAGCTTTCAGGATGCGTTTCCCATTTCCGTCCTGCAGTTTGTAAGCGGGTTTGAGGCGCGCGGCCCATTCGACAAGCTTATAATCGAGCAAGGGCGGGCGGACTTCGAGGCTATTAGCCATCGCTGCGCGATCGACTTTCGTCAGCATGCGCCCCGGAAGCCAGGCGGCGAGATCGCCGCGTTCGGCGGCGACGAGCGGGTGATCTGACGGCAAACCGAGCGCCTCTTCGACGACGCTCTCTGCGCGATAGCCGCCGAGCGACTTTTTGAAATCCTGCGCGAGCAAATGCGCCGTTCGGTTTGGCAGGTTCGCGGCGATCGCGTGGGCATAAGCTGCGCCGCGCGACTGGCCGAGGGATTGAAGCGTCGTCTTGAGCCGTAATGGGCGCGGCGCCCAATCAAGTTTCGGATAGAACGCGCCGGCGATCCCGAAGGTTGCGCGTCGCAAGGCTTCGGGAACCATCGCGCGTATGCGTTCCTCCTGCAGGAAGAATTTGTGGCGGCGATATCCAGCGAAGATTTCATCGCCGCCGTCGCCCGAGAGCGCGACCGTTACGTGGCGACGCGCGAGCTTCGAGACGAGATAGGTCGGGAGTGCTGAAGCATCGGCGAAGGGTTCGCCATAGATGCGCGCAATATCATCGATGAGCGCAGCGGCGTCGAGCGTCGCTACATCCTCAACGTGATCGGTTCTGAAGAGCTTGGCGACGAGCCGCGCATATTGGCGCTCGTCATGACTGTCTTCATCGAAGCCGATGGAGCATGTCTTCACCGTGACGCCGGTCTCGGCCATCGACGCGACGACGCCGGAGGAATCGACGCCGCCCGAAAGAAACGCGCCAAGCGGCACATCGGCGATCATTTGCGAGAGAACGGCGTCATCAAGGCGCGCGATGAGTTCGTCCTGCGCGGTCTCGAAAGAGACTTCTTCAAGAGGCGAGTATTCGAGCGACCAATAGCGTTGAAGCCGCGCAGCTTCTCCGCGTTTCGCGATCAGCGCCGTTGCAGGCGGGAGCTTTCGGATCGCCTTGTAAACGGATTTTGGATCAGGGATGAAGCCGTAGAGAAAGTAGTCCGCGAGCGCCTGATGATCGAAATCAAGCGAGACAAGGCCCGATGCGATGATGGCGCCGAGTTCCGAAGCGAAAATAAGAAAACCGTCCGTTGTCTCGGCGTAATAGAGCGGGCGCTCGCCGAGCCGGTCGCGGGAGAGCGTCAGCGTCTGCGCGCGCGCGTCCCAGAATCCGAAGGCGAACATGCCGCGAAGCCTGGATATGTATTGGGCGCCGTCGCGGGCAAGGCCTTCAGTCAGCACTTCCGTATCAGAGCGCGTGCGCAAGTTCGCACCGTTCCCGCGCAGTTCATCGGCGAGTTCGGTGTAGTTATAGATTTCCCCATTGAATGTGAGAACGCCGTCGCGGCTTCCCGAAACGAAAGGCTGTACGCCGCCGACAAGATCGATGATGGCGAGGCGCCGGTGGCCGAAGCCAAGCCCGGGCCGGATAAAGAATCCTTCGCCGTCAGGCCCGCGATGGGTCAGCGCATTCGTCATGCGCGTCAGCGCGTCGCGATCGATCTCGCGCTCGCCGGCAAGGTCGACAATGCCCGCTATGCCGCACAAAGGTTCAGCTCTCTATCCGCGCGTCGATTCGCGCGAGCCACGCGCTCAATGGCTCTATATCAGAAAGCAGAGACTGGATAGCGCGGGCGCCGTCCAAAGAGTTGGCGGCAGGGGCGGCGAGGATGAATACGCCGCCGCGCGGGCGCTCGCCGAGAAGGCGCAGTCGCGTTTGGCTCAGTTTCATTGATACAGGGTCAGCGAAGATTTCGTCATCGAGCCAATAGAGCGTCACCGCTTCAAGGCTCACGCCTGAATTGTTCGCAATCGTTTCGACTTCGAGTTCGCGTGGAGTGCCGAAAGCGGAGAAGCCAAGCTTGCGGACGCTGATGCGGCGCCAGTCAGCGCCGTCATAGCTCCGCGTATCGTGGCCCGCGATTTCGGCGCCCTCGCGATCATAATTGAAATAGGCGACGTTCATGTCAACGACGCCAACGGTCGACTGATAGCTTGCTTGCACAACCCGGTCGGCGTGGGAAAGCGGCGCGCGCCAGTCGAAGGCGGGCGGTGTCGCACGCCAGCCGGAAGCGCTTACGAGCGGCAGGAAGCTCGGCGCGCGCACATCTGGCGCGCGGTCGACGACGAACTTCCCATAGCCTGCGGCGATGAGGATGAGAGCGAGGCCAGCCGCAACTGGCCATGAGGATGCACCGCTTGGCGCATAGGCTTGTATCGGCGCCATTATTTCTCTCGCCGGATCGGCGAACATCTTGCCGATGAAGATCAGCACGAAGAGCAAGGCGCCATAGAAGAACCAGCCGAAGACGACGTGATCGGCGGCGATTGCGATGCGGCCTTCGCTCAATGTCGCGATGAGAACGACGATATAGACGCGGAGCATATTGGCGACGAGCGCGATTGCAGCCGAAAAGGCGATGAAAGCCGCCGCCTTGCGCAGGCGTGTGAACGAAAGATGCGCGAAGAGAGCGCCGACGATGACGGCGGCGATGAGGAAGTTGAGGCCTGCGCAGGCTTCCGCGACTTCAAACCGGCCGGCCGGCGTTTCTAGCATCACGCCATCAAGCGTTGCTGCGATACCGCTTGCTTTCAGAAGCGCAATGACGCCGCCAGCCGTAAAATTCTGGAGCGCAGGAACGATTGCGTCGCCAAACGGAACCATGAAGAAAAGAAAAGCGAGCGGGAAAGCCCAACGCCGGGCGTAAGAGGGACCAAATATGAGCGCAACACAGCCGATCAGCATGCTGACGAAGGCTGCCTCCTGAACAAAGTTGACGCTCGCTGCACGTCCGGCGAGCCACAGCGCGAGCCCGCCAACGATGAGCAGAAGCGCCGGCGCCCAGCTTCGCGGCGTCAGAATCGTTTGTGCGGATAGAGCGGCGCGCATTCTCGCCGGGTCGCGAAAGGCGCGAGCCTGTTCGGGCGGCGACGCTGGCGCGTTGTCGCGGTCGATAACGCCTTCGATCCGCAGGATTAGCCATAATGCGACCGGCGCAACGAAGAACCCGTGATGGAAACTTGAGGACGCCGCCCACGTGCCGATCATCGTCCGCAATGTCGGCGCGAAACAGACGCAAAGGAGGATGCCTGCAACGGCGAAGGCGATGATGGCTTCCTGCATGGGCGCAGCCCCCGCGCCGGCAGCCGGGGCAGGTGCGCCTTGGGGCTCTGAAGCCTCAGCGATCGTCATTGGTTAACCCTCACGCGTGCAAGCTTAATGCGGGCCCTGTTTCCGCTTTGTTAAGCCTGCAAATGTCGCGCCGAGAGGGCGGTTTAGCGCTGTTTCCGGCCCTCGATGAGGGCCTCGACGACCGACGGGTCGGCGAGGGTGGAAATATCTCCCAGCGCGCCGAATTCCTTCTCGGCGATCTTTCTGAGGATCCGGCGCATGATCTTGCCGGAGCGTGTTTTTGGAAGGGACGGCGTGAAGTGGATGATGTCGGGCTTGGCGATTGGCCCGATCTCGTTTCGCACTTCCTCGACGATTTCCTTTTCAAGTTCAGCGGAAGGCTCGTCGCCTTCCATCAACGTCACATAGGCGTAGATGCCCTGGCCCTTGAGGTCGTGCGGATAGCCGACGACGGCGGCTTCGGCGACCTTAGGGTGGGCGTCGATCGCGCTCTCGATTTCCGCCGTGCCGAGGCGGTGGCCGGAAACGTTAATGACATCATCGACGCGGCCCGTGACCCAATAATAACCGTCCTCATCACGGCGCGCGCCGTCGCCGGTGAAATACATGCCGGGATAGGTCTTGAAGTAGGTGTCGATGAAGCGCTGATGGTCGCCATAGACCGTGCGCATGATCGACGGCCAGGCGCCAAGGAGGACGAGGTTACCTTCGCACGCGCCTTCGAGAAGCTTTCCGTTCGCATCGACAATGCCGACCTTGACGCCCGGGAAAGGCCTCGTCGCCGAGCCAGGCTTCAGGTCAGTCGCGCCAGGGAAAGGCGACATCAGAACGCCGCCCGTTTCTGTCTGCCACCAGGTGTCGATGATCGGGCAGCGTTTCTCGCCGACGACGTCGTGATACCAGATCCAGGCTTCGGGGTTGATCGGCTCGCCGACCGAGCCAAGCAGACGCAGCGAGGAGCGGTCTGTCGCTTTGACGAAGTCGTCATGCTCGCGCATTAGCGAGCGTATCGCCGTCGGCGCTGTGTAGAAAATGTTTACCTTGTGCTTGTCGATGACGCGCCAGAAACGCGAATAGTCCGGCCACGTCGGGACGCCTTCAAAAATCAGCGTCGTCGCGCCGTTCGCGAGCGGTCCGTACACGATGTAGCTGTGACCGGTGATCCAGCCGACATCGGCCGTGCTCCAGTGTACTTCGCCGAGCTTGTAATCGAATATCGTCGCGAAGGTGTAAGAGGCGTGGGCGAGGTAGCCGCCGGTCGTGTGGAGAACGCCTTTCGGTTTTCCCGTCGACCCTGATGTGTAGAGAATGAACAGAGGGTCTTCGGCGTTCATCGGCTCCGCCGGGCAGATCGGAGAAACGTCGTCGCGCGCCTCGGCATACCAAAGGAGGTCGCGCCCCGGCTTCATCGCAATCTTCGCCTTTGTGCGCTCCACGACGAGAACGAGGCGGACCCCATCCGATTTCTCAAGCGCCTTATCGACATTCGCTTTTAGTGGGACCTTCTTGCCGCCGCGCAGGCCCTCATCGGCGGTGATGACGGCGACCGCGCCGCAGTCGTTAATGCGGCTTGCGATGGAGTCAGGTGAGAACCCGCCAAAAACAACGGAATGCACCGCGCCGATACGGGCACAGGCGAGCATGGCGAAAGCCGCTTCCGGGATCATCGGCAGGTAGATGATGACGCGATCACCACGTTTGACGCCGCGCGCCTTGAGGAGGTTCGCCATCCGGCAGGTTTCCTCGAACGCTTCGGCATAGGTGATCTTGCGATCCTCGGAAGGATTGTCGCCCTCCCAGATGATTGCAATGTCGTTCGCTTTGGCGGGCAGGTGGCGGTCTAGGCAATTGGCGCAGGCGTTGAGAACGCCGTCCTCATACCATTTGATATGAAAATCCTTCAGGTCGAACGAGACGTCGGAGACCTTTGTGAACGGCTTGATCCACTGGAGACGTTCGCCGACTTCCCGCCAGTAAGCGTCAGGCGACGCTTCCGCCTTCATGCGCATCTCGGCTTCGCGCTTGCCGTCGACGATGGCGTCACGGGCGAAGTCCTTGTCGACTTTGACGACGATATGCGGGTGATGAGAAGTCATCGAGGTCTCTCTTTCCGTCCCTAAGCTTAAGCATCATTGGCGCGAAGGCGCGCCGGGGAGCTTACGGCATGGAAAGAGCGAGCGCAAAAGCGCGCTAAGTCGCGGGGGTGCGACCATCCCGCCTTGTCGTTACTGGGGCGTGGCGTCCGAGATCACGAAGCAGGAGAGCTTGCGGCTCCGGAGCGTCTGGCAGAGGTCGGCAGCTTCGATCGCGCTGAGTGCGGTGAAGCGTGCGCGGTATAGCGAACCACCGCTGACGGTCGGCACCGCCTGCACGGCGCGGGAGTTGCTCGTGAAGCCGGCGGCGTTTGCTGCGGCTTCGAGTTCTTTCTGGGCGAGCGACTTCGACGAGTAGGCGCCGATCTGAACGCTCCAGCCGGAAATGGCGTCAGCGTCGCCTTCGCCGATGGTACGGTCGCCAAGTTCCGACACAGCGACGTCGCCCGGCGACAAAGCCGCTAGGCGGACGCGTTCATATTCGTTGAAGTCGTCGGAATCCGCCGCGGCGATCAAAGACCCGATCGTATCTTCCTCATCGACGGTGAAATCTTCAGCGGCGGCGTAAATTTGCGCCTGCACATCGGTATTGCCGGCGATCATCGGCGCGCGGCCTGACTTCTGAAGTTCGGCGAGGAGGGTCGGCTTGATGCGCGGCGAGGGCGTTTCGCGGTGGAGCGAAGCGATCAGCGTCGGATCAGCGCCGATCTGGGCGAAAGCGTTGTCGAGGATCAGCCGCATGTGCGCGTCGCGTGTCCGGACCGAACGCCCGCCAAGAACGACGCCGATCAGCCGGGAACCATCGCGGTTCGCGCTTGTTACCAGGTTGAAGCCGGAGCGGCGGGTATAGCCGGTCTTGAGCCCTTCCGCGCCGGGATAGGTTTTCACGAGCGCATTGTGGGTGCCGTAGGTCTTGCCGTTCCACACGAAGCTCGTGGTGGAGAAGTACGGGTAATATTCCGAATGGTCTTGAATGAGACGGCGAGCAAGCGCCGCAAGATCGCGCGCCGTTGTCGTCTGCTTCGAATTGGGAAGGCCGGAGGCGTTCCGGAAGGTCGTATTGCTCATTCCGAGCGCGCGGGCCTTCTGCGTCATTTTCTGCGCGAAACGCCATTCGGATCCCGAAATGGCTTCCGCCACGACGACAGCAGCGTCGTTCGCCGATTTGACGATAAGAGCGTTAATCGCGTCTTCGACCGTGATTTTCGTGCCTGCCGTCAAGCCAAGCTTGGACGGCGGCTGGCCGGCTGCCTGTGCGGAGACGCTGAGTTCTGAGGAAAGCGTGAGGTTCCCCGCTTCAAGTTCATCGAAGAGGAGATAAAGCGTCATCATCTTGGTCAGAGACGCCGGATACCGCCTTTCATCCGCGTGCCGCGAGAAGAAGACGTCGCCTGAATCAGCGTGAACAACGAGCGCTGCGTAATTGGGATTTCCAGCGGCAGACGCAAAACCAGTCGCAGCCATCAGCCATGCGACGGTCAAAAATACTAAACGCAACCCAGCCTTCATCGCGCGAGCCTCGCCCAAACATGCGCGCTTTGCAATACGTCAGGAAGCGCCGCCCCAGTTGCTAACGCCGCATTGCTCCGCAACGCCCGTACGGACCCCCAGCAAGCGCCATGCCGCGTCTCGCGGCGAGGGGGAATCATGGGGCGGAGAAAGTAAACTATCCGTTAATTATTGGCGGTTTCCACAGCCCGGGAAAAGAATTTTGTGCGGCGCACAAAAACCCTTGACGTGTATGCCGAGCATCCATATTTTGCGTCGCACAAAGCGGCTTTTGCTGCGATGGCGAAGGACTGACCTTCAGGATTAACCCAAGGGAGTACGGACATGGCGACGGCCAAAAAGTCGGCGAGCCCGGCGGACGCCTTCGAAACGACCGCGGCGATCAACGCGGACGCCTTCAAAGAAGGCTACGAGAAAATGACTAAAGGAATGAATGAGTTAGCGGATTTCAACCGGAATTCGCTGGAAGCGTTCGCGGCCTCGGCGGGTCTTTTCGCCAAGAGCCTTGAGAAAGCGGCTTCCGAGCAGTCTGCGTTCCTGAAGTCGAGCTATGATGAAGGCGTTGCGGCTGTTAAAGCGGCGACCTCGTCGAAGAGCGTCCAGGATGCGCTGGAAGTCCAGACGGACTATCTGCGCTCGGCTCTCGAGAAAAACATCAGCCATATGAACAAGCTTGCCGATCACTGGGTTTCGACCGGCAAGGAAGTCGTTGAGCCGATGAAGGTCCGCTACACCGAGCTCGTTGAGAAGATTCAGTCGTTCCGCCCGTAATTCGGCGCGAGCGGCAGACAGATTTAGTTGCGTCTTCCTGTTGCGTACAAAAAGAGGCCCGGCGCTTGCGCCGGGCCTCTTTCCTTCTGAGTCTGCATTTGGAATGCGGTAGGCGCGCCTCCAGCGCGTCGCGCCGGAAAGCCGGCGCTTCGGCGCAAATCTGCTTGATTGTCGGTTTTGCGTCTTTTCAACCTTCGGCGGATACATATTTAATTGTCAGGTAACGCGCCCCTCGCGGCGCAATGGATTTGGTTAGGACTGGATGTCGGAAGAAAACGACAATGGGCAGGGGCCGGGCGTTGGCATTGGGGTCGTCACCAAGACGGCGCCCAAGACCAAGCGTCCTTCGCTTTACAAGGTCCTGCTCCTTAACGACGATTACACGCCGCAGGAGTTCGTGGTCTGGCTTCTGCAGGCAGTGTTCAATAAGGGCCCAGAAGAAGCGGTCCGGATCATGCTGCATGTTCATCAGACCGGCGTCGGGGTCTGCGGCGTCTTCACCTACGAAGTCGCCGAGACCAAGGTCGCGCAGGTTATGGAGCTTTCGCGTCGCAACCAGCACCCTCTACAGTGCACGATGGAACGGGAGTAACGAGTGGCGTCTTTCAGCAGAAGCCTTGATCAGGCCCTCCATCGCGCAATCGCGCTCGCAACGGAACGCGGCCACGAACTTGCGACCCTCGAACATTTGCTCCTTGCGCTGACCGACGATCAGGATGCGGCCGCCGTAATGCGGGCGTGCAATGTCGATCTCGATCTCCTTCGCCGGAACCTCTACGAGTTTGTCGAGAACGACCTCGCGAATCTGAAGGTCGAGGGCGGGGAGCAGGCGAAACCCACGGCCAGCTTCCAACGCGTCATCCAGCGCGCGGTCATTCACGTCCAGTCCTCCGGGCGGGAAGAAGTGACAGGCGCGAACGTCCTCGTCGCACTCTTCGCGGAGCGTGAATCGCACGCCGCGCATTTCCTGCAGCAGCAGGACATGACGCGCTTCGACGCGGTCAATTACATTTCCCACGGGCTCGCGAAGCGCCCCGGCGAATCGATGTCGCGTCCGCCGCGCGGCGCCCCCGAAGAAAATGAACAGCAAGGGAAGGGGGGCGAGAGCGCGCTCAGCGCCTATTGCGTCAACCTCAACGACAAGGCGCGTCAGGGCAAGATCGATCCGCTCATCGGCCGCGAGCCGGAGATTGAGCGCTCGATCCAGGTGCTTTGCCGCCGGCGCAAGAACAATCCGCTGCTTGTCGGCGATCCCGGCGTCGGCAAGACCGCAATCGCGGAAGGCCTCGCGCGCAAGATCGTCGATGAAGAAGTGCCGGAAGTTCTTGCGAACTCCACGATCTTCGCGCTCGACATGGGCGCGCTCCTTGCCGGTACGCGTTACCGCGGCGATTTCGAAGAGCGCATCAAGTCCGTCCTCAAGGAGCTTGAGGATCATGACGACGCGATTCTCTTCATCGACGAGATCCATACTGTCATAGGCGCCGGGGCGACCTCCGGCGGCGCGATGGACGCTTCGAACCTTCTGAAGCCTGCACTTCAATCCGGCGTGCTGCGCTGCATGGGTTCGACCACTTACAAGGAATATCGTCAGCACTTCGAGAAAGACCGTGCGCTCGCGCGGCGCTTCCAGAAGATCGACGTCAACGAGCCGAGCGTTGAGGATACGATCCAGATCCTCACTGGGCTGAAACCCTATTTCGAAAAGCATCACCGCGTTGAGTACACGCCCGAGGCGGTGAAGGCGGCGGCTGACCTGTCAGCAAAATACATGACCGACCGCAAGCTGCCCGACAAAGCGATCGACGTGATTGACGAGGCAGGCGCGCGCCAGATGCTCTTCCCCGCGGACGTGCGCAAGAAGATCATCGGCGTCGACGAAGTGGAAGAGGTCGTCGCGAAGATGGCGCGTATCCCACCGAAGTCGGTTTCGACGTCGGATACGGAGCGTCTGCGCAGTCTCGGTGAAGATCTCAAGCGCGTCGTGTTCGGGCAGAACGATGCGATCGACCAGGTCGCGGCGGCGATCAAGCTTTCGCGCGCCGGCCTTCGCGAACCGAACAAGCCGATCGGTTGCTATCTCTTCGCGGGGCCCACGGGCGTCGGCAAGACTGAGGTCGCCAAGCAGCTCGCTTTCGCGCTCGGCGTCGAGCTCACGCGCTTCGACATGTCGGAATATATGGAGCGGCACACGGTTTCGCGTCTCATCGGCGCGCCGCCGGGCTATGTTGGCTTCGATCAAGGCGGCCTTCTGACCGACGCGATCGATCAGCATCCGCATTGCGTGCTCCTGCTCGACGAGATCGAGAAAGCGCATCCGGAGATCTTCAACATTCTCCTGCAGGTGATGGATAACGGCCAGCTCACCGATACGAATGGCAAGAAGATCGACTTCCGCAATGTCATCCTGATCATGACGACGAATGCGGGCGCGCAGGATGCGGCGAAGTTCGCTATCGGTTTCGCTGGCGGCAAGAAGTTCGATGAGACCGACGCGGCGATCAAACGCATGTTCTCGCCGGAGTTCCGCAATCGTCTCGATGCGGTCATCAGTTTCGCGGGCCTTTCGCCGGCGATCATCGACCAGATCGTCGAGAAGTTCGTGCTTCAACTCGAAGCTCAGCTCGCCGACCGCAGCGTTACCTTCGAACTCGAACCGGAAGCGACGCGTTGGCTCGCCGAACGCGGCTTTGACGATGAAATGGGCGCGCGGCCTCTCGCCCGCGTTATCCAGGAGCACGTCAAGAAGCCGATCGCCGATGAAATCCTGTTTGGACGCCTCAAGGATGGCGGCGTCGTCAGGGTCTATGTCGATCCGGCGGATACGACGAAGCTCGGCTTCGAGTTCATTCCCGAAAAAGATGGACCGACAGGCGACGGCGCGGGCGTGCCTGCATTGGTCGGCAAGTCTTAATCGAGCGGAACTGAGATGAGGCGCAGCGGTTGACGCTGCGCCCCTTCAACTTCGCTTCCGTCTTCAGCGTAAGCGGGCCAGTTGCTCGTCGCGACATAGACGAAGGCGTCTTCCGCGATCGTTCCGTTTGTCGGCTCATTCCATTCAGGAAGCGCCTGCTGCAATACGTCGAGCTGTGTGACGGCGTCGCCTTTCTCGCTGAGGTGCAAGCGCACGATGCGCTGCGGGGGCGTTCCATTCTGGACGCCGATGAGGTCGCCTTCATAGAATGAAAGCCCGTCTATGCCGCCAAGATGGGCGTCTGCAGCATTGGCGACGCTTTCAGCCGCGCCGGTTTCAAGATCGACGGAGAAAATCCCGGCTAGATAGTCGGCGATATAGAGCCGCTTGCGCCCGGGATCGTAGGCGACGCCCTGAAGGTTCGCAAAGCGTGGGTCCTCTAAAATAACGCGCGGCTCCGAATCGCATCCTTCGATGAGGACTAGGCGCGGGGTCAGGCTGTCGCTCGCGACGAGACCGAAGGGCGTTGTCTCAAGCGCGCCGAGAACCGCGGGCCCGCCGTTGAGGGGAACGGCGCAGCGCTCCTTTCCGATTGCGACATCGTAAGCATGAAAGCCGGATGTTTCGGCGCCTTCGCCTTTACCGGCGTAAGGAGCGCGCGTGTTCTCAACGGTCCAGATCAGATCATCGACGACCTTGAGGCCGTAAACGCCGCCATTGGTCTTGGCGTGAAGCGCTTTGCCGGCATAAACGCCGCCTGTACGCACTGCGCCAACATAGTATCTATCCTTGCCGCCAATGACCGCATGTACAACGGATTCCGGCAGCAGGCTGTCGCGGTTAACGGTTTCTATGATGTCAGCCTCGCCGGCAGGCGCGAGGTTGGCCGACATTTGCTCCGCTATCGGAGCAAAGTCAGGCTGGGCGCGCAGCGCATCAAAGCCGGGTTTGCCGTCGAGCGCCAGCGAAAGCCCGCGTTTCGCAACAGTTCGTGCTATCGCAAGCGCCTCTTCAAAATCTCCGAGTTCCGAATAGGCGAGGATGCGGAAGCGCGTGATATGCAGGGAATAGGGAATATAATTCTGCGCGGCGTCCAGCGCCGTCGCCATTCCCGCCCAGTCGCCCGCGCTATAAGCCGCGTTCGCCTGCTCGATGAGCACATCATAACCTTCAGGCTCGCCGGCGAACGCCGGGCTTGCCGCAAGCAGCGCTGCGGCGGCGAATAGCGACTTCATCCATGCCTCCCGTTTGAGCGGCAAGGGTAAGGGACTTCGCATTTCACAACAAGGAAGGCGGAAAAAGGGAAAGCGGCCGCTGCTGAAGGGGCGAGCTGCGGCCGCTTTCTGGTACGCGCGCCCATTTGGGGGGGAGGGCAGTGGGCGCGGTTAGTACTGATCAGCATATAGGAACGGGCGCCTCGCTTTCCAAACACATGAAAGCGAGGCGCCCGCGATTTCTCGATCACTCTCGCGTGAATGAATTCAGAAGGCGCCGGCGATCCGCGAGGCGGTTTCCGTCAGGCGCGAGACGTCGGCTGGCGCGCCGCCGGCGTGCCGGCCTAGCGGCTGGCCGGCGTAAATCGGGATGATGTGGAAATGGATGTGGAACACCGTCTGCCCGGACTCGGCGCCATTGAATTGCGCGATGCGCACGCCATCCGGTTTCAGCGCCTTGTCGACGGCGCGGGCGACCTTCTGAACGCCTTCGATGAGATCTTTCAGGTGATCGGTGTCGATGTCGAACAGCATCGTCGCCTTCGCCTTTTTCGGGATGACGAGCGTATGGCCTTCCGATTGCGGGAAGATGTCCATAAAGGCGAGGATCGTGTCGTCCTCATAGACCTTCACGCAGGACATGTCGCCGCGGATCATCTTCGCGAAAATGTTGTCGGGGTCGTATTTCACCTTGTCCGTCATTCAGCCTGCTCCGCCTGTTGATCTGTGATTGCGCCGCAATTCGTGCAACGCAAGCGTTTTGAGTTCCACCAAATTGGGACACCCGTAGAAAAGTAGATCAGAAAAGGAAAGAACCACGGCTTAACGCGCGTGAATTCAGTGTTTCCGCACGCCGGACAACGAACTCCTTCGATCTTGTAGCCTTTCCTTTTGGCTTCACCGCCTTGGATCATCTCAAGGAGGTTTCTGGCGTCTTCGACTTGTTCGGCCGGTGCAACGATACGAATTCCGCCCAGCGCAACTCGGTACGACGGCAAGGCGGTCAACGTATCCGCATCAAATACTGTTGCGTCGATGCCGTTCGCATTGAGAAAACCACAAGCGACATGAGCTTCTTCAGGATCGTAGAACGAAGCGACGCGCTGAAGATCGGTCATTGTGGTTCTCCTTTCTTGAAAGGGGTGTAGTCACTCAGCGCATCGATCTCCGCTTCGTTATGCGCGCGCTCATTTTGCAGATAGCGTTCTATAGCTTGCCTGAAATTCGGGTCGGCGATCCAGTGCGCCGATCGCGTCTCGACCGGTTCATAACCGCGCGCGATCTTGTGTTCGCCTTGCGCGCCCGCTTCAACGCGGGGGAGCTTCTCGGCGATCGCATAATCGATCGCCTGATGATAGCAGAGCTCGAAATGCAGAAACGGGTGATGCTCGATCGCGCCCCAATAACGGCCATAGAGAGCCTCGCCGCCAATGAAGTTCAGCGCGCCCGCGACTGGATGGCCGTCTCGCTCCGCGATGAAGAGGAGAAGCTTGTCCGCCATCGTCTCGGCGATGATGCGGCAGAAACTGCGCGTGAGATAGGGATGCCCCCATTTGCGCGCGCCTGTATCCTGATAGAAAAGCCAGAAAGCGTCCCAGTATCGCTCGGTGATTTCAGGGCCGCGCAGCGCTTTGATTTCGAGCCCGCTTGCGGCTGCAGTCGCGCGTTCTTTCTTCAGCGCCTTGCGCTTGCGCGAGGATAGCACGGCGAGAAAGTCGTCATAGGAGGAATAACCGCAGTTGAACCAGTGATATTGCACGCCGCGCCGTGCAAGGAACCCGGCGTTATTGAGGATCGTAGCGTCATTGCTTTCAACGAAGTTCACATGCAACGACGAAACGCCGATCTGGCGCCCCGCCGCAATAAGTGCTGTCGCAAGCGCCTTTTTGTGCTGCTCGTTTTTCGCCAGCAGGCGAGGGCCGGGAACTGGCGTGAAAGGCGCGGCGCAGACGAGTTTCGGATAATATCGTCCGCCAGCGCGCTCATAGGCGTCCGCCCAGTGGTGGTCGAACACATACTCGCCCTGACTGTGTTCTTTGAGATAGAGGGGCGCGAGACCCACCAGCGCGCCCGCTTCCTCAAGCGCAAGCATCGCCGGCGTCCAGCCAGATTGTCCGCCAACGGACTTCGACGCTTCAAGAGCGTTCAGAAAGTCGTAGGAGACGAAAGGGTTGTAAGGTTCGCCGGCAGGATTTGCGAACGCATCCCACGCATCGCGCCCGATTTCTTCGATTGAGGAAATCGTTCGCGCCGTGAGTGCGTCCGCGCCGTCCGCCATCAGGCGATCTCGAAGACGCCGTCGACTTCGACGGCGACGCCCAAGGGAAGGCTTGGCGAGCCGACAGCGGCGCGCGAGTGCTTACCCGCTTCGCCGAAGACTTCGACCATCAGATCGGAGGCGCCGTTGATGACCTTCGGCTGATCGAAAAAGGTCGGCGCCGAATTGACGAAACCGCCAAGCTTGACGACGCGCTTCACACGGCTGAGGTCGCCGCCGCACGCCGCCTTGAGCTGCGCGATGAGGTTAAGGCCGCACACCCGCGCCGCCGCGACGCCGTCTTCAAGCGACATGTCTTCGCCAAGACGCCCTTTGATGGGCCCGCCCGGCGCGACCGAAATCTGCCCCGAAATGAAGACGAGGTTCCCCGTGATTACATAGGGAACATAGTTGGCGACCGGATTGGCCGGCGTCGGCAAGGTGATTCCGAGTTTCGCGAGGGTTTCTTCAATTCGGCTCATGCGGGGAAGGCTCCTTCTAATCATCCAACGGTAATGGGAGCGGGAAAGCGGGGCGTCAATGGTGTTTGGGACGTAGCGCACGCCCGGCCGCAATGGCTTCCTTGCCAAATTTTTCGCGGATCTGATCAATCGCCTTTTCCTGCGCCGCCCAGCGGTCATCTTCACGTGCGAATAGCTCAGCCTCGGCTGGGCCAGAGCCTTTCTCGAGGTCGGAATATCCGACGCCGATAAGCCGCCAGGCGCTGCCTGGCGCTGCCTCTTTGAGAAGGGGGGCGGCGACAGCGAAGGCGGTCCGCGCAAGATTGCTCGGCCGGTCGAGCGACTGCCGGCGGGTGATCGTCTTGAAGTCGTCGCTCTTCAGTTTCAGGGTTACGACGCGGCCGATGAACCCTTCTTTCTTCATCCGTAGAGAGACTTTCTCGCACAGCGACCAGAGAATTTTTTCAAGCTCATCGACATCGCGAATATCGACATTGAATGTCGTCTCGCTTGAAACGCTCTTCGTTGCATTGTGAGGCGTAACGCGCCGCATATCCTCGCCGCGCGAGAGGCGAGCGAGACGAAGCCCCATCTCGCCATAGCGCCGCGCGAGATCGCCGGCGTCCATCGTCTGCAATTGTCCGATCATCGTCAGCCCGTCGCGCTCAAGCTTGTCCGCCATCGCCGCGCCGACGCCCCAGATGAGGCGGATCGGCTGGCGCGCCAGGAAATCCTTCGTTTCAGCCCGTCCGATCACGGCGAATCCGCGCGGCTTGTCGAGGTCGGAGGCGATCTTGGCAAGAAACTTATTGTGGCTGAGACCGATAGAGGCAGTGACGCCCATCTCGCGCTCGATATCGAGTTGCAGGCGCGCGAGCGCTTTCGCGGGCGCCATGCCGTGAACGCGCTCTGTGCCGGTAAGGTCCATGAACGCTTCATCAATTGAGAGAGGTTCGACAAGCGGCGTGAGCGCGCCCATCATCCGGCGGATCTCGCGGCCCGCCGCGACATACTTCTCAATATGGGGCTTGATTACGACAGCGTCCGGGCAAGCCTTGAGCGCCTTGAACATCGGCATGGCCGAGCGCACGCCATAGGTCCGTGCGATGTAGCAGCAGGTCGAGACGACGCCGCGCGTTCCGCCGCCGACGATCACGGGCCTGTCGGCGAGGCTCGGGTCGTCCCGCTTCTCAATAGCGGCGTAAAAAGCGTCGCAATCGAGATGCGCGATCGAAAGCGAGAACAGCTCCGGATGGCGCGCGATTCGGGACGAATCGCAGGCCGGGCAACGGGAGAGGGCCTTCGGCACATCCCTCAGGCAGTTCCGGCAAAATCCGGAATATTCTTTATTAACAGTAGGTTGCGTGGATGGCATGGAGCGAAATCAGACGCCTTAAAGGGGCCTCAAGGGGCACCATAAACAATCAATTAATACCTTTCCGGCGATAGTCGCGAAAGCGTTCACCAAGGCTCTCCCGAACGCGAGGCGAAGGCGTACAATGGTAGCGATGGAGAAACTCGACCTCACGACGGCGCCAAAGACCGTCCTTATTGTCGAGGACAATGAGCTGAACATGAAGCTGTTTCATGATCTGCTCGAGGCGCATGGCTACGCCACCCTTCAGGCCCGTACAGGCCCTGAAGCCCTTGCGCTCGCCGAAGAACATGAGCCTGACCTTATCCTGATGGATATTCAGCTCCCTGAGATTTCCGGCCTTCAGGTCACTCAGGAGCTCAAGAAAAACGAAACGCTAACCAAGATTCCCGTAATCGCCGTCACCGCCTTCGCCATGAAGGGGGACGAGGAGCGCATCCGGGCGGGGGGCTGCGAGGATTACATCGCAAAACCTATCTCGGTGGTCGATTTTCTTGAGAAAGTGAAAAGGTATTTGGACTAAAATTGTCTCCGAAACATTGAGTTAGCCCGCGAGGACCGAATGACGGCGCGCGTACTGGTCGTCGATGACCTCGAACCGAACGTAAAACTGCTCGAAGCCAAGCTTCGCGCGGAGTACTTCGATGTCATCACAGCATTTTCAGGCCAGGAGGCCGTCGAGAAGGCGAAGTCGGAGCAGCCTGACATCATCCTGCTCGACGTCATGATGCCCGGCATGGACGGTTTTGAAGCTTGCCGGATCATCAAGAAGACGCCTGAAACAGCCCATATTCCGGTCGTCATGGTTACGGCGCTCGAGCAGCAGGCCGACCGTGTCGCCGGACTTGAGGCGGGCGCGGACGATTTCCTGACGAAGCCAGTTGAAGACGTCGCGCTCTTTGCGCGCGTGCGCTCGCTCTCTCGCCTCAAGGTCATGACAGACGAACTCCGCCTGCGCCATGCGACGGGCAAGGGGCTCGGCGTCGTCGAGGATCTCGATTTCGACTCGATTCTTGAAGGCGAAGAAAAGCCCCGCGTACTGATTATTGATGACCAGGCCGATCAGGCAGAACGCCTCACGGGCTATCTAAGCGACAAGTTTCTGGTCTCTGTCGAGTCCGAGCCTGAAGTCGCGCTCGCGCGCGTGCGCTCGGCCGATTTCGACCTCGTCATTGTTAATATGTCGATTGAGACGATGGACGCGCTGCGGCTTTGTTCGTCGATCAAGTCCTTTGAGGAAACGCGCCTAACGCCCTTGCTGGCCATCGTGCGTCAGGGCGATACGCGCAAACTCGTTCGCGCGCTCGATATCGGCGTTAATGATTACCTGACGCGCCCCGTCGACAAGAACGAGATGATTGCGCGCGTCTCAACGCAGATCAAACGCAAGCGCCATATCGACCACCTTCGCTCGTCTTTCCAGGCGAGCCTTGAAATGGCGGTTACGGATCAACTGACCGGCCTCTACAATCGCCGTTATCTGGCGAGCCACCTTTCTGCGATGTTCAATCGCGCCTTCTGGACTGGCCGCCCGCTCTCGGTGATGATCCTCGATCTCGATCACTTCAAGCAGGTCAACGACACTTATGGCCACGACGCTGGCGACAAGGTCATCCAGGCTTTCGCCGACCGCGTTCGCGCGTCCACGCGGGGCATGGATCTCGCTTGCCGCTATGGCGGGGAAGAGTTCCTTATCGCGATGCCGGACACGGAGAAGCGCGAAGCCCAAGTCGTCGCCGAACGGCTCCGCCAGGATATCGAGATCAACAAGATCATCATCAATAGCGGGCGCGACGAGCTTCAGGTGACGGTCTCGATCGGCATCGCCTCGACCGAGGACGGCCTTAAGGACGACACTGCGCAAAAGCTCATCAAGCGGGCGGATGAGGCGCTCTATGGCGCCAAGACGCACGGCCGAAATCGCGTCGTCGCTGACGCCGCCTGAAACTAAATGAAGCACGGACATGCAAAAAGCCGCCGGATACCGGCGGCTTTTTCATTAAGCGGCGAATTTCGCCAGCCTACTTGATCTTGCCTTCTTTGAATTCGACGTGCTTGCGCGCGATCGGGTCGTACTTCTTGAGCACGAATTTCTCCGTCATCGTGCGCGTGTTCTTCTTCGCCACGTAGAAGTAGCCCGTGCCGGCGGTCGAGTTGAGGCGGATTTTGACAGTGGTCGGCTTGGCCATTGGAAACTCCCTCGCCAGCCCCCTCGGGGCGGCAGATGTCAGAGCGGGGGAGCTATCCGACGCGCCGGCGCCTGTCAAGTGAGGCAGGCCGGACCCCAGTAATTCCGCCGCGATTTAGTCCTAAACGTCGCTTTCCGGGTCCCAGTCAGGCCCCGCGAATCCATGCATCCGGTTCGCCCACTGAACCCCGATGAGCCCGCCTTTGATGATCGGCAGGAGCCAGAAGGTGGAGATCAGAATCAGCGGTGTCACAACCGCGAACTGGAGGCCCAGCGGCGGGTCGAAGAGCTGCTTGGCGAGGAGGGCCCCCGGGATCAGCACGTGGCCGACGATGAAGATCGTCATATAGGGCGGCGCGTCATCGGCGCGGTGGCCCGAGAAATCGAGGCCGCATTTCGGGCAGGCGTCGCGCGTGCGGACATAGCCGGAAAAGAGCGTATGGGCGCCGCATTCAGGGCAGCGCTTGCCCATGCCACGCAGCATGGCGCTGAGCCATGAGCGATCATCGCCCTCGCCGCCAAAAGTCTGGAGATTAGGGCTGATTTCAAGTTCGCGCACGACTACACCTGCTTACTGGCGACGCGCCTTACTTAAACTCCACGCGCACGATTTCATAGGCGCGCGAGCCGCCGGGGGCTGCGACTTCTATGCTGTCGCCTTGCGATTTGCCGATCATCGCCCGGGCGATGGGCGAGGAGATGGAGATCTTGCCCGAGCGCACGTCAGCCTCGTAATCGCCGACGATCTGCCAGGATTTCTCTTCGTCCGTGTCTTCGTCGACGATGGTCACCGTCGCGCCGAAGACGACCGACTTGCCGGTCAGCTTGGATGTGTCGATTACCTGCGCGCGCGTGTATTTGTCATCGAGCTCGATGATGCGGCCTTCAATCCAGGCTTGGCGCTCCTTGGCGGCGTGGTATTCGGCGTTCTCCGAAAGATCGCCATGGGCGCGCGCTTCCGAGATCGCCTGAATGACGGCCGGGCGCTCTTCATTCTTCAGCTTGCGCAGCTCGTCTTCGAGCTGCTGGTAACCCGCCAGGGTCATCGGAACCTTCTCCATGTTCCGCCCTTTCTGACAATAAAGCGAAAAAAAACCGCGGCCGCACGTGGTGCGCGCGGCCAGCGAGTCATCAAACACGAACAAAATAGGCTCATTGGCTCGCCCATTCAAGGTCGGGGCGCGCCAATAAAAGCCCCATTAGCCTTCTTCCGGGGGTGAAGGAAGTTAGAATTTCTAAAGAAATATCAATGGACTGATCAGTTTACCGGAGGCGTCGGGCGCGGCGGGGGCCCTTTACCCGCCACAGGCTGACTACTTGGCGAAATAGGACTGCAGCGGGGCGACATCGAGCGTTCCCGCGCGCATCGCCTCGATGGCGCGCACGGTCGAAAGCGCGCCGGTGGCGGTGGTGATGCAGGGAATTTTCTGCGCGAGCGCTGTGGTGCGGATCGATCGCGAGTCGCGGATCGAATGCGCGCCCTCGGTCGTGTTGAAGACAAGCTGCACTTCGCCGTTCTTCAGCGCGTCAACGATGTGGGGCCGGCCTTCCAGCACCTTGTTGACCCGCGCGACGTCGAGCCCCTGTTCGTGGAAATAGCGCGCCGTGCCGCTCGTCGCGATGATCTTGAAGCCCATGGCGAGGAGCTTGCGCGCGCCGCTCAGAAGCAACGCCTTGTCCGAATCTTTCAACGAGATGAAGACGCAGCCCGAGAGCGGGATCTGCGCGCCGATGGCGAGGAGGCTTTTGGCGCGTGCGCGATCAAAGTCCGCATCGAGCCCCATGACTTCGCCGGTCGAGCGCATCTCCGGCCCGAGCACCGTGTCGACCCCCGGAAAGCGCGAGAAGGGGAAGACGACTTCCTTGACCGCCATATGCGAGTGGTGGGGCGGCTTCAGGCTGAATTCGGTGATTTTGGCGCCCGCCATCACCTTCGCACCGATACGCGCGATCGGAACGCCTGTCGCTTTCGCGACGAATGGCGCCGAGCGCGAAGCGCGCGGGTTCACTTCGAGCACATAGATGACATCATCTTTGACGGCGTACTGAACGTTGACGAGGCCGATGACGCCAAGCTCGAGCGCCATACGCCGCGTCTGGTCTTCCAGCGCGCGGACCATTTCCGGCGCGAGCGTGTAGGGCGGGAGCGAGCAAGCGCTGTCGCCGGAATGAACGCCGGCTTCTTCGATGTGCTCCATCACGCCGGCGATGTAGACCTCGGTCCCGTCAGAGATGGCGTCGACATCGACTTCGATCGCCTGTTCGAGATAGTGGTCGAGGAGCAGGGGTTCGTCTTCGTTGATTTCGATCTGTGCGGTCGCGAGGTAATGGCGCAAGCCTTCTTCCTCGCGCACGATCTCCATGGCGCGCCCGCCGAGAACGTAAGAGGGGCGCGTGACGAGCGGGTAGCCGACTTGGGCCGCCGCCGCAGGCGCCGCTTCCCGGCTCACCGCCGTCGCGTTGTTCGGCTGGATAAGGCCGAGGCGCTGGATAAGCTTCTGGAAGCGCTCGCGGTCTTCGGCGAGGTCGATCGCGTCATAGGGCGTGCCGAGAATGGGAACGCCTTCGGCATCGAGCGTTGCCGCAAGTTTCAGCGGCGTCTGCCCGCCATACTGAACGATGACGCCGAGAAGCTCGCCGCTTGAGCGCTCCTTCTCGATGATTTCGAGGACGTCTTCAGCGGTCAGCGGTTCGAAATAGAGGCGGTCCGATGTGTCGTAATCTGTCGAGACGGTCTCCGGATTGCAGTTCACCATGATCGACTCGACGCCGATATCGGCGAGCGCGAAGGCGGCGTGGCAGCAGCAATAGTCGAACTCGATGCCCTGACCGATGCGGTTCGGGCCGCCGCCGAGAATGATAACCTTCTTGCGGTCGCTGGGTGCGGCTTCGCAGGCGCCGGCGCCGTCGACGAGCGGTTCGTAGGCGGAATACATGTAAGGCGTTTTCGCTTTGAACTCGGCCGCGCAAGTGTCGATGCGCTTGTAGACGGGGTGAACGCCAGCCTCGCGGCGCAGCGCGCGGACTTCCTTCTCCGTCCCGCCGGCGAGCGCAGCGAGGCGCTTGTCGGAAAAGCCCATGGCTTTGAGCGCGCGAAGGCGCGCCGGGTCTGTCGGGAGGCCTTCTTCTTCGACTGTCCTTTCGGCGGCGACGATGCCTTCAATCTGTTCGAGGAACCACGGATCGTATTGCGTGATGACGCGCACTTGTTCGATCGGCAGGCCGTGACGGATGGCTTCCGCGGCGACGCGAAGACGCTCCGGCGTCGGCGCGGCGAGCGCGGCGCGGAAGGCGTTGATGTCGTCGCCTGCGCCAAGGCCCTCAATGTGAATGGGATCAAGCCCAGCGAGCCCTGTCTCAAGCGAGCGCATCGCCTTTTGAAGGGATTCCTGGAAGCAGCGGCCGATCGCCATCGCTTCGCCGACAGACTTCATTGCGGTCGTCAGGATCGGCTCGGCGCCGGGGAACTTCTCGAAGGCAAAACGCGGAATTTTGGTGACGACATAGTCGATCGTCGGCTCGAAGGAGGCGGGCGTCGCGCCCGTAATGTCGTTGTCGAGTTCATCGAGCGTGTAACCGACAGCGAGTTTCGCTGCGACTTTTGCAATCGGGAATCCCGTCGCTTTCGAAGCGAGCGCGGAAGAGCGCGACACGCGCGGATTCATTTCGATGACGACGAGGCGTCCTGTCTCCGGATTGACCGCGAACTGAACGTTCGAGCCGCCGGTTTCAACGCCGATCTCGCGCATCACCGCGATCGAGGCGTTGCGCATAATCTGGAATTCCTTGTCCGTCAGCGTCAGCGCCGGCGCGACGGTGATGGAATCGCCTGTATGCACGCCCATAGGGTCGATGTTCTCGATCGAGCAGACGATGATGCAGTTGTCCGCTTTGTCGCGAACGACTTCCATCTCGAATTCTTTCCAGCCAAGCAGGCTTTCATCGACGAGAACCTGTCCGACCGGCGAGGCGTCGATCCCGCTACGGAGGATTTGCTCATACTCTTCGCGGTTATAAGCGACGCCGCCGCCTGTGCCGCCGAGCGTGAAAGCGGGGCGGATGATCGCCGGAAGGCCGATCTCCTCAAGCAGCTTCATCGCTTCAGTGACGCCTGTCGCGCGGTCATAACCGATGATCTTGCCGGCGGCGTTTCGAATGGGCGGCGAAGAGGCGATCGCCGAACGCGGCGAGTCGAGGCCGATCTTGTCCATCGCTGCGCGGAAGAGCCTGCGGTCTTCGGCCTTTTCGATGACATCGGCGCGCGCGCCGATCATCTCGACATTGTATTTTTCAAGCACGCCGGAACGCTCGAGTTCGAGCGCGCAATTGAGCGCCGTTTGTCCGCCCATGGTCGGCAGGAGCGCGTCGGGCTTTTCGCGCGCGATGACTTTCTCGACGAATTCCGGGGTGATCGGCTCGATGTAAGTCGCATCCGCCAGCTCCGGGTCCGTCATGATCGTCGCCGGATTGGAGTTGACGAGGATGACCCTGTAGCCCTCCGATTTCAGGGCCTTGATCGCCTGTACGCCCGAATAGTCGAACTCGCAGGCCTGGCCGATGACGATAGGTCCGGCGCCAATGATGAGAATGGAGGAAATATCGGTGCGTTTTGGCATTATTACTCACGCGCAAATGGGCGCCGCGCAGGGAGAACGCCCGCGCCGGGCCGAATCCTGAATTGATGGCTAAAGCGGTCTCATAGGGGAATCGGCGCGGGAGTGAAAGGGGATTCACAGCACGCGCGCCAGATCATCGCAGCAAGCGCTGCGGAAGCTTCAGGAAGCGTGGCGCAAGCAGGCTTCAGTCGCCTGATTTTTCGTCTTTTTTGAGGACTTCGCACTCCCAGCCGTCATATTCCCAGCCGCGTTCTGCGAACCATGCGGAGAGCTCTGCGGTGACGATGTCGAAGGTGTCGGGCGCCACAGTTTCGAAATGTTCGAGAACAATCCCGCTGGCGACGGCGGCGTCGCTGACGCCAAAACCGCGCGCGATGAGGGTTTCGATTATTGCCGGACGCATGTGGAGTTCGCGGTCGGCGTCCGGATAGGCGTAATGAAGGATATGGCGGATCCGCTCGCCGTCGTCGCCATAGGCGCGCAGCCTTTCGCGCACGGCGTCGTTCGCCCGTGGAGATCCCATCACGGGTTTGCGCTTTCTGCGGAACAGGTTCCCGAGAACCATGCCGACTTTCCCCTCTACCTGACACCCGTGGCCATTATCGCGGCCGAGTCTGGGCGATGCGTTAAGGGGAAGGGAACAATTGCCTAGATCGCCGCGACTGGCTCGCTGGCGTCGCTCCGGACGAGCGTTTCGATGTCCGAGAAGACGGAATCCGCTGTCGGGTCGCGCCCCGCGCCCTTGCCGTGGAGCACTGTCTCCGTCCCGTCAGCGCAGGTGATGACGAGGCAGTTCTCTTCGAGGCGCGGTTTGGCGAGCGGGCTGTCCGCCGGAACTTGCCGCAGCCGCACTTCGGCTGTGACGCCTGCGGGCGTTCTCTCAGCGAGCGCGACCTGCTTGTAGGGCGATCCTGCTTTCACCGCGGCGACGACTTTTTCGGGCGCGAGGGAGGCGAGTTTGTCCGTCGGGATCGTGTTCGGATCGATGTCGACGCCGAAGGCGCGGCGTGCGAGCAGCGAGAGCTTCTGTGCGGCGTCAGCGCCATCAATGTCGGCTGAAGGATCGGCTTCGGCGAAGCCGGCGTCCTGCGCCTCGCGGATGGCGGCTTCGAGACTCGCGCCGGCGCCGAGCCGGTCGAGGATGAGATTGGTCGTTCCGTTGACGACCGCTTCAAGGCGTCTGATCTCCGTTCGCGCAGCGATGTCATCGACAGTTTCGAGCATCGGCACGCCGCCGCCGACGGCCGCCGAATAGATGACGCGCCCGCCGCCACGTTTGGCGGCTGCATCAATCTCGGCGAAGAAGTTCGCAAGCAACGCCTTGTTCGCCGTCACCACATGCGCGCCGCGCTCAAGCGCTGCGAGAACAATGTCGCGCGCTGTCGTCACGCCGCCGATCGTCTCGACGAGAATGTCGTAATCGCCGAAGCTCGCCGCATCGGTCGTCAGCAGTTCGGCCGGCGCGCTCTTGCCGGCGTGGCGCGACGGATCACGGCAAACGATGCCGACGACTTCGAAAGATTGAGGCCGCGCGGCGAGGCGCTCATAGACGCCGCCCCCGACGGTTCCAACGCCCGCAAGGGCGACCCGCTTTCGATCTTTGCTTTCACTCCTGGTAGGCACGTCACCCCCGCTCAATGAACTCTTTAAGTTGACCCGAGAATTCGCCTGCGTCGCACAAAAACGCGTCATGGCCAACGAGGCTTTCTATCGCAAGATAGGATGAACGCCCCTTTACCCCGCGCGAGGCCGCTTCCGTATCCGCCGCCGGGACGAGCCGGTCGGTCTTGGAAGCGATGAAAAGGCAGTCCGCGACGACTTTGGAAAGGTCGATATTCGCCCGGTCGAGCGAGTCCGACAGGGTGAGGTAGCGCGGCGCCGACATGGCGCGCGCATAGGCCTCGCCCCTCGAGATGAGATAGCCGCAGACGTCATACGGATCGCCCGCATGGGGGCCGAGCGGCGCGCTCGAAAAGCGGCCGCGAAATTCATCCGCGCTCCGATAAGTCGTCATTGCGAGTTCGCGCGCGAGCGCGACGCCCTCTTCCGGCTTGCCGGACTTCCAGCCGAGAAGAATGATCCGGCGTTGAATGCCGCGCAGCGCCGTCGCCATCGGGTCGGGACGCGCAGCGGCGGAAACGACACTGAGGCGGGCGATGCGCTTCGGGTAGCGCGCAGCGAAAGCAAGGCCGACAAAGCCGCCATAAGAGGCGCCGACAAATCCGTGAATGGTCTCGATATCGAGCGCGTCGAGGGCGTGGGCGAGGGCGCGCGCCTGGTCGTCAGGCGTAATCGTCAGCGCTTCCTTTTCATCGCCAGGCAGGAAATCGAAGCCGAGGATCCGGTGGCGAGACATGTCGACGGCGCCGCCCTTATTGACGATATCGCGCCACCAGCCTGGGCCGTCTTCCGCATCGGCTACTTTGCGGCCCGCCGAGATGCCGCCGCTGACGACGACGACGGGCGCGCCTTCCGGTCCGGTAAGGCGAACGCGCAACCGCCGATCGTTCAGCGTTTCGCCGCTTTCGAGACGGAACGTCTCGCCAAGGTCGATCTCGCGATCCGACGACAGCAGGACGCTCGCGCCCGGCGAACAATCGCCGTCATTGACGTCCTCTGCCTTCGCTACGCCCATGGCGGGGCCTCCATAAAATCCGGCGACAGCAATCGCCGGGCGCTGTTTTCAGCGCGGTGACGCCCATCCGGATTTTCCTGAAGACCCGAGTGAAGAACGGGCGAGCCCGTCATCCCTCTCATCTCGCGGAGGCCATGCATCGCTGCCGGGCGTCCCGCAGGAATTGGCACCTTTCCAATCTTCCGGGTCGCGGAAGATCAGGGGTTGCCCCGGCTTCAAAGGGCCAGTCCCTCAGCCGGTCTTGATGAGCAGTCGAAAAATGGGAGCGAGGCCCTTCAAAGTCAACGGAAATTCCTTCGCGTCCGCAGCAATGCAGCTTCCTGCTACAGCCACCTTTTGGCGACGCCGGGGGCGGAAGGCCCGCCATCCTTCGGGGCGCCGGCATAGCCGGTGACGGAATCGGCGACGAAGGGGTTCGTCTTGCGCTCCGCGCCGAAGGTCGACATCGGGCCGTGGCCTGGGATGAAACGCATGTCGTCGCCGAGCGGCCAGAGCTTCTGCGTGATCGAATTGACGAGCGTCTGCTGGTCGCCGCGCGGAAAATCCGTCCGCCCGATCGAGCCAGCGAAGAGCACGTCGCCGACGAAGGCGAGCTTCTGGTCCTCGTGATAGATCACGACATGCCCCGGCGTGTGGCCGGGCGTGTAGACGACCTTGAACTCGATGCCGTCGAGGTCGAGCGTGTCGCCGTCTTCAAGCCAGCGGTCGGGCGTGCAGTCGTCGCCATCCTCGATGCCGAAGCGGCGCCAGTTCTCGCGGATCTGCGACAGCCAGAAAACTTCTTCCTTCTGCGGACCTTCGATCGGCGCGCCCGTGCGGCGTTTGATCTCCTCCGCCGCGCCGGCGTGATCGAGATGGCCATGCGTCAGCCAGATCTTGACGATCTTCGCGCCCATCTTTTCCGCCGCCGCCATGATCTTGTCAGGCTCGCCGCCCGGATCGACGACCGCCGCATCGCCATTCGGCGCGCGGATGATCGAGCAGTTCTGTTGGAACGGCGTGACGGGAACGATCTGGACGGAGAAGGGCGGCGTTGAACTGGTCATGGCGCGCAGACTAGCGGAGCGCCCGCAAAGAGCAAACCGGGCCTAAGCAGCGGCGGGCGAGGCCTTGCGGAAGAGATAGCGCCACGCGCCAATGATGTTGATGACGGTCAGCACGGCGTTCTGGACGAGAAGCCCGTGATCGTTCTCGATCGCGCCGAAGGAGACCCACATCAGCGACGACGCCGTGAAGATGACGAAGCCGAAGCCGGCGATGCGCGCATTGACGTTCGAGGCGACCATGATGGCGGCGACAATGCCGGTCGATGTCGCCGCCCACTGGATCACGTCGCCGGACATTGCGCTTACGCGCTCCGGATAAGGTCCGCATCGAGCGGAGAAATCGCGGCGAGCACGACCTTCTTGCGCGCATCGAAACGCTCGCCCATCAGCTTTGCGGCGTCCGCGCTGAGGATCTTCTTGGCTTTCTTGAAGAACTCGTCCTCTTCCTCTTTGAGGTGATGGTCGACGATCTCCGAAAGCGCGCCGAATTTGACGCCCCACTCCTCGCTGTCGACCGGGAAGGTGTCGAGCTCCTCGATCAATCCGTTGATGACATGGTGTTCGTTGAGGCCTTCATAGGCCTCGCTGTTCATGTCGGTCGTATCGCGGAGATAGGCGTAGAAGACAGCTTCCTCGACCTTGTGATGCGCCCATAGATCGAGCTTGAGGTTCCGGAAGAGCTCCTTGCGGGTTTTCACTGCGCGGGGCGTCGTCGCTTTCAGCTGTTCAATCGACTCGCGCGCAGCGTCGTGGTCCTGCGTGATGCGGGCGTAGATATCCATGCCATGCGTCTCCCTGCTGGTTCAGGGAGACAACACGTCTTCGCCTCGCCGGTTCCCTTGCGGAAAAGCCTGGAGCTTCGGGCGATAAGTTTCGATCAGAGCCCGCGGCCATCCTTCGAGGCTCGCTTTGCTCGCGCCTCAGGATGAGGGCTGAGTATGTGCAACGAAAACAGACCTCATCCTGAGGCGCCCGGCGCAGCCGGGCCTCGAAGGATGGCCAAAGGCTCCGTTGCAAACCTACTCGCCCTATTCCCTAGTCTTTCGCCCGCTCGACATATTCGCGGTCGGCGATGCGCACGACGATGCGCTCGCCTTCGGAGAGGTAGGGCGGCACCATCACGCGCGCGCCGTTCTCGAGGATCGCCGGCTTGTAGGAGCCGGAAGCCGTCTGGCCTTTCACGGTCGGTTCGGTCTCGCGGATCGCCATCACGACCGTTTCCGGCATCGTCACGCCGATCGGGCGGCCTTCATGGCTTTCGATTTCGACCGACATGTTCGGTTCAAGGAATTCGAGCTGCTCGCCAAGCAGCTCCTTGGGGATGTTCACCTGCTCGTAGGATTCCGAATCCATGAAAACGAGCGATTCCCCTTCTTCGTAGAGATATTGATAGGCCTTCTGTTCGAGGCGCACGCGCTCGACCATTTCCGAGGCCGAGAAGCGGTCGTTGTATTTCGTGCCGCCGATGATGTCCTGCAGTTCGACCTGGTTGAAGGCGCGCAGGTTTCCCGGCGTCCTGTGTTCGGTCTTGATGACGAGGCAGAGCTTGTCCTTGTACATGAGGACCATGCCCGGGCGGATGGCGTTGCCAGCGATTTTCATGGGTGTTCTCTACGAATTTCTATTGATTTAGCGCGGGCTTATAGGCTGGCGCTCGCCGTTTGGCGAGCCCCCGGGGGCCCTTCCTCCGGGCGATCAGCGCGGCGCGATGGACTTCAGCGTCACCATGGCGGCGGCCACCAGCTCGCGCGCGCCGTCCTTTTCCGCATAGACATGGGACTGGACGACGCCGATCGAAGCCCCGCCCGACAGGACGCGCGCCTCCGCCGCCAGCATGTCGCCGACGGCCGGCTTCATGAAATTGATCTTCAGCTCGATCGTCAGGCACACCTTCCCCTCGGGAAGGACGGAGGCGTAGGCCGCGCCCGCCGCATGGTCGGCAAGCCCTGTGACGACGCCGGCATGAACGAACCCCATGAACTGGACGAGCGATTCCTTCACCGCCGCTTCGAGAACGACATAGCCCTTCTCGAACTCGCGGACGTGAAAACCCGACTCCTTGGTGAAGCCGCGGGCGGTGGTGAGGTGCTCGAATGTTTCGCGAAGGTCTGAGCGCATGGCGGAAGGTTAGGCAGGGCTGTGGCTTGCGGCTACGATTTTGAGCAGTTGAAGCGGAGGGCGGGCCTTCGATGCGCCGAAAAGAGATTGTCATTCCGGGGCGCTGCGAAAGCAGCGAACCCGGAATCCACTTCTGACTCAGAAGACTGGATTCCGGGTTCGGCCTTTGGCCGCCCCGGAATGACAAGGGAAGCGCTTGGAATTTCCCGCCGCGCCGCCCCCGTGAATGTTTCACGTGAAACATGCGTCTCGCTTCGCGCCAGCAATTTCAACGGCTTCCGGGCGAAAAGGCGCCTTTCGGGTTCGCGGGCGCTTGCTGCTCGGCGTGTGAACATCTGTTTGGCCTCCTCAATCTCTCCTGCGCAACCGCGCGCCGTCATCCGGGCAGGGCGGAAATTGCTCCCTGCACGGTGCATCGGTGTTCGCTGTTTTCGCGATTTGTCATTCCGGGGCGGCCGCAAGGCCGAACCCGGAATCCAGATCGCCGAGTCAGCGCCGGATTCCGGGTTCGCGCGCTTCGCCCGCGCCCCGGAATGACAAACCGGCTCTGCGTCAATGCAATGAAGGATCAGAGTATAGGACAGGTTCAGAAGGCGGGGATATTAACCATAGGGGCGTTGAAAATGCGGGGAAGGGAGGGAAGTGTCATGAAGGTAGGGGGCGGTGTGCCGGAATACATACCGCCAATTCAGTGTGGACGCTGCGCTCCTAAACCTCGCCCAGAAACAAGCGCAATTCGTGTCTTGTTTCTGTCTTTTGAATGCATGGATACGGCGATAAGGTCCGGATTGCTTTCATTGCTGATAATGAAATGATCGCCTATCTCCTCGATAATGTAGGCGAGCGCAGGGTTGAATCGACGTGGCGACCATCCAAGCTGCGCAATGGTTTTCCGTGAGTTAAAACCTTCTCCTGCAATGCTTCATGGCGAGCGTTTTCGCATCCTCGTAGGGGTCCGTTCCGAATTCTGAAATAGGATCAAATAACCAGAATAACGGGTATTCGGGCGTGATCATTGTCTGCACGGTCGGCCCCTTAGAGACCAATCCATAATGCAGAAGCTCGCCGACACAATCTTCTACCTGTTCCTTCGATAAATGCGGAAAGTCCTTATGAATTGCGTTGATCGTGTATAGCTCAGATTTTTTCCGCCCTTTTCCGGATGAATTGCAAAGATAGATTGCAATAGCCGATGCGTCATCTGAAAGCTTGATGGTTGGGAAAATGGCCTCTAGCAGGCGATCAAGTTTTGGTCAGTTTGTTGGCGCCATTGAGCCAGCTCTTTCTCGATCGCTTCAGGGTGCGTGACGCTGTAGATGGCCTCTAGAAGAGCCCTAAGCCCGGAAGAGAAAAATTCCGCCAGCGCTGATGGCGGCATTCGCGATTCTGCGTGCGAGAAGTCGTCTTTCTCCAGCCATCCGAGGCTAATTCCTATCGATCTGAGCGAACAAGTATGATGCATCAAACGAAGCGTGATGCACCATACACCAGCGGACTGGACAAATCCTTCCTTGCGAAAACCTTGTGATTTAAAGCCGTACGCTGAACAATCCCCTCCCTTGAAAAGGGAGGGTTAGGGAGGGTTCCCTTCGGCCTTTCCGCGCGCGTAAACGCAGCGGTTGAACCCTCCCTTTCGGCCAAGACCGGCGTCGCGGTGCGTCGCCGGGGCCTCAAGCCCTCCCTTTTCAAGGGAGGGGGAGAAACGCTCTAAGCCGCCCGCAACCCATCAACGAACTTCTTGAAGATCCCAAAACTATCCTGCGGACCCGGAGACGCCTCCGGGTGGTGCTGCACGGAGAACGCCGGCGCGTCGGTGAGTTTGATGCCGCTATTCGTGCCGTCGAAGAGCGAGACGAAAGTCGGTTCGGCGTTGGCGGGCAGCGTTTTCGGGTCGACGGTGAAGCCGTGGTTCATCGAGACGATTTCGACCTTGCCGGTTTCGAGGTCTTTCACCGGATGGTTCGCGCCGTGATGGCCTTGCGTCATCTTCAGCGTCTTCGCGCCGGCGGCGAGCGCCAGCATCTGGTGGCCGAGGCAAATGCCGAACGTCGGCACCTTGTTTTCGATCAGTTTACGGATGACCGGGATTGAGTATTCGCCGGTCGCGGCGGGGTCGCCCGGGCCGTTCGAGAGAACGACGCCGTCGGGGTTCTTCTCCATCACTTCTTCATAAGTCGCGGTGGCGGGAACGACCGTCACGCGCGCGCCCTGATCGGCCAGCAGGCGAAGGATGTTCCGTTTCACGCCGTAATCGATGACGACGACATGCGGGCCGTCTCCCGTATTGCGGCCATACCCCTCGTTCCAGCGCCACGCCGTTTCCTTGTGGTCATAGGATTGAAGGGTCGTCACATCGCGCGCGAGATCGCGGCCTTCAAGGCCCGCCCATTCGCGCGCGCGCTTTGCGAGCGCGTCGATGTTGAACTGTCCCGCCGGGTTATGCGCGATCACGCCATGCGGCATGCCCTTGTCGCGGATGAGCGCGGTGAGCGCGCGCGTGTCGACGCCGGCAAGGCCGACAATGCCGCGGCGCTTCATCCATGCGGAAAGGTCGAGCTGCGCGCGATAGTTCGAGGGGCTGGTGATCGGCGCACGGAAGATCGCCCCGCGCGCCGCGCTCGCCCCGGCGGGCGAAGCGTTCTCGATATCCTCCGCATTCACCCCGACATTGCCGATATGGGGGAAGGTGAAGGTGATGATCTGGCCGGCATAGGAAGGGTCCGTCAGGATTTCCTGGTAACCGGACATGGCCGTATTGAAACAGACCTCGCCCACGGCTTCCCCGGTCGCCCCAACCCCTTGTCCCTTCAGGACTTGCCCGTCAGCGAGGACGAGGACGGCGGTGGCTTTGGGGGCGGGTGCTTGACTTAATCGCATTGCAGCATATCTCTTTCGCGGCTTGAAACCGAAGGAGCGAGCTTGCTAGCGCCGAAACGGACCATCCGTCTGGCGCGCAAATTGCCGGGAAGCTAGGGATTGGACCCGCCCCGGTCAAGAACCGAAACGGTTTAAATTTAGCAGCGAAATCAACATGTTACATAGCAGCGTGAAAACGGCAGGCGCCTTGCTGGCGCAACGCCCGATTATGATCGGAGAATCAGCCATGCTTCGCGAGAAGATCGACACGGCCCTGAAGGCCGCAATGAAGGCCCGCGACGAGAAACTACGGGTCTCGACCCTCCGCCTCATCAACGCGGCCATCAAGGACCGCGATATCGCCGCCCGCTCGGAAGACCGGTGCGACGGCGTGAGCGACGACGAGATCCTCGCCATCCTGACCAAGATGGTTAAGCAGCGCGAGGAGAGCGCCGAGACCTATGAGAAGGCGAGCCGGCTTGAACTCGCCGAGCAGGAGCGGGCCGAAATCGCGGTCATCCGCGAATTCCTGCCGCGCCAGCTCTCCGACGCCGAGGTCGAGGAAGCCGTGAAAGGCGTGATCGCCGAAATCGGCGCCTCGGGCCTGAAAGACATGGGCAAGGCCATGGCCGCCCTCAAAGCGCGCTATGCCGGCGCCATCGACTTCGGCAAGGCCGGCGCGCTGATGAAAAAGGCGCTGGGCTAGGCGCACACATTAGAAGGAGAGAAGGGGCGATGCTGCAGGTCTACGGTCACCCCTTCGCTTCGTTCTACTGGAAAGCGGCGGTCGCGCTTTACGAGCGCGGTATTCCCTTCGAATTCCTGATGGTCGATCCGGAGCATCCGGAAAACAGCGAAGCCATTCGCAAGCTTTCGCCGACGGGGCAGTTTCCGGTGCTTGTCGATGGCGATCGCGTCGTCATCGAATCGGCGGCGATCATCGAATATCTCGACCTCCATCATGGCGATGCGCCGCCGCTCGTCCCGGCGGACCCGCGCGCGGCGATCGAAGCGCGCCAGATGGACGGTATTTTCGACGACTATGTGATGGCGCCGCTGACGCGGATGGTCCTCCACGCGATCCGCAAGGAGGGCGAGAAGGACCCGCTCGCCATCGTTGAGGCGCAAGGCGCGCTCGACAAGAGCTATGCCTGGCTCAACCGCTGGATGGCGGGGCGGACCTGGGCGGCGAACGAGGCTTTCAGCATCGCCGATGTCTCCGCCGCGAGCGCGCTCTTCTATGCGCATTGGGGTTACCCCATTCCGGAAGAGCTCGCTGAGCTTCGCGCCTATCGCGCGCGCCTTCTCGCCCGCCCGTCAATCGCACGGGTGATCGAGGAGGCGAGGCCCTACAGGGATTTCTTCCCGCTCAAAGGCCACTCGCCCGATTGATTGGGCGCCATCGACTTCGGCAAAGCTGGCGCGATCATGAAGGCGCAGTCGAGCTGGCCGAGCCCGGAAGCCGGTCGCGATAACGCCTGCTACCGGGGATTACTTCCCCGCCGCGCATTTCGATCCTGACATCGCCTTCGCCGGTCGGGCGGATCTCCGAGATATAGTCCGTGTTGACCACATAGGAGCGGTGCACCCTAACGGCCGGAACGCCGGCGTCGGCGAGCTGGCGCTCGATGGCGGCGAGTGTCGCGCGGGCAAGGTGCGTCTTCCCGTTCGCTGCGACCTCTACATAGTTCGAGGCCGACTTCGCCCAACGCACCTCGCGCGCATCGACATGGATGGCGCGCCCGCCGCATTTCAGCGTCAGTTTCTTCGATGTCTTCGCATCTTCCCTGGCCGCGGCGAGTTCGCGCTGTTGCTGGGCGAGCTGCCGGCCGAACGCGATCACCATCACTAAGGTCGCATAGCCGAGCAGGCTCTTTCGGTACTCGTAGATGAAGTCTCGCAGGAGATCGTCCGAAAAGATGTAGGGCTCGCCGAAAAAGAGCGGGATCAAAGCCTTGCGCGCCGCGACGAAGACGAAGATCTGGAGCGCGATCAGAACAAAGCTCGCGAGCGCATGGAAGGCGATGACGCGCCGCCATGGCTGCTCACCGGGCGTGGCGAATGTCACCAGCCGGGCGATGACCGGAAAGAAAGCCAGAAAGCCGCCAAAACCCGTCGCCTCGTAAATGATCACGCGGCCGATCGGGAAATCGCTGCCGCTGCGCTCGATCTCCGTCGCCGAGGAGAGAACCGAGACGAGGAACGCCGCGAAAATGAAAATCGCGATGATCAGGAACGCCCGCCGATCGGCCTCGGCGTCGTCATTGCGCGGGTCCTCGGGCAGGTGGGGGGCGGAATTCATCTGCGGGTGTTTAACGCTGTCCGGCCGCGCTCGGCAAATCCATCGCGCGGATCCTCCGCAATTCAGCCCTCGCCGCCGCCGTTTGTCCCAAACGCGCCGCCTGTCCGGCGGTTTGTCACAAAGGGACCGCTTCACATCCCTTCGCGCTGGCGCCGGAAGCGCGCGCCCGTCCAGATCGCAGCCGTCTCGAAACAGGAGTTGAGAAATGGCGATGGCGGAAGTGAACGGCGCGGGGTTTTCGGCGCCGAATGGGCGGCGATACGACCTCGACTGGTTGAGGGCGATCGCCTTCGGGCTGCTCATTTTCTACCACGTGGGCATGTTCTACGTGACCTGGGGCTGGCATGTGAAAAGCGTTTACGCCGGCCCCGGCGCAGAGCCGTTCATGCAGATCATCAGTCCTTGGCGGCTGGCGCTGCTGTTTTTCATTTCCGGCGTTGCGGTGCGTTTCGCCTCGGACAAGGCGCCGTCGCTGGGCGGCTTCGTCTCCTCGCGCCTCTTCCGGCTTGGCCTGCCGATCCTCGCCGGGATGATCGTAACGGTCGCGCCGCAATCCTATTTCCAGTTGCGCCAGGCTGGCCTTATCGAGCCGGGCTATATGGCGTTCTGGGGCGACTATCTGAACCTGAAGCAGCTCTATCCCATCATCACGCCGACCTGGAACCATCTTTGGTACGTCGTCTATCTCCTCGTTTACATCGTGCTCATCGCTCCCTTGCTGCCGGCGATGCGGCGGTTTGCGGAAGGATGGGGCGGGCGGTTCTTCGCCCTCGTTGCTGGCGGGCCCGTGCGCTTGCTGGTGCTGACAGTCATTCCGTTCATTCTCTATGACCTGTATCTGTCGCCGCATTTTCCCATCACGCATGCGCTGTGGGGCGACTGGGCCAATCACGCCCATCGCTTGACGATTTTCCTGATCGGTTACTTTGCGGCGAAGAACCCCGCCTTCTGGCGCTCGGTCGGCGCTGCGTCGACATTGGCGTTTGCTTCGGCAGTCACGCTCGGGATTGCGCTTTATCTCGTCCGAGAGAACGCGGCGAGCGTTTACAGTGAAGAGTTGCGCGTCTGGACCGTTCCTCTGATGCGCACCGTCGGCGTTTATTACGCCTGGTCGTGCATGGTGACACTGTTCGCCATCGCGCAGCGCTGGCTCAACCGACCGTCGAAGGCGCTCAGCTACTTCACCGGCGCAGTCTTTTTCTATTACATCGCGCACCAGACGGTCATTGTCGTCGCGGGCTATTATCTCACGCAACTTCGCCTCGGCGTCTGGCCGGAATTCCTGATCCTGACGGCGATCACCGTCGCGATCTGCGTTGTCGGTTATGAGATCGTGCGGCGTGTGCGTTTCCTTCGGGTCTTTTTCGGCGTCAAGGGAGGGCCCGCCGGCAAATGAAGGCGAATGGCGGCAGGCCATGCCGCGTGCGGGCGGCCTGCTTCCATCCCCCTGAGGCCTGTGCAATAGTCGCCTGCGCCTAGGCGGCCGAAATTGTGGACAATAAGCGCTGTTGCCGCTGTCGGCTTTGTCGCACCCTATTAATAAACCGAATCAGCGCCTGCGATATTCCCGGCGCGCCTGTGTCTTGTCCCGCGGTCAGCGACTATGCCCCGTTTCACGCCCGATTTCCTTGACGAGATCAAAGCGCGTCTGCGCCCGTCAGACGTGATCGGGCGCTATGTGAAGCTCCGCAAGCAAGGCCATGAATGGGTTGGCCTTTCGCCCTTCACGCAGGAAAAGTCGCCGTCCTTTTTCGTGAACGACCAGAAGGGCTTCTATCACTGCTTTTCGTCCGGCAAGCATGGCGACGTCATCTCCTTCCTGATGGAGACGCAGAAGCTCCCCTTCCATGAGGCGGTGGCGGTGCTGGCGGAATCCGCAGGGCTGCAACTGCCGGCGGAAGACCCTCAGGAAGCCCAGCGCGCCGAAAAGCGCAAAGGCCTCGCCGAGGCGTGCGGGGAGGCGGCGCGTTATTTCGCGGCGATGCTGCGCCGGGCGGATGGCCGTCCGGGTGCGGAATATCTGAAGGGCCGCGCCGTCACGAAAGAGCAGGTCGAGGCTTTCAGCCTCGGCTATGCGCCTGAAAGCCGGACGGGCCTGAAAGACTACCTCATCAACAAGGGGTATACGGATGATATTCTCGTCGAGGCGGGGCTTCTCATCCGCCCGGACGATGGCGGGCCGACTTATGATCGTTTCCGCCACCGGGTGATGTTCCCGATCCTCGGGAGCCGCGATGAGGTGATCGCTTTCGGGGGGCGAGCGCTCGACCCGAATGCGCGCGCGAAATATCTCAACTCGCCTGAAACGCCGCTCTTCCACAAGGGCGACGTTCTCTACAATTACGGCGCGGCGAGGAAAGCTGCGGGCGATGATGGCAAGCCGCTCATCGTCTGCGAAGGCTATATGGACGTCATCGCGCTCTGGGGCGCCGGCGTGAAGCGCGCTGTCGCGCCGCTCGGCACCGCGCTCACCGAGAACCAGCTTGCGCTCCTCTGGCGCGTTAGCGACGAGCCGGTTTTGTGCTTCGACGGCGACAAGGCGGGTATTGGCGCCGCCTTCCGCTCGATCGACCGCGCGCTGCCGATGTTGAAGCCCGGCAAGTCGCTTTCCTTCGCCTTCCTGCCAAACGGTCAGGACCCGGACGATCTCATCCGGTCCGGCGGCGCATCCGCCTTCAATGCCGTGCTCGACGATTCAAAACCCCTCGTCGACGTGCTCTGGCGGCGGGAGACGGAGGCAAGGCCGCTCGACACGCCGGAACGGCGCGCGGCCCTGCGCGCGCATTTGCGCGAACTCGTCAAACTCATCGCCGACAATGACGTGCGGTCTGCCTATGGCGCCGAACTCGCCCGCCGCCTCGATGAAGCCTTCGCGCCGCCGGCCCGCGCAGGCGGGGAGGGCCGGCCCGCTTTCCGCGGCGGGGGCGCCGCCCGGCGCGCGCCCTCACGCCGATCCGGCAAGTGGGAGCCGCCCCCGCCCTGGGGCCTCGACCCCCGGCCGAGCCCTTCCCTGAAGCGGGCGGGCGCCCCTTCGAACTGGGCGCGGGAGGCGAGCCTGGTCCTCACCGTCATTAACCATCCGCCCCTCGCCGAACTCCAGGAAGGCGCCCTGATGGGCCTCGAACTTCAGAATACGGAACTCGACATCCTCCTGCGGGTGACAATCAGCGCAATTTCGGCCGATCCGGCCCTTGACAGCGCCAGTCTCAAAGGTCATCTCGGGAAAACCGAGGCGGCAGGCACCCTGGAGCGCGTCCTGAGAGACGAACCGCTCAATAGACAGACATTCCTCCGACCCGGCACTGAGATTGAGGAGGTTGAGCGAGGCTGGTGCGACGCACTGCGACGCCACCTCATTGCGACTGATTCTCGCCGGGAAGTGGCGGAGTCGGCGTCTCAGAGCTTTTCCACCGGCGACGACATATGGAAGGCGGCGGTTACGGCGCGTGAGGAGTTGATCAATCTGGGCGGCGACGGCGGCGGTTCTGACGAACCTGGCGCAAGCGCCAAAGACCTGAGCGATCGGCTCGAAAGACTGCGCAAGAGCGTTCAGGGCAAGACGAAGCGTTAAGGCGCTTTGGTTTTCAGGAATTCCGATAAGGTTCGACAGGCATGACAAAGAAGGCGGCGGCGAAAGAGACGACGGAGACCGAGGCCCAGCACGATGGCCCGATCCTCGATCTCACGGATGCGAATGTTAAAAAGCTCATCAAGACGGCGAAGGCGCGCGGCTACGTCACCTATGACGAGCTGAATTCCATTCTGCCGTCGGAAGAATTCTCGACCGACCAGATCGAAGACGTGATGGCCCAGCTTTCGGAGATGGGCATCAATGTCGTCGAGCATGACGAGGACGAAGAAGAAGAGCCCGCGGCCGCCGACGATGGCGGCGACGACGACGAAGAGGCCGAGCCTGCCCGCGCTGTCGCAAAGCGCGAGGAAAAGAGCGGCGCCGTCACCACCAACACATCGAGCTCGTCTGACCGCACCGACGATCCCGTCCGGATGTATCTGCGCGAAATGGGCTCGGTCGAGCTGCTCTCGCGCGAGGGCGAGATCGCGATCGCCAAGCGGATCGAGGCCGGCCGCGAGACGATGATCCGCGCGCTCTGCGAATCCTCGCTCACCTTCGAAGCCATCACCGTCTGGCGCGACGAGCTTCAGGAAGGCCGCGTCCTCCTGCGCGATATTATCGACCTCGACGCGACCTATGGCGGCGGCCCGGAATCGCGCCCCGACATGACGCAGCCGGAAGTCGCCGAACGCGTCAATCGCGAGGAAGCCGAAAAGGCCGAGAACGCCGAAGAAGACGAAGACGATTTCGATGAAGGCGCCGTTTCGCTCTCCGCGATGGAAGCCGAGCTGCGCGAAGGCGTCATGGCGACGTTCGACGAGATTTCGAACGACTACAAAAAGCTGCGCAAGCTGCAGGACCAGATGATCGAAGCCCAGCTTCAGGGTGACGACCTTTCAAGCGCGCAACAGCGCCGCTTCAAAAAGCTGCAAAAAGAGATTGTCGAGCGCGTGCGCTCCGTCCGTCTCAACAACCAGCGTATCGAAGCGCTGGTCGAGCAACTTTACGACATCAACCGCCGCCTGATGGCGCTGGAAGGCAAGCTCGTGCGCCTCGCCGACCAGCACGGCGTCAACCGCCGCGAATTCCTCTCGGAATATCTGGGCTCGGAGCTTGCGCCGGAATGGTTCGAGCGGATCAGCCAGAAAAAAGGCAAGGGCTGGCAGAACTTCGTGACGAAGTGCGAAAGCCATGTCGTCGTCATCCGCGACGAGATCGGCCAGCTTTCGCAGGAAACGGGCCTCACTGTTGAAGACTTCCGCCGCATCGTTCAGACGGTGCAGAAAGGCGAGCGCGAAGCGCGCATCGCGAAGAAGGAAATGGTCGAAGCGAACTTGCGCCTCGTCATCTCCATCGCGAAGAAATACACAAACCGCGGGCTTCAGTTCCTCGACCTCATTCAGGAAGGCAATATCGGCCTCATGAAAGCCGTCGATAAGTTCGAATATCGCCGCGGCTACAAGTTCTCGACTTACGCCACATGGTGGATCCGGCAGGCGATAACCCGTTCGATCGCCGACCAGGCGCGCACTATTCGTATTCCGGTGCACATGATCGAGACGATAAATAAAATCGTGCGCACGTCGCGCCAGATGCTGCATGAGATCGGCCGCGAACCGACGCCGGAAGAGCTCGCCGAAAAGCTCTCAATGCCGCTCGAAAAAGTTCGCAAGGTGATGAAGATCGCGAAAGAGCCGATCTCCCTCGAAACGCCGATCGGCGACGAGGAAGACAGCCACCTCGGCGATTTCATCGAGGACAAGAACACGATCCTCCCCATCGACGCGGCGATCCAGTCGAACCTGCGCGAAACGACGACGCGCGTCCTCGCCTCGCTCACGCCGCGCGAAGAACGCGTCCTGCGCATGCGCTTCGGCATCGGCATGAACACCGACCACACCCTCGAAGAAGTCGGCCAGCAATTCTCGGTCACGCGCGAACGCATCCGCCAGATCGAAGCGAAGGCGCTGAGGAAGTTGAAGCATCCGTCGAGGTCACGGAAGCTGCGGAGCTTCCTGGATAATTAATAGCTGCTTTATGGGCGGTGGTGCTATTATTTGGGGTGGCCAATTTATATGAACAAAGAGGGGAGCCTGCATGAGGGTTTTCTTATCGCATTCCTCAAAAGACAAGGATTATATAAATAAAGTTGCGTCAATTCTGAAGCCGGGAACTTTCGAACTGGATTCGGTCACATTCGATGCCGGGCTGATTAACTCGCAGGCGATCATTGATTCCTTACGGCGTTGCGATCTCTTCTGCTTATTTCTATCGTCAAGCTCTGTCAGCTCTAAGTATGTCGATTTCGAGACGCTTTTTGCGCTTGAATTCTTAGCCAGCGGGAAACTCTCTAGGCTGCTTGTCATTTGCCTTGATAACGACGCATTTCGGTTAGCCTCTGAAAATGTCAAATTCTTCAATATTGTTCAGAAACGAAGTGATCCCGATAGCGCAGCGAGGCTAATTCAAGGCTACTTAGTCTCTGCCGCGGGAATTCAAGGTCAGGAGCATCCTTTCCTAGGCCGTGACGAGGAAATGCTTGAGCTTGAACAGCAGGCCACAGACTATCGGAGGCCAAATACTAAGGCTATCTTTATTTCTGGGAATTTTGGGGCGGGTCGAAGAACACTGGCTCAGAAGTTCTACGAGCGGCGGTATCCGCAGGTGGGAAGGAATTTTCCAACCATTAATGTTGATGCCTTTGCCGGCTTGGAGGAACTCTATCGAAAGGTCTTAAGTACTCTAAGGCCAACAATTGGCGCAACCGAGCTTAGGACGCGAATCGCAGCATTCGCAATCGCAACAGACGCGGAAAGAGTGCGCCTTGTTGCTCAGCTTTTCAATTCCTTGTTAACGGCGCGCGAGGCGTCAGTGATAGTGGATGCCGGGGGTATACTGACAGACGCTGGCGCGTTTGTCACAGAGATTGATGAAGTCATCAGCAAGTTGGACGATCGACCGCATCCACCGGTGGTCTTTGTGGCACCACGAATGGTTCCGCTTCGATTGAGGCGCGTTCAAAACGACGTGGCGTATGTTGCTGTCAAGTCGTTTAAGCGAGACGAGTCTGAGCGTCTCATATCAGGTCTATTAAAAGACCAAGGAGTGCAGCTTTCTGATTGGGCATTGGGAGAGCTTATCAAATTGGGAGATGGACATCCCTTCAATATTTATAGAATGATTCACGAGGTGGTGGATCGCGGGGTTGATGCATTTCTGGCTAATCCCTCTGCTTTTGTCGATTGGAAGCACAGACAATCATCCGAATACGTCTCGAGAGTCGAACTTTCCGATCTGGATGTAAAGATTTTGGCCGTATTGACGCAGTTGCCGGAATTGGATTTTGACGCAATTGTCTCATCATTGAGACTTGATGCTTCATCTGCAAGCGAGCAATTACTTCGACTTACAAATTTGCACCTAATCGAGTCAAAATCGGGAGTGTTCTCCATCGCGCCAGCGCTTCGCGTCGCGATTGAACGTGATCGCCGTATTAGGTTGACCGATGCGGTAAAGCGCGAGGCGATGAAGATATTGGCATCCTCTTTGTCGATCAGAATCGAAGAGGGGGACGCTTCGATTGAGCTAATTGATGCTGCCGTGCTCGCTTCGCTTCAAAGCGATGAACTGATCAGCGAATTTACATCTGCATTTCTTCTGCCCTCGCATTCGGTCTGGTTAGCAAAGCGTCACTACGATCAACGGCATTGGGAAGAAAGCATTCGATTTGCTGAAGAGGCACTAAAAGGAGATCAGCGCCTTTCTTCGCAAGGATTTATAGCGGCATGCAGATATCTGTGTCTGCCAGCCGCACGCATTGGCAGAAAAGACACATTTGATAAAGGCATCAAGCTGCTTCAGGGAAAAGCAAGGGACGATTGGGCGAAGAGCAATATTTCATTCCTGCAGGGATTTTATTCGCGCATGCAGGGAAACCTTCCCGAAGCCGAGTTGCATTTTCGAGACTCGTACTCGCTTTCTCCCGGAAACATTTCGGCATCTCGGGAGTTGGCGGCGATCTGCCTTGCACGCGGTAATCTTGATGAAGCGGAGCAATTTGCTCGTGAAGCTCGAAGCCATGCGCCAACAAACCCATACCTGCTCGACATTTTGATTTCCGTGCTTGTGCGAAAACACGGCAGAAGCGCGCATCATAGCGTAGAAATCAATGCCCTGTTTGATGCGCTGAAACTTGTGGATAAGGAAGACGGCCGTTCATTTTTTGCAACTAGAAGAGCAGAATTCGAGCATCTCTGGGGCGACAATAAATTGGCAAAGGAACTGATCGAAGAGGCGATTTCTACGACGCCAACTATTGTTGAACCTTATCGCCTTCAAGCGGAAATTTTGTTGAAGGAGGGCAACGTGGATAAAGCCGGGCAGGTCATTTCACACATGTATAAAATGGTAAATGATAAAAATCAAAATGAGCGAAAAACGAATTTTCGTGTATATTTAATTACATATAGCAAATACTTAATGGAAACTGGTAGATTTGATGATGCGAAGTCTGCATACGATAATCCGCAGGTGTTCACTGATGAAGAGCGAACGAAGGCGATAAAAGAAATTGAGACGATTCAAGCATACAAGAAATACATGCATAGCTAGGCGCAGAATATTGGGGCGCGCTGTTGCGCGGCAATAAGCGACGTTATCGTTCACAATAAGACCGCCGATGCGTTGGCCAAATTGGTTCGAAAAGCGCCATCACCTCCCATGCTTCCCCGCCGTCCAACCCTTCTCGCCTAACAACTTCTCCGCTCTCTCATTCGCGAGCGGCTCCAGCGTTGTCGCCATCGTGTCGTTCCAGCGGTTGAGGTAACCGAAGAGGGCGATTGAGGCGACGAGTTCGACGATCTGGCCTTCGTCGAAATGCTCCGCAAGCCGATCGAATTCCTTTTGCGTCGCCGCGTTCGGAAGCTGCGCGGCCTTGTAGGCGAGGTCGAGCGCTGCGCGTTCGGCTTCGGTGAAGAGGGGCGAAGTCTCATACTCCATGATCGCAGCGATCTTCTCGTCCGAGGCTTTGTAGAGGTGCGAGAGGTTCGCCATGTGCGACTGGCAATAGAGGCATCCCGCCGCGTAGGAGCTCATCAGGCTCACCAGCATTTTGAGTTCTTCGCCGACCGTTCCCTCGTAGAGCACCGCCTGATTGAGCGCCATGAACGCCTTCACGATGTTCGGCCGGCGCGCCATGGTGCGGATCGAGTTCGGCGTGAAGCCGCGCGTCTTCGCGTAATGCGCAAAGCGCTCCTTGATGAAGTCGTCGTCGATCTCTTCATCGGCGAGCGGGCGAAGATGCGGCATGGCGGTTCCTCCTGATTGTTTTGCCGGAAGCATGGCGCCGTAAGGAGTGTCAGGGAAGCGCTTGAGAACTGTCGCTACGCGCCCACGAACAACTCTTGTCATTCCGGGGCGCCGCGAGAGCGGCGAACCCGGAATCCAGCGCTGACTCAGCAATCTGGATTTCGGGTTCGGCCTTTGGCCGCCCCGGAATGACAAGGGCTCGCTTGCCCTCAAGTCTCATTGCCGCCGAAAATCCGCTCCCGTAAATTGAGCGCGCAGCCAAGGGCGGAACCCATGCCGATCGAAATCAGGCCGGACGATGTGACGGGCGAGGCGGTGATCGAGCTTCTGCGCGTTCACGGGCAGGCGATGCTCGCCGCTTCTCCGGCCGAGAGCTGCCATTTCCTCCCGGCGGAAGGCTTGCGCGCGCCGGGCGTTTCCTTCTGGGCGATGTGGGATGGCGAGGAGCTTGTCGGCTGCGGCGCGCTGAAAGACCTCGGCGGCGGGGAAGGCGAGATCAAATCCATGCACACGCGCGCGGCGCAGCGCGGCAAGGGCCTCGGCAAGCAGATGCTCCGGCACATCATGAATGAGGCGCGCACGCGCGGCATGAAGACGCTGCTGCTCGAGACCGGCTCAATGGACGCCTTCGCGCCAGCCCGCCGGCTCTATGAGGAGGCGGGCTTCACCTATTGCGCGCCCTTCGGCGACTATGTGCTCGACCCGAACAGCGCCTTTATGCGCCGCGCGCTTGCTTAGGTCGTTTTCGTTTCGCGAATCGCTCCAAATCTTCTCCGGTAAGCCTTCAGGGACCTCGCGCCATGACCACGCTCGTCGGATCGAAAGCCAACCCGTCGAAATATGACTGCTATAACGACCTCGCTGAGGACGAGCCCTATTTCGTCATCCGGGCGGACGATCCCCTGTCAGATTCGCTGGTCGAGCTGCACGCTTATATCGGCGCGGGGCAGGCGGGAGCGGCTCACAACAAACTCGCGGAGATTATGGAATTGACCCGCGAGCGCGCGCCGCGGCCTTCGGATTCTCCGAAATATCGCGAGACGTTCGCGATTTCCCAGTCCATGGAAGCCTGGCGGCGGGCCAAGAAGAAGAACGGCTGAGGCGATCCGGCCCCTCATCTGCGTCGCGAACTGCAGGCACGGCTTGCGCTTCATCCCGTTTTGATGTTGCAATGCAACAACCAAAAATCCCGAAACGGGGGGAAGCCGGACTGAATGTTCGACGAGATGGGAACGCCAGAGGCTATTCGCGCGCCATACCTCGATGTGGCGCAGTGGGTGGAAGCGACTGGCGTTGATCTGCTGAAACTGCGCCGCGACGAAGCGGAAGCGATCTTCCGGCGCATCGGCATCACTTTCGCCGTCTATGGCGAGGGCGCAGACCCCGAACGGCTCATTCCTTTCGATCTCGTGCCGCGCGTTTTTTCCGCCGCCGAGTGGCGCCGCATCGATCGCGGCGTCAAGCAGCGCGCCCGCGCGCTCAACGCTTTTCTCTATGACGTCTATCATCGCGGCGAGATATTGAAGGCCGGCGTCATTCCCGAAGCGCTTGTCTATCGCAACAGCGCGTTCCTGTCCGAGATGGTCGGCGTCGAGCCGCCGGGGCGCGTCTACAGCCACATTGTCGGCATCGACATCGTGCGCACGGGCGATAGCGATTTCTACGTTCTCGAAGACAATTGCCGCACGCCGTCCGGCGTCAGCTACATGCTTGAGAACCGCGAGATCATGATGCGCATGTTCCCCGAACTCTTCCGGGGGCGGATGGTCGAGCCGGTCGACGCCTATCCGAAAGAACTCTACCGCACGCTGACGGAAGTCGCGCCGCCAGCCTGCAAGGGCGAGCCGACAGTCGTCCTCCTGACGCCAGGCTCGCTCAACAGCGCCTATTACGAGCATTCTTTCCTCGCGGACCTCATGGGCATCGAGCTCGTCGAGCCGCAGGACCTGTTCGTCGAGAACGGCTTCGTCTGGATGCGGACGACTTTGGGGCCGGAGCGCGTCGATGTCATCTATCGGCGTATCGATGACGATTACCTCGACCCGCTTGCCTTCCGTCCGGATTCGATGCTCGGCGTTGCGGGGCTTTTCGACGTTTATCGCGCTGGCGGGGTGACGATCTGCTCGGCGCCCGGCGCTGGCATTGGCGATGACAAGGCGATCTATTGCTTCGTGCCGAACATGATCCGCTTTTATCTCGGCGAAACGCCGATCCTGCAGAACGTGCCGACCTGGCGCTGCGCGGTCGCGGACGATCTCACCTATGTGCTCGAGCACCTTGAAGAGCTTGTCGTGAAGGAAGTGCACGGGTCTGGCGGTTACGGCATGCTCATTGGCCCCGCCGCGAGCAAGAAGGAGCGCGCGGATTACGCCGAGCGCATCAAGGCGGACCCGGACGGCTTCATCGCCCAGCCGACGCTTCAGCTTTCGACGGCGCCGACCTTGGCGAGCAAGGGCCTCGCGCCGCGCCATGTCGACTTTCGTCCGTTCTGTCTCGTCGGCCGCGAGGCGCGGCTTGTGCCCGGCGGGCTCACGCGCGTCGCCATGCGCGAGGGCTCGCTCGTCGTCAATTCGAGTCAGGGCGGCGGCGTGAAGGATACATGGGTGCTGTCAGAGTGATGCGATGCTGAGCCGGTCGGCGGAAAATCTCTTCTGGCTGTCCCGCTATATGGAGCGGGCGGAAGCGACCGCGCGCCTTATCGAGATGGGCCGGCGCATGGCGATGCTGCCAAGCCTCGGCACGCAGGACGACTGGCTCTCGGTCGTGCGCGCGAGCGGCTCGGCGGCGTTTCTTCCCGAAGGCGAGACCGCGAACGAAGCGAGCGTCATCGACCTGCTGCTTCTGCGCGAGGACAATCCCTCCTCGATCCGCTCTTCGCTTTCCCGCGCACGGGCGAATGCGAAATCCGTCCGCACGGCGATGACGCGGCAGATGTGGGAGACGCTGAACGACGGCTGGCGCATGCTCGACGGCCTCGACGGCGCCGGCGCCGTGCGCGATCTCTCTGCGCATCTCGATTGGGTCGCGACCTTGACGGCGACCTTCCGCGGCGCAGCCGAAGCCTCGATGTTGCGCGACGACCGCTACGACTTTCTCCGTCTCGGCGGCTATGTCGAGCGCGCAGACATGACCTTGCGCCTTCTCGACGTTAAATATTACGTGCTGCTGCCCGAGACCGAAGTCATCGGCGGCGGGCGCGACCATCATCAGTGGACGTCGGTTCTCGGCGCGCTTTCCGGCATGCGGGCTTTCCATCATCTCTACAAGGGCGATTTCAGCCCATGGAAGATCACCGACTTCGTCATCCTCAACAGCGCCTTTCCGCGCTCGCTCGCCTTCAGCTATCAGCAGATCGTCGAACATCTGAATAATCTCGCGGCGCGCTACGATGCGGAATCTCCCTGCGCGCGCACGGCCTGGGACGCGTTGATGCGCATCTCGCGGATCGGCGCCGGTGAGATTTTCAGCACGGGCCTCCACGAATTCGTCATCAACGCGATCTCGGTGAATAATCGTCTCTCGGAAGAGATCGCCGAGACCTACCATTTTCAGGGGCACTGACATCATGCGCCTCACAATCCGCCATCTGTCGACTTACCTTTACGATCCGCCTGCGGATCGTGTCGCGATGCGTCTCAAGCTTTACCCGTCGCGCTTCGAAGGACAGTCGACGGTCGAATGGCGCGTCACCGTCAACGGCGTCGTCGTCAATCCGCTGCTGATGTCCGGTTTCGGCGATGAAGAGGGGCTCTGGCTCGATCACAGGCGGCCGGAGGAAGCGGAGATCATCGCCGAAGGCGTCGTCGAGACTGAGGATAAGGCTGGTCTCGTGCGCGGACTGCCCGCCAATCCGCCCGCGAACATTTTCCTGCGCGAGACCCGCCTGACGCGTTCCGACAAGGCGATCGAGGCGATTGCGGCCTCGGCGGCGCGGCGCGATCCGCTGGACGAAATGCACGAGCTTTCCCGCGCCGTGCGCGCCGCGGTCGACTATACGCCGGGCGTCACCCACGCGCTGACGCCGGCGGCGGACGCGCTTCGCCTCGGGGCCGGCGTCTGCCAGGACCACGCCCACGTTTTCATCGCGGCGGCGCGGTCGCGCGGCCATCCGGCGCGCTATGTCGCAGGCTACATGATGGCGGCCGAAGACGCGGCGGATCTCCACGAAACGCACGCATGGGCGGAGGCTTTCGTGAGCGGTCTCGGCTGGGTCGGGTTCGATCCTTCTAATGAAGTCTGCCCGACGGAGCGCTATATTCGCCTCGCCAGCGGCCTTGACGCGGAGGGGGCGGCCCCCATCCGAGGCAATGTCCTTGGCGGCGGCGACGAACGGTTGCAGGCTTCCGTCGTCATCGCGCAAGCACAACAGTAAGAATTTCCCGGAGTCGACTTTCGTGACCTATTGCGTTGGGCTCAGGCTTTCTCAAGGGCTGGTCCTTCTTTCCGATACGCGGACCAATGCGGGCATCGACAACGTTTCCCGTTTCAAAAAAATGTTCACCTGGCGATCGCGCGATCGCGCGATTGCGATGATGACGTCGGGGAATCTCTCGATCACGCAGGGCGTCATCACGCGGATCAATCGCGCTATCGAAGAGTCGGCGGCGGACGATTCCATCGAAACGATTCTGAGCGCTGAATCGATGTTTCGCGTCGCCCAGCTTGTCGGCGAGCGCATGGGCGAAATGCAGGACCGTTTCCGCAAATCGCTGGAGCAGCGCGGCGCGGCGGCGGATGCGTCGATCATCGTCGCGGGCCAGAGAAAAGGCGGCAAGCAGAGGCTGTTTCTCGTCTATTCGGCGGGCAATTTCATCGAGGCGACGGACGACACCTGTTACTTCCAGATCGGCGAGCACAAATACGGCAAGCCTATCCTCGATCGCGTGTTGACGCCGCAAACGCCGATACCCGAAGCGCTCAAGGCTGTCTTCGTGTCGATGGATTCAACGCTTCGAAGCAATCTCTCGGTCGGCATGCCGCTCGACCTCGCCGTCATCAAGACCGACACTTACGAATTCGAGGTCGAACGCCGCATCGAGAACGATGACCCTGCTTTCGCAGAGATCAGCACGCGATGGTCGGACGCCTTGCGCGAGGCGTTCCATACGCTGCCTGAATTTTATCACGCCAAACGGCCGAGCCGGAAAGCCGCCGCAAAGCGTAAGGCGCCGGCGCGCCGAAAACGCTAGGCGCGAAGGGCGGGGCGATACCGCATTGCATCTGCATGCCGCGCTTGGCCCTGTTGGCGCTCCCCGCTAAGGTCGCTCCCGACTTTCAAGAAGGCGGTGAGCCGCCGCATCCCAGGAGAATGACGATGGCCGTAAGTGGCAAATGGAATCTCACGATCAAAACGCCGATGGGCGACCAGAAAGGCGTGCTTTCGCTGGCGCAGGACGGCGACAAGCTGACGGGCGACATGTCGGGCGCCATGGGCGCGGTTCCGATCGAGAACGGCCGCGTCGAAGGCGAAAGCCTCAAGTGGAACGCCAAAGTGACCTCGCCGATGCCGATCACGCTCGAATTCGACGGCAAGCTCGATGGCGGCAATATCGCCGGCTCGGTGAAGCTCGGCGCGTTCGGCTCGTCCTCCTTCTCGGGCACGCCGGCTTAAGGTCTTCGCCGGTTCGCTTGCAATCGCAGCCGATTTCGTCGACGACTCGGCGTGAACGGGCGCGGGAGCGAGCGACGGCGCCCTTATACGGCGCCGCTAGATGAAGATTTCCTATTACATACAAACCTTGCACCGCTGGCTGGGCCTCCTGCTGGCGGTGCAAGCGCTTTTGTGGATGGCCTCCGGCGTCATCATGAGCTGGTTCGACATTGATGTCGTTCACGGCGACACCAATGCGATAATCGGCTACGCACCCGAACTTGAGGCGCGCAGCTACGCCAATCCGGGCGGCGTCGTCGCGCAGATGCCCGGCGCTTCCTCCGTCAAGCTCAAGGCGTTTCTGGAGCGGCCGGTTTATGAGGTCAGCGGAGAGGATGGCGCCGCGCTCTTCGATGCGGTCAGCGGCGAGAAAATTTCACCGATTACGGAAGATGTCGCGAAAAAAGTCGCGAGGCGCGACTTCGCGGGCGACAACGAAATCGTTCGGATGGAATATCTGACGCTTGTTCCGCACGAATATGGGCGGGCCGGCCCCGTCTGGCGCGCGACCTTCAACGACAAGCTCGACACGCGGCTTTATATCTCGCCCGAGACAGGCGAAGTCGAAGCGCGCCGCAACAAGGTCTGGCGGCTCTACGACTTTTTCTGGATGCTGCACATCATGGATTACAAGGGCAGGGAGAACGTCAACAACCCGCTCTTGCGCGCGGCGGCGCTCACCGGTTTTCTCTTCGTCATCACGGGTGTTTATCTCGTCATCACGCGCATCAAGCGCGGACGGTATCTGCTTCCGCCGAAAGACAAGGCCTGACCTTAACGCTGCGGCATGGTTCCGGGTCGGACATAACCCAGCATGTGCGCGACGTAGTCGACCTTGCCGAGCGCCACGCCGTGATTGCGCAGGATGGCGTAGGCTGTCGTCACATGGAAATAGAACTGCGGCAACGTCCAGTCGCGAACATATTGCGCGCCCGTCATATCGAAGGTGATGCCGCCCGGAAGCACGAGTGCGATCGGTAGATCCCCGCCGCCGTCAAGCGCATTTGGCTTTAACGCTGCGAGGAGAGAGAGCGCCCTTTCGATCCGCGCCTTCGCGTCTGAGATCGAGCCCGGGTTCTCGCCGGCGTTCCATCCCTCGCGGCGCAGTTCTTCGAGCTCTTCCGGAACCGGCAGCCCGCGCAGCCGATAACACGGCTCCAGCGCGATGAAGCAGACGAAGCGCACTTGCGAGGCGAGCGGATACATGTCTGGCGCAAGACGCCTGGAAAGCAGCGCTTCAGCGTCGCCGCCAGCCTCTGCTTCATGCGCGGCGGCCTTGTCGAGCCATGCGGAAAGGCCGTGCAGCATTTGCGTGAATGACGGGACAAGAAGATCGGTGAGAGACATCTGCACTCCGAATGGCTCGACGGCTTTCAGGCAAGCAAAAGGGCGGAGAAGACCCCGCCCTCGGTTATTCCATTCTGAGCTGATCGCGGATCAGAAGGCGAGGTAGACAGGCTCGCCCGTGCGCGTGTTCTTCGCTTCTTTTTCTTCTTTTTCTTCGGCCGCGGCTTCTTTGGCGTTTTCGCACTCATAGACGGCGCCAGTGCCGCTGTCTTTCGAGGCGTCGCTCGTCGGCGCGGCGGCCTTCACCATCATGTGGAGGTTGAAAGCCGTGAAGAGGATCTCGAGAAGGCCGGGATTCTCGACCTCCGCCGAAGCGCTGGAGCCGCCGCTCGCCGCCATGAGCGAACCGCCGCCAAAAGAAATGCTCGCCTGCGCGGCCGGGGCCGTCAGCAGTGCGATCGCTGCGCAGGAAATAAAAAGGCGTGACATTTTCCACTCTCCCGGACGGACTATGCTCACGAACCGCACGAAAACGCAACGTGGATCACAACCAATTCATCCGGCCGGGCGGCTGAATATTCGGTAATTCTCGCGCGGTTTGTTCGCTCGCTCGACACTTGTAGCGAGCCAGCTTTTCTCCCGCAAGGCTGGGGACAAAGATTTCCCTTTGTTATCAGTTTGTTAGTATTTTTCGTTGGGGTGCCGGGACGCAGAAACAGCCCGTCCTGACCCGCTTACGGGAGCCAGATCAATTGTTCGTCATCAGCCGGCGCTATAGTTAGCGAACAGGGGATTCAGGGAGGCGATCATGCGGATATTCCTGGCTATGGCGGCCCTCGCCGCAATGCAGCTCTTCGGCGCTGCGATGGCGGACGAGACGCAGACCGGCGCGTCGGTGAAGATCGACGGAGCGAGAGGGGGCGTCTTCGCCGCCGGCGCCAATGTCGAGATCACAGGGGAGGTCTCGTCCGGGCTTCGGCCGATGACGGGCGTTCTCGCGCTCGGCGGATCGGTGAGGGTGTCGGCGACTATCGACGGCTCGCTCGTCGCGGCCGGGGGCGATGTCACGTTCACGGGCGAAGCGAATGAATTCATCGGCTCAGGCGGCAATGTGACGTTCGCGGGATCGGTCGAGGAAGACGCGATGATCGCCGGCGGCAATCTCACCGTCACGCCGGACGCCTTCATTGGCGGAACGCTGAGGATGGCGGGCGGCGCGCTCGACGTTTCAGGAAAGATGCAAGACGGCGCCGAGATTGCTGGCGCGAGCGTCATCTTCAATGGCGAAGTCACGGGCGATCTCACCATCGACGCGGACGACATCGTCATCGGCCCGGATGCGAAAATCAGCGGCGAACTCATCTATTACTCGCCGAAGGACGCCGATATTTCTCCGCAAGCGATCCTCGCCGGCGGCGTCGTTAAAAAGCAGACGCGGGAAGGGCGCTACAAGTTCGAAGAGCGCGGCCCGAAATTCTTCACTGAAAAGAGCATGACGGCGCGCGCTTACGGCGCGCTCTTCTGGTTCGTCGCGCTTGGCGCGAGCGGCGCGTTGATGATGCTTCTCTTCCCGCGCTGGATGGGAGAGACGGCGGCTTCGGGCCGCGAGCGGCCGCTGACGGACATGCTTATCGGCGTCGGCGTGCTCATTGCGATGCCGATCGCCGCGATCGTCTTTATGGTGATCATTCTCGGCATTCCGTTCGGCGCCTTCATGCTGGCGCTCTATCTCGGCTTGCTCATGGTCAGCAATATCGGCGCGGGGCTCGCCGTCGGACACCTTCTGATGGACAAGAGCGGCGACAAGCAGGCTAAATTCCTGCCTTTCCTCGCCGGTCTCGCCATCGTGCTCATTCTCGGCGCGGTCCCCTATATCGGCGCGCTGTTTTCCGCCGTCGGCATGACGATCGGGCTTGGCGCGCTCTTCAACGGGCTGTGGGTGGCGCTGCGCACGCCAGCGGAAAGCGTTGCGGCGTAAAATTCGCCGATCATTTTAGTCGATTTGAATTTGCGCGCGCCGGACCTGCCATCCGGCGCGCGCATTCGTTGGCGCCCGGAAAATGCGAGACGAATTGCGCGGCGGCGGTTAACCGGCCCGAAAATCCTCCGCGACATGCTCGTCAGCGGGAACGTTGAGGAGGGCTATATAGACAAGGCCAAAGGCGAGGCCAAACGCGAGGATTGACCATGCTTAGCACGACGCGCGTGAATTTTCCGGTCGTAGTCGAAAACCGGCTGCGCACGGCCGGCGATTTCATCGACAACATCATGGAGTTCGCACGGGATGACCTTGTCGGCTTCCGTCGGCCGATCGCGGCGACGTTCGCGCTTGCGACGCCGCTCTTCCTCGCCGTCGTCTACAACGCCGCCGGCCTCTCGGCGATGCTGGAGGCGTCGATCGGCTATTTCCTTGTCGCCGGCGCGGGGATCGTGCTCGTGGGGCGCGATGTCTGGCCGAGGCTGGTGGCGGAATTCGAAACGCGCGCCGCGGCCAAGCGCAAGGCGCTCGCCGATTTGAAATGCGGCTTCACCGAATCCGGCTTTCTCAATCTTCTGCGTTCCCCGCGTTTCTTCGCCTTCGACCACGGCGTACTTGCTTTCGCCGATGCGGGCGATTTCCGTACGCTCTTCTTCTGGATCACGAACGACCCGGAAGACCCGCGCTGGGAGTATTACGTCAATGGCGAGCTCAACCGGCGCATCTGGCGCTGGCTGCGCCTGCCGGTTTCTCGCGAGATGGTGCGCTTTTCGACCGAAGGCTCGCGGCTCGTCCAGGCCGGCCCGCCGGGCGTGATCGAATCGATCGATGCGTGGGAGGCGATCCACACTGCGCTTGGCGAACCGATGGACGGCGCGCTCATTCCGCGGCCCTTTGACGAGGTCGTCGAGACGGTCGAGCGGCTTCTCTAGGGCGGGGAAGGCAGGGCCGCCCCTTGGAGCGGCCCCCCGCCGCTGCTACATGGCGGGGATGGCGACTCTCATAGACATGACGGGCAAGGACCGGCCGCGCCATCCCGAAAAGGAAGCGCGGCCCGACAACCCGATCCAGCGCAAACCCGAATGGATCCGCGTGAAAGCGCCGGGCTCGGTCGGCTATGCGGAAACGCGCGCCATCGTGCGCAGCAAGAACCTTCACACCGTCTGCGAGGAAGCAGGCTGCCCGAATATCGGCGAGTGCTGGGACAAGAAGCACGCGACCATGATGATCATGGGCGACACCTGCACGCGCGCCTGCGCCTTCTGCAATGTGAAAACGGGCCTGCCGAAAGCGCTCGACACGGATGAGCCGAGGAATGTCGCCGACGCCGTCGCTGAGATGGGCCTTTCCCATGTCGTCATCACGTCGGTCGATCGCGACGACCTTGAGGATGGCGGGGCGCAGCACTTCGCCGAAGTCGTGCGCTCCATCCGCGCTCGTTCGCCCGCGACGACGATTGAAATTCTGACGCCCGATTTCTTGCGCAAGGACGGCGCGGCGGAGATCGTGATCGACTCCAGACCGGACGTCTTCAATCACAATCTCGAAACCGTGCCGAGGCTCTATCTCTCGATCCGCCCCGGCGCGCGTTATTTCCATTCGCTGCGCCTGCTTGAGAAAGTGAAAGATCGCGACCCGCAAATGTTCACCAAGTCCGGCATCATGGTCGGCCTTGGCGAGACGCGCGAAGAAGTGATGCAGGTGATGGACGATATGCGCTCGGCGGGCGTCGACTTCATCACCATCGGCCAATACCTTCAGCCGACGCGCAAGCACGCGGCGATCGATCGTTTCGTGACGCCGGACGAGTTCAAGTCCTATGAGACGATCGCACGCGCCAAGGGCTTTCTGATGGTGTCTTCATCGCCGCTGACGCGGTCTTCGCACCATGCTGGCGAAGACTTCGCAAGGCTCAAGGCGGCGCGCGCGGCGAAGGCTCGCTAGACCGAACGGGACTCACATGACGATCAAGCTTTACGACCTCTGCGCGGCGGACCGCGACGTGCGCTTCAGCCCTTATTGCTGGATTGTGAAATTCGCGCTGTTGCACAAAGGCCTCGATTTCGAGATCGAGCCGCTCAATTTCATCGAGAAGCAGAAATATCCCGACCCTGACTATGGCAAGCTGCCGATCCTCGTCGACGATGGCGAAGTCATCTGCGACAGCCCGGTGATCGTCGCACATCTCGAAAAGAAATATCCCGCGCGCCCGCTCGTTGCGACCGATGGGGAGAGGGCGTTTGCGAACTTCCTCACGGCGTGGCTCGGCGCGTCGGTCTATCCGTCGCTCGCGCCGATCACCTTCGTACAGGTGCACAAGATCCTCGACGACGAGACGAAGAAGTATTTCCGCGAGACGCGCGAAAAGCGCTTCGGCAAGACGCTTGAAGAGGTCGGGTCCGACCCGGCGGCCAGCGCGCAGCTTGAAAAAGCGTTCGGCGTTCTCGGCGCCGCGCTCGGCTCGCGCCAGTTCCTTGGCGGCGCGTCAGCCAATCTCTGCGACTATATCGCCGTCAGCCCGCTTATCTGGCGGCGCATTGTGACGCCTGAGCCTGCGTGCAATCTGCCGGCGCCAGTCGATGCATGGATGGTGCGTATGCTCGATCTTTTCGACGGCTACGCCCGAAACGCGAAGCGAGGCCGGCCCGCGTGACGTCGCGGCGCACGAAAACGATCGTTCCCTACACGGCCGATGAGATGTTCGATCTCGTCGCCGATGTGGAGAAGTACCCGCAATTCGTGCCGCACTGCACGGCGCTGCGCATCGTTAAGTCGGATGTCGCCGATGGCGGCGGTTCAATTCTCGCCGACATGATCGTTTCCTATGCGGCGTTCCGCGAGAAATTCCGCAGCCACGTGACGCTCGACCGGAAAGCCCACCGCATCGAAGTCGCCTACGCGGAAGGCCCCTTCCGCAAGCTCCACAATCTCTGGCTCTTCCGCGATATCGACGGCGGCTCGGAGATCGACTTCACCATCGATTTCGAGTTCCGGAATTTTCTTTTGCAAGCTGCGGCGTCGAGCGTCTTCGAGCGGGCTTTCGTGAAAATGTCGGACGCTTTCGTGGAGCGCGCGAAAGTGGTGTACGGCGATTAGGCACGCCTTCCTCCTCCCTTGAAAAGGGAGGGCTTGAGGCCCCGAATTCGTTTTACGAATTCGGTGTTGGCCGAAAGGGAGGGTTCATCGCAGCGCATGCGCGGGGTGAGGCGCCGAAGGGAACCCTCCCTAACCCTCCCTTTTCAAGGGAGGGAACTGCGCAGAGCTGACGAGAGATTTCAAAGTACCGAAAGAATAAGCCGCAGCGCCGTCTCAACCGTCTTCGTGCGCACGAAATCGCGCGAACCGCCGGCGAAAATGCGCCGTTCAATGCGCGAGACGCCGCTGCGCGTCGCCAGTCCGAACCAGACGAGGCCCACGGGCTTGTCGGGCGTTCCGCCATCGGGGCCTGCAACGCCTGTCACCGCGACGGCGATATCGGCGCGCGAATTTCGGATTGCGCCTCTCGCCATTTCGCGCGCGACTTCGCCGCTGACGGCGCCGCGCCTCACGATGAGCGGCATGGGCACGCCGAGAAGTTCGGCCTTCGCTTCGTTCGAATAGGTGATGAAACCGCGCTCATAGACGGCGGAGGAGCCCGCAATGTCGGTAAGCGCTGCGCCGATCATCCCGCCGGTGCAGGACTCGGCGGTTGCGACCATGAGTTTCTTTGCGGTGGCTCTTGTGATCACCGCTTGCGCCAGTATGCGCACGGGAAGGGGCGCCGCCATTATTCCGCCGGAAGCCTGACGGTTGCGGTCGCGAGCGCGGCGATGCCTTCGCGTCTGCCGGTGAAGCCGAGTTCTTCCGTGGTCGTCGCTTTCACCGACACGCGGGCGGGGTCCATCTTCATGATGGCGGCAAGCGCTTCGCGCATTTTTTCGCGGTGCGGTTTGATCTTCGGCGCTTCGCAGATGATGGTGATGTCGCAATGAGTGATGTCGCCGCCCGTCTCGCGCACGAGCTCGCACGCTTTTTCAAGAAAGATGTGCGAGGGCGCGCCTTTCCACTGCGGATCGCTCGGCGGGAAATGGTCGCCAATGTCGCCCGCGCTAATCGCGCCGAGGATGGCGTCCGTCAGCGCGTGCATGCCGGCGTCGGCGTCCGAATGGCCTTTCAGTTTCGCCTTGTGGGGAATTGAAACGCCGCAAAGGATGACGGCGTCGCCCGGTTCGAACTGGTGAACGTCGAAGCCCTGGCCGGTGCGGAATTCATACATCGTCTTTTTCCGTTCAAGGAGGATTTCCGCCATGCCGAAATCTTCCGCCTGCGTGATCTTCATATTGTCGGGCGCGCCGTTGACGAGCACGGTGCGAAGGCCGGCGGCCTCCGCGACGGCGGCGTCATCGGTGAGCGTTTGGCCGGCCGCGGCGCGGTGCGCATCGAGGATCGCCTTGTAGCCGAAGCCTTGCGGCGTCTGCGCCCGCCAGAGCCGGTCGCGAGAGACGGTCGTTTCAATCGCGTTCTCTGCGCCAGCGCGCTTGATCGTGTCGAAAACGGGAAGCGCGGCGATGGCGCCAGGCGCGGCGTCGAGCGCGTCGATGACGCGCGTGATCGTGCCCGCGTCGATGAACGGGCGCGCCGCATCGTGGATGAGCACCTTCTCGGGCGCGAGCGCTTCGAGGCTTTCAAGGCCGAGGCGCACCGAATCCTGCCGCTCGGCGCCGCCATGCACGGGGGGCAGAAGTTTCTTTTCGCCAAGCAGCGCGCCCATCGCCTCAGCATAGAGATCATCGTCGTCGCGATGGATAATCACCCGCACCGCATCGACGCCTTTGTGAGCGAGAAACGCTTTCGCCGTCCGGGCGAGCACGGCTTCGCCAGCGAGCGGTCGATATTGCTTCGGCCCGCCGGCCCCGGCGCGAACGCCGCGTCCCGCGGCGACAATGATGGCGATGGTTTGGGTCATATTGGGCGCTGGGCGATAGGGAACAGGCAATAGGGAATAGAAAGAAGCGGCGGCTTTGGCTACCTCTCATCGCCTATCGCCTATCGCCTATTGCCCATCGTCTGCCGTCCCGGCAAAACACCGCCAATGTTCAAGATCGCCGATATATCCCTCGCTAACGCCGTCGCGCTCGCCCCCATGTCGGGTGTGAGCGACCTGCCGTTTCGGCGGGCGGCGGCGAAATGCGGGGCGGGGATCGTCGTTTCCGAGATGGTTGCGAGCGAGGAACTCGCCCGGGCGCGGCCCGATATGGTGCTGCGCGCTGAAGCAGACCCGGATGTCTCGCCCTTCATTCTCCAGCTTGCGGGCCGCGAAGCGCGCTGGATGGCCGAAGGCGCAAGGCTCGCGGAGGCTGCGGGCGCCGACGTCATCGACATCAACATGGGCTGCCCGTCGCGTCAGGTGACGGGGCAGGCGTCAGGCTCCGCGCTAATGCGCGATCTCGATCATGCGCTCGGGCTGATCGAGGCGACGGTGAACGCGACGACGAAGCCGGTGACGCTCAAAATGCGGCTCGGCTGGGATCGAGACTGCATGAATGCGCCAGAGCTTGCGCGGCGTGCGGAAGATGCGGGCGTCAGGCTCGTCACCGTGCACGGGCGCACGCGCAATCAGTTCTTCAATGGCGAGGCGGACTGGTCCGCCGTGCGCGCCGTGAAGGAAGTAGTCTCCATTCCGGTTATCGTTAACGGCGACATTGCGAGCCTTTCCGATGCGCGCGCGGCGCTTGCGCAATCTGGCGCCGACGGCGTGATGATCGGGCGCGCGGCGCTTGGCCGTCCGTGGCTGCCGGGATCGATCGCAGCGGCGCTTCACTCGGGCAACGAAACCGCAAGCGAGCCTTCGCTTGAACGGCAGGCGAAAATCGTCCGTACCCATTACGAAGATACGGTCGCGCATTACGACATGCATCTCGGCGTGCGGGTCGCGAGGAAGCACCTCGCGGCCTATGTCGACTTTGCGCCGGTCGATATCGATCCGGCCGAGCGCCGGGCCTTCCGGGCGGCGGTCTGCCGCGTCTTCTCGCCCGAGCGGGTCATCGACATGCTCGCCGCCTTCTATGAGGGCGATCACCGGCAGGCACTCATCAGCGCCGCGTGATTGAATCACCTGAGGCAAACCGGCCACATTCGTGTTGATTTTTTGCAACAACCAGCGCAGCATCCGCGCTGGTTCAGGTCTTGCAGCCCCGTGGCGGAACGCCGCGGAGCCGGAAGGCCGGGGAATCGAACCGGCTTCGGGGGCAAGGTGAAGCAGTTCAGGGCGTAGTCCCGGCAGGACGAGCGTTGGTAGGGACCGAGTTCAAGCAAAGGCCATCGGAGGAGACGACGGCGGGGCCGGAACCGGCGAGCCGCCTTCTGCCGAAATGGGTCCTTTCAAATGCGACGGCTGCGGCGGCCCTGACGGCCGCGGCGGCGATCGCATTCTTTACGACATGGTACCTGCTGTCGCCGGGCGTCGAAAGCGCCAGCTCGAAGTTCATCGCGGCGATGCTCTTCGCCAATCTCTTCATCGCGGCGGCGTTTGTGGGGCTGGTCGGCGTTCGCCTGTGGCGCGTCTGGTCTGACCGGCGCCATCAGCTTGCGGGCTCGCAAACACATATGCAGCTCGTCGGCATGTTCGCGATCGTTGCGGTGCTGCCGTCGATCATCGCGTTCCTATTCGCGTACACAATTCTCCGTACAAGTCTTGATGACGTCTTCAGCGACCGCATCGAGCGCTATCACAACACGGCGCGCGATCTCGCGAACGGGCTTGTTGAAATCAAGGCCGGCGAGCTTGAATTCGTCATGCGCCAGATCGCGTTCGACATCCGACGTAACGAAGAAGCGGGCATCGGTCTTGAAGCGACGCCGATCAGCTTCCGGCAGTATATTTTCGCGCAGGCGCAATTGCGCGGCCTCGATGCGCTGTATGTAATCGGCGCAGACGGGCGAATGCTCGTGCGCGCCGAAATCGGCGACGAGACCTATAATCTTCCATCGAAGAATGCGCTTGAAAACCTCAACAGGAACGCCGTTCCGGGAGAGCTGTTCACCTACGGCGCAAACGATGAATATCATTACGACGTGTTTCGCGGCGCGATGAGCCTTCCCTATTACGGCGGCGGTTATCTCATCGCCTATCAGCGCGTCGACCCGCTGACGACGAAGCGGCTTTACGCTGTGAACGAGCTGCGCGCCGACTGGCGCGATGCGGAACGCGGTCGGGCGCGGGCGGAAAGCGTTTTCACGCTCGGTTACTTCTTCCTTGCGGTCATCATTCTCTCCGGCGCCGTCTGGCTCGCGCTCTGGGCCGCGACGCGCATCGTCCGCCCGATCGGGCGTCTTGTCGGGATGGCCGACCGCGTTTCCGGCGGCGATCTCTCCGCGCGCGTCGAAGTCTACAAAGGGGATGGCGAGCTTGGCGCACTCGCCCGCTCGATGAACCGAATGACGGCGCAATTGCAGACGCAGCGCGACGACCTCATCGAGACGAACAAGCAGTTCGACCGCCGGCGCCGGTTTACGGAAGCGGTGCTTTCTGGCGTGTCGGCGGGCGTCATCGGCGCCTCGTCCGAGGGCCGCATCGCCATCGCCAACCGTTTCGCTGCGGACCTCCTCGGCGAGAATGTGGAGCGGCTCGCGGGCCGAGCAGTGACGGATCTGCTCCCCGAACTCCTCCCGCTCATGGATGAGGCGCGGGAGAGCGTCTATGGCGAAGCGGCCGGCCAGATCGAGGTCGAGCGCCACGGGCGCCTGCGGACAATCAATGTGCGGATCGTCGCCGATGAAGTGGGCGGCGAAGTGGAGGGCGAGCGCAGCTTCGTCATCACTTTCGACGACATTACGCAGCTCATCTCCGCGCAGCGCAACGCCGCCTGGGGCGATGTCGCGCGCCGCATCGCGCATGAGATCAAGAATCCGCTGACCCCGATCCAGCTTTCGGCGGAGCGCCTGCGCCGGAAATATCAGGGCGAGATTCAGTCATCGCCGGAAATCTTCGACAAATGCACCGAGACCATTATCCGCCATGTCGGCGATATCGGGCGCATGGTCGACGAGTTCTCCTCCTTTGCGCGGATGCCGAAGCCGGTCATCGCGCGGCAGGATGCGCGCGAGCTTGCGAAGGCGGCGATCTTCCCGCAGCGCGTCGCCTTCCCCGATATCGAATTCACCTTCGAGGCGCCGCAGGAGCCGGTCTACATCATGTGTGACGAGCGCCTCCTCGTTCAGGCGCTCGGCAATCTCCTCAAGAACGCCGGCGAGTCGATCGGCGCGCGTATATCGGCGGAGGAAGGTGAAGCGGCGCAGGGCCGCATTCGCGTTGAGATCAATATCGAAAGCGGGCAGGCGCGCATCGACGTCATCGACAATGGCGTCGGGCTACCGAAAGCGGAGCGTCATCGCCTGACCGAGCCTTACATGACGACACGCGCGAAAGGTACGGGGCTCGGCCTCGCCATCGTGCGCAAGGTGATCGAGGAGCATGGCGGCGTCCTGCTCTTTGACGACGACGCAACGCTGGGCGCGACGGGCGCGCGCATCAGCCTTGTGATCCCGCTTGAGGGGGCGGGAGTGTTGGGAGCGCGCGAGGCGCAGACTGCAGCGGAGTGAGCTTCGGAAAGACGAGGCGGGGCGACTAGAGAGGATTGAAGTATGGGCGTTGATATTCTTGTCGTGGACGATGAAGCCGACATCAGGGATCTCGTAACGGGGCTCCTGGAAGATGAGGGGTTCAGTCCGCGCGCGGCCGCAAATTCCGACGGCGCCTTCGCCGCCGTTCGAGAGCGCCTGCCATCGCTCGTCGTCCTCGATGTGTGGCTGCAGAATTCTGCGATGGACGGGATCGAGATCCTCGAAGAACTGAAGCGCGTTCACCCTGAGCTTCCTGTCGTCATCATCTCCGGGCACGGCACGATCGAAACCGCGGTCGCGGCGATCAAGAAGGGCGCTTACGACTTCGTCGAAAAGCCGTTCAACGCCGATCGCCTCATCCTCGCGGTCAACCGCGCGCTCGAGGCCGCTCGCCTCAGGCGCGAGAACACCGATCTTCGGGAGCGCACGCCGGACTGGGGCCTTGTCGGCGGTTCGCCCATCATCAACTCGCTTCGCGGCGTGATCGACAAGGTCGCGGATACGCGCTCGCGCGTGCTGATCTCCGGTCCCGCCGGTTCAGGCAAGGAAGTCGTCGCGCGCCTGCTCCACGCCAAGTCGAGCCGCGCGACGCGGCCCTTCGTCGTCGCGAGTTCGGCGACCATCGCGCCTGAGCGCATGGAGGAGGAACTCTTCGGCGTCGAAGGCGAAAGCGGCGCGCCGAAATCGATCGGCCTCATGGAGCGCGCGCATGGCGGCACCTTGATGTTCGACGAGATCGGCGACATGCCGCTTGAAACGCAGGGCAAGATCCTGCGCGTGCTCGTCGACCAGCGCTTCCGCCGCGTCGGCGGCGACGCGCCGGTGAGCGTCGACGTGCGCATCATCTCGACGACGACCCGCAACCTCCTTGAGGACGCCGCTGAAGGGCGCTTCCGCGAAGACCTCTTCCATCGCCTCAACGTGGTGCCGATCGAGGCGCCGCCGCTCGCCGATCGCCGCGAGGACATTCCGGCGCTTGTCGCCTATTTCGTCGACCGCATCGCGCGCGGCTCAGGCCTGCCGAAACGCTCGCTGACGCCGGAAGCCATGGCCGCGCTTCAGGCCTATGCCTGGCCCGGCAATGTGCGCCAGCTGCGCAACGTCATCGAACGCACGCTCATCCTGATGGGACGCGATCCGGACCTTGAGATCACCAGCGATCATCTGCCCTCGGAGATCATCGACGAAGGCCTGTCGATCCCGGCGGGAGAGGGCCTCGAACAGATCATCGCCCTGCCATTGCGCGATGCGCGCGAGCGGTTCGAACGGGAATACCTGATCGCCCAGATCAACCGCTTCGGGGGCAATATCTCCCGGACGGCCGCCTTTATCGGCATGGAGCGTTCGGCGCTCCATCGCAAACTCAAGGCCCTTGGCGTTACGGGCAATGCGCGGGAGAGCGCATGAGGGGTGGTTGTAGGGGGCGGGCGGACAGTTGTAACACCAGCCGTTAACGCACCCGCCATCCGGGCCCCTTAGGACTTGCGGCTCCACGAACGAAGGAATCTGAACCATGCGGGTCATCGTCTGCGGCGCCGGGCGCGTCGGATATGGCATCGCGCGGCGTCTTGCTCGCGAGAATAACGATGTGACCGTGATCGATCAGTCGAAAGAGCTGATCCGCACGATTTCCGAGCGCCTCGACGTGCGCGGCGTCGTCGGCAACGGTTCGCACCCGGAAGTGCTGGCTGAAGCCGGCGCGCGCGAAGCCGACATGCTCATCGCCGTCACCTATTCCGATGAAGTGAACATGGTCGCCTGCGAGGTCGCGCACGGGCTTTTCAACGTGCCGACCAAGATCGCGCGCATCAGGGCGCAGGAATATCTCGACCCGCGCTTTTCCGACCTCTTCAGCCGCAGCCACATCCCGATCGACGTCATCATCTCGCCGGAGCGCGAAGTCTCGGAATCGATCATGCAGCGCATGTCGACGCCGGGCGCCTTCGAGATCAAATCCTTCGTCGACGGCAAGATCTGGGCGGTGGGGGTTCGTCTTCGTGAAGACTGCCCGATCCTCGACTCGCCCTTGCGGCAGGTCGCCGAACTTTTCCCCGATCTGAAGATCACCATCGTCGCCATCCGGCGCGAGGGAAAAATGTGGCGCGCCCATTCTGGCGACCAGCTATCGGCGGGCGACGAGATCTATTTCATCGCGGACCGCAATGACGTGTCGCGCGCCCTTGAGATCATGAACCTCGCCGAACGTCAGGCGCGGCGCATCATCATTATCGGCGGCGGCAATATCGGGCTTTATGTGGCGCGCGGGCTAGAGAGCATGGGCTCGATGAAGATCCGTCTCATCGAGCGCGACGTGAAGCGCGCCGAGACGATCGCCGAACATCTAGAGCGCACGGTCGTCCTGCAGGGCGATGGCCTCGACCGCTATCTCCTGCGCGAGGCGGGCGTCGAGGAGGCCGAAGCCGTCGTCGCTGTCACCGACAACGATCAGGTGAACATTCTCGCTTCCGTCGTCGCCAAGCGCGAAGGCGCGCGGCGCGCCATGGCGCTCATCAACGATCAGGATTACGGCCCCATCTCTGAGGCTGTCGGCATCGACCGCTATGTCGACCCGCGCGCGACGACGATTTCGACGATCCTCCAGCACATTCGCCGAGGGCGGATCAAAGGCGTCTATTCCGTTTCGGACGGCGCGGCGGAGCTCATCGATGCGGTGGCGCTCGAAACTTCGCCGCTCGTCAACAAGCCGCTCAGGGAAGCCGAACTCCCCGAAGGGGTGATGATCGGCGCCGTCTATCGCGACGGCAAAGTCTCGATGCCGACGGGCGATACGGTCATCAATGCGGGCGACCGCGTCGTCCTGCTGTCGCTGCGCGACTATGTGAAGGACGTTGAGCAGATGTTCCGCGTCAGCCTCGAATATTTCTAGGGCTCTGCAAGGGAGCGGCGCATAGGCCTTGCTTCAGTCATCCGGCTTTTCGGCGCAGCGCTCGTCGCGCTGGGCCTCGCCATGGCCGGGCCGCTTGTTCTCGCAGCAGCGAAAGGGACGGGCGCCGGCGCTTATCTCTTCGGTTCGATCCTGACCATTTTTGTCGGCCTCGGCGCCGTGTTCTTCTCGCGCGACAGGCGCATGGCGAGCGATTTTCGCAGCGCGCTCCTCTTCGTTCTCCTGTGGTGGAGCGTTGCGCCCGCTTTCGCTGCAGTCCCCTTCATCATTGGAGGCCTTTCCTGGGATGCGGCCTATTTCGAAGCGGTCTCCGCGCTGACGACGACGGGCGCATGGCTCGCGCCGAATGCAATGCTTGCCGATCAGGCAGGGGTGTTGTGGCGGGCCGAACTTCAATGGATCGGCGGGCTCGCGTCGGTGACGATCGCGGCCGCAGTCTTCATTCGTCCGGCGTTTATCGGCACCGATACGCTGTTGCCGCCGTTTTCACGCGGCGACCGTAATTCGCATTTGCGCCCGATCCGAAACGCATTCGCAGCTTTTGTCGGGCCTTATTTCCTCATCACCGTCGTCGCCGTTCTTGCGCTGCTCGCCGCCGGGACAGGGATCTACGAAGCCGTGATCCTCGCTTTTTCAACACTCTCATCAGGCGGCCTCACGCCGAGGGAAGGCGGCCTTGCGGCCTTCCATTCGGGCGTTCATGCGGCGCTCTTTCCGTTTATTTTGATCAGCGGCGCCAATTTCGTCCTCATCGCGCGCCTCATGAAGGGCGATTTCCGGCGCCTTCGCGACGATGAGACGAAGACTTTTCTCCTCATCGTCCTCGTCGTCGGCGCGCTCTTCTGGCTGATGGAGGGCGGGAAAGGCGTCGCCCGCATTCCCTCGCAAATCTTCGACGCAGCGAGCCTTCTTTCGACCAATGGCGTCGTTATCGGCAGCGAACCGCCGCTTCTGATCGCGCTTATTACGGCGATTATCGGGGGGGCTGCAGTGTCGACCGCGGGCGGGTTCAAGATCGTGCGCTGGCTCGTCATCATGCGCCGCGCACGCGAGGAAATCCGCCGTCTAATCACCCCGAGCAGCGTCTTTGGACGGTCGCGAATCGCTAACGAACTCGGCGTGTGGATGCATTTTCTCGTCTTCACCATGACGCTTGCAGGTCTCGTTCTCGCGGTTACTGCAAGCGGACATAAGTTTGAGATTGCAGTCGTCACTGCAACGGCGATTCTGAGCAATACGGGCGCGCTTCTCGCGCTCGCAGAAGGCGGCGGCGAAGGTTATGCTATCTTTGAAGCGCCGCTTCGGTTTATTCTCGTAGGCGGAATGATCCTTGGACGGCTTGAAGCGGTGGCCGCTCTCGCGCTAATCAATCGAGCATTCTGGAGGACTTGATCGTTCATGCCGCGCATTGCCTACGTAAATGGCCGATACACTCGGCACGCTGAAGCCGGCGTTCATATCGAAGATCGCGGCTATCAGTTCGCCGATGGCGTCTATGAGGTCTGTCTCGTTTTGAACGGCGTCTTCTGGGACGAAGAAGGTCACCTTGCGCGCCTCGACCGTTCGCTCAACGAACTCGCCATTGAAAAGCCGATGACGACGCGCGCCATGCGGCTCGTCATGGAAACGCTGGTGCGCAAAAACCGCCTTAAAGACGCGCTTGTTTACATGCAGATCACGCGCGGCGTCGCACCGCGCAATCACCCGTTCCCGGACGGCGCGCCGAACCCTTCCATCGTCATCACCGCCAAGCGTTTCGACTTTTCGAAGTCCGAAGAGCTCGCGAAAAAAGGCGCGAAGGTCATCACCGCGCCGGACATTCGCTGGGGCCGCGTCGACATCAAATCGATCTCGCTCCTGCCGAACGTCCTCGCGAAAGAGGCCGCCAAGCGCGCCGGCGCGCAGGAAGCATGGCTCGTTCGTGACGGTTTCATCACCGAAGGGGGTTCTTCGAACGCCTGGATCGTCACGCGGCAGGGTGAAATAGTGACGCACCCCCTCGGCAACGACATCCTCGGCGGCATCACCCGCCAGACTGTTCTGAAGTGCGCCGAAGAGTTGCAGATGAAGGTCGTGGAGCGCCCGTTTACCAAAGAAGAAGCGCTGAAAGCCGCGGAAGCCTTCTTTACCTCGGCGACGACGCTCGTCATGCCGGTCGTCTCGATCGATGGCGAACAGGTCGGCGACGGGGCGCCCGGAAGCGTTGCGCGACGGCTCCGCGACGCGTACATCGCCAAAGGCCAATCCGCAGCCGTGGCCGCGCCTGAGGCGGCCAATGAAAATCGGTTGCTTTAGGGGACGTGGCGCGCCAGTATGATTGTGCGCCGCAGCAAGGATGCACCCCTGAGGTAGACTTAAAATGACTGAGAAAAAACAAAATCTTCAGGACACTTTCCTCAATCACGTTCGAAAAAACAAAGTTCCGGTCACGATCTTCCTGGTCAATGGCGTGAAACTTCAGGGCGTGGTGACGTGGTTCGATAATTTTTGCGTTTTGCTCAAGCGCGACGGACAGGTTCAGCTCGTCTATAAGCATGCGGTGTCCACCGTGATGCCGTCCGCGCCGGTGACGCTGTGGGACGGCGAAGAAGCCGAATAGCGAGCGCCTTTGGGAACTGCCCCTTCGGATCTAACGAAAGCCTTCGTCGTTCTTCCGGCCGTTCAGGCTGAAGTCGCGACGCGGAGCGATGAGGCGCGCCTTGAAGAGGCGGTCGGCCTGACTGCGGCGATCGATCTCGATGTCGTCGAGGCGATGATCGCGCCGGTGACGCGCCCACGGCCGGCGACATTCCTTGGCGCGGGCAAGGTCGAGCAGATCCGCGAAATGCTCGACGCGCGCGATCCGCGGCCCGGCCTTGTCATTGTCGATCATTCCCTGACGCCGGTTCAGCACCGGAACCTCGAAAAGGAATGGAACGCAAAGGTGCTCGACCGCACCGCGCTCATTCTCGAAATCTTCGGCGCGCGGGCGCGGACGGCGGAAGGGCGCCTGCAGGTCGAACTCGCCCATCTTTCCTATCAACGCTCGCGCCTTGTGCGGTCATGGACCCATCTGGAACGTCAGCGCGGCGGCTTCGGCTTCCTTGGCGGCCCCGGCGAAAGCCAGATCGAGGCGGACCGGCGCGCGCTCGCAAACAAGATCGACCGGCTGAAGGAAAAGCTCGATCAGGTGCGCCGTACGAGGAGCCTGCAAAGGGCCAAACGCAAACGCGCGCCTTACCCCGTCGTCGCACTCGTCGGCTATACGAACGCCGGCAAGTCCACGCTTTTCAACTATCTGACGAAGTCGGAAGTCGTCGCGAAGGACCTGCTTTTCGCAACGCTCGACCCGACCATGCGCGCGGTGGTCCTGCGTTCGGGCCAGCGCATCATCCTTTCCGACACGGTGGGCTTCATCTCCGACCTGCCGACGCAGCTCGTCACCGCCTTCCGCGCGACGCTTGAGGAAGTGCTTGAAGCCGACCTTATCGTGCATGTGCGCGACGCCGCTCACGCCGACAGCGAGCCGCAACGCCTCGACGTTATCGGCGTCCTTAAAGAGATCGGCATCGACGAGCATGACGAACGCCCGGTGATCGAAGCGCTCAACAAGATCGACCTTCTCGACGAGGAAGAGCGCAGCGCGCTGCAAATGTCGGTGCGTCTTTCGAAAGAACGAACCATCTGCACGATCGAGGAGCCGGCGCGCATCGCGATCTCCGCCGTCACTGGCGAGGGCCTTGGCGAATTGCAGGATCTGATCGACCGGCTCGTCACCGCCGAGCGCGAGACCTTTGTTATTGAAACGCCAGCCTCCAATGGCGCCGCGCGCGCCTTCCTGCATGAAGCGGGCGATGTGCGCAGCGAAGAAACTGAAGGCGAGCGCACGCGTTTCACGGTGCGGCTCACCCGGAAATCCTTCGGCCAGTTCCGCAAGGCGTTTCCTGATGCGGTTATCGTATCGCCGGGCGAAGAGGTTCGGCGGCTCGCATGATCGTTGACGTGGAGAAAGTCGCCGCGCTCATCGCCGAGATTGCGCAGACCGAAATCATGCCGCGCTACGGCAAGCTATCGGCCGGCGAAATTCGCCAGAAATCCGGGCCCAACGATCTCGTCACGGAAGTCGATGAAGCAACGGAGCGCGCGCTCGAACTGGCGTTGCGCGCCATTCGGCCGGATGCAGGCTTCATCGGCGAGGAACTCGCCGCGAAGAACCCGCAAGCGGCGAACGCCTTGACAGGCGAGGGCGCATTCTGGGTCGTCGACCCGCTCGACGGCACGCGCAATTTCGTCAATGGCGTCGATGAGTTCGGAACCATCGTCGCCCTCGTTGAAAATGGCGAGACGCGCGCAGGCTGGATCTACGCCGCGCCGCATAATTCATCGGCGATCGCGGAGAAGGGCGAAGGCGCAACCTGGCGCGGCGAGCGCCTGCGCGTTACGGCGAGCGAGCGCGAAAAGCCGCTCGGCCTTCGGTCGCTCGGCTGGCTCTCGCCCGACCGGCAGGAACGCATGCGCGCAAGACTTTCCGCCAGGTTCGAGTCGCGCTCCAGCCATTGCTCCGCCTACGCCTATATCGCGCTCGCCAAAGGCGACGTCGATTTCAAGGTGTCGAGCCTCATCCACCCTTGGGATCATGTAGCTGGCGCGCTGATCGTCAGCGAAGCGGGCGGCAAGCCAGCCTTTCTCGACGATGGCGAGCCCTATCGCCCGTCGCCCTCAGTCAACAAGCCGCTCCTTGTCACCGCGCGGCGGAACGACTGGGATGCGATCGCCGCGGGGCTTCGCGACTGAGCATGACGCTTGCGTGAGGCGATGACCCTCGCAAGGATGCCGCAGGTTCAGGCGAGGCGAGTGGCATGATCGAAAAATTCAAAGACAAAGTGTGCGTTGTCACCGGCGCAGGTTCGGGCATTGGCAGGGCGCTCGCGATCAGGCTCGCCGGCGCGGGCGCCGCGCTCGCCATCTCCGACATCAATCCGGAGGGGCTTGAAGAGACGGCGCAGATGATCGGCAAGGGCTCGAACCGCATCCGCAAGGACGTGCTCGACGTTTCAGACGCCGCCGCGATCGAACCTTACGCCGCCGCCGTGAAGGAAAGCCTTGGCTCGGCGGATTACGTTTTCAACGTTGCGGGCCTTGCGCGTATCGGAACGTTCAAGGACACGCCGCTCGACTCCTTCGAGAAAGTGATGAACGTCAATTTCTGGGGCGTCGTGCGGATGACGAAAGCTTTCCTGCCGCAGCTCATCGAAACCAAGGGCGGCGTCGTCAACATTTCGAGTCTCTTCGGGCTTATCGGCGTCCCGGGGCAGGCGCATTACTGCGCGTCGAAATTCGGCGTGCGCGGCTTCAACGAGGCGCTCGCCGCCGAGCTTGAGGAAGAGGGCGTTTCCGTAACGTCCGTGCACCCCGGCGGCGTGAAGACAAACGTCGCGCGCAACGCGCAGGTCGATGCGCTGCCGGCGGGCGCCAAGTCCAAGGACGAACTCGTCAACCGCTTCAATTCGGCGGCGATCACGACGCCTGAGAAAGCGGCGGATATCATCCTCGCAGGAACGGCGAGACGCGCGCGGCGCGTGCTCGTCGGCCCCGACGCCAAGGTGATGTCCTTCATCCAGCGACTGCTGCCGTCGAGCTATATGGAGCTTCTCGGCCCGACGGTGTTCAAGCGCCTACGCGACGGTTAGATCACGCCAAGCGCCTTGCCGACTTTGGTGAAGGCGGCGATCGCTTCGTCCACCTGTTCGTCCGTGTGCCCCGCGCACATCTGCGTGCGGATGCGCGCCTGGCCTTTCGGCACGACGGGGAAGGAAAAGCCCGTCACGTAAACGCCTTCATCCATAAGTTGCGCGGCCATCTCCTGCGCGAGCTTGGCGTCGCCGAGCATCACCGGAATGATCGGGTGCTCGCCGGGGAGAAGGTTGAAGCCGGCTTCCGCCATGCCTGCGCGAAAACGCTTGGCGTTACGGAAGAGCTGGTCGCGAAGCTTGTCGCCGTCGCGCACGATCTTGAGCGTTTTCAGCGCCGCGCCGAGCAAAGCGGGCGTCAGCGCATTCGAGAAGAGGTAGGGCCGCGCGCGGTTGCGCAGCAGGTGAATGACCTTCTCCGACGCGCAGATATAGCCGCCCATGCCGCCGCCAAGCGCCTTGCCGAGCGTGCCGGTGAGAATGTCGACCTTGCCTTCGACGCCGCAATGAGCCGGCGTGCCGCGCCCGCCCGGTCCCATGAAGCCCGTCGCATGGCAATCGTCGACCATGGTGAGCGCGCCATATTTCTCCGCAAGCTGACAAATCTCGCCGAGCTTGGCGATATAGCCGTCCATGGAGAAGACGCCGTCCGTCACGATGATCTTCGTGCGCGCGCCGTCGGCGTCGGCCTGCTGGAGCTGCTTTTCAAGATCGGCCATGTCGGAATTCGCAAAGCGATAGCGCTTCGCCTTGCAGAGCCGCACGCCGTCAATGATCGACGCGTGGTTGAGCGAGTCCGAGATGATCGCGTCTTCCGCTTCGAAGAGCGGTTCGAAGACGCCGCCATTCGCGTCGAAGCAGGCGGCGAAGAGGATGGAATCCTCATAACCGAGGAAGTCGGCGATCGCCTTTTCAACTTTTTTGTGCAGATCCGTCGTGCCGCAGATGAAACGCACCGACGCCATGCCGAAGCCGTGGCTGTCCATCGTTTCCTTGGCGGCCTTCACGATCTTCCTGTTGTCGGCGAGGCCGAGATAGTTGTTCGCGCAGAAATTGAGGACTTTGCGCTTCTTTCCCTTGTGGCGCACCTCGATGACAGGCCCTTGCGGCGAGGTGATCTCGCGCTCGACCTTTTCGAGGCCCTGCTCGCGAATATCGGCGAGCGTCTTTTCAATACGGTCGTAAAACGCCGCGCGAGCAGTCATGGGAAAAGCTCCGGTAAAATTGCGCCGCTGATTTGGCAGCTTTACCGGCGAGCGTCAAACTGGGGAAGTTAAGCATTAGGCGATGGTTCGCGCTGCATTGAACCCTCCCTTTCGACCAGCCGGCTTCGTAAACGAAGCCGGGGTCTCAAGCCCTCCCTTTTCAAGGGAGGGGACACAGTTTTTACGCTCAGAGTTTTAACCGGGACAGGCCTGTTCCCTCCCTTGAAAAGGGAGGGTTAGGGAGGGTTCCAACTCGGCGTTTCAAGAATGTGCTAAAGAAACCGCGCCACCACGTCCTTGTAGGAGCGGGAGAGCTTCAGTTCCGCGCCATTGTCGAGGATGAGGAAATACTCGCCATTCGAATGCGGGTGGAGTTCCTTCACCTTCTTCACATTGACGATCGCCGAGCGGTGAATGCGCTGGAAGCGCGTCGGATCGAGGCGCTGCTGCAAGGTCTTCATCGTCTCGCGGATGATGTGCGTCTTGCCGCCGGCGTGGATGCACATGTAGTCGCCCGCCGCATCGATCCATTCGATTTCGTCAGCGCCGAGCACGACGACTTTCGAGCCGTCCTTGAAGCTCAGGCGTTCCGGGTAGCGGTCTTTCTCCGCCCACATCGGATCGTTGATGAGTTCCTTGATGCGGTCGCGTTCGTCGTCGCTCAAAGAGGCGAGAAGCTCGACGAGTTTCGATTCGCGGCTCGCGGCGGCGCGCGATTTCAGCGCTTCGCGCGCGCGATGGATCGCATCTTTCAGGCGCTCTTCCTCGACAGGCTTGACGAGATAGTCGAGCGCGTTCGCTTCGAAAGCGTCGATCGCATATTTGTCGTAGGCGGTGACGAAGATGAAGAGCGGCGCGGGCGCTCCGATGAGCGCGCGGACGACGCCGAAACCGTCAAGGCCGGGCATCTGGATGTCGAGGAAAACGAGATCCGGATTGTGCTGCTTAATGAGCTTCACCGCCTCGCGGCCATTGCCTGCCTCGCCGACGATCTCGATCTCGGGGAACGCGGCCAGGCGCAGTTTCAGTCCGCGCAGCGCAAGCGGCTCGTCATCAACGACAAGCGCCTTGATTTTCTCATCAGTGGTCATGGTCGCTCCGCGTTTCGAAAGGCAGCTTCATGCTGACGCACAGGCCGGCCGGTTCAAGCCGCGACAGAGAAAAAGATTGCCGCGCCCCATAAAGATGCACAAGCCTGTCGCGCATGTTTACAAGCCCGACGCCGGTCTTGGCGTTTTCCAGGATTTCCTGCGGATTTTCAGGCGCGGCCGGCCCGTTGTCGCAAACCTGAAGGCGCAGCATTTCGCCTTCTTTCTTCGCCTCGATCGAGATGCGCCCGCCGGACTCCATCTGCGCGATGGCGTATTTGATCGCGTTTTCGATTGCGGGCTGGAGGATGAGCGAAGGCACCATGGCTTCGCGCGTATCGGGATCGATGTTGAAATTGATCTCGAGCCGGTCGCAGAACCGCGTCTGCTCGATGTCGAGATAGAGCTGCAGCGCGCGCAATTCTTCTGCGAGCGTCGTCTTCTGCAAAGGGTCGCTGTCGAGCGAATAACGCAGGAAAGCGGAAAGGCGCGTCAGCATGTCGTTCGCGGCCTTGCCTTCTTTCTCGAGAACGAGCGTCGAGATCGCGTTCAAGGTGTTGAATAGGAAATGCGGGTTCAACTGATAGCGCAGCATTTTGAGCTGCGCCTGATCGGCGAGGTGCGCAGAGAAAAGCGCGCGTTCCGTCTCGTTGCGCAGGGTGAGGTAGTAATTGATCCCGAAATAGAAGCCCGCCCATGAGAGCAGGAGGAAGAGGTTCGCCGGCGTGTCGGGCAGAATGAGGATCAGGAAATTGTCCGTATTCAGAAGCTCGCTTCGCGTGACGAACATGTTGTCGCCGAAGAACACGCGGAGCGCCTGACCCTTTGCGATCGTCATGATGAGCGCCATCACGACAGTCGACAGCAAGGTCACGGTGATGAGCACGACAGGCGGCTGGCGGCGCGCGAACCGGAAGATCGGCCGCATCAATATGCTGGTCGTCAGGAAACCGATCAGCGAGGAGACGATCGAAAAGCCGATGGAGGCCGACGTCCAACCGCCGATGAGTGGCGCCAGACTGAAAATGTGCAGGAACAGAAAGCCGAGCCAACCGGCGATTTGCAGGCTCCAGAACAGGCGCTCTTTATCCGCGAGGAACCAGTTGATCGCCTCGCCGGACTTGCCCTGCGCGGCGACGAAGGGGCCCGCCTTGACCGTGCTTTTCCGTGAAGCCTTGAGCGACTGATTGAAGTCGATTGATGCCATATCCTGCTTAGCCGACGCCGGCGTCCCTTGGGCGGGCGCGTTCCGTTCGGATTGGCCGGCCTGAAGCATCAAGATCATCCTTCGCGGCGCCGCGATACAAGGTTAATGCGGCGAACGGACGCCGCCGCGCGATGAACGCCAATTAGGGTACGGTCTAGCCTTATTCCGCCAGAGATAGAAGGCGCACGTCGCCGCCCGCGGCGGTCGTGTTGATCGTCAGGGTGCGTTCGCTGGCGTAACGCCATGCGCCTGCGCCCGCTGGAATGACGGCGGCGATGGGGCCTTTGCGGGCGGAGAGACGGCGTGAAAGCGCCGCCGTTCCAAGCCCGCCGACGGCGACCGCGCGAAGGCGGGAATCCTCCGCAAGCGCGCCGGACACGGCCTCGCCGAGGCGCGAGAGCCCCTGCACGACATGCTTCTGGCCCGCTTTCGCCAGCGCCTCGCCAATCTCGTCGGCAAGGCCCTTGGGAGCGAGAACTGCGTTTCCGGCGGCCAGCGCCGCGCCGAGCGATTCTTTCAGATCGTCGCCGTCGCCGAGGCAGAGAACGAGGCCCTTCGCTTTCAGGCGCAGCGTGTTCGATTCGCCTGTCGGGCCGGGCAGCGTTTCAGCTTCCGCGAAGTGCTTGGCGCAGAGCGCCGCGGCTTTTTCAAGCGTATCGCGCGCGGCGCCCTGTGCGGCGCCCGCCGCTTTTTGCAGGAGCGCCGTGCGGTCGGGCGCGATGCTCCATTTCTCGAAGGCGCGCGCAGCGAGATCGAGCGCCGTTCCTTCTTCCGCATTGAGCGGGCCGTCGATGATCTCGATCTCGGCGCCGGCGCTGCGCGGGGTTTTCACGAGCGCCTGCAGATATTCCGGGCCGCCCGCTTTCGGACCCGTGCCGGAAAGCCCTTCGCCGCCGAAAGGCTGCACGCCGACGACGGCGCCGATCTGGTTGCGGTTCACATAGATGTTGCCGATGCGCGCGCGCGAAACGATACGGTGCATGGTTTCATCAATGCGCGTGTGAACGCCAAGCGTGAGCCCGTAGCCGAGCGCGTTGATTTCATCGACGAGCGCATCGAGGTCGTCGGCGCCGTAGCGCACGACGTGAAGCACGGGGCCGAAGATCTCTTTCTTGAGATCGCTTAATTGCGTCAGTTCGAACGCGACGGGGCGCACGAAGGTTCCGTTGAGACCGCTTTGAACTTCCGGCGCGCGCGCGATGAGCTTGGCGCTCTTCTCCATCTCCGCGACGTGACGGTCGATGACGTCCTTTGCTTCCTTGTCGATGACGGGGCCGACATCGGTTCCGAGGAGAGCGGGATCGCCGACGGAAAGCTCCGCCATCGCGCCTGCAAGCATTTCGTTGAAGCGGTCCGCGACATCTTCCTGCACGCAGACGACGCGGCAGGCCGAGCACCGTTGCCCGGCGCTCTGGAAGGCGGAAGCGATGGCGTCGCTCACCGCCTGTTCGAGCAGCGCTGTTGAATCGATGATCATTGCGTTGATGCCGCCCGTCTCCGCGATGAGCGCGGCGTCATGCTTGCCCGCTTCGCAAAGCGTGCGGTTGATGATCTGCGCGACTTCGGTCGAGCCGGTGAAGATCACGCCCTTGACGGCGGGGTGCTTGACGAGCGGCGCGCCGACGGAGGGGCCGTCGCCATATGCGATTGCAAGCACATCCTTCGGAACGCCGGCTATGTGCAACAGGCGCACGGCTTCGCCTGCAATGCCCGGCGTTTGCTCTGCCGGTTTGGCGATGACGGCGTTTCCGGCCGCAAGCGAAGCGGAGACCTGGCCGAGGAAGATCGCAAGCGGAAAGTTCCACGGAGAGATGCAGGCGACGACGCCGAGCGGCGCATCGCTCAGCTTTTTGGACTCGCCTGCGTAATAGCGAAGGAAATCGACCGCTTCTCGAATTTCGGCGATAGCGTCGGGAATGGATTTGCCCGCTTCCTGCGTCGCCATCCGCATGAAATCTGTCGCGTGTTCTTCGAGTAAGTCGGCGGCGCGGATCAGAATTTCGGCGCGGTCGGTGCGCGTCGCCCATGCCGGTTGCGCAGCTTCAGCGTTACGGCACATCTCTTCGATGCGGTCGGCGCCCGAAATGACGCAAATTGAGACGTTGCCGTGCGTCGGATTGCGAATTTCCAACTGGCCGCCGGTTGGCCCGGCTTGTCCGCCGACTATGAGACGCATGCTCGACGAATCTTCTGACATCAATTCTTGCATCGGATTGCGAACCGCCTCTTCCAGCATCGCCGCGACATCCGGCTCGCTCGGATCGAACCCGAGCGCCGACAGCCGCACGCCGCCGAAGAGATCGCGCGGGGCGGGGATCGCCGGGTTCGGGAGGACGTTGAGCGCGCGCGCCTCTTCGACCGGGTCGGCGACGACATCGTCGATCGCGAGATCGGGGTCGATGAGCTGGTTGACGAAAGAGGAGTTCGCGCCGTTCTCAAGCAGGCGGCGCACGAGATAGGGCAACAGCTCTTTATGGCCGCCGACCGGCGCATAGATGCGCGAGCGCGCGCCATCGGCGAGAAGGCTGTCATGCAGCGCTTCGCCCATGCCGTGGAGGCGTTGCAGCTCATAGTCTTTCACCTCGCCCGCAAGCTCGCGCACGATTGCGGCGGTGAGCGCGTTATGCGTCGCGAACTGCGGATAGAAAACGTCGGCGTTCGCAAAGAGCCGGCGCGCGCAGGCCTGATAGCTCACATCGGTGAGCACTTTGCGCGTGAAGACGGGATAGGTCTCAAGCCCCATCACCTGTGCGCGTTTGATCTCGCCATCCCAATAGGCGCCTTTGACGAGGCGCACCATCATGCGGCGCTGCGTGTCGCGCGCGAGCGTTGCGAGCCAGTCGAGCACGAAGGAGGCGCGGCGCTGATAGGCCTGCACGACGACGCCGAACCCATCCCAGTTTGCAAGCGCCGGATCGCGCATCAAGGCTTCGATGAGATCGAGCGAGAGATCCAGCCGGTAGGTTTCTTCCGCGTCGATGTTGAAACCGATATTGGCGTTCTTCGCGGCGATGGCGAGCTCGCGCACGCGCGCGCCGAGCTCCTTCATCACGCGCTCTTTCTTCGCGTATTCGTAACGCGGATGAAGCGCGGAAAGTTTCACCGAGATGCCGGGATTGTCCGCGGGCCGCGAGGCGTTCGCATTCTCGCTGATCGCGGCGATCGCCTGCGCATAGTCGTCGAAATATTTCTCGGCGTCGGCGGCCGTGTGCGCAGCCTCGCCAAGCATGTCGAAGGAGAAGGTGTAGCCTTGCGCGGCGTAGGCGCGCCCGCGCTTCAGGGCGCCGCCGATTGTCTCCCCGAGAACGAAGTGCTCGCCCATGATCTTCATCGCCTGCGCGACCGAGGCGCGGATGATCGGTTCGCCGACCCGGTCGAGGAGATCTTTCGTCGCCTTCACCAGCCGGCGCGTCGGGTCCTTCGCCTCGACATCGTCGAGCCAGGCGGCGGTGAGCATCAGGGCGCGGGTCGAGAAGTTGACGAGCGGGAAGGGGCTCTTGCCTTTGTGGGCCGCCCAGTCCCCCGCCTCGACCTTGTCGCGGATGAGGCTGTCGGCGGTCGCAGCATCGGGCGTCCTCAGCAGCGCCTCGGCGAGACGCATCAGCGTGACGCCTTCTGCTGTCGAGAGGCCGTATTCCTGGAGGAACTTGTCAATAAGGCTCGAGCGGGCGGCGTTTTCGCGCGCCGAGGCGACGAAGGCGGCCGCGTTCGCCCGGGCCTTCCCGCGCGCTGCCGCGCCGATGTCCGCCTCCTCAACCAGCCGCCTGGCGAGGCTCGCCTCGTCGGCGAGGTAATGCGTCCTGATTTGGCTTCTGATGGCGGCGAGCCCGGCGGCGGCTGTCATAGGCGGTCCTTGCTTGGAAAAGGCGCGTTTTGGTTGCGAGGGAATACCGCGATGCGGCCCCTATGTCATTGATGGCGGAGGAAGGATTTCCCTCAAACATTCGTGCTGCGTCGCGATGTTGCGCGGCTCTGGCGGGACGCCTAGTTAGGTATCCGCGCGCCAGCCGGTCGGCCGGGCAGGGCGCGCGCCGTTCCGAATTGGACGCTTTTGAAAGGACGCCCCTCCATGACTGACGCTTTCATTTATGACGCAGTTCGCACGCCGCGCGGCAAAGGCAAGGCCGACGGCTCGCTGCACGAAATTACGCCGGTCGAACTCGCCACGCAGGTGCTTCAGGCGGTTCGCGACCGCAACAATATCGACACGGCCGAAATCGATGACGTCGTCATGGGCTGCGTCTCGCCGGTGGGCGAACAGGGCGCGGTCATCCCGCGCACGGCGGTTCTGAACGCGGGCTTTGCGGAAACGACGGCGGGCGTTCATGTCGACCGCTTCTGCGCTTCCGCTCTCGAAGCGATCAACCTTGCGGCCGCGAAGGTCAAAGCAGGCGAAGCCGGCATGACGATCGGCGGCGGCGTCGAGTCGATGTCGCGCGTGCCGATGGGCTCCGATGGCGGCGCTTGGCCGACCGACCCGGCCGTCGCGTTCAAGACTTATTTCGTTCCGCAAGGCGTCTCGGCTGACTTGATCGCCACCAAATACGGTTTCTCGCGCGACGACGTCGACGCTTACGCTGTCGAAAGCCACAAGCGCGCGGCCAAGAGCTGGAGCGAAGGCCGCTTCGCCAAGTCGATCGTTCCGGTGAAAGACGTTCTCGGCGCTGAGGTTCTCGCGCATGACGAAACGATCCGCCCGAACACCGACATGCAATCGCTCGGCGGCCTGCCGCCGTCCTTCGCGATGATCGGCGAGAATTTCGGTTTCGACGCCGTCGCGCTGCAAAAGCACGCCGAGATCGAGCGGATCGTCCACGTGCACCATGCGGGCAACTCTTCGGGCATCGTCGACGGCGCCGCTGCGGTGCTCATCGGCAATGCGGAGATGGGCAAGAAGCTCGGCCTCAAGCCGCGCGCGCGCATCCGCGCCGCCGCTTCGATCGGCACGGAACCGACGATCATGCTGACGGGCCCGGAATTCGCCGCGCAGAAAGTTCTGAAGAACGCCGGCATGACCAAGAAAGATATCGATCTCTGGGAGCTCAATGAAGCGTTCGCGGCGGTCGTCCTGCGCTTCATGCAGGCGCTCGACATCGATCACAGCGACATCAACGTCAATGGCGGCGCGATCGCCATGGGCCACCCGCTCGGCGCGACGGGGGCGATGATCCTCGGCACGATGGTCGACGAACTCGAGCGCTCCGGCAAGGAGACCGCGCTCATCACGCTCTGCATCGGCGGCGGCATGGGTACGGCCACCATCATCGAGCGCGTTTAGTTGGGGCTCGCCCCTCGATCCTTCGAGGCCCGCCTGCGGCGTGCGCCTCAGGATGAGGGGTTCGCACTTTCTCAGGGCCTCATCCTGAGGTGCGAGCGAAGCGAGCCTCGAAGGATGATGACGAATTCAAAGGGATGAGAGAGATGACTTATAAAGCGATGAAAGTTGAGATCGACAGCGACGGCATTGCGCTCGTGACGATCGACCTGCCGGGCCAGTCGATGAACGTCTGGAACGCGGACCTGATGGCGGATTTCGCCGCCTTCGTTGAAGACTTCGCAAAGAACGACAAGATCACCGGCGCTGTCATCACCTCGGGCAAGCCTTCGGGTTTCCTCGCGGGCGCCGACCTTCGAATGCTTGGCAGCGGCGCCGTCGGCGTCGGCAAGGACGCCTCGCCGAAACAGCAGTTCGAGGCTGCGTTCAACCTCAACAGAATGCTCCGCATGCTCGAGACGAGCGGCAAGCCGGCCAAAGCGCTTGAAAAGGGCGAAGCCTACGCCAAGCCCGTCGCGGCGGCCGTCAACGGCCTCGCGCTTGGCGGCGGTCTCGAACTCGTCCTCGCCTGTCATTACCGCGTCGTCGCCGACAATCCGAAGATCCAGCTCGGCGTGCCGGAAGTCCAGGTAGGCCTCCTGCCGGGCGGCGGCGGCACGCAGCGCCTGCCGCGCCTCGCCGGCCTGCAGAACGCCGCAATGATGGCGACGCAAGGCAAGCCCATCGATCCGAAAACAGCGCTCGGATACGGCATCGTTCAGGAAGTCGTCCCGGCGGGCGAAGTCGTCGCCAAGGCGAAGGCCTGGGTGAAAGCGAACCCGAAAGCCGTGCAACCGTGGGACAAGAAAGGCTTCAAGTTCCCCGGCGGCGGCGGCGCAATGGACCCGCGCTCGGTGCAGTTCTTCATGGCCGCAAACGCCATGGCGCAGCGCGAGACGAACCACAACTATCCGGCCGTGCAGTATATTCTTTCCTGCCTCTATGAAGGCTCGATCGTTCCCTTCGACACGGCGATCCGGATTGAATCGAAATACTTCGTCAAACTGCTGACGAGCCCGCAAACGCGCAACATGATCCGTACGCTGTTCATCAACAAGCAGGCGGCGGAAAAAGGCGAGCAGCGCCCGAAAGGCGTTGAGAAAGCCGTTCTCAAGAAAGTCGGCGTTCTCGGCGCGGGCATGATGGGCGCCGGCATCGCCTATGTGACGGCGAAAGGCGGGGCGGAAGTCGTCCTCCTCGACCGCGATCAGGCCTATGCCGAAAAGGGCAAGGGCTATTCGGTCGGCCTCGTCGAGAAAGCCGTCTCGCGCGGCAAGCTCGCCAAGGACAAAGGCGATGAAATGCTCGCCCGCATCACGCCGACGACGGACTATAACGCCCTTAAAGACGTCGACCTCATTATCGAGGCGGTGTTCGAAGATCCGGACGTCAAAGCCGACGTCATCAAGAAGACCGAAGCCGTCATCGGCAAGGATGTGATCTTCGCGTCGAACACGTCGACCCTGCCGATCACGGGCCTTGCGAAGCACTCGGAACGCCCCGAGCAGTTCATCGGCATTCACTTCTTCTCGCCGGTCGACAAGATGCCGCTCGTCGAGATCATTCCGGGCGCGCGCTCGGGCGACAAGGCGCTTGCGACCGCGCTCGATTATGTCGCCATGATCAAGAAGACGCCGATCGTCGTCAAAGACACGCGCGGCTTCTACACGAACCGCGTCGTGCCGCCTTATCTCAACGAGGCGATGCTTATGGTCGCCGAAGGCATCAAGCCGGCGCTCATCGAGAACGCGGCGAAGCTCCTCGGCATGCCGGTCGGCCCGCTCGCGCTGACCGACGAGACCTCGCTCGAACTCGGCCTCCGGATCATGAACTCGACGAAGAAAGAACTCGGCGCCGATTACAAGCCGTCGGGCGTTGAAGACCTTCTCGAGACGATGGTCACGAAGCTCGGCCGCAAGGGGCGCAAGTCCGGCGGCGGCTTCTACGAATATCCGGAAGGCGGCAAGAAGCACCTCTGGCAAGGGCTGTCGGATTACTTCCCGCTCGCCAAGGACCAGCCGACGGCGGACGAAGCCAAAGAGCGCATTCTCTACGCGCAGCTCGTCGCCGCCGCGCAGTGCTACGCCGACGGCATCGTCTCCGATCCGCAATCGGCGGACCTCGGCGCGATCTTCGGCTGGGGCTTTGCGCCTTGGACCGGCGGGCCGATGAGCTATATCGACACGATCGGCGTCGACTCTTTCGTGCGGAAAGCGGAAAGCCTCGCGCAGAAATACGGCGCGCGTTTCGCCCCGCCGGCGAAGTTCCGCGAAATGGCGGAGAAGAAAGAGACGCTCTACAAGGCGGCGTAAGCGGCGCGTTTTGACAGCGATTAACGCGAACGCCGGCCGTCAAGGTCGGCGTTCGTCATTTGAAGGCGACTGAATGCTGAGATCCCTTCTGGCGGTGATCCTCGCTGTGCTTGTCGGAGTTACGGCGGCTCAGATTGTCGAGCGCGTCGGCGTGGAGGCTTTCGCGAGCGGCGATGCGGCGGGAACGCTGTCGCCGGCGCACCAACTGGTGCTTGTCGCCAGCTGGGGCGCGGGCGCCTTCCTCGCCGCGAGCCTTGCGCTCCTCATCGGGCGGCGCTGGGCGCCGCTCGGATGGCTCACCGCGACGTCGATGCTTCTGCTGGCGGTGATTTCAGCTGTGAGCTCACCGCAAGCGATGACGCTTATTGTCGGCGGCGCTGTTGCAACGTTCGGCGCCGGGTTCGGCGCCATCAAGCTCTTGCGCGCGACGAATGTCTTCCCCGTCAAACCGAAAAATCCGGGACTGTTTTGATGACCGCCAAGTCAGATGACAAGCCGATACCCGCCGCGACCGTTCTTCTGCTTCGCGACAAGCCGGCCTTTGAAGTGCTGATGGTGGAGCGGCACGAGAATATCGGCTTTGCGGGCGGGGCGATCGTCTTTCCGGGCGGGCGGATCGACCCTGGAGATCGCAATCCGGCGTGGACGGAGCATTCGACGGGCGGCGATGCGCAACTTCTCTCAGCGCAAGTCGCCGCTATTCGCGAAGCCTTCGAAGAGGCGGGCGTTCTCATTGCGCGCGAGGCGGGCGAGGGGACGGAAGGGCCGCTCGTCACCGGCGCGCGCGCAGCATCGCTCGACCCATGGCGGCGCGAAGTCGAGAATGACGATGCGAAGTTCATGGAGCTCATCCGGCAGGAAAAGCTGACGCTCGCCTGCGATCAGCTTTCGCTCTTTGCGCATTGGGTCGCGCCGCCGGGGCTGCATCGCCGTTTCGACACGCTCTTCTTCGCTGCGCTCTGCCCCGAAGGGCAGGAAGCGCGCGAGGACGGCAATGAAGCGACGGAAGCCCTGTGGATTTCACCGCAGAATGCACTGGCGGCGCGCGAACGCGGCGACCGCAAGGTCATCTTTCCGACTTTCTGCAATCTGCATCTTCTCGGCGCGAGCAAGAATGCGGGTGAAGTCATCGCCTCGGCGCGCGCACGGCGCGTCGTTCCCGTGCAGCCCGATGTCGAAACGCGCGATGGCGTCGCCTGGCTCGCCATTCCTGAAGGGCTTGGCTATCCGGTGACGTGTGAGCGGTTAGATGTGTCGATCAGACAGTAGAACGTTCAGGCTTTCTTTCCGGGCCGCATGATTGCGAATTCCGGCTCAAGCCCGTCCTCCAGAAGGATCTCGCCTTTCTCTTCCAGAAATGAGTTTCGCGACATAATGCCCAGCAGGAGGGCGTTGATGCGTTTTGCTCCTGCATGCGGATCGTAATCCGGTGCGAGTTCACCCTTCTTTTTCAGGCCAGTCAGCAGCCGCTCGAAATACTTTTCTCTTTCCCAGGTTGTCGCGACCACGCGTTCGCGCATATCCGGATCCGTTACCGCTTCAGCAAATATCTGGAATTCCAGTTCGGCATCTTCGCGCGCGATCGCTGCGGTTCTGACCTTCTTGATGAGAGCTTTCTTGAAAGCATCGAGCGTATCGATCGGCGCGCCGAAATAATCAGCGCCGATCTGGTCGCCTAAGGCGAGGATGATTTCACGCTTGTTCTTGAAGTGCGTGTAGAGCGCGCCGACGCTGACACTGGCGGCTGCGCAGATGTCGTCGATCGATGTCTTATGAAATCCATTCTTCTGGAACGCCTTGTTGGCGGCGTTGAGGATCGCCTGCCGACGCTTCGCCATGTGTTCCGGGCTTCTTTTGGGCATCTTTCGTCTGGTCGCTTTCTCTTGAGCCGGTCTGGGCGGCTTCGTGGCTGTCGGCAAGTCGCTCCCGCCTTGACATTTATAAAAAAAGAGCGCTTCCTCTTTTTTAATAAACGGGAGGGATTATGAAAATAGCTTTCAAGGCGCTCATTGCAGGTTTTTCGATACTGACGCCGGTTGCGGCGCTGGCCCAGGAGACTGGCGACGGCCTGGCGGAGGGTAGCGGGCGGGACGAGATCATCGTCACAGCGACGAAACGCGCCGAGAGGGTTAACGACATCCCGATGCAAATCGACGTCTATGACGACGCCGATTTACGCAACAAGCAGGTCCAGGAATTTTCCGATCTTTCGACCTCGATCCCGAACCTGGTGATTCCGGACGGCGTTGCGGGCGCGGCGAATGTTGCGATCCGTGGGATATCTAGCCCGTCTCGCGTCGGCGCGGTCGCGGAACAGCCAGTCAGCATCTTCACTGACGGTGTCTTCGCGCCTAGCGGCAGCCTCGACCTCCTGCTGTTCGATGTCGATCGGGTCGAAGTCATTCGCGGACCTCAAGGCGCTATATGGGGCCGCAACACGCTTGCAGGCGCTATATCGTTTGTCTCGAAGCGTCCGAGCGATGAACTCGAAGCCTATGCGCGCGCGTCCTATGGCAATCGTGATTATGTCGATGTGCGTGCGGCGCTCTCGGGCCCGATCGCAGGCGATCGTGTGAAAGCGCGCATCGCGTTCGCGCATGACGAACGTGATGGCTACACAAGTCTTGTGGGAGGCGGAACCGCTGGTTCAATTGACCGTTATGGAGTGCGCGGCTCTTTGGCTTTCGAGCCGACAGATAATTTCACCGCCACGCTGATCGGTCAGTATGACGAGAACACTTTCACGAACATTACGCCGGAGTATTTTACAGGACCGTTCGCCGTCGCCGCCGGTACAGACGGCTTCCAACGGCGCGTCGATGCTGATTTCACTGACCCAAGCAGGACGGAAGGTTACGGCCTGACATTGCTGGCGGATTGGAACCTAGGCGATGTTCTGGTTTCATCCGTCACCGGCTATCGAAAATTGAAATCTCGGTTGAAAGTGGATTCAGACGCATCGCCGGATTTCCTGGTTCACGAATTGGCGAATCCTGACGCCGAACAATTCAGTCAGGAAGTGCGCTTCTCGAATGACGCTGCTCTTGGCGGCGCGATCGACTGGATGTTCGGCGCCGAGTTCTATGAGCGCGATGACATCGTCAACGGCGTATCAATTCTCGGGCCGTCGCTTCTCGGAGTCGGACCGGGCGAAGGGGTCGCGCGTGACAGCATTACGCTCGACAATCATGTCCGCAGCATCGCGGGATTCGGAACACTCGACGTTCATCTAACGGATTGGCTCACCATCAATTCTGGCTTGCGTTATTCAAGGGAACGCAAGACGAATGTCGGCTCTATCAGATCAACTTTGGAACTTACGGGCCTGCCGGTCATCGATCTCTTTTCCTATGTGAGCCCTGAGCGAGAGCTAAACGATGCGCAGCTCTCTCCTTTCTCGGGAATTTCAATCACGCCGAGCAGCAATTTTCTCGTTTATGCGAATTGGGGACGCGGCAATAAAAGCGGCGGTTTCAACGATATTCGCGCAACGCAAGTGTCGTTCGGGGCCGAGCAAGGCGACAGTTACGAAGTCGGCCTGAAGTCTACGCTGGCCGAGGGCCTTATCGAGCTATCGGCGAGCGCATTTCTGATCGACTACGATGACCTTCAGATCCGCGCGTTTGAAGGCCTTGTGCCGATCTTCATCAACGCCGGCAAAGCGACAAGCAAGGGCTTTGAAGCGAATGTATCGGTAAAGGCCGGAGAAGGTCTGCGTCTTGTCGGCGCCGTCGGCTATCTCGATGCTAAATTCGATCGCTTCTTTTCTCCGACGGGAGCAGACCTTTCAGGCAATAGCCTGCCGAACGCGCCAGACTGGAGCTATAATTTCACTGCAGATTACAGCCGGCCAGTCGAAGGTCTGGGCGAACTCTACGGCTATGCAGAAGCGAGCTATACAGGCGATCATTTTCTCGACTTCGCGAATGATCCGGACGGATTCCAGGATGGATATCTTCTGGTGAATGCGCGGCTTGGGTTGCGTCTGACGAGCGGATTCAGCGTCGCGCTTTGGGGACGCAATCTTACCGACAAAGATTACCGCGTTGATTTCGTCGGCGACTTGCCGCCAGCGCTCTTTCTGGGATCGAAAGCCCAGGTGCTCGGCGCGCCGCGCACCTATGGCGTAGAAGTGGAGTTCGAGTTTTGATACTTGCGCTTTACATGCTGGTCGGAGCGGCGGTCGCCGCCGCCCCGACAACACACGCCGACGAAACGGTTATTCATGCGGGTGTCCTGATCTCAGAGGCGGATTCGCCTGCGCGTGAGAAACAGACAATCGTCGTCGCTAATGGCGTTATCATCCGTATAGAGAACGGATATTCCAATGCCGCAGACGCCATCGATCTGTCCTGTTGCGTCATCGCGCCAGGTTTTATTGACATGCACTCTCATGTCACGATCGAGAACGGGGAGGGCGACCCGCGCATGACGTTGCTGATGGCCTACGCTGCGCCGAAATCGCAATCAGCGCTTTCGGCCGCGGGGCGCGCGCGACGTCTCCTGCGCATGGGCTTTACGACGATCCGCAATCTCGGCGATCCGAGCAATGTCAGCAGTGACCTGCGCGACGCTATTGCACGCGGTGATGTCGATGGGCCGCGCATGATCGTCGCGGGCGGCGCTCAGATCGGCGTTTCCGGAGGAGATTATGATCCCGGCGGCCTGCGTTTTTCGGAAGAAGCAGAGAAACTTGCATTGACGGAAGGACAATGTGACGGCGCCGAAGATTGCCGCGCAGCAGTGCGAAGAGCTTTTCGTCGGGGCGCAGACGTTATCAAACTCCGCCTGTCAAGCATTTCGGCCATGAAGCCGGGCGTCAAACGCCTCGAACATCCCGAGGAGCTGGAAGCGGTCGTGGAGACGGCGCATGAGCTTGGCCTGCGCGTTGCGGCGCATGCATTCACATCCGATCGCGCAGCGATGGCTATCGCTGCTGGCGCAGACACGATCGAACACTCTGTGCTAACCGCAGAGAATTTGGCAGCGATGAAGAAAAGCGGCGCCGCCTATACGCCAACGCTAGAGGCGGCGCGCGTTGTGGCGCCGATGATGGCCCCGTTCATGGGCGCCGATTTCTATGAACAACATTTGCAAAGCACGAAAGCGGCCTATGACGCCGGCGTCCCTGTGCTCTTTGGCAGCGACCTTGGGGCGATAGACGTAGATGAGCTTCCGAATGAATTCGTGCAGCTCGCCGAGGCCGGCCTGCCGCCCAAAATCGTTCTCAAAGCGGCGACTAGCGCTGCTGCGAAAGCGCTCGGCATGAGCGAAAGCATTGGGGCGCTAAAACCAGGAATGGCGGCGGATATGGTTGCGATGGAGAGCAGTCCGCTCAAAGATGTGGCGGCCTATCGGACCGTCGTCTTCGTGATGAAAGACGGGAGGGTTTTCAGAAACGACGTTACGCGGACGGAACCTTAGCTCCCGATGCGCGCCGCAATCGCCCGCTGGGTGATGATGAGCGCCGCCCAGTCATAGGCTGCATGAGTGATGATCGGCGCGAGGACATTGTCAGTCGCCGCAAAGACTAGCCCCATATAGACGCCGACCATTCCGGCGATGAACGCATAGAGCGAGGTGCGCGCATGCAGCGCGCCGAAGGCGATGTTCGGCAGGATGATCGCAAGGCTTACGGGAAGGGCGCTCGCAATCCAGCTTTGCAGGACGCCGCGAAAAAGCAGCTCTTCCGAAACGCCTGCGCTGATCGCAAGAAGCGCAATGCGCAAGGGCGTGAAACGGAATCCGATCTTCGCGAAGAAGTCGATCTGCGATTCGCGGAACTTCACGAGCATCGGCAAATTGGTGCGCATGAACCAGAACAGAAGCACGATCAGCGGCGCCGTCGCGATGAGGCCGATCGCGCTATCCGCCAGCGATAGCGAGAAGCGGGCGAGCATCGGCGCCTTGAGGACCATGCCGACAATCCACGCGATCGCGACCATGATGAGCGCGCCCGCCATCACCAGGAGGAAGGCGCGCGCATCGTCGCGTTGCGTGTTTTTGCTGGACATGGCTGGAGGTTCTTGCGCTAGCGCCGCTTCATCCCGCCGAGAATGCCGCGCAGGAATTCGCGGGCGAGGCCGGAAGAAAGCGTGCGCACGGCGGACTTTATCGCCGCTTCGCCGACCGATTGCCGATTGGAGCTGCGCTTTCGTGTCGCTGTCTTTCGTGTCGCTGTCTTCTTCGCCGTTTTGCGTTCCGCTTCGGCCTGCTTTTCGGCGGCTTCCGCCTTCGCTGCGCGCTCGGCCCGGCCTTTCAGCACTTCATAGGCGGACTCGCGGTCGATGGTCGTGTCATATTTGTCGCCCATCTCAGAGAACGCCATCGTTTCCTTGCGCTCTTCGGGCGTGATCGCGCCCATGCGCGAGGAAGGCGGGCGGATGAGCGTGCGCTGAACGATGGACGGCGCGCCTTTCGCCTGCAGGGTGGAGACGAGCGCCTCGCCAATGCCAAGCTCCGTTATCGCCGCCACCGTGTCGAAGGCGGGGTTCGGCCGGAAAGTTTCCGCCGCTGCTCTCACGACTTTCTGCTCGCGCGGGGTATAGGCGCGCAGTGCGTGGAGCACGCGGTTCCCGAGCTGGCTTGAAACGCTGTCCGGAATATCGAGCGGGTTTTGCGAAACGAAGAAAACGCCGACGCCCTTCGAGCGGATGAGGCGCACGACCTGCTCGATCTTATCAAGCAGCGCCTTCGGCGCATCGTCGAAGAGGAGATGGGCTTCGTCGAAGAAGAAGACGAGTTTCGGCTTTTCGGGGTCGCCGATTTCGGGAAGCTCTTCGAAGAGTTCCGAAAGAAGCCAGAGGAGGAACGTCGCGTAGAGCTTCGGCGTCGACATCAGTTTTTCGGCGGCGAGAATGTTGACGATGCCGAGACCGTCATCATCCGTGCCAAGAAAGTCATGAATGTTAAGCGCAGGTTCGCCGAAGAATTCTTCCGCGCCCTGTTCTTCGAGCGTCAGCAGGCGGCGCTGAATAGCGCCGACGCTCGCCTTCGAGACATGGCCATATTCGAGCGAGAGCTCGCTCGCGCGTTCGGCGACTTCGACGAGAAGCGCGCGCAGATCCTTGAGGTCGAGAAGTAAAAGACCCTGATCGTCCGCATAGCGAAAGGCGAGGGTGAGGACGCCCTCCTGCGTTTCGTTGAGATCGAGCAGGCGCGAGAGAAGGAGCGGGCCCATCTCGGAGGCCGTCGCGCGGATCGGGTGGCCGAGCGCGCCGTTAAGGTCCCAGAAGCGCACCGGGAAGGCTTCCGGCTTGTAGCCCTCAAGCCCGATCGTTTCGGCGCGCTTGAGGAGGAAATCCTTCATCACGCCCGCGCGCGAGAGCCCTGCAAGGTCGCCCTTCACATCGGCGACGAAGACCGGAACCCCGGCTTTAGACAGCCCCTCGGTGATGATCTGGAGCGTGACCGTCTTGCCCGTGCCGGTCGCCCCGGCGATGAGGCCGTGGCGGTTGGCGTATTTAAGGTTGAGGAATTCTGGATTTTCGGCTTTTCCGAGAAAAACCGCTGCATCGGTCATTGTGAGGGCTCTCCTCGCGGCGTTTCTAGGGGTTTAGGCGGGCTTTGCGGCCTATCGCAAGGGGCCTTGCGCCGCCCGGCGGGGCGGGCCTGCCGTTTACGCCAGCCCGGAAAATGGTTAATTAGCGCCCGGCCCAGCCTTCATGCCCATTCCCGGGGCGGAGCGGCGCTTGGGCGAGCGATAGTCGAAAGACATCGGACAACCGAAGGAAGGGGCGGGTATGTTGAGAATTCTGCTGATTATCGCGGTCGCAATCGCGGTCATCATCGGCCTGACGAGGCTGACCAGCCGCAACCATGAAGCGGCGCCGGCGGCGGCGACTGAAGAATCAAGCGACAGCGCTGCAACCGAAGAAGGCGCGGCGAGCGACGAAGCGGCTGACGAAACCGCTGGCGATATGACCGGCGAAGAGGCGGGCGATGAAACCGCTGCGCCGACGGAAGAAACGCCGGCCGACGAAACGCCGGAAGGCGCGAGCGACGAAGAAGCGGGCGAACCGCTGAGCGATCAGATCGAGGCCGCAGGCGAAGCGCTTGAAGGCGCGGCGAGCGATGCGGGCGAGGCGGTCGGCGAAGCCGTCGATGACGCCGGCGAGGCGGTCGACAGCGCGGTCGAGCAAGCCAAGGACGTTTACGGCGACATGGTCGACGAAAGCGAAGAGCCTGCAGAAGGCCTCGAAGAGTCGACCGAAGAGCCGCACGAAGAATAAGTCCGGCAGCGGATAAAAGCCAAGGATCAGCGCCGCCCTTCGGGGCGGCGTTTTCTTTTCATGGTTAATCCGTGTTAGGAATGATGGTGAAAATTTTAATCTTTTTATAGCGTTCGGCGGGTATGGATGGGGTATGGAAATGGCCCCGAAAACCTCTTCGCCTTCATCGATCGACCTCGATCACCTCAATCGCTACGTGTTCGGCGATAAGGGTCTTCTCGATGAAGTGCTGACGATCTTCAGCGAACAAGCCGAGCAATGGCTTGAGCGGCTCGACCTGACCCTTGAAGACGCCGCGTGGAAAGACGCAGCGCACACGCTGAAAGGCGCCGCGCGCGGCGTCGGTTCATGGACGCTCGGCGATCTCTGCGAAGAAGCCGAAAAGCTTGTCGGCGGCGTGCCCGAGAAGACAGGGCGCCGGCGCGCGCTCCTTGCCAGCCTCAAGGCGCATGTCGAAGAGGCGATCGCAGAAGCGAACCGGCTGAAGGCTGAGTTCTAGCGCCTCAGCTCCGCCATCGCCTCGTCGATGCCGGAAAGCGTCAGCGGATACATCCGGTTCGCGACCAGCTCGCGGATCATCTGGATCGATCCGGAATATTCCCAGTGTTTTTTCGGCGTCGGGTTCAGCCAGACGACGCTTTCATAAATTCCGAGAAGGCGCTGCATCCAGACGGCGCCCGCTTCCTCGTTGAAATATTCGACTGAACCGCCCGGCACAGTGATCTCGTAAGGGCTCATCGACGCGTCGCCGACAAAGATCACCTTATAGTCATGCGGGTATTTGTGGAGGACCTCCCATGTCGGGGTCTTCTCCGTCCAGCGCCGGCGATTGTCCTTCCACACATAATCGTAAAGGCAGTTGTGGAAGTAGAAATATTCGAGGTGCTTGAACTCTGTGCGCGCGGCGGAGAAGAGCTCTTCGCAGATGCGCACATAAGGGTCCATTGATCCGCCGGCGTCGAAAAAGATCAGCACCTTGATCATGTTGCGCCGCTCGGGGCGCATCTTGATGTCGAGATAGCCCGCGCGCGCCGTCGCATCGATCGTCCCGTCGAGATCGAATTCTTCCGGCGCGCCCTGCCGCGTGAAACGGCGCAGGCGCCGCAGCGCCACCTTGATGTTGCGCGTGCCGAGTTCGACCTGATCGTCGAGGTTCTTGTAGTCGCGCTTCTCCCAGACTTTGACGGCGCGCCCTTGGCGCTGGCCTTCATTGCCGATGCGAACGCCTTCCGGGTTGTAGCCGCCGGAGCCGAAGGGCGAGGTGCCGCCCGTGCCGATCCATTTGGAGCCGCCTTCGTGGCGCTTCTTCTGTTCTTCGAGGCGCTGCTTCAGCGTCTCCATCAGCTTGTCCCAGCCGCCGAGGGATTCGATCTGCTTCTTTTCTTCCTCGGTCAGATATTTCTGGGTGAGGAGCTTCAGCCATTCTTCCGGAATCTCGGCGGTCACGCCCTCGGCGACGGATTCCAGCCCCTGAAAGACATGACCGAAGACGCGGTCGAACTTGTCGAGATTGCGCTCGTCCTTCACCAGCGAGGCGCGCGAGAGATAATAGAAATCCTCCACCTTGCGGCTCGCAAGGTCGGCGTCCATCGCCTCCATGAGGGTGAGATATTCGCGCAGGGTGACGGGCACGCCCGCCGCTTTGAGCTCGTGGAAGAACTTTGTGAACATGAAAAGAGTCTAGCGCGTTGGCGACGAATTCATAGGCGGCAGTGCAGGTGGAAATGTCGGTGGAACCCTCCCGTTCGGCCAAGTCCGGTCTTGCTTCGCAATACCGGGGCCTCACGCCCTCCCTTTTCAAGGGAGGGTGAAAATCGCCGCAAACGCTTCCCTCCCTTGAAAAGGGAGGGATAGGGAGGGTTCAAGCGGCCTCTCCGCAATCTGCTGCTTGCTTGAAGCGCGCGCCCGCGCCGGGACAGGACAAAGAAAGAATAAGCCCTCGCGCCTTACTGCATCATCAGCGGCTTCAGCCAGGGAAGGATGTAGTTCGGGAAATAGAAGGCGGACGCGGCGATCGCGCCGCCGGCGATCACCATGGTGATCCAGTTGACCGGCGTCGGCGTCGCGCGCTGGTCGGCCGGCAGGTCGAGATTGGCCAGCATGAAATTGGAAACGAAGATGAGGAGCGTCAGCACGAGCGCGCCGGGGACGATCCATGGCGCGCCCTGAACGGGCCGCGACGCGCCGCTGCCGACGATCATCTCGGCGAGGACGACGACATAGGCGACGATGAACAGAAGAACGCGAAAACCGAACATAGCTCCCCTCCCGGTGCGGCGCGGTGGCTGACCTTAGGGGCTTTCCCGCAATGAGGAAAGCAGCGGTTCGGGCCCACCGCGCGCATCGAGAGGAGCGAGAGCAGTTGCCTGGCGCGCTCGAATGTTCCATATTTGTTCTCCATGGCGACGCCCGCTTTCTCTCCGCAATCTCCGCCCTCGAAAGACGGGCTCCGCTATCTCTTTATTGATTTCAACGCGTATTTTGCGGCCGTCGAACAGCATGACAATCCCGCCTTGCGTGGCCGGCCGGTGATCGTATCGCCGCTCGACTCTGAGCACGCCGGGGCGATCGCGGTCAGCTATGAAGCGCGCGCCGCTGGAATCCGGCGCGGCACGAGCGTGCGCGAGGCCCGTCAGCTCTGTCCGGGGATCGCGGTTCTGCCGGCGCGCCATGACCGTTACGTGGCGGTGCACAGACAGCTTATGGCTGAAGTCGAGCATCACCTGCCGCTGTTCAAAGTCTATTCCATTGACGAGGCGGCGTTTCAGTTGAGCCGCTCGGAGGCGAGCCCGGCGCCGGCGCTCGCGATTGCGCGCAAGGTGAAGCAGGGGATCGCGGAAAATGTCGGTCCGGCCTTGCGCTCCTCCATCGGCCTTGCACCGACGCGGCTCCTCGCCAAGCTTGCGGCGGAAATGCACAAGCCCGACGGGATGACCGTGCTGACGATGGAGGAGCTTCCGCATCGTCTCGCCGATATGACGCTTACGGATATTCCGGGAATCGGCGCGAGCATGGGGGCAAGGCTGGCGCGCGCCGGCGTTCATGATTTCCTGTCGCTCTGGCGCATCGAACCCAAGCAGGCCCGCGCCATCTGGGGATCGATCCAGGGCGAACGGTTCTGGTATGCTCTTCACGGTCACGAAGTCGAGGAGCCGGCGACGAAGAAGTCGATGATCGGCCACAGCCGTGTGCTCTCGCGCGAGCATGAGCGCGCGGATGCGGCGCGCATCGTGGCGCGCGCGCTGTTGCTGAAGGCGGCGAGCAGGCTTCGTCATTATGGGCTTTTCGCCAGCGCGCTGTCGGTGAGCGTCCGCCTGCGTCCCGAGGGCGGGCGCGATGGCGCGCGCCGGTTCGCTTATTCGCAGAATACGTTCTGTTTTCTGAGGGCGTTCGATGAAATCTGGAGCGAGCTTTTCGGCAAGCAGGCGAAAGGCGCGCAGGCGCGCTGCGGGGCCGTTACGATCTATCTCGCCGGGTTCGCGGCGGAGGGCGATGCGAAGCTGCGGCAAGGCGATCTCTTCGAGCCCGCGAACCCGGCCGATGACCGGCAGGCCCGGCTATGGCGCGCGATCGACCGCATCAACGCCGATCCGGATCATAAATTCCAGCGTCTCGGCCGCCGCGCAGATGCAGCGGAGACAGCCGGAGGCGCGCCGACGCGCCCTGTGACGCGCCATGTGATGCTGGCGCGTCAGAGCGGGCTCAATCTCAACTATCTCGGCGTCAAGATCGCCTTCTCGCGCGTGCCGGAAGAGGCTGAGTTTTTTTACTGACCTGCCGTTTAACGCCGGCGCGTGCTCTGCGACTGACGCAGGTCGCGCAGGTTCGGGCCCGCCTCGCCATGCGGACGAAGATCGCGCGGGTCCCACGGGCCGTAGCTGAAGCTGCGCGCGCCGGGGCCGGGCTGGTAGCCGGTGAACGGCGTCGCTTCGGCGGAGGGCGCGGGTTTCTTCATCGGCGCGAGCGCGCGAACGGAATCCATCCATTTGACGGAGCTGCGCTTCAGGGAGCTCGGGAAGAGCGCCATCAGCTCCATGATATCTTCCGGCATGTCGTTATTCGCCTTGAGGCCGATGGAGCGCGCCTCTTCGGCGTCGATCGGATAGTCATGCGTCCAGCGTCCGCTCGACAATTGGCGCGCGATCTCTGCGCCTTTCTCCGGCGACACCGTGCCTTCAAGAAGTTCGCGCGCGGCGCTTTCGAGCTGGTCGATCGCCATGCGGCCAAGATCGGCGAGAACGAGCGTGTAGTCGTCCGTCGCGTCTGGCGACTTCTGGTCCGCGACGCGCAGGATCGACGCCGCCGGAAGGCCGCCGATCTGCGGATCGATGGGGCCGAGGACGGCGTGGTGATTGAGGACGATTTCATCGGCTGCGAGCGCGATGAGCGTGCCGCCCGACATTGCGTAATGCGGCACGAAGACAGTCTTCTTGCCTTTGTGCGCCTTGATCGCGCGCGCGATCTGCAGCGCCGGCAGAACGAGCCCGCCCGGCGTGTGCAGGATCAGATCGAGCGGCTGGTTCGCGGGCGTGCGGCGGATCGCTTCGAGCACGTCCTCAGCGTCATTGAGGTCGATGTAACGCAGCATCGGAATGCCGAGAAAGCCCATCGGCTCGTCGCGGTGCACGATCGCGATGATGCGCGATTTGCGCTTCTTCTGGATTTTCGAAAAGCGCCGTTCGATCTCTGCATTGCGTTGCTGGCGCGTGATCGCCGGCAGAACAAACAGCAGAAGAAGGATGAGGAGAAACGGGAGCTGATTGATCAACTCGTCCATGGCGCGCCCCCTATACTTCGCCGCCGGCTGTGACCGGATGCGCGAGGTTCTTCGCGCGCACATTGAGGTGCGAGAAGGCGAAGGAGATCGCGGCGACGACTTCTGAAGTCTCGTCGCCCTGCGGATAGGTCGCGCGGGCTTTCACGTGCCAGCCCTGCGTTTTTACGACCCAGACGGAAGTCTTGTACGGAGCGCCATTGATCTCGCCGACATCGAAACCGGCGGCGGCCGGTTCTTCGAGATCCGCAAAGAGTGGATCGGATTTGTCGCCGTCGATGACAATGACGGGTACGGAGAGTTGTGACTTGATGGTGAAGCGCTGTGCGATCGCCGCGACCGCGCCCGAAGCGCTTTCTTCAAGCGACATCTCCGGCCAGAATGAAGCGTAAAGCGTCAACCCTGCGCCGCCATCATTGGATTCGAGCGCGCAGCCGACATCGAGGCCCTTGTCGTCGAACTGCATCACCGATTGCAGCAGGAACCGGCGGTTTTCATCGTCGAGGTCGAGCATGAGCGGGCACTCAAGCCCGCTCTTCTCGTTGCGCAGCATGTTCTCGTTTACGAAGACCCAGCCTTCGGGCAGGTCCGAACTCGCCTTGAGCGCGAGACCGAGCGGAATCTTGGATGCGCGCCGTTCCTGCGCGTGCGCGCCGCTCGTCTCATCGGGGCGCAGTTCAGCCGTTTCGTGAACAAGCGCGAAAGAAGGATCGGCGCCCGGCTTCACCGAGACGGGTTGGGCGGTCTGCCTGTGGAAGCTGCGGGCGAGCTGCTGGCGCGAGAGCGAGGTCGGCATGGCCGGCGCCGAAGCATGGAGCGTGCTCGCGGGCGCAGGCCCGCTGGTCGCGCACCCGGTGGCGGCGATGGCGGCCACGCCGAAACAAGCGGCCATAACGGCTTGAATTTTCATCAAAAAACCCCTCGAAACCCACGCAACCCCTGAGGGGAGCCCCGTTTCTCCGCCTCGTAAGGGGCATTCTGGCCCAAGGGCGGCGAAAGGGCCAGCCCCGACGGGTCAGGCGTCGAAGGCGGCGTCTTCCCAGTGGCGCGTCAGCAACGCGGCGAGCCGGTCCGGCGCCTCGTAAGGGATCCAGTGGCTCGCGCCCTCGATGCGCTCATAGCGCCAGTGCGCTTCCACGAAGCGCGCCGAGCCGGTCATCTGGTCTTCAGCGAGATATTTCTCGCCGTCGCTCCACACGCCCATTGTCGGGATACGGACGATGTCGTCGCCCTTGGGCGCTTTCGCCATTTCGGCGATACGGCGGAGCGCGAAATTCGCGCGATACCAGTTAAGCCCGGCGGTGAGTCTTCCGGGCCGGGCGAGAAGGGCGATCGCCGCATTGATATCGCCATGCGCGGACCAGTGTTTGCGGAGCAGCGCCCAGTCGTCGCGCTTGTAGAGCCATTCGCAGAGCCCGCGCGCCTGGTGCATGACGATGTACCAGCTCATGAGCTTCTGCTGCATGCCCGCCGCGAGATAGGCGCGCGGATGACCGACGGAGAGCGCCGTCAGCGAAATGAAATGCTCTCGCGCATGAGCGGCGAGCGCCCAGGCGACCGGCGCGCCGAAATCGTGCCCGACGATATGCGCCTTGCCGAGCTTCAGGTGATCGATAATGCCGAGAATGTCGGGAACGGCGCCTGTCGCGATGTCGTAGTCTGCGGTGCGCGGCGCCATCTCTGTGCGGCCGAAGCCGCGAAGGTCAGGCGCAATGACGCGGTAGCCTTCCTCAAGCAGCGCGGGCGTCACCGCATTCCAGACATCGGCCGAATCCGGAAAACCGTGGAGCAGGATCGCAGGCGTCGCATTCTCCGCGCCGCTGTCGCGAACATAATGGGTGAGGCCGTTTGCGCGGATCGAATGCTCGCGCATCGGCGTTTACGCGCCTTCGCGCCGCGCGATAAACGCCAGCCGCTCGAACAGATGCACGTCCTGCTCGTTTTTCAGGAGCGCGCCGTGGAGCGGCGGGATCACCTTGCGCGGGTCGCGTTCGCGCAGGATGTTTTCGTCGACATCTTCCGACATCAGAAGCTTCAGCCAGTCGAGAAGCTCCGAAGTTGACGGCTTCTTCTTGAGGCCCGGCACGTCGCGGATCTCGTAGAACAGCTTCAACGCGTCGGCGACAAGGCGCTTCTTGATGCCGGGGAAATGCACGTCGACGATCCGCGTCATCGTCTCCGGGTCGGGAAACTTGATGTAGTGGAAGAAACAACGGCGCAGAAATGCGTCCGGCAGTTCCTTTTCGTTGTTCGAGGTGATGATGACGATCGGGCGCTGGTCGGCCTTCACCGTTTCATTCGTCTCGTAGACATAGAACTCCATCCGGTCGAGCTCCTGCAGGAGGTCGTTCGGGAATTCGATGTCGGCCTTGTCGACTTCGTCGATGAGGAGGACGGGGCGCTGGGGCGACTGGAACGCCTCCCAAAGCTTGCCGCGCTTGATGTAGTTCTTGACGTCGCGCGCGCGTTCCTCGCCGAGCTGTCCGTCACGCAGGCGCGCGACAGCATCGTATTCGTAAAGGCCCTGATGGGCCTTGGTCGTCGATTTGACGTGCCATTCGATGAGCGGGGCATTGAGCGCGCGGGCGATCTCGATCGCTAGCACTGTCTTGCCGGTGCCGGGTTCGCCCTTGACGAGCAGGGGGCGCTCCAGCGTCACCGCCGCGTTGACGGCGACTTTGAGGTCTTCAGTGGCGACATAATCCTTGGTGCCGGCGAACTTCACGAAACGCATCCCCGCTATGACTGGTGGTGATTGGCTGCTGCATCGCACTATAGGAACGCCCTTCGGGCCCCGCAATCGCCGCGCGCAGCGCCAACTTGTTGATCCTGCGGGCGACTTTGGCCAGACTTCGCCGCCATCAAGAAAAGAGGGGGCGCTTCGCCATGAGAATTCTGACGCCGTTCATTGTCGCGCTCCTGATCGCATCCTGCGCGCGCGGGCCAGAGGCGGAAAGCGCCGCGCCTTCCCCGAATGCTGCATCCGAGACTAAGGCTGCGACCGCAAAGGAATCCTCTGCGCCCTTCTTCGAAGCGAAGGCGGATGCGGCGGAAGGCAAGGTGCTCGTCACCCTTCCGCCCCCGGACGAGAACGGCGTCATGCTGCGCGCGATCCACACGAGCGGGCTGACGGCGGGGCTCGGCTCAAACCCGGTCGGGCTCGACCGCGGCTTTGCGGATGAAGGTCGCATCATCGCCTTCCGCAAGATCGGCAAGAAAGTCATCGTCGAACAGGAAAACTGGAAATATCGCGCGAGCGCCGAGAACCCGCTTGAGAAGCAGGCGGTTGCGGAATCCTTCGCGCGTTCCTTCCTGTGGTCGGGCGACATTGCAGAAGAGACGGCGAACGGCGTCGTCGTCGATCTTTCCGGGTTCCTGACGACCGACATTCTGAATCTCAAGGGCATCCTCTCCATGGGCGGGCAGGGAAGTTATTCCATCGCCGAAGACAGAAGCCTTCCGGATTTTTCATCCGTGCTCGTCTTTCCTGACAATGTGGAGATGGACGCCTTCCTGACTTTCACCGGCGAGAAAGCGGGCGGAGAAGTCGCTGCGACGGCGGCGGACGGGCGAACCTTTACGCTCACCGTTCACCATTCTTTCGTGCGCCTGCCGGAAGAGGGCTTCAAGACGCGCGATTTCGATGCGCGCGCGGCCGCCATCGACTTACCCTTCTACGATTTCAGCGCGCCGCTTAACGACAAGATCATCAAGCGCTATGCGCGCCGCTTCCGGCTTGAGCGCGTCGATGCATCGGCGGCGAAAGGCCCGGTGAAGAAGCCGATCATTTTCTATGTCGACCGCGGCGCGCCGGAGCCGATCCGCTCGGCGCTTGTTGAAGGCGCATCCTGGTGGGCGCAGGCTTTCGACGCGGCGGGATTTGAGAACGCCTATCGCGTCGAGCTGCTCCCCGAAGGCGTTCACCCGATGGATGCGCGCTACAATGTCATCGAGTGGACGCACCGCCAGACGCGCGGCTGGTCCTATGGCGGCGGCGTCGCCGATCCGCGCACGGGCGAAATGCTGAAAGCCCATGTCGTGCTCGGCAGCCAGCGCATCCGTCAGGACCGGATGATCTTTGAAGGCCTTGCGGGAACGGCGAAGACGGGCTCAGGCGCAGCGGATGATCCGGTGGAGCTGTCGCTCGCGCGCATCCGCCAGCTTTCGGCGCATGAAGTCGGTCACACGCTCGGCTTTGCGCATAATTTCGCGGCGAGCACGAACGACCGCGCTTCGGTGATGGATTATCCGGCGCCCGATGTTCACGCCGCCGCCGATGGCTCGCTCGATTTTTCAAAAGCCTATGCGCGCGGCATGGGCGCGTGGGACATGGTGACGGTCAACTGGCTATATTCTCAGTATCCGGAGGGGACTGACGAAAAGGCGGTGCTCAACAAGATCATCACCGACGCTTACGCGAGAGGCCTTCGCTTCGTCGACGACTCGCAAGGCCGGCCCGTTTCGGCCTCCAATCCCTATTCGAGCGTCTGGGACAATGGAAACGACCCGATCGCGTCGCTTGGCGAGACAATGCAAGTGCGCGCCATTGCGCTTCAGAATTTCGGCGTACGTTCGCTGATGAAGGGCGCGCCGACATCCGATCTTCGCTCGATGATCGTCCCAGTCTATCTCTATCACCGCTATGAAATCGCGGCGGCGGTCAAATTCATCGGTGGTTATGACTTCCGCTATGCGGTGAAGGGCGACGGGCCGTTCGCTGCATCCGTCGTTCCGGCGGAGCGCCAGCGCGCGGCGCTGACGGCGCTCGTCGCAACCCTCGACCCCGCCGCGCTCGACCTTCCTGATGCGACGCTCGACCAGCTCTCGCCGGTGATCGACTCATTTGACGGCAGCGGCGGGCCCGGCGAATTCTTCGAAGGCGGCACGGGCGCGATGTTCGATCTTCTCTCCGCCGCTGATACGGCGGGCTCGGAGGCGATCGGCGCGCTTCTCCATCCGGTGCGCGCCGCGCGCCTTATCGAAACCGAGCGGCGCGACCCGAATGCGCTCCGCCTTGACGATGTGCTCGCCGCGATCGAAGCGCGCGTGTTCGCCCCGGCGGCGACGCCGCGTCAGGCGGAGATTTCGCGCACGCTGCAGACGCGCTTCGTCTCTGCGCTGATCGAAATGGCGGCGGGCGCATCGACTGGCGGTGAAGCGCAGGCCGCGAGCCTCTTCCTCAGCGGCGGGGGTGGCGACGTCGCTTCGCCGGCGGTGATGGCGCGTGTCGACGCCTATTTGAAGGCGCTCCAGACGCGCCTTCAGCCGGGGCTTCTGCCAACGGGCGATGCGGCGACGCGCGCGCACCGCGCCTGGCTCGCTTCGCGCATCGACGCGCATCTCAATCGCCCGGCGCCTGCGCGCTTGCCCTCGGCGAGCGCCATCGAAACCCCGCCCGGCAGCCCCATCGGCCAGCCGGCGATGGAGGATTGCTGGTTCTGCGACCTCAACTGAGGAGAGGGCGGCGCCCTTGATCAAGCTTTACGGGCTCAAGGTCTCCTACTTCACAGGCAAGCTCGAAGGGTATCTTCGGTACAAGGAGATACCCTTCGACTTTCGCTCGATGTCGATTGCGGATTTCAGGAAGCTCATTCCCGAGAAGACCGGCGCCATGCAGATGCCCGCCGTCGAACTCGATGACGGGCGCTGGATGACCGATACGAGCCCGATGATCGACTGGTTCGAGAAGGAATATCCTGCGCATCCGATCCTTCCTGACGATCCGGTGCAAGCCTATCTCTGCCGCCTCATCGAAGACTATGCGGATGAATGGCTCTGGCGCCCGGCCATGCACTTCCGCTGGAGCTATCCCGTCAGCGCGAAACTCCTTGCACGGCAGATCGTCGACGAAATGGCGCGCGACGTTCTGGCGCCCGGTTGGATCAAGCGAAACCGTACTGAGAAGCGCCAGCGCACGAATTTCGTCGAGCATGACGGCGTGACGGACGAGACGCGCGCACATGTCGAGGGCGGCTATATCAGGCTGCTTGAAATGTTGGGCCGCATCTTCGAGAACCGGCCTTACATTTTCGGCGACCGGCCGACGCTCGCCGATATCGGCCTTTTCGGGCCGCTCTTCCGGCATTTCTCGATGGACCCCGCGCCGGCTGTCATCATGCGCGAGACGGCTCCGAGCGTGATGGAATGGGTCTACCGCCTTTGGAACGCCAAAGCCTCGCACATTAAAGGCGACCTCGTTACGGGCGTTCCGGACGATCTTCTTCCGCTGATCAGGGAGATCGGTGAAACGCACCTGCCGGCGCTCGCCGCAAACGCGCGGGCGTGGACGAAAGGCGAGACGCGCTACGATGTCGACATTCAGGGCGCGCCTTATCGGCGCTTGCCAGTCTCGCATTATCGCGTCTGGTGTCTTGAGAAGTTGCAGGAGCGTTTCAACGCGCTTGATGAACCAACGCGCAGCGCAATCGAAACGCTGCTGGCCGGGCAGGGCGCGCTCGATGCCTTGTTGAGCGTCGGCGATATCAACAGCGGATATGACGCGGGCGGAGAAGCGCCGTTCGGACGCTCCATTCCGGTGTTCGCCGATGTGAAGGGGTGAGCCGGAAGGAGATCGCACTCAGAATTGCAACGCGCTCTTCCCCTCTCCCGTGAGCGGGAGAGGGGATAGGGGTGAGGGGAACGGCATGTCGGCCGATGACAGGTTTAATTTGATCGGATGAACATCCTTGCGGCATGAGAGACTCAAAAACCATCAAACGTGCGAGAGGATTGCGCCAATCAGCGAACCTTCCAGAAAAGGTCGCTTGGGATACGCTCCGGTCATTGCGTGATTTCGGATTTCCTGTCCGGCGCCAGCATCCGATCGGCGCCTACGTCGTCGACTTTGCGGTCGTCTCTCGCCAACTCGTTATCGAAATTGATGGCGGCATCCATGACCTCCCCGATGTGGCGGCTCGCGATGTTCTGCGTCAGGAGGAGATTGAAGCCTTGGGGTGGCGTGTCGTCCGTGTGCCAACGGAGATTGCGCTGAGCAGGGATCACCTGCTTTCCCTGATTTGTAACGAGCTCGGAATTTGATTGGCGCCGTAGCCCTCACCCCCGGCCCCTCTCCCGCGAGCGGGAGAGGGGAGAAGAATGACGCGCGCTTTATGTCGGCGCCTAAGCTTCGGCCTTGCTGAGCGCCTTGTTCAGAAGCGCGACTGCTTTTTCTGCTTCGATGTCGGTCAGCTCGCCGAAGAACTCGCGCGCCATCCTGTCCCTGATCTTGACGATGTCGCGGACGGCTTTGCGGCCTTTCGCTGTCATTTCGACGAGGTTCGCGCGCTTGTCGGCCTCGTCTTTGCGGCGTTTGATGAAGCCGTCCTGTTCGAGGCGCTTCATGGCCCGGCCGACATTGGTTCTGTCGATGACGAGCTGGCTCGACAGGGCGTCCTGCGAGGCGGCGCCGCCTTCCTGGTGGAGCAGCGTTAGGAGCCGCGCTTCCGTGTGGTTGAGGCCGATCGCCGCGAAGTGCTGCTCGGCCGCCTGATAGCGCCGGCGCGCGAAAACGCCGATCAATTCGAAGAGAGCGAGGAGATTGTTCATGGGGTCGCTTCGGGCTGCTGCTTGACAAATCCGGTTTCGGCAAAATATATGCGTGCGCACGCACATATTGTCAATCGGAAAGGGGCGACCGCCCATGAATCAGGAAAAAAATCAGGAAAAACTGGCCGAAATTCTCGGTCCGCACTTCAACAATATCGCTAATGACGGGCTCTTCGTTCTGAAGGCGCTTGGCCTGCCTAAGGGGGCCAAAGTTCTCGATGTCGGCACTGGCGCCGGCAATTTCGCGATCTTCCTCGCTTCGCAAGGCTTCGACGTGCTGACGGGCGAGCCCGCGACAGACACGACGCATTACGCAGGCAAGGACTGGGCCGCGAGCGCCGAGAAGGCGGGCGTGCGCGACAAGATCCGTTTCGAGGCGTTCAATGCGAGCAAGGCGCCGTTCGAGACGGAGACGTTCGATGCGGTCTTCTTCTTCGGCGTCCTGCACCATGTCGACGAAGCCGAGCGCGCCGCCACGTTGAGCGAAGCGCTGCGCGTCGTGAAAAAATCCGGCACCGTCGTCTTCTTCGAGCCGCGCAAAGAAACGCTTGAGAAACTGTGGTTGACCGACCCGACGCACCCGCTCGCCGCGAACCCGTCAGACTATCTGACTGACAAGAGCGTTACAGAGCAGAAGCTTCAGGGTGCGATGATGGATGTGTTTGTTTATCGGAAGGGGTGAGGGCAGCGACTGCGGGGAGCCTCCAATTCAGTGATTACTCGCCGGACGATCCCAATTCTGCGAGCACGGCATCGTAAGTCGTCAGCTTAGGATTCATCATCTTGCGAACTTGCCACCACAGAATGAGCGCCACCATGAGGAGGACCATGCCACTGCTGAAGAGCATCGATTCCAATTTCTCAGGTGGCGTTCTTAACAAGTCGCGAAGAAGCACAAACGCCATTATTGCAATCATTGTCCCTATGATCAGCGAGATCGTCATGAGCGTTGGTTTTGCGCCGGCATAGATTCGTACGGTTGGATTTATCTTTTCCATGCGCTGAAGGAACGCCGCGGCGGCCTTTCGGCATTCATCGGCATTGAAACCAGTTGGGTATCCGTAACCCGACACGAAAAACTTGGCGTTTTTCCCATCGGTTGCGTCAAACTCAATGATCGTAGAATGGAAAAAGTGCGAGAAACTCTGAAAGAAATATACACTTTTAACGTCCGCAAGCGGAATGAATGTTGTCTTGCCTTTTTCGGTTACGGAAATCGCATCCTCTGCGAATTCGACTCGAGTAGGCGCGCCCAGAACGCCCGCTTTCCAGATGTATGGGCCACTATGCAACATTCTCACCCCCTGAGTACTATAGGGATGATGAAAACAAAGAAATGATTCCGCAATACATTTTGGTAGCGCCCTGTGTATTCCTTCCAAGGTCTTGAATGGCCGTTTGGATAATTGCTTCGGGAGTGGGGGCGCCGTTCAGACCCTATGCCCCCTGAAGTCCGAAATAATCGCCTTCGCAGCGTTATGTCCCGGCGCGCCGGTGACGCCACCGCCGGGGTGGGCGCCGGAGCCACAGAGGTAAAGCCCTTTGACGGGCATTCGGTGATCGGCGTAGCCGGGTTGCGGACGCGTCGAGAACATCTGATCGAGCGACAGGCGCCCGTGCATGATGTCGCCGCCGACAAGCCCGAACTTGCGTTCGAGGTCGAGCGGGGAGTGCAACTGCATGCCGAGAATGCTCTTGCGGAAGTTCGGCGCGTATTTCGTCACAGTGTCGATGATCGTTTCCGCCGCCGCGTCGCGCTTGTCGTCCCAGCTTGCGCCATCGGGTAGTTCCGGGGCGAATTGCTGGCAGAAAAGGCTCGCGACATGCTGGCCGGCGGGCGCGAGGCTGTCGTCCATCGTCGAGGGGATCAGCATTTCGACGATCGGTTCTTTCGACCAGCCATTGATCTTCGCATCGAGCCAGGCGCGGTCGAGATAGTCGACCGTCGGGCCGATGACGATGCCGGAGCGGTGATGTTCGTCCGCACCGTCTGTCGGCAGGCAGGAAAATTGCGGCAGTTCCGACAGCGCGACATTCATGCGGAACGTGCCCGAGCCGCAGACATAGTTTTCCATCCGCTTGCGGAAGTCGGGCTCCAGCGCTTCGGCGCCGACGAGCTTGGTGAGAAGCAATTTCGGATTGACGTTGCCGGCGACAGCGCGCGCGCGGATGACCTCGCCATTCTCAAGCTTCACGCCGACAGCGCGGCCATTCTCGACGATGACATTCGCAACAGGCGCTGATGTCGTCACTTCGACGCCGCGCTTTTCAGCGACGCGGCGCATCGCGCCCGTGATCGCGCCCATGCCGCCGATCGCGTGGCCCCAGCGCCCCTTTTTGCCGTTCACTTCGCCGAAGGCGTGGTGAAGCAACACATAGGCCGTGCCCGCCGCGTAGGGCGAGGCATAGGCGCCGACAATGCCATCAAAGGCGAAGGCGCCGATGATGGAGGGATGTTCGAAATAGCCTTTGAGGAATTCCGCCGCTGATTTCGTGAAGAGATCGAGAACGAGCTTCTGGCCCTTCGTCTTGAGGGCGCGCATTTTCATGCCCGTCTGGAGCGCGCGCCATATGTCCGGCAATCCGCCGCCGAGATTGGGCGGAATTTCGAGCACCATGCTCCTCAGAACATCCGCCGCTTCGTCGATAGCGTCGTAATAAGCGGGAAGGGCGTCGGCATCCTTCGGTGAAAGCCGCGCGAACTCCTCGCGGTTGCGCGCCTGGTCGAAGGTGAGCTTGAGGTATTCGCCTTCCTTCGTTCCGAGCGGCCAGAAGTTGGAGATGTCGCGCTCGACGACCTTCAGACCGTTCGCATAAAGATCAAGGTCGGCGATGACCTTCGGGTTCAGAAGGCTGACCGTGTAGCTTGCGGTCGAGTTTTTGAAGCCGGGGTAAAACTCTTCCGTCACCGCCGCGCCGCCGACAATGTCGCGCCGTTCGACGACGCGCACGGAAAGCCCGGCTTCCGCGAGATAGGCCGCGCAAACAAGGCCGTTATGGCCGGCGCCGATGATGAGGACGTCAGTTGTCGTGTTCGTCATGTCTTTCTCCGTCCTCATTTTGAGGCGCCCTTGCTCGCGCAAGGGCTTCTAGGGATGTTCGAAAACATCGAGATTGGGGTCATCCTATGAGGCTTGGCCGGATTAGATCCGTCCTGGCGCCTCAGGGTGCGGGCGGTGAATTTATCACCGATCAGGCTTAGCCCGCCAGACCGATCTCCCGCAACCGTTCCTGAAGAAAGTCGTTCGCGGTGATGTCGGGATATTTCGCGCCGGCGCCGCGGCAGGAGTCGAGGCATGTCAGCAGCGCGTCGGCCCGCGGGTGCATGAAGAAGGGCATGGAATAGCGGGAAACATTGGGCCCTTTGGGGTTAACGACGCGGTGCGTCGTTGCGGGAATAATATCATTCGCGATGCGCGCGAGCATGTCGCCGGCGTCGACGATGAGATTTTCCGGGTCCGTCTCAACGGGCAGCCATTCGCCGTCGCGGTCGAGAAGTTCAAGCCCTGCTCCCGCCGCCGCGACGAGAATGGTGATGAGGTTGATGTCTTCATGGGCCGCCGCGCGGATCGAATGCGGGTCGGCGTCCGCCGGGATGGGCGGGTAATGAAGAAGGCGGAGGATGGAGTTGCCGCCCGTCGCCATCTTGCGGAAAAAATCCTCCGGCACGCCCAGCGAAGGCGCGAGCGCATCGAGCATGGAAAGGCCCGCTTCCTCGAGCGCGTCATAGAGCGCCGTGAAAGTCGCGTGGAAACCGACAGGCCGGTCCGGCCAGAAGTTAGGCGGGTAAAGCGCGGCCAGCGGCGAGTCCGGCGCGAATTCGCGGCCGACATGCCAGAACTCCTTCAGGTCCGGGAAATGCGAATTCTTGGCGTGCTCGCGCCCGAAAGGCGTGTAGCCGCGCTGGCCGTCTTTCCGGTAAAACTTCATCTTCTCGGTTTCGGGAAGCGCGAAGAACTCCGCCGAGAGTTTGTAAGCGCGCGCAAGAAGCTCCGTGCTGACGCCGTGATCCTTGAGGATGATGAAGCCGAAATACTGAAAGCCTTCCATCAGCGCGTCGATGAATTCAGCGCGCTTTTTCGCATCGCCATGCGTGAAGGCTTTAAGGCTGAGTTCAGGAACGCGGGTGAATTTGCGGGTCATGGAAGGGGCCTTCAGTATTCGCGCGGCGGAACAGAATGCTGGAATACGCTAACCACATTCGTCATCCCGGCGAAAGCCGGGACCCAGAGCCACAAGCACAATGCGTACGACTCCTGGGTCCCGGCTTTCGCCGGGATGACGGGTGGAGAAATCAGACCGGGATGCCCCGCAACCGCATTGGGATCACGCGAAAAGCGCGCCCGCGCGTTCGAGAAACCAGTAGGCCGAGACGACGCCGAGGCCATAGCCGGCTAGGCGCGTCGCCAGTTCCGGCATTGGCGTTGCGGCGCCCTTGTTCGCGACCGTCCGCGCGCGCGTGACGAACCAGAGCCAGGCGAAGGCGACGAGCACCAGCGAGACCTGTCCCGCCTCGACGCCGACATTGAAAAAGAAGAGGGCGGTGAGCTTTTCCGTTTGCGGCAGGCCGATCTCGCCGAGGACGGCGGCGAAGCCGGCGCCGTGAAGAAGGCCGAACGTGCTCGCGACAAGAATGGGCCGGCGCCAGGCGAGCGTATTCTTGTTGCCGCGCGCGATTTCAGCAGCGACGAAGACGATCGAGAGCGCGATGGCGGCTTCAATCGCCGGAACGGAAACGCGCACGAGATTGAGCGCGACAAGCGCAAGCGTGATCGAATGCGCGATCGTGAAGCCCGTCACCGTTACGAGCACGCGCCGCGGCGTGCGCGCGAGAATGAGAAGGCCGATGAGAAAAAGAATATGGTCGACGCCGATGACGATGTGTTTGACGCCAAGCTCGAAATAGCTGCGCGCGACGCCGCTGAAAGTTTCGGGCGCAGGCGCGCGCCAGCGCGTCGTCTCAGGCGGGAGGAGCTGTGTCGAGACTTCGCCCGACTTCCAGAGAACGCGCACGAGGCTCGAAACGGACGGGTTATAGGCGGGATAGTCGATGGAAAGCCGCGCGCCTTCGAGTCCGCCGGCGCATTCATAAAGCGCGCGGCCGGTGAAGCCTTCCATCGCGCGGCTTTGCTCCGTGCAGGGAGCGCCGAGCGCGAGAGCGGGCGCGTTGCGCGGATCGATAGAGGAGGGCGCGCGCCAGGTAAGAAGGAAATGCGTCGCCGTCTGCTGGTTGATGACGACCGTGAGCGGACGGCTTTCATGGGCGAGGGCGGGGAAAGAGAGAAGCAGCGTAAGGAGAAGAAAGAGCGTTGCGAATGCGCGAAGGAGAGTGGGACATGGATCCGCCAGTCTGTCATCGCCGGGCTTGTCCCGGCGATCCACGGACGCATCGGCCATACTGAAAATCCCATGGATGCCCGGGACTAGCCCGGGCATGACGGAGAATGGTTGCGTAGCCATCACCATTTATTCCGCCGAAACCGCAGGCGCGCCGCCTTGCGCCGGCATGCCGTTTAGATCGATGACGACGCCATAGCTCGCCACGATGCCGTCAATCGTTTTGCGCGCGAGCACGGCCTTGCGCTCGCGGGTCGCATCTTCGACGACGCGGTCGCGAACCTCGTCGAGCGACGGCGTGCGGCCGGGCGTTACTTCCGCGACGTCGATCACATGCGCGCCATAAGGCGACAGAACTGGCCCGCGCCACGCGTTGAACGGGCCATCCGCCTTGAAGATCTCCGTCGCCGCATCCTCGCCGAATTGTGCGGCGACATAGTCGAAGGTGCGCTCCACATAATTCGTATCGAAGATGAAGCGGTCGCCATGTTTGACGGCGTCTTCGAAGGGCGCCTTCTGGCGATTGAGCGTCGTCGTCATCCGCGCGGCGTCATTTTCGGCTTTTCGCTCGCCGCGCGTCTTCGCGTTGAAGAATACGTGGGTGAAGGTCGCTGACGGCTCGATATAGTAATTCGCCTTGTTCGCTTCGTAAAAGGCGGCGATCTCCTCCTCGGTGAGGGGCGGCGCGTCGACGGAAGCGTCGGCCATGAAGTTCATCTTCTGGACGAGACGCTGCTTGATCACATAATCGCCCGTCTCAAGCCCGAGCTTCTTCGCTTCGCGGTAGAGCGCTTCTTCCTCGACATAATCGCTGACAAGTTCGCCCCGCCGCTGCATGTCCATGGAATCGAGAAGGCTCGCCGCAGCGGCAGGCTCGAAGGCTTTCGAGCGATACTGGATGAATTCGAGTAGCGCCGCGCGGTCGACGACGATCTTTTCCTCATCCGGCTCTGCCGGCGAGAGAATATTGCCGAGATAGAGCAACCCCGCTCCGACGATCAGGAAATGCAATAGCGGATCTTTGAAGAAGCGGGGTACACGGAACATAAAAAAACCGTCAGCAGCTTACGGCGTATACCAGATCGGTGAGGTATAGGCGCGTTCCTGAATGACTTCCGCGTAACCTTCCGGCGGCGCTTTTTGCAGGGCGACGGAATCGTAAAGGGAATCGCGCGGAGTCGGGATTTGCAGCACGCGGACATAATAGAAGGCGCGCGTCTTCGCGTCGAACTCGGGGTCGGTCCACACCGCAGCCAGCTCCGGCGCGCCGATGGTGTTGGTGTAAGAGGCCGTCTTGTGATCAACCGTGTCGCCGACAGGGGCGAGCCGGCCTTGCGCGTCGCGAAGCCTGCCGCCGCTCCACGCGACGTCGAAGACTTTCTCATGCGTCTCGCCGCTCGCATCGAGCCAGCCTTTGACGATTTGTACGCGGTCGAGATTGGCGTCGATCGGGTCTTTCACCGCGCGAACGAGGAAGGACGGCGCGCGCCCGCTCTCCGAGCCTTTGAGGTCGCCGCCCATCGGCACGCCCTTGGCGTAACCCGTCGCGGCGATGTCGCGCGCATCGGCGTCGCCCGGCGCGAAATCGAAACCGCCGAAGAAGCGCACCGACATGTGCGGGCCAGTCGTTCCGTACACCTCGCGGCGGCGGAAGGCCGCGACGATTTCCTCGCGCGTGTTCTCGCGCGCCCAGACGGCGGCGAGGCCCGAGGCCGACATTTCCCAGCCTGAGACGCGGCCAAAGCCCGTCTCTTTATTTTCGGGAATGGAGTCGATCCCCATCTTGCCCATGAAGTTGTTTTCTTCCGCGCTCGAAAGGCCGGTGTGCGAGTCCGTCGAGCCGATCATGCCGAGTTTGAACGGATTGACGCCAAGCGTTTCTTCGAATTTGAGGCCGTTCCTGAGCGCGCTGCGAATGTAATCGCCGTCGGTGACGGTGGGCGTCGTCTGCGCGCCGGGCCGCGCTTCGATGAGACGGTTGAAGAATTCGAAGCCGGCGAATTCATCGTTCGGCGACAGGAGAGGGTGCGTCTCCGACGTGCCTTTGATCTGCGTGACTTCGGCCACTGTCTCCCAGTTTGCGCGAAGCTGGGCGATCTCTTTCGTCATCGGCTTGCCGTGGAAATCCGCCGTCGAGAACATCCGTCCTTTGGAGATGTTCGAATTGTGCGGAATGGCGACGAAGTCTGCGTTGATCTGCTTGCTTGTCTCTTCGAGCCAGCGCCAGAGATCTTCCGGATTGTCGCTGTCATTGGCCGTGTAAGGAAGGAATTGCTTCGCCGTTACGCCGTCCGTGTTGGACAGGACGATGCGGTGCAGGTTCGCCCCGTCCGGCGTCGGCGTGAATTCCCAGGCGACGAGCGTCGTGAATTTGCCGGGCTCGTTATATTTCTCCGCTGCGGCGAGGTTCGACTCCCAGCTCGTCCGGATGACTTCCGGCTGGTCGAGATCGCCGAGAAGCGTGGGGTCGCCGGCGAGCCAGCGGCCGACCATCTGCTGCCGGTCTACGACGGAGATGAGCGACTTCAGGCGCCACCAGAGCGCGGTCGCGGCGCCGACCTTGGGCGGGCGTTGCATGGAGCCCTGTTCGCCGCCGACCGTGATCGCGACGATGAAGAGCCCGAAGGCGTCTTCGCTGCGCCCCTCTTTGACGAGCTGGATGAGCTTCGCGCCGAGGCGCGTATTGGTGAGGCGGTCATCGCCCAGCGTCATCAGCCGGTAGGGCACGCCGAGCAGTTCGCCATGGTCCGAGACCGCGAGAAAGTCGAGCGGGGTATGAAGCTGAACGCGCGCGCGGTGATAGGGATGGATGACAGGCTCGCCGCGCGCGAATCGGTAGGAGGTTTCCGCGGTCGCTGACTTGTTGCCGAGGAAATAAGCGTCGGACGAGAGATTGGTGTGGAGGTGGGTGTCGCCCCACAACAGCTTGTCCGGGTCGCCCTCGGCCGCCGCCGCGACCGTCGAAATGGCGCATGCCGCCGTCGCAGCAAGAAGAAGTCGCCGCATTTCCAGCCCTTTCTTTTGGCGGGCGGGCTGGCCGCGCCGTCCCGCCGTCTTGTTTTTTCCAATTGATAGCCCGCGCCTCGCCGGGAAGGAAAGCTTGGATGGCGCCTGCCATCGGCGGTTCCCCCGGGGGCTGGCGCGCTATAAGGTCCCCCTCGCTCAAATCGCTTCCCTCCGGAGACCTCCCATGAAGCTTTCGCCTTTCATGGCCGCGCTGTTCGCGCCTGCGCTGGCGTTTTCAGCGCTCACGGCCTGTTCGAAGCAAGCCGAGACGCCCGCAACGCCGGCGCCGACTGAGGCGGAAGCGCCAGCCGAGCCGGCTTTCGAACTGCCGCCGCCGGGTGAAGCGACCGATGCGACGCGCATCGCCAATGAGGAATTCGGGGCGGGGCTGCCGCTCGCCGATCCCGGCGATTTCCAGGACGCCCGAAAGGGATTTCTCGCCTCGATTGAGGGCGGGATCATCAAGGATGAAGCGGGGAATGTCGTCTGGGACCAGTCGCGCTTTTCTTTCCTCGATCAGCCGGCGCCGCCGACGGCGAACCCCTCGCTCTGGCGTCAGGCGCAGCTCAACGCCATTCACGGTCTCTTCGAAGTGACGGATGGCGTCTACCAATTGCGCGGTTATGACCTCGCCGTGATGACGCTCATCCGTGGACAGACGGGATGGATCGTCGTCGATCCGCTGCTGACGAAGGAAACGTCGAAAGCGGCCTTCGCGCTCGCCATGGAACGCCTTGGCGACGCGCCGATCAAAGCGGTGCTCTTCACGCATAGCCATAGCGACCATTTCGGCGGCGTGCGCGGGATCATCTCCGATGAAGATCTCACCTCCGGCAAGGTGCGCCTCATCGCGCCGGATGGTTTCGCCGATGCGGCGATCAGCGAGAATGTGCTTGCTGGCAACTACATGGCGCGGCGCGCGATCTTCCAGTTCGGCAACGATCTGCCGGCGAGCCCGGCCGGCGTGATCGACTCCGGCATCGGCAAGACGCTGTCGACGGGCGCGATCGGCTTCATGGCGCCGACGGAGACGGTGAAGGAGACGGGCGAGACGCTGACTATCGACGGCGTCGACTTCGTCTTCATCAACGCGCCGAACACGGAAGCGCCGGCGGAATTCATGTTCTACCTGCCGCAGAAGAAAGCGCTGTGCACGGCGGAGCTTGCGACAAGCACGATGCACAACATCCTGACGCTGCGCGGCGCCAAGGTGCGCGACGCGCTTTCCTGGAGCAAGCATATCGACGAAGCGCTCGAAATGTTCGGCGGAGATGCGGAAGTCGTCTTCGCTTCGCACACCTGGCCGAAATGGGGGAACGAGAAGATCCACACCTATCTCGAGCACCAGCGCGATCTTTACCGCTACATCCACGACCAGACTCTGCGCCTCGCCAATCAAGGCGAGACCTTGCACGAGATCGCCGCCGACGTTCCTGAAGCCTCCTTCATGAGGCAGGACTTCTCGACGCGCGGCTATTACGGCACGCTCAATCACAATGTAAAAGCGACCTATCAGCGTTACTTCGGCTGGTGGGACGGGAATCCTGCGAACCTCAACCCGTATCCGCCGGTCGAACAGGCCAGGCGCTATGTGAAACTCGCAGGCGGCGCCGACAACATGATCGCGAACGCGATCGACGCTTACAAGGAAGGCGATTACCGCTGGGTCGCGACGGTGATGAACGATCTCGTTTTCGCTGAGCCCGAAAATCAGAAAGCGAAGGATATTCTTGCGAGCGCCTATGAGCAGCTCGGCTTCCAGTCGGAAAGCTCGATCTGGCGGAACTATTATCTCTCCGGCGCCAAGGAATTGCGCGACGGCGTCTCGAAGCGCGACATCACCCAGCTTGCGAGCCCGGACTTCGTGAAGGCCATCCCGACGCCGGAGTTCTTTGACGCCATGGCGGTGCGCGTCAATCCGGCGAAAGCGGGCTCAGGCATGACGATCAATTTCGTTTTCACCGATACGAATGAAAAGATCGGCGTGCGCATTGAAAACGGCGTCGCCGTTCAGCGCCCCGGCGGCGCCTTCGACAAGCCGGCCGCGACCGTGAAGATGACGCGCGCGTCGCTCAACGAGATCACGCTCGGCCGCGCGACGTTTCAGGGCAAACTCGCCAAGGGCGAAATCGGCGTCGAAGGAAACCCGGTCGCGTTCGGCCAGTTCCTTCTCGCGCACGACCAGTACGATCCGTCGTTCAACATTGTGACGCCGTAGCATTTTTCCCTACTGGCGGCGCCGCGCTTCGCCTCTATTCGCTTCATCGCCTTGAGCTTGGCGTGCGAGCGAATTAACACGGTTTGTGCGCGGGGCGGTTTCGTTTTGGTAGGAGTAAGGCATGCGTCGGATGGTGAAGATCGGGGCGGGGATCAGCCTCGGCGCATTGGCGGGCGCGCTCCTGCCAGCGGGCGCTTTCGCCGCTGACGAACTCGTCGTCACATCGGAACGCCGCGCGCAGAATGTCTCCGACGTGCCGGAAGCGATTGCGGTGATCGGCAAGGATGAACTCGTGCGCATCGGCGCCGATCATCCGAGCGAGATTCTTGCGCGCGCGCCCGGCGTTCTCATCCATCGCGGCAATGGCGCAGAGCACCTGACGGCGATCCGCTCGCCCGTGCTCACCTCGGGCGCCGGGGCGGGCTCATTCCTGTTCCTCGAAAACGGCGTGCCGCTTCGCTCCGCCGGATTTGCGAACATCAACGCACTCTTTGAGGCGCATACTGAGATTGCGGACTCGATTGAAGTTCTGCGCGGACCGGGCGGCGCGCTCTACGGATCGAACGCCATTCACGGCGTCGTCAACGTGCTCACGCCCGCGCCGACGGAAGACCTCTCCGGTTTCATTTCCTTTTCCGGCGATACGGTCGGCCGGTTCAAGGGCTCGGGCCAGCTTTCGAACAGCTATGGCGCGCACGGATTTTACGCCGGCGTCTCACTCGAACATGAAGACGGCTATCGCGACGACGCGACGCTCGATCAGCAGAAGGCGACCTTGCGCCATGACTATGACGGCGGCGCGGTGACGGTCTCGTCGATCTTCTCTTTCGACAATCTCAATCAGGAAACGGCGGGTTTCGTCGAAGGGCCGAACGCCTATCTCGACGAAGTGCTGCGCCGCACGAATGCGAACCCGGACAGTTTCCGCGACGCCAAGTCCGTGCGCGCATCGAGCCGCATCGACATTCAGGCGTCGGACACCGTCACCCTCTCGATCACGCCCTTCATGCGCTGGAACGAAATGTCGTTCCTCATGCACTTCGTGCCGTCAATGGCGCTCGAAGAGAACGGCCATTGGAGTGTCGGCGCGCAGAGCGCGGCCTATATCGACGCGCATGACGGTTTTTCGATCATCGGCGGCGTCGATTGGGAGTATACGGAAGGCTATCTGCGCGAGACGCAATCGATCCCGACCGTCTTCAGCTACACGCAAGGGCTTCATTACGACTACAACGTCAACGCGCTTTCCGCCTCGCCCTTCCTTCAGGCGCGCTTCGAGATTGCGCAAGGCGTCGAGGCTGTCATCGGCGGCCGGCTCGACTGGACGCGCTATGATTACATCAACAATACGGCGGACGGCGTCGTCGGGCGTTTCCTGCGCCCTGCAGACCGGCGCGACGGCTTCGTGACGGCGAGCCCGAAAGCGAGCCTCCTCTTCGATATCGGCGGCGGCAAGGGCTATGTCAGTTATGCGCGCGGCGCCCGCCCGCCGCAGACGACGGATCTCTACCGCCTGCAGATCAATCAGACGTCTGATGGCGCGGACCCCGAATTGATCGACTCATTCGAAGCCGGTTGGAAAGGCGCCGTCAACGAACGCGTCAATCTCGAAGTCGCCGCCTATTACATGATGAAGCGCAACTTCTTCTTCCGCGACGCCGACGGATACAATGTCGATGACGGCAAGACGCGCCATGTCGGCGTCGAGACTGCGCTCAACGCGCGCTTCACGCCGTCGATCACGCTCGACATCAATGCGAGTTACGGCGTTCACACCTATCGCTTCGACCGGCCGGTCCTCAGCCTGCCGAACGCGACGGAGGCCATTCGCTACGGCGACGATGTCGACACGGCGCCGCGATGGCTCGCCGGCGCGCGCGGGACCTGGGCGCCGGAAAGCCTGCCGGTTTCAGGCGAGATCGAATGGATCTTCGTCGATCACTACTTCATGGACGCGGCGGATTCCCAAACCTATCCCGGTCACAATCTCGTTAACCTGCGCGGGGAGTGGCGCTTCAGCGACCATTTGAAGCTGACGCTTGCTGTGCGGAATGTTCTCGACAAACTTTATGCTGAGCGCGCCGATTATGCGTTCGGCTCCGAGCGATACTTTCCCGGCGAGGAGAGAACGTTTAGCGTTGGCCTGCGCGCCGATCTCTGATGCGGACGTATGCGGATGTTTTGCGCGTAGGGCGTTCCTCGATTCTCCGCAAATTCCCTCTCCCGCGGGCGGGAGAGGGCTAGGGTGAGGGAGCGGCGGTTCAGTCTCGCATAGCGCCTGCTACGTCTTCTGATTCAGCAGGCCCTCACCCCCGTCCCGTTGGTCGTGGCCCCAACCCCGATCAACCCCACAAGCGTGAGAGGGGAGGAACTCACATTCTCCTGAGCGATTGGGCATCCGCAGCCGGATTTGCTATAAGCCGCAACTTCGATCGCCGCAGAACGGAAAGACCTTCCTTTGACTTCCACGACTCCCCCGGAATTCGGCGCGCCGCTGCCGGCGGCCCATCCTTCTGAAGAAACGCTGAAGCTGTTGCGCTTGCGCCGTTCGACGGCGGCCGATCTGTTGACCGGCCCCGGGCCGAACGCGACGGAGCTTCAGTCGATCCTGTCGATCGCCTCGCGCGTGCCGGATCATCGCCGCGTCTGTCCGTTCCGCTTCATCGTCTTCGAAGGCGAGGGGCGAGCGAAGGCGGGTGAAATTCTCGCGCGCATCTTCGCCTCGAACGAGACGGAAACGACGCCCGAGCGCGTTCAATGCGAGAGGGCGCGATTCATGCGCGCGCCGGTCGTCGTCGCGGTCGTCTCGGCCGTCGACCGCACGCACAGGACGCCGGAATGGGAACAGACGATGACGGCGGGCGCCGTCTGCCAGAACATGCTCCTTGCAGCGAGCGCGCATGGCTACGCCGCGCAATGGCTGACGGAATGGTACGCCTATGACCACGCTGTGCTCGAAGCGTTCGGCCTCAAGCCGGGGGAGAAGATCGCTGGATTCATTTATATCGGCGCCGCGAAGGAGCCGCCTTTGGAGCGCCAGCGGCCGGAACTGCAGGCGATCATCACCCGTTTCGGCGAGGCGGGTTGAGGCTTTCCGGCTAGCGCCTTGTTCGACGGCGCTTTTCTGGCGAACGCCTGTTCCAGTTTCGAGCGGCGCGCATTAAGCTGACAATCTCGGTCCCGCTTTCAACCTCGGAAGGATAAGCGCATGACGACTGCGACCGCTGCCTCTCAATACAACAGAGTGGCGATCATTCTGCACTGGCTGATCGCGATCCTTATCATCGGCCAGCTGGCGGGCGGGCTCTACGCCGCCGGTCTGCCGCGCGAACAGGGAGAGCTCGCGCGCGAACTGTTCACCTGGCACAAATCCTTCGGCATCCTCATTCTGCTTCTCTCGCTCGCGCGCATTGGCTGGCGCATCGTCAACCCGCCGCCGCCGCTGCCCGCCAGCATGAAAGGTTGGGAAGTGACGGTGACGAAAGTCGTTCACTTCGGATTTTATTTCCTGCTGATCGCCATACCGCTGTTCGGCTGGGCGATGATCTCTTCGCATCCGAGGAAGCCGCCGCTCGAATTCTTCGGCCTGCCTTGGCCGCTGCTGCCCTTCTTCGGCGCGGGAAGCGAGGAGACGCATGAGCTCTTCGAAGAAGCGCACGAATACGGCGCCTTCGCGATGATCGCGCTCATCGTCATCCACATCGCCGCCGCGCTGAAGCACCAGTTCGTCAATCGTGACGAAGTGCTCGGGCGCATGCTGCCGATGTTCAAGAAGTAGATTGGAAAGAAGCAGCGTCGCCTCAGGCGGCGCTGCGTCGCTTCTTCGCGTCCTCATCGAAAAGCTCGGCGAGCTTGTCGACCATGGCGCCGCCGAGCTGTTCGACATCGACGATCGTCACCGCGCGTCGATAATAACGCGTCACGTCATGGCCGATGCCGATCGCCAGCAATTCGACCGGCGAGAGGTTTTCGATGCGCGCGATGACTTCGCGCAGATGGCGTTCGAGATAAGCGCCGCCATTCGCCGATGACGTCGTATCGTCGACCGGCGCGCCGTCCGAGATCACCATCAGAATGCGGCGCGCTTCCGGACGGCCGATCAGGCGCTCATGCGCCCAGAGCAGCGCTTCGCCGTCAATGTTCTCCTTGAGGAGACCTTCCTTCATCATCAGGCCGAGCGAAGTGCGCGCGCGCCGCCATGGCGCGTCGGCCGATTTGTAGATGATGTGGCGCAAATCGTTGAGCCGGCCGGGATTGGCGGGGCGACCGTCGGCGACCCATTTCTCCCTCGACTGGCCGCCTTTCCAGGCGCGCGTCGTGAAGCCGAGAATCTCGACTTTCACGCCGCAACGCTCAAGCGTGCGCGCGAGGATGTCGCCGCAGATCGCCGCAATCGTAATCGGGCGTCCGCGCATCGAACCCGAATTGTCGATGAGCAGCGTCACCACCGTATCGCGGAATTCAAGCTCGCGCTCCTGCTTGTAGGAGAGCGGCTGCATCGGGTCGGCGATGATACGCGCAAGACGCGCGGCGTCGAGCACGCCTTCGTCGAGATCGAAATCCCAGTTGCGGTTCTGCTGCGCGAGTAGTTTGCGCTGAAGCTTGTTTGCAAGGCGCGAGACGACCGTATGGAAGTTCTCAAGCTGCCGGTCGAGCGTGCGGCGCAGGCGCGCGAGCTCTTCCGGATCGCACAGATCGCGCGCATCGGCGATCTCGTCGAACTCCGTCGTATAGGCCTTATAGGTGACGCCGCTGTCGCCTTCGAAGCGCGGGCGCATGGACGAGATTTTCGCGTTCTCCGTCGCGCCGTCGGCGGAGTCTTCCACCTGCTCGAAATTCTCGTCGCTGAATTCCGTCTCGCCTTCGCTGTCGTCGCTCGACTCCGGCAGGCCGTCTTCGGGAATGTCGGCGACGCCGTCTTCATTGTCGTCGGAGGCGTTCTGGTTGTCGTCTGAATCGCCGTCGCCGTCGGAGGCTTCGTCGCCCTTGTCCTCCCCTTCTTCCTCTTCGAGGTCGAGATCGCGCAGCACGTTGCGCGTCAGCGTGGCGAAGGCCGCCTGATCGTTGAGGTCGGCGGCGGCGGCGAGCGCGTCGAGCGAGGCGCCGGCGCGCGCTTCCAGATCGTCGCGCCAGGCGTCGAGCATTTTTTCGGCCGACTTGGGCGAGGCGCGGCCCGTCAGCCGCTCGCGCAGGAGGAGCGCGGCGACATCTGCGAGGGGCGCGGCCTGCGAAATGTCGAGCCGGTCGAGCCCGCGGTCGAGAATGGTCTTTTCATAGGCGGCGTCGAGATTGTCGCCGACTCCTTTGAGCGCGTTCGCGCCGATCGCCTCGCAGCGCGTGTTCTCGAGCGCGTCGAAAACGCTCTGCGCCTCCGCGCCCTTCGGCGCGAGACGGGCGTGGGCCGCGTCGTCATGATGGGCGAGGCGAAGCGCCGCCGCATCGGCTTCCCCGCGCGCGATGGCGGCGGAGGCCGGGTCGAGCACCCGCGCGGGCAGCGGAATGCGCGCGCGCTTGCCGCTCACCTGAGCGTGGTCCCCGCCAAAGGCGACTTCGATGTCTTGCTGCGAGGAAAGCGCCCGCGTCGTCTGGATGAGCGCGCGCTTGAAATCTTCGCGGAGTTTTTCCTTGGGCGTCATAGTGAGCGAGTAGGGAATGGCGAATAGGGAATAGTCAAGCAGACATAGGGGTTTAGTCTCCGTGGTGCAATCGCCGATCGCAGGGAGCGCCGCTATTCGCTACTCGCTATTCGCTTCTACTATTCCCGCTCAAAGACCCGCTTGGGGTGCATCCCGTCGACATAGCCCATGAATGGCGGGCGGATATTGTAGCCGAGGAGGCTCTGGATCTCGGGCGAGAGGTCCTTCGCGACGGCGGGCGGGATGGCGAGGGACATGTTCTCCATCGTCCGCAGCCACTGCCCGCAATATTGCGGGGTGAAGCCCATGCGCGGGGCGCTCGCCCGGTTCGCCCCGCCGGCGTGCCAGAGATCGCCGTGGAAGATGATCGCCGAGCCTGCGGGCATGGTCGCCGAAAAATGCGGGTCGTCCTCCGTCGGCTTCTTGCCTTCGGGCCAGAGGTGGCTTTCCGGCCAGACGATCGTTCCGCCATTTTCCTCCGTAAACGGATCGAGCGCCCAGATCGCCGAGACGGCGTGGCAGAGGCGCGGACGTGGGGAGGGGTAGAACGCGGCGTCAAAATGCGGCGGCTGGCGCTTCTCGCCGGGGTGGATGCGCACGGCGAGGCAGGCTGAAAGAAGCGAGCCCGGCCCCATCATCGCTTCGAGAATCGCAAGCACGCGCGGATGCGCGACAAGCCCGTCGAGCGCGCGCGTCTTCCTGAGGAGAGAATAGGCGCGCTGCGTTTTGAGGCCTTCGAAGTCGTTACGGCCCATCGGCCCCACGATCTCTTCAAGCGCGTTTCTTGCGCGCGCGTTCTCCTCCTCGGAGATGATCCGTTCAAGGATGACATAGCCGTCGCGGTTGAGCGCTTCGAGGTCGGCTTTGAGCGCCGCCTCATCGGCGGGCGTGCGCGCGCCTTCGAGCGCGTAAGTGCCGGCGATATCCTGAAAGAGATCGTCCTGCGTTTCGATGCGCGGCGGCCGTTTTTTCTCGGTTTGCTGCACGGCGTTATTCCTCCCTTAGGCGAACGGCGCCCGCGATGAAGCGCCAGAGATTTTCAGAAAGCGCGGCGGGCGAGGGGCGCTTTTCCTGCGAAAGAACGAAGCTGCACGCATCGCGCACCCCGCCGAGAATGGCCGCGCCTGCAATATGCGGATTGACGTCGCGGCCGAGCGCGCCGCTTTTCTGCCCGTTCTCGATATTCTTCGCAGAAAGCTCGACAAGCGCGCGCCAGCGCGCCGCCTCGACCGCGACGACTTCCGGCGTTTTCGACAACCGCCCGAAAGCGATCGGCGCAAGCGGGTCCTTGAAGAGGAACGCGATCAGCGCGTCGAGCCGGCGCCGCTCGCGCTTCGCCCAGCTTTCGCGCCCGTCCATCCGCATATTGATGACTGCATCATAGCGATCGAAGAACTCGGCGAGCACGGCGGAGACGAGCCCCGACTTCGATCCGAAATAATGATAGGCGAGGCCGGCCGACGCGCCCGCGCGCGCCGCGACATCCGACATCTCGAGCGCGCCGTCATTCTCGATGAGCGCCGCAGCCGCCGCGTCGAGCAGGCGGCGCTTCGTTTCATTGCGTACATCTTCGCGCGCCGGGGCGGGCGGAGCGGATTTCTTCAGGGCGGCGCGTGAAGCCATGTAGTGTTTCTCCTATGACGCCCTCGCTTGCGGCCGCGCCGTTGGAACCCTCCCTAACCCTCCCTTTTCAAGGGAGGGGACTTCTCCGAGCGCGTTGAAGCTCATCGCGCTAACCCCACGGCGCCCTCCTTTGAAAAGGGAGGGCTTGAGGCCCCGGCCTTGCGAAGCAAGGCCGGCCTTGGCCGAAAGGGAGGGATCGCCTTCAACGCGGTTCCACGTCTCGGGAAAACCCTCGGCGTCCCCATCGAAGCGCGGCAGGATAGCGCCCGGCCGCCACAATGCCCCCATGGACCGCCAAACGCTCGCGGGCCGCCCGCTCCCGGGAGGCTTTTATCATTGAATTGAATTCAATTCAATCACGTGGGTGATCGCGACAGAAAGGAGACTGGGCGAGCCTGGCGGGAGTTCCCCAAATGCTTGTTCCCTTTCCGGTTGATCGCCGCCAAACCCAATAAATCCGCCGCATACAGACGGTTGTGGGGAGACTTATCCCACAGTGCTCAAGCTGACTTATGATGATCGCGAAGGCGCGTGCGTTGGTTGGCGCGCTTCGGAGGTTTGTCGTGTCGGTTTGGGTGTTGAGAGTCAGAAGGGAACCCTCCCTAACCCTCCCTTTGCAAGGGAGGGAATCCCGTCGTCGCTTATCGCGCGCACTGCAAATCAATCCGGAAGGCGAAGTCCCCTCCCTTGAAAAGGGAGGGTTAGGGAGGGTTCAACGAGGCTCTCACCGACCGCGCGGCGAATTCAAAAGGCGCCTTTCAGCCCGCAAACCGTTGCAGCGCCTAGCGTGCGGCGAGCGCCATGTTTCACGTGAAACATTCGGGGCGGGTCTAATGCAGGGTCGGGTCGGGCGGGGCGCGGTCGAAGGTGTCGTCGCTCTTCGGTTTGAGACCGTGCACCGTTTCGGCGCGCGGCGCTGTGAGCACGATGGCGAGGCCCGCAATGTCCGCGCCGCGATCCTTGCGGAGCGCCGTCTCTTCCATTGCGATGACGGCGAGGCCGTTCACGGCGGCGAGCCTGCGCAGATAGCTCACGCTGTGCGCGAAGCGGAGCGACTCGCGTACGAGCCAGCCGGCGGGGGATTCTTCTTCCTCCGCCTTCTCGACCGTAAAGGCGGCGAACCCGCCGGGGGCGAGACGCGCGCGCATCGAAGTGAAGAGGCGTGCGAGGTCGCCGATATAGGTGAAGACATCCGACGCGATGATGAGGTTGAAGCGATCCTCGCGCGCCAGCAGCGCGGAGAGAACATCGCCCTCGGCGAGCGCGTCATAGACGCTCTTGGATTTGGCGACTTCGATCATGCCGGGCGCAAGGTCGACGCCTTCGAGATAGCCGACATCGCCGCGCAAGGCTTCGCCGGCGAGGCCCGTTCCGCAGCCAAGGTCGAGCGCGCGGGCGAAGCGATGGGGCGCTGCTTGCGGCGCGTGCGCGCGGATCATCCGGGCGAGAGTCCACGGTCCGCTATAGTGAAGCCGTTCGACAAGCGCCTTGTCGAAGCTCGGCGCGTAAGCGTCGAAAAGCTGGGCGACATAGGCGGCGGGCGCCGCGTCGAGCGTGACGGAAGCGTCGAGGCGCGAAAGCTCAAGCCCGGCGCCCAGCGCGTCGGCCGGGTCGAGCCGAAGGCATTCGCGGAAAGCGGCGATGGCGCCGGCGCCGTCGAAATGCTCGCGCCGCGCGCGGGCGAGCGCCAGCCAAGCCGGCGGCCAGCTCGGCGCGCGTTCGATCGTCTGCTCGAAAAGGTCGATGGCGGCGGCGTGATCGCCCGCCTGGGCGAGTTCAAGTCCGTAGGAATAACGCCGGTCGGCGATGAGATCGCCGGAGGAGCGGGAAGGTTTACGCATACTCTGGAGAGCACACGACAGTTGTTTGCGCCGGGATTGGAGCGGCGCGGAGTTGGCGCTTTCCGCTGGAAAAATCAAGAGGGGTCTTGCGGCGCCCCGAACTGGAAACGCGCCGCGGGGCGGGTGTAGGCTCCCGGCCGATCGCCCCCGAAGAGAAAGCTGAAGGATCGCCCCATGCGTAAACGCCTTTCAATCACCCGGCGGGATTTTCTGAACGGCGCGTCGATCGCCGTTGCTGCGGGGGCGGGGCTTTCGCCGGCGCAGCTTCTGGCTGAGGGCTATGCCGGCGCGCATCCGAGCGCGCCGCCGCCGACCTTGACCGGGCTTCGCGGCAGCCATGCCGGTTCTTTCGAAGTCGCGCACTCGGTCGCGTGGGCCGGCAAGCAATGGCCGCGCCCGAAAGAACAGACGGACGATACTTACGATCTCATCGTTGTCGGCGCCGGGCTCTCGGGGCTTGCGGCGGCCTTTCTCTATCGTCAGCAGGCGGGGGCGAGCGCGCGCATTCTCATTCTCGACAATCACGACGATTTCGGCGGACACGCCAAGCGCAACGAGTTCAACGTCGATGGCAAGTTTCTGATCGGTTATGGCGGCAGCCAGTCGATCGACTCGCCGGGAACTTATTCTCCGGCGTCGAAGAAGCTTCTGACCGATCTCGGCGTCGACGTTTCGCGCTTCTATGATTACTTCGATCAGGAATTCTATTCGCGTCTCGGCCTGCGCGAGGGCCTGTTCTTCGACAAGGCGCATTACGGCGTCGACCGGCTTGTCGACATGCCGTTCATGACATGGGCGGGCAAGCCGAAAAAATCCGCCGCCAAGCACTCGATCGACGCTTTTCCGTGGCCGGAGGAAGAGCGCAAGGCGTTCGCTGATCTCGTCTTCAAGTCGCACGACTTCCTGCACGGAAAGAGCGAAGCGGAGAAGATCGAGCTGCTGCGCAAGACGAGCTATGAGACCTATCTGCGCGACTACGCCAAGGCGCCGGAATCCTCGCTCGTTCTCTTTCGTCGCACCTTGACCGGGTTGTGGGGCGTCGGATGGGACGCGCTTTCAGCGCTCGAAGCGACGCGCTGGTCGATGCCCGGCACGGAAGGGCTGAAAATCAAACCCGAAGACGAATATTCAGAAGAGCATGACGAGCCCTATATTTTCCACTTCCCCGACGGCAATGCGAGCCTTGCGCGGCTCTTCGTGCGCGCGCTCATTCCGGACGCCGTGCCGGGCTCGAGTATGGAAGACATCGTGCTCGTAAGGGTCGATTATAATCGTCTTGATACGGATGGATCGCCCGCACGCATCCGCCTGCTCTCGACAGCGGTCGACGTGCGCCATGCGCCGGACGGCAAGGCGGTCGATATCGTCTACGTCAATGGCGGCAAAACCTATCGCGCGCGCGGGCGCCACGCGGTCATGGCGGGCTACAATGTCATGCTGCCCTATATCTGTCCGGAGATGGGCGACGAGCAGAAGTCTTCGATCCGCGCCGTTGAGAAGATCCCGCTCGTTTATACGAATGTCGCGCTTCGCAACTGGCGCCCGTTCGTTGAAGCCGGCTATAGCCGCGCCTATGCGCCGCAAGCGCTGTTCGAATCTCTCGCGCTCGATTTCCCGGTGAGCATTGGCGACTACAAATTCGCGCAGACGCCGGACGACCCGATGCTCCTCCACATGACCTATGTGCCGACCGAGCCGGGCCTTACCGAGCGCGAACAGCACCGCGCCGGGCGCCAGAAACTCTACGGCATGTCCTTCGACGATTTCGAAGACGGCATCGTCGAGCAGCTTTCCGGCATGTTGGGCCCCCACGGTTTCGATGCGGAGCGCGACATCGCCGCCATCACCGTCAATCGCTGGCCGCATGGCTACGCTTATGAATATAACGAGCTCTACGATCCGGCGGACTGGAGCCCGAAAAACGGTCCGCATTTGAAAGGCCGCGCGCCGATCGGGCGGATCTCCATCGCGAATTCCGATTCGAGCGCCTACGCCTATGTAAACGGCGCTTTCGACGCTGCGGTGCGCGCCGTGGGCGAGCAATTGTCAGTCTAGGTTGAGGTTCTGAGTACAATGAAAACCGTTTCGCTTCTCCGTCACGCCAAGTCGAGCTGGGAAGAGCCGGAGGGCGCGGATATCGACCGCCCGCTCAACGATCGCGGCCGCAAGGCCGCGCCGCAAATGGGCGCCTATCTCGCAGCGACGGAATTTGCGCCGGACATCGTTCTATGTTCTTCGGCCAAAAGAACGCGGCAGACTCTCGAACTGATCATGCCGTCTCTCACGCGCCCGAAAGAGACCAGAATTCTCGATGCGCTTTATGAAGCGATGCCGGGAACATTGCTGGCGCAGGTGCAGGCGTTGCCGGATCACATGCGTCACGTGTTGATCGTCGGGCACAATCCCGGCCTCGAAATGCTGGCGGCCGACCTTGTCGGCGCGGCCGCTTCCGATCCTCACGCGTTGAAGCTATTGAAGAAAAAATATCCGACCGGCGCCTTCGCGCGCTTCGAATTTGACGCGCCCGCCTGGAAAGACATCGCGCCTGGCATGGGCCGCCTCGTCGCTTTCGTGCGGCCGAATGATCTGGACAAAGACTGATCCGCATCCGCCCGGAAGAATTTTCAGGAATTCGATTTTTCTGCGACGGAAGTCTGTCAGCAATGCGTTCAAGCCCCGTGCATTGCTGATGGATGTTACATGGGAAAGCGAAGGCTCGCCCTTGCGGGGGCTATTTGCGCGCAGTCGTTTTACTGCGCGCAAGCGGCGGAGATTGACAGCGAGACTTCGACGCCGGTCTCCACATCGACGATCGAGAGCGGCGGGCCCGGCGATATAACGATTACGGATGATGGTTCGATCGAGATCGAATCAACGGACGGCGTCGTCGCGCTGACGCTCGACAGCGACAACGCCGTCGATATCGAAGGCGAAATTACGCTTACAACGTCCGACAATTCTGTCGGCCTGCTGATCGAAGGCGGCCATGCGGGCTCCGTCAGCGTGAGCGGTTCGATCACGCAAGACGATGACTATGAACGTGAAGACACCGATGACGACGATGATGATGATGGGCCTTACGCGGAAGGCGAGGGCCGCTATGGCGTGTTGCTCGATTCCGCCGGCGCCTTTGTCGGCGACATCGATATCGCCGGCGCGATTGTTGTTCAGGGCAATGATTCTTACGGAATAAATCTCAATTCGCTTCTCGACGGCGATTTCACGCTGGACGGCTCGATCGCCGTCACTGGCGACAATGCGGTCGGCATCGATATCAGTGACGGAGTGACGGGCGATATGCGCCTGTCAGGCGCTGTGAGCGCTCTTGGTGTTGACGCCCTTGGCGTCAGCATTCGCGGCGACGTAGGCGGAGGGTTGACCAATGAAGGCTCGATCATCTCGACCGGCTTCGCATCGACAAGCCTGACGAACTACGTCGCACCGGCCGACGTTGACGACGATACGCTGCCTCTCGATGAGCGCATCGACGCGGAAGACCTCAATGACAACCGTCCGGCGCTCGCGATTGGCGGCGATATCGCCGACGGGTTCCTCAATGACGGCGGCATCGGTGAAACCGACGATGACGACGATACGAAAGACACGATAGAGGACTATGATGAGAACAGATCGACGGGATCGATCTATTCCTACGGCTCGGCGCCGGCCGTTTATATCTCGCCGGACTGGGATGCGAGCGGCGGGGGCGACATCGTGCTCGGTCACGTCGTCGAACATGTGCGCGACACGGCGGATGACGATGAAGACGACGATGTCGACGAAATCATCGCGGACTTCACATACGACTACGGTTTCATAAACCGCGGGTCGATTATCGCGATCGGCCGGAATGTCGGTTATGACGCGACGGGCGTTCGAATTGAAGGGTCAAGCGACGGTCTCTACACGACAACGATCGAAGGCGGGCTTCTCAATTATGGTTCGCTGACGGCGACCGCCTATGAGGCGAGCGCGACGGGCTTCTCGTTCGGGCGCGGCGCCATCCTTTCGCGCTTCGACAATGAAGGAACGATCAATGTCACGGCGGCCGCCCAGTCCAGCGCCGAGCGGGCGATCGCGATCCTCATTGAAGACGGCGCGGACATTGCGTCGATCACCAATACGGGCGCGATCACGGCCAATATAAACACCGGCGCCGGCGCAGCTTACGCGCTCAAGGATGAATCCGGATCGGTTGCTTCGGTGGTGAACCGAGGGCGCATCGTTTCCGATTCTGACGGCGGCGTTGAGGTTGCGCTCGATTTCTCCTCGCATGGAGCGGGCGCGGGCGTCTCATTGCTGCAGGACTATTCAACACCCACCTATGATGCGAATGACGACGACGCGATTGATTACGACGACGTCACGACGCCTTATATAGGCGGGGACATGCTGTTCGGCGCCGGGGCCGACAGCGTGGACATTCGGGCGGGCTCGGTCGATGGCGATATAACGTTTGGCGCTGGCGCCGACACGCTGTCGATTGATGACTCCACCGTCATCGGAAATGTCGACTTCGGCGCGGGCGCAGATGCTTTCAGCGTCTCCGGCGGCGGGTTCTACTACGGGTCGATCAGCGACAGCGACGGCGCGCTCGATATTTCGGTCGATTCTTCCTACTTCGCGCTAGAGAACGCCGATCCGTTGACGATCACCTCGCTGTCGGTCACGGGCGAGTCCAGTCTCTTTGTCGAAGTTGACTATCTCAGCATCGATTTGTCTGCGCCGCGCATTACCGCGACATCCTTCGCATCGATTGACGCCGATGCGGTCTTGCGCGCGACCGTCTCGAACTTCCAGAATCAAGGGCTCGACATCGTTCTTATCGAGTCGCCTTCGCTGACGATTGAAGAAGGGGTCGACGCTTCTGTCGAAGTGCTGACGCCGGCGATCTTCTCGAGCAGCGTCTCCGCCACGCCGACGCAACTCCTGCTGACCATTCAGCCGAAGACGGCCGCTGAACTCGGGCTCAACGGCAATGAAACGGCGGCTTACACCACCTTTCTCGATATCACCGCTGCTGACGCCGATTTCGGCGACGGGCTGACAAGCTATTTCGAAGAAGACGAACTGCTCGACGCCTATAAGAGCGTCATGCCGGTCACGCATGATGCGGCGACGGCCTATCTCTCGTCGGAATCGAGTCTGGCGACCGGCGCGCTTGCGCAGCGCCTCGATCTCATCGGCGCGCACGGCAAAGCGCGCACCGGTTACTGGGTGCAGGAAAACCTCACCTATCGCAGTCAGGACGGAACGGGCGAGATCGCCCAATATGACGGCCTCGGAATCAATATCGAAGGCGGCGCCGATCGTTTCGTCGGCGACAATCTGGTGGTCGGCCTTTCTGCGGGCTTCATGACCGGGAAGTTCAAGACGTCCGAGGAATATATCAAACAGCTCGAGGCGACCTCGATCCGCGTCGGGCCTTACGCCTCCTATCGTTTCGGGCCATTGACGCTCGACGCCGCAGGGTCTTACGGCCTCGTCACGCTCTCGAGCACGCGAACAGTATCGTTCGGCGATACGGTCGACACGCTTAACGGTTCGTGGAGCGGCAAATCGCTCTCGGGCTCGGCGCGGCTTGGCTATGAAGCGTCGTTCGGCAAGTTCTACCTTCGCCCGATGGCGACGCTGGATTACTTCCGTCTGAAGCAGAACGGTTATCAGGAGGAAGGCGCGACGACGGGCGACGCCTTCGCTTTCGCGATCGGCGATGCGACGACGAACAGGACGTCGGCGAGCGCCATTTTGAACTTCGGCCGGTCAGGCGGACGCGCAGAGCGCACGGACGATCAGCGCGTTTCGAGCTATGGCGCTCTGGGCGGTTATTCGGAAAGCCTCGTCTGGTTCCAGAACGCTTATGCAGGTTATCGGAAGGAGCTTTCGAGTTCGCTCTATTCTACGACGGCGCAGTTCCTCGCCGGGGGCGATCCGTTCGTTATCGACGATCCGACGGGATATGAAGACGCGCTGCTGTTCGGCTTTGGCCTTGGCATGAGCAACGATCTCTTCGCTCTCTATTTTTCTTATGACGGCGAGACCGCCGGCGATGCGATGACGCATCGCGGCGGCGTGAACTTCCGCCTGAGATTCTAATGATCTCCGTGTCTCCCCCGGACGGAGCAGCGCGCCTTCCCGCAAAGTAAGTGTCCGCATAAAGCGGGAAGGCGCGTGTGGGGAGGCCGCCCCAAAACGCGAACCGCCGCATCGTTGATGCGGCGGCGCTGGCGTTCAATCTTTCTTGTCGTCGTTTTCCTCGCCGCCGTCTTCCGTCGGCGAAAAAGGCGGCTTTCAGCTGCTTTCCGCGAGGAAGGAAAGCTGCGTGATCATCGCGTTTCGTTTGGCTTCGTCCCGGTCGACGAGGCGCGTCGGGTATTCGCCGGTGAAGCAGTGATCGGTGTAGGCGGGCGCGGCCGCATCGCGCGGGCGGCGCTCGATCGCTTCGTAAAGGCCGCTCACCTGAAGGAAAGCGAGGCTGTCGACCCCGATCTCCTTGCGCATCTGGTCGAGGTCGCGCGTGCTAGCGAAGAGCTCTTCATAGGAAGGCGTGTTGATGCCGTAAAAGTCCGGATGCTTAATCTCCGGGCAGGCGACGCGCAGATGCACTTCCTTCGCGCCTGCATGACGAAGCATCTCGGTGATCTTGCGTGATGTCGTTCCGCGCACGATGGAGTCGTCGATGAGGACGACGCGCTTGCCTTCGATGGCGCCGCGATTGGGCGAATGCTTGCGCGCGACGCCCGCCTCGCGGATTTTCTGCTGCGGCTCGATGAAGGTGCGCCCGACGAAGTGGGAGCGGATAAGCGCCATCTCGTAAGGAATGCCGGACTCTTGCGCAAAGCCGATCGCCGCTGGAACGCCGGAGTCCGGGATTGGCGAGACGAGGTCCGCCTCGACCGGGCTTTCCTTCGCAAGCTGCGCGCCGAGCCGCTTGCGGATCTCATAGACGCTCTTGCCGTCGATGAAGGAGTTCGGACGCGCGAAATAGATGAGCTCGAAAATGCAGGGCCGCGCGCGCGCCGGTTTCGGGAAGGCCTGCCGGCTTTCGATCTCGCCATCCGGCTTGCAGATGACGACTTCGCCGGGATCGATGTCGCGGATGAACTTCGCGCCGATGAGGTCGAGCGCGCAGGTCTCCGACGCGAGGATCGCCGCGCCGTTAAGCTCGCCGAGGATGAGCGGGCGAATGCCGACCGGGTCGCGCGCGCCGATAAGGCCGAACGGCGTCAGCACTGTCAGCGCATAGGCGCCTTCGACCTGCTTCAGGGCGTCGATCAGCTTGTCGACGATCGAGAGCTGATGCGAGCGCGCCGTCAGTTGCAGGAAAAGTTCCGAGTCAGAAGTCGACTGGAAAATGCAGCCGCGCTGCACGAGGTCGCTTCTGAGTTTGAGGGAGTTCGTCAGATTGCCGTTATGCGCGACGGCGATGCCGAATTTGTCGAGGTCGGCGTAGAGCGGCTGCACATTGCGCAGCACCGTGTCGCCCTGCGTCGAATATCGCGTGTGGCCGATGGCGGCGGCGCCGGTCAGCGCGCCGAGCGTGTGCGCATCGGAGAAGTGATCTGCGACGAGGCCGAGATGGCGTTCGTTGTGGAAGACCTTGTTGTCGAAGTCGAAGCTGGCGATGCCGGCTGCTTCCTGTCCGCGATGCTGCAGGGCGTGAATGCCGAGAGCGGTGAGGGCGCCGGCGTCGGGCGTGCCGATAATCCCGAAGACGCCGCATTCTTCTTTCAGCGCCGGCCCGCCGAGGAAGTCGTCGAGCTCGGTGTGATGGCGGCGGCGATATTGTTCGCCGAGGCGTTTGAGGCGCCGGGCGGTTTGGGCGGAGAATTCAGTCCTGTCGCTCACTCGGGCTCGCTCTCCTTCAGAAGGGTCGCAATAGGGTCGCTCGACGCTGACGCCTTTTGGGCGGGCGTGCCGCCGGGCGTGTCGCTTGTCGTCACGGTGGTGACAATCTCCGACAGGGCGCTCCGGTCGCTCCGCGCGTAGCCTTCTATAGCGGCGTTGGCGTCGGATTCCACCGGCTTCTCCGGCTCTTCTGCGTTCACGTTTGCTGACTCTGGGGCGAGTCCCTCAAAAGCGGACGCCATTCCTTTTGCGAGCGGCAGGGTTAACGCCTTCGTGACCGCTTCCGGCCGCCGCGCCTCGTCGAGGTAATAGCTGTAGGCGAGGAATCCAAGGCCGATGAGGACGAGCCCGCGAAGGAAGCCGAAAACGCCGCCGCCAATGCGGTCCGCGAGCAGGCTCTTGCCGGAAAGGCGCACGCGGGAAAGCCCCAGATGGAGCCCGAAATATGCGAGGACGAAGCCGATCACCACGAGAACGCCGCCGACGGCGAGCGTGGTCATGAAGGAATGTCCGAGGCCAGCGGCCGCCTGCAATGGTTTTACGAGGAAATAGGCGCCGGCGAGGCCGGCGAGGAGCGCAATGACTGTCCCGATCTCGCGCAGTGCGCCGCGGATGACCGCAAAGCCCGTGGAGAGAACGAGGACTGCGATCACGCCCCAATCGAACGACGTCATGCCTACTGCGCCCTTACTGCCGCCGCCCTGGCCGTGGCCCTAGCCGTGACGACGAATCGTTCCCCAGCCCTTCAATATCGCCGATCCGGGGCCGGCTCAACTCTCCGTGATCTCGTTTTCCGGGCCCTCGCGTCCTTTATTGGGATCGGGTCCAGCCGACGAGATCGGCAAGCGTCGCCGCCGGGGCGACCTTGATGGCGTCTCCTTGCGCCGCCGAGGGCGCGAGGGCGCCTGAAAAGCCCAATTTCTTGGCTTCTTTAAGGCGGGCGTCGGTCTGATTGACGGGCCGGATCGCGCCTGAGAGCGCGACTTCGCCGAAAACCACCCAATCCTTCGGCAGCGCCCGGTCGAACAGCGAGGAGCAGAGCGCGGCTGCAGCGGCGAGGTCGGCCGCGGGTTCAGAAATCCGCATCCCGCCGGCGACGTTCAGGAACACATCGTGCCGACCGAAGTCGAGCCCGCAGCGCGCATCGAGGACGGCGAGAAGCATGGAAAGCCTGGCAGAATCCCAGCCTACGACGGCTCGTCTTGGTGCAGCCAGCGAGGAGGGCGAGACAAGAGCCTGAATTTCCACAAGAACGGGCCGCGTTCCTTCGACGCCCGCGAAGACCGCGGCACCGGAGACCGGTTCGCCCGATTCCGAGAGGAACAGTTCAGACGGGTTCGAGACCTCGCGAAGCCCCGAGCCGGTCATCTCGAACACGCCGATCTCATGCGCCGCGCCGAAGCGGTTCTTCACCGCCCGCAGGAGACGGAAAGAGCGGCCTTGCTCGCTTTCGAAATACATCACGGCGTCGACCATGTGCTCGACGACGCGCGGGCCGGCGATCTGGCCATCCTTCGTCACATGGCCCACGAGAAACATCACGGCGCCAGAGGACTTCGCAAAACGAATGAGCTCCTGCGCGCAGGCGCGAACCTGCGTCACCGTTCCCGGCGCGGCTGGCAGCGCGTCGGACCACAAGGTTTGAATCGAATCGATAATGACGACGTCGGGCCGTTCGCTCTTCAGGGTCGCGAGAATGTCGCGAAGCGCGGTCGCGGAAGCGAGGTTCACCGGCGCTTCGGCAAGGCCGAGGCGCTGCGCGCGCAGACGGATCTGCGCTGTCGCCTCTTCGCCGGAGATATAAGCGATCGACTGGCCGGCGCGCGCAAGGCCCGCTGCGACCTGCAATAGCAGCGTCGACTTGCCGACGCCGGGGTCGCCGCCGATGAGCAGCGCAGAACCCGGTACGAGGCCCCCGCCGCAGGCGCGATCAAATTCCGCATTGCCTGTGAGAAATCGCGGTTCGAACTCGCCGCCGCCGGCGAGCGTCGTGAATTCGATTTTCTTGCCGCGGGTCTGTTTTCCGCTGGAACCCGCCGCGAGCGAGCCCGGCGGACCTGCTTCGGATTGCTCAAGGACAATCGTGTTCCACTCGCCGCATTCCTCGCAGCGTCCGGCCCATTTCCCATAGACCGCCCCGCAGGACTGGCAGATGTATGTTTCGGACTGGCGCGCCACTCAGAGAATTCCTCGCTATGCCTATGCAATGTCGCAATTCGCCCGCGCGCGGCAAGGCCCGGCGGCTCGGCGCCGTGGCCCTTCCTTTGATGCGGTAATCTGCGAAACTTCTCTCGCCTCCGTGCGGAAAGGACGCGCGCTGCATGTCCATGCTGCTCCTGAAGACGCTGCACACGCTGATCATCGCCGTCAATGCGACGGCGATTTTCACCATTCTCTATTGCGGGCTGAAGGATCGCCGCGGACCGATTCTGGCCGCGGCGCTAATTGTCTTCGCGGCCGAGCTTGTCGCGCTTGCGTTGGCCCGCGGGAATTGTCCGTTGCAGCTTTATGCGCGCGAGCTCGAAGGCGTTGACGGGCCAGTGTCCGACACGCTTCTGCCGGACTGGGCGGCGAACAATATCGTCACTTTCTTCACGCCGATCGCGCTCGTCGGCCTTGCTCTTGTGCTCCGCAACGAACGCCGCCGCGCGGGAAAAGCCCGGAAAGACTGAGATTCGTTACTGAGCGCGGTCGTTTGCGCGACGGCAAAACCCGCTAGAATGAACAAAAAAGCGGAGGAACGGCATGTCGAACACGGCCGCTGACATGAACCCATATCTGAAAGGCATCTTCGCGCCCGTGCGCGAAGAAGTGACGGCCGACAATCTTCCTGTCATAGGGGAGATTCCGCGCGATCTTTACGGCGCCTATTTCCGCAATGGCCCGAACCCGATGTCGCCGCCCAAAGGCATGCACCACTGGTTCGATGGCGACGGCATGGTGCATGGCGTGTGGTTCGAAAACGGAAAAGCGCGTTACGCCAATCGCTATGTGAGAACCCCGGATTTCGAGGCGGAAATCGAAGGCGTCGATTTCATGCCCGGCATCTTCTCTCAGGCGCGCGAAACGCCCGGCCGGCGCACCGTCTACAAGGATACGGCGAATACGGATCTTGTGTTCCATGACGGGCGTCTGCTGGCGCTATGGTATATCTCCGGCCAGCCGGTTTCGGTCGACGCTTCGACGCTTGAGACAATCGGCGTTGAAGATTTCGGCGGCGCTCTGCCGCGTAATGTTTCAGCGCATTCAAAAGTCGATCCCGAAACTGGCGAGTTCGTTTTCTTCGACTATGCGCTTTACGAGCCGAAAATGTGGGTCGGGATAGCCTCGAAAGAGAGGAAGCTCACGCACTATCAGGAGATCGCGCTGCCGGGCCCGCGCCTGCCGCACGACATGGGAATGACAGAGAATTATGTCGTCCTGCACGATCTGCCGGTTGTGTTCGCGGAAGCGGCGATCCGCAATCGGATGTGGCAGATCCATGTTGCGGATCAGCCGACGCGCTTCGGCGTTGTTCCACGGAAAGGCGGCGAGCCGAAATGGTTCGAGTTCCCGTCCTGCTATATCTATCACGTCATCAATTGCTGGGAGGATGGCGACGATGTCGTCATGGCCGCCTGCAAGATGGTTCCGAACGGCATTGCGCCAGACCCGTCCGCCTACGGTGTTTATGCGCCGATGGTGCAGGTGCTCGCCCTGCGGGCGAAGCCTTTCATCTGGCGGATGAACATGCGCACGGGCAGGGGAAAGGAAGAGCAGATTGACGATCGGCTCTCTGAGTTTCCGGTGATCAACAACGCCTGGGCCGGCAAACGCTCGCGCTTTTCCTATCACGTCGTGATGGATGACCACGCCGAGCAGCGTTATCCGGCGCTCCTCAAATATGTGCTGTCGACGGGCGACGCGATCCGCCACGAGTTTCCGAAAGGCGTCTTCGGTTCCGAGCCCGCCTTCGCGCCGCGCGAAGGCGCCGTTGCGGAAGACGACGGCTATGTCATCACCTTCGTCACCGACGCTGCGACAGGCGCATCCGAGGCGCTTGTCATAGACGCGCGGAATTTCTCAAAGCCGCCGCTCGCCCGGGTGAAGCTGCCGCAGCGCGTGCCGGCGGGCTTTCACGGCGTCTGGGCGCCGGGCAGTGAAATCCGGACGGCGTAGCGCTGGCCGCCGCTACATTTTGCCCGGTCGGCGCTTTATTGTTGCGCCGCAACATGAGCTTGGATAACAGCTTCGGCCAAAGAGGAGCTGTCATGCGTATCGACGCCATCGCCATCGGCGACAACCCGCCCGAAGACGTCAACGTCATCATCGAAGTGCCGGTCGGCGGCCAGCCGATCAAATACGAAATGGACAAGAAAGCGGGCGCGCTCATTGTCGACCGTTTCCTCTATACGCCGATGGCCTATCCGGGGAATTACGGTTTCGTTCCCCACACGCTGTCGGATGACGGCGACCCGATCGACGTGCTCGTCTGCAATACGCGGCCCCTGGTGCCGGGCTGCGTCATCAATGTGCGGCCGATCGGCGTGATGCTGATGGAAGACAATTCAGGCGTCGACGAGAAGATCATCGCCGTCCCGTCGCATCGTCTCACGCGCCGCTGGGACAAGGTGGTCGAGTATTCCGACCTGCCCGAAATCACGCTGCAGCAGATCGAGCACTTCTTCGAGCACTACAAGGACCTCGAACCCGGCAAATGGGTGAAGATCGGCGGCTGGCAGGGACGCGATGTTGCGGGCAAGCTCATCGTCGAGGCGATCGAGCGGGCGAAGGGTTAGCTTCTCTATGAACGTCATCGCCGGGCTCGTCCCGGCGATCCATGGGCGTTTGAGGTCCGTCGCAGACTTTCGCAGATGCCCGGGACAAGCCCGGGCATGACAGGCGCAGGGTGAACAAGGAAGCCAATATTGGCGCTTGAGCAGAAGGCGGCGTCAAGTTTCACTCGTTGAATTCACAACAAGCTGTCATCGCCGGACTTGTTCCGGCGATCCATGAGAGGTTCCGTATGCGTTTCCGCCAATGGTTCGTCTACATCATGACGAATAAACCCAACGGGACGCTTTACACAGGTGTGACCGGAAATCTCGCACAAAGAACTTATGCGCATAAGACTGGCGTAGGCAGTCTATTCACTCGAAAATACGGTCTCAAAACGCTTGTCTATTACGAAGCGTTCGACAATCCCCGTGCAGCGATTCAGCGAGAGAAGACGATCAAGTCCTGGCCGCGCGCATGGAAACTCAATGTGATAGGACGAATGAATCCGGAGTGGCGCGATCTCTACGAGACTCTGGGCGGTTGACGATTCCCCACATTGTCATCGCCGGGCTCGTCCCGGCGATCCATGGGCCTTGCGGCTCGTTATCGACTTCCATGGATGCCCGGGACAAGCCCGGGCATGACGGTAGGGGGTACGGAGAAAACCCTACTTCTTCGTCCACACGCTCGCGCGGCGAAGCGCGTCTGCGACTTTGCCGGTGCGTTTGCCGCCGGTCGGGTGCGCTTTCCAGAAGGCTTCATCGAACGACGGCGTTGGCTGACGATAGATGACGCCCATCACCATCGGAAATTCCGGGTGCGGCATATGAACGAGGAGGTTGGCGAGCGTCAGGTTCGTCTCGTCATGGACGAGCAATTCTGACTCCGGAACGCCGCCTTCCCCGACATTGACGACTTCAAGGCCGAACGTCTTCGGATTGAACTTCAGGCCCTTCTTGCCGCCTGCGAAGACAAGCGGCTTGCCGTGCTCGACATGGAGCTGATGATCGTCCGCGACTTTCTTCGCCGTGAAGTCTGCGTAGACGTCCGGATTGTAGACGATGCAGTTCTGGAAGATCTCGACGAAGGATGCGCCCTTGAATTCGTGCGCGGCTTTCAGCACTTCGACGAGATTCTTCGCGTCCGTGTCGACGCCGCGCGCGATGAACTTCGCATTGGCGCCGAGCGCGAAGGCGCACGGATTGAGCGGCGCGTCGACCGAGCCCTTGGGCGATGACGGCGAACGCATGCCGGGACGCGAGGTCGGCGAGTATTGCCCCTTGGTGAGGCCGTAGACCTCGTTGTTGAAGAGCATGATCTGCATGTTCACGTTACGCCGCAGAACATGCATCAAATGGTTGCCGCCGATAGACAGGCCGTCGCCGTCGCCGGTGACGAGCCAGACGTCGATGTCCGGTTTTGCAAGCTTCAGCCCCGTCGCCACCGCCGGCGCGCGACCGTGAATGGTGTGGAAGCCATAGGTGTTCACATAATAGGGAAAGCGCGACGAGCAGCCGATGCCCGACACGAAAGCCGTCTTGTCAGGGTTCGCGCCGACATCGGCGAGCGCCTTCAGCACGGCTTTCAGGATCGCGTAGTCGCCGCAGCCCGGGCACCAGCGAACTTCCTGATCGGTCGCAAAATCTTTGGCGGCGAGGGGAGCGTTCATCGTGAGAGTCCTTATTCCGCCGCTTGCGCCGCGCCCGGATAATTCGCGCGGATGGCTTCGATGATGTCGGCGATCTTGAAGGGCTGGCCGGAAACTTGCGGCATGGAGACGACCGCGAGGCCGAGCTTGTCGCGCAGAAGCGTCGCGCACTGGCCCATATTCATCTCGGGCAGGAGGATCGCGTCATAGCCGCTCAACAGCTCGCCGAGGTTCTTCGGAAGCGGGCTCAGCCAGCGCAGATGGATTTGCGCGACGTCGAGACCTTGCGAGCGCGCCTGATCGACTGCGCGCCAGATGACGCCATGCGTCGAACCCCAGCCGACGACGGCGAGCGGGCCTTTTGAGGGGCCTTGTTCGACCTGTTGCGGCGGAATGAAGTCGGCGACGCTCGCGACTTTCTCGGCGCGCATGTTCGTCATCGTCTGGTGGTTCTTGGCGTCATAGGAAATGTCGCCGGTCTTCACGTCTTTCTCGATGCCGCCGACGCGATAGGCGAGGCCTTCCATGCCCGGCGCAATCCACGGACGGCCGAGCGATTGCGGATCGCGCGACCAGATCGCGCGCTTCAAGTCGGTCGGGTCGTCCGACTGAACGGGCTTGGGCGGTGCGTTGTGCAGGATCGGTTCGTAGTCATCCATGTTCGGGATCGACCATGGGCCGGCGGCGTTGGCGATATAGCCGTCCGTCAGCAGGAAGACCGGCGTCATGTGGCGGATCGCGACGCGCGTCGCTTCGATGGCGACGTCGAAGCAGTCGCCGGGGCCGGCGGCCGCAATCACGGGAAGCGGCGCATCGGCGTTTCGTCCGTAGACGGCCTGATAGAGGTCCGATTGCTCGGTCTTGGTCGGAAGGCCCGTCGAAGGTCCGCCGCGTTGCGAGTTGACGATGACGAGCGGCAGCTCGGCGGCGATTGCAAGGCCGATCGCTTCGGTCTTGAGCGCAATGCCGGGGCCGGACGATGACGTGACGCCGATCGCGCCGCCATAGGAAGCGCCGATGGCGGCGCACGCCGCGGCGATCTCGTCTTCGGCCTGGAATGTTGAAACGCCAAGCTCGCCCATGCGCGACAGGTGATGAAGGATCGGCGAGGCGGGCGTGATAGGGTAGGAGCAGAAGACGATCGGCAGATCGGCGAGTTCGCCTGCGGCGGCGAGGCCGAGCGACAAGGCTTCCGCGCCGGTGATCGAACGATAATCGCCAGCGGACATCGGCGCCGCGCCGATTTCGAACTGTGGGATTTCCGCCGAGAGCTCCACCGTTTCCGCATAGGCGTGGCCGGCATTGAGCGCTGCAAGGTTGCCAGCCTGAACGGCGGCGTCTTTCGCGAATTTGTTCTTGATCCAGGTCTCGATGAAACCGCGGTCGCGCCCGAACATCCAGAGGACGGCGCCGAGCGCCCAGAAGTTCTTGCACTGCTCGGCGTCGCGGCGATTGAGGCCGGAGTCTTTCACCGCTTCGAGCGTCTGCGTCTTGATCGGGATTTCGAAGACGGTGAAGTCTTTGAGTTCGCCGGTCGTGCGCGGGTCGGCCTTGATATTCGCTTTGGCGAAATTGCGCTCGTTGAATTCATCCGTGTTGAGGATGATGAGCGCGCCTTTCGGCAGGAGCGGCAGGTTCACCTTCAGCGCCGCCGGGTTGAAGGCGATGAGCACGTCGGGCGCGTCGCCCGCCGTCGCAATGCGCCGTGCGCCAAGATTGATCTGGAAGGCGGAGACGCCAAAGGTCGTGCCGACGGGCGCCCTGATCTCTGCCGGAAAGTCCGGGAATGTCGAGAAGTCGGAACCGGCGAGCGCGGTCGAATTCGCGAACTGCGAGCCGAGAAGCTGCACGCCATCGCCGGAGTCGCCAGCAAAGCGCACGACAATGGACTGGGATTGGGGGGTGATCTTTGTCATAGAATCTGCCGCGCTCCCGGCGCGCCTGCCAAGTCGATTCCGCAAGCCGTGGTGAAACCGCCAGCAGAAACAAACCAATAGCGGGAAAAGCCCAAAAGGACCCCCGCTGTCGGCGCATCATATCTCAGGCCCGGGCGACGCGCACAAGTCCTTCCCACGCCGTTTTAGGAGGGCCGTCGCGGGATGGTGAACTCAAGGCGGGCCGCGATCTTCGGGCGGGCCCCGAGCGGCGCCTAGACTCCGGGGCCCGGCGCCCCCTAAGTCACTGGCGAAAGCCCCCTTCCAGCCAGAGGCGCCCCCATGAAATTCTTCGTAGACACCGCTGACATCGCCGAGATCAAGGACCTCATTCCGACGGGCCTCGTCGACGGCGTGACGACCAATCCGAGCCTTGTCGCAAAATCCGGACGGGTCTTCCGCGAAGTGATCGCCGAGATCTGCGCGATCGTCGATGGGCCGGTCAGCGCGGAGGTGACCGCGTTAGAGGCCCCGGCGATGATCGAGGAGGGCAAATCGCTCGCGAAGATCGCGAGCAATGTGACGGTCAAGCTCCCGTTGACGCTCGAAGGCCTTAAAGCCTGCCGCGCGCTGGTCGATGACGACATCAAGACCAATGTCACCCTCTGTTTCTCTGCGAACCAGGCGCTGCTTGCTGCGAAAGCCGGCGCGACTTTCGTGTCGCCGTTCATCGGCCGCCTCGACGATATCGGCCTTGAGGGAATGGAGCTCATTCGCGAGATCCGGATGATCTACGACAATTATGATTTCCATACGGAGATCCTCGCAGCCTCGATCCGCTCTCCGATGCACATCAAGGATTCAGCGCTTGCTGGCGCCGATGTCGCGACCGCGCCGCCGTCCGTCATCAAATCGCTCGCAAACCATCCGCTTACAGAAAAGGGCCTTGCGGCGTTTCTCGCCGACTGGAAAAAGACCGGCCAGACAATTCTCTAGGGACGGTTCCCGGCAGGCCAGGAGAAGCGATGACTAATTCGAGACGCAGCTCTGCGCTCAGCATTCCCTTCGCCGTCAGAGTGAAGCGCGCGACCCGGCGGCTCGCTTTTGTGTTGATGCTGGCGGTCTGCGCAGCCACGGCCCATGCAGGCGCGCCAGACCCGGCGGACGCAGCGCGCGACAAGGAAATCGCGGCGACCGACATCGTCCTCGACAAGGTGCGCAAGAACATCGATGCGGGCGACACCCTCGACGTGCGTGATACGGAACGTGAGCTGCGAGAGTTGCTGCACGAGTCCCGTTCGAGGCTCAGCCCGGTAAATCGCGCGCTTGATAGCGCCGAACAAAGCCTTGGGCAGCTGGGGGCGGCGCCGAAAGAGGGGGAGCCGCCGGAATCCGAGCCGCTTGCTGCGCGCCGTGAGGAACTGCGGCAGCGCATCAGCAGCCTGCAGGGCCAGCAGACCCGCATCCTCTCGAATATTGATGAGGCGGCCTCGCTCCTCGCTGCGGTTTCGGCGCGCCGCGTCGCGCTTCTTTATGGCAATCTCATCGAAAGCGGGACATCGCTCGCTTCGCCGACTCTCTGGAAAGAAGGCTTCGCCGCCGCACGAAATGTCTGGAGTCAGGCGGCCACTTATTTCTCTGACTGGGCTGCGAATGACAAAGACGGGTTGAGCCTTCTTGCGCGCGTGTCGCTGCTTGTTCTCGCATTTCTGGTTTCAGTGCTGCTGATCGGTCCGGTGCATCGGTGGATGCAGGGAACCTTCACGCGGCGGCTTTCCGAGTTCGAACCGACGCCCGCCCGCCGCGTCGCTGTCGCGGGCGTGAAAATGATCTCGCGGATCGTGCCCGGCATCGTCGGCGGCTTTGCGTTCATCGAGACCGCCAGGATGGTCGGGCTGGTGAGCGAGAAGGGCCTGCTAATCGCCCATACCGCATGGGCGGCGCTCATCGCATATCTGCTGGTCGAAGGTTTTACGAGCGGGCTCTTCTCGCCAAAGGCCCCGAACTGGCGGATCGCCGATGTCGACGCCGCGAAGGGAAAGCGCGCGAGCCGCGTTCTCCTCGGCATTGTCGCGGTTTTCGGCGTCAAATCGATTATCGAGTCGATTGCTTCGACAGCGGAAGCAGACCCTTCTCTTTCGACCCTTTCCGCCGGCGTCAGCGCCGTCATCATCGGCGCGCTGTTAGTCCTGTTGAGCGGCAGGGAGATGTGGACCCGGGTTCAGGCGCTGGCGGAGCCTGAGACTGAAGAGCCCAAGCCGCAAGCGCAGGATGCGACGAAGGCTGATTACGGGCTGTGGCCGCATGTGCGCCGCGCTGGCGGCCTCGTCGGTCTCGTCATCATCGGAGCGGCGTTGGCGGGCTATATTCCGCTCGCGGATTTCGCTGCATCACGGCTCTATTCGCTGGCGCTAATCCTGTCGATCGCCTGGTTCCTTCGCGCAGCACTCAAGGAGACGGGCGGGTGGGCGGAACGCCGCTTGCGAGCGAAGGAAGAGAGCGCTGCCGAGCCTGACGAAAAACACATCGCCAAGTTCTGGATAGGCCTCGGCGTCGACTTCATTCTCCTTTGCGCGCTGACGCCCGCGCTGCTTGTGCTGGCCGGGCTCAGCTGGCGAAGCGTTCGCGATATTGTCGGCAGCGCGTTCCTCGGCTTCCGGATTGGCGGCGTGACGATCTCGCTCGCCAACATCTTCTGGGCGGTGGGGCTGTTCTTCCTTATCCTCGCGATGACGCGGCTTGTGCAGCGCGGGCTTGAACGCGGGCCATTCGCGCATTCGCGGCTCGACACCGGCGTTCAGAATTCCCTGACGACGCTGCTCGGTTATTTTGGCCTGCTTATCGCGCTCGTCGTTGGCGTCACGGCGCTCGGCTTCGACCTTTCAAATCTCGCTATCATCGCCGGCGCGCTTTCGGTGGGCATCGGCTTCGGCCTGCAGAGTGTCGTCAGCAATTTCGTTTCCGGCCTCATTCTGCTCTTTGAGCGGCCCATGAAGGTGGGCGACTGGATCGTTACAGCGTCCGGCGAAGGCATCGTTTCAAAGATCAGTTTCCGGTCGACTGAAATCGAGACATTCGACCGGTCGACGATCATCGTGCCGAACTCGGAATTGATCGCCTCGACGGTGACGAACTGGACGCACAGGAGCCGCCTTGGGCGTATCCGCGTTTCCATTGGCGTTTCGTACAATTCTGATCCGGTGAAGGTGCGTGAGATTCTGCTCAAATGCGCGAAGGATCACCCGCTCATCGTCGGTTATCCTGAGCCCTTTATCGTTTGGCACGACTTCGGCTCTTCATCGCTCGACTTCGATCTGCGGGCCTACCTTCGCGACATCGGCGATGGCCTGACAGTGAAGACGGAACTCAGATACGCGATCTTCAAAGCCTTCAAGGAAGCGGGGATCGAAATTCCGTTTCCGCAGCAGGACGTGCATATCAAAACCTGGCCGAACGGCGCTCAGAAAGCGTCAGGCTCGGGGCAGGCGACGCCAGAGGGAGAGGCGGCGCCTGTTCCAAGAGCGCCGCGCGAACTCGAACATGAAGAGGACGATTGATCATGCTGGAAATGCGTCCGGGCTGCGAATGCTGCGACCGTGATCTTCCCGCCGACGGCGATGCGCGAATTTGCTCCTTTGAATGCACTTTTTGCCCGGATTGCGCGGACACAGTGCTGAAGAATAAATGTCCCAATTGCGGCGGCGAGCTGATCGCCCGGCCGAAACGGGCGAAGGCGCTTTGGGCGAAATATCCGCCCTCGGCCAAACGAGTTGTGAAGAGCGAAGGGTGTGCGGCATGAGCGCTTCGGCATTTGTAATTGAACCGCCGGCGCAGGCGGCGGCGAAGGTGATTGGCGGCGGGCTTTTTCCGGTGCGGCGGATTTTCTGCATCGGCAAGAACTACGCTGACCATGTGAAGGAGATGGGCGGCGATCCTAAGAAGGATAAGCCGGTCTTCTTCACGAAGCCTGCCGATGCGATCGTCGAGAGCGGTCAAAGCTTTCCCTATGCGCAGGGTACGGAGAACCTTCACTATGAGGGCGAGCTTGTCGTCGCCCTGAAGGGCGGCGGAAAGAACATCGCGACGCCTGAAGCAGCGGCGGCGCTCATCTTCGGTTATGCGGCCGGATGCGACATGACGCGGCGTGACCTGCAGGCTGCGGCGAAGGGCGCGGGAGGCCCGTGGGATACGGCGAAAGCCTTCGATAACTCGGCGCCGCTCGGCCTTATCGTTCCTGCAAAGGATTTTCCTGACAGCAAGATCGCGTCCTCGCGCCTCAAGCTGTCGGTGAATGGCGAGGTTCGACAGGATGCGGCGCTTTCGTCGATGATCTGGTCGATTCCGGAGATCATCGTCACGCTGTCGAAGCTTTTTGAACTCAAGGCAGGCGATCTGATCTTCACGGGCACGCCGGAGGGCGTCGGCGCGCTCGCCCCCGGCGACCGCGTGGAGGTTTCGATCGGATCGCTTCCACCGCTTGAGTTTTCAATCGAGCCCAAGCGGTAGCCCTCGGTATGGCGACAGTCGCTCCGCGCCTCATCGCCCCTTCGGAGAGGCTGCGCGGCCATCTCGCGATGGCGCTTTTCGCTTTGCTGATTGCGGTGTCATTCTCCATCGGCTCTCGCGCCGCGCCGCATATCGGCGCCGGGGCGCTCAACGCTGTGCGGTTCTTCTTCGGATTCATCGCAATGGGCGTCATCGCGTGGGTGCTGACGCCAGTTGAGGCGAGGGCGTCGCTTTTGAGACCGAAATCGGTTTGGCGCTTTCTCATCCTCGGTTCGCTGATGAGCGTCTACTTCGTGATGATGTTCGTCGCCTTGAAGAGTACGAGTCCTGTCTCAACTGGCGCGATGCTCACCCTGATGCCGCTTATCAGCGCCGGGCTTGGCGTCTTGGTGCTGCGTCAGACGTTGAGCCCGGTCGTTCTTGGCAGCCTTTTGCTGGCGGCGGCCGGCGCAATCTGGGTGATCTTCCGCGGAGACGTTAACGCCATCCTTGCGTTTGACATCGGCAAGGGAGAAATCATCTTCTTCATCGGCGTCACCGCGCACGCGACCTACAATGTCCTTGTCCGGAAGTTCAATCGCGGCGAGCCGGTGATTTCCTTCACCTTCTGGACCCTTGCGGCGACAACGCTGATCCTCATCGTTTATGCGACGCCGGAGCTGTTATCGACGCACTGGCTGGAGCTGCCGGCGATCGTTTGGGCGTGCATCGTCTATCTTTCAATCTTCACGACAGCGGCGACCTATTTCCTGCTTCAATACGCCGTGATGCGCATTCCCGCGGCGAAGGCGGTCGCCTACTTTCTGCTGACGCCGACCTACGTAATTCTCATAGAGGGGCTGGTCGGCGGGGGCTGGGCGCGTCCCCCCGTTTTTGCTGGCGCGCTTGTCACGCTGCTCGGCCTCGCCATTCTCGTCATTTCGCCGGATGTTTGAACCATGAGCAAGAAAGACCGGTACGCGGAAGTCGCGAAAGAAATCGCAAGCGTCGTCGGCGACGAACCGAACCTCGTCGCGCGCATGGCGACCGTTTCGAACCTTCTTCACCACGCCTTCGACTATTATTTCTGGACCGGCTTTTACGTCGTCGACCCTGACAAGCCCGATGAACTCGTGATCGGGCCCTATCAGGGCACGCTTGGCTGCTTGCGCATCCCGTTCGGCAAGGGCGTTTGCGGCGCGGCGGCGGCGCGGCGCGAGACCGTGATTGTCGAGGACGTGCACGAATTTCCGGGACACATCGCCTGCGATTCACGCTCCGAATCCGAAATCGTCGTCCCGGTCTTCGACCGGGAGGGCGGGCTCATCGCCGTCCTTGACGTCGACAGCGACCGGAAAGCGATGTTCGACGAGGCGGACCGGGCCGGCCTTGAGGCGATCCTGAAAGCCGCCTTCATGACTTAGGCAGGGCTGCGCCAGCACTTTGACGGCGAGCGGCGACTCGCGGACCACTCCTGCCTTCAGCGGCTTGGGATGCTGCCTTTTCCCTGAGCCCGTCAATGATGCGGAGAGGAGACGTCCCGTGGAAGACCCGAAGCAATTGCTATTTTGTGCGGTGGTGGGGCAGGTCGCCCTGACGATCATTCTGTATCTTCTGTTGGTGCGCTCGCGCTTTGCGGCGGCGAATGACCCGACGCTCGACCGTAAACGCCTTGCTTACGACCAGGCGGCGTGGCCGACGCGCTCGCGCCTCATCTCGAATTCGGTCACCAGCCAGTTCGAGCTTCCGGTGCTTTTCTATGTCGGCGTGCTCTTCGCGTTTCAGCTCGAAAGGGTCGACAAGACGCTCGCGATCCTTGCGATCATTTTCGTCATTCTGCGCGTCATCCATGCGCTCATTCACACGACGAACAATATCGTGTTGCACCGCTTTGGCGCTTTTCTGCTGGGGTTCATCACGCTGATCGTCTTCTGGTGCATCCTCGCCGTTCGGATGCTCGGGCTTGCCTAGTCAGTAACAGGAAGGCCTGCCTCGATCATCGCTGCTCGGATGAAGCCGGCAGGATCTTCTTGAGTTTCGCTCGCGAGGGCGCTTGCGAAGTCGGCCGCTTTCGGCGCGCCGGCTTCGCGTGCAATAGCGAGGAAGACATCCTGATCCCAAGCGGCGCCTGCCGAAACGCGTGACAGGAAGGTGTTCCAGACGTCGAGGAGATCGCGTTCGCCGCCAGACGTCTTTTTCACTTCGGCGTCGATAGCGAGGTGCATGAGAAGCCCGCAGGAATAGTAATTATCGAATGCGCCTGTCTCCGAGGAAGCGTTGAGCGGCTTGCCGTCAAGCGCCTTCAGCCCATCCGCGCAATCGCGCTCGGCGCGGAGAATGCGTTCGGTCACATAGCTTTCCTCGGCGCCGCCGAAGCGCGCGATCGTCAGCGCGGCGAAGGCGTCCGCGCCGCCTTCGTGAATCCATGACTGGTCCATTTCATATTCGGCGTAGTTCGAGCGTGCATGCTGAAAGAGGTGCCCGACTTCATGCGCGAAAAACCACGGGAGAAATCCCGCAAGTTTCTCGCTCGCATTAAGCGCCCACTGCTCGCCGTAGAGATGGATGAAGATCTGGTTCGGAAGCGTTCCGCCCTGGCTGCTATAGCCGCTTTCCTTCGGCGCGTTCGGATCGAGCGACGCGAAGAGCATCGGGCGCTCCGAAAGAGGGCCGAGCCGCTCGGTGAAGTAGTCCATCAGCGGCGGCAACAGGGAATGGAGCGCATCGTTCACTTCCGCCGGCAAGCTCGCGTCGACTACGGCGATGAAATGGCTTGAGGCGATCGGCTCGCCTTCGCCGACATAGATGTTCGTTCCGTCGCCAGACTCGGTGAAGGTGACGGAGCGCTCGTGCGCCGCGCCCTCAACGATAATATGCGCGTCCTTGGGCGGGGTGACGGTGAGCGGCCATGTTGCGTCGTCAGGGCATTCGTCCGGCCCTGCGCAAGCCTGGAACTGCCCTGAGAAGATCAGCAGTCCGCCATCGGTGTAAGGCGAAAACGGCGCATAATCTTTCGGGAGCACCGCATAGCGCGCAGGCGCGATTATGTAGGCGGACGTAAATTCGGCGCCGTCTGCGCGTTTCAGATAGTCGGCGCCGTCAACATGGACGATCTCGTATCCGTCCTCGACACGCCAGCGCGAGTTTCGAGAGTCGTCCGGATTGCGCGCAAACCGCAAGGAAGGCGCCGGCGAGGAGAGCGTATAGGTCGCCCGCCACGCATCCGGGCCGTCCGGCGACAGCGCGATCGCCGGTTGTGCGGAAGCCGATGTCGAGACAGGCTCGTCTTGCGCGCAGGAGACAAGAAGCGTCGCTGCGATGCTCAACAGCGTTACCGTTCGCATGATCGTCATATCCCCTCCGCCTCGTTGGCGTGGCGGAGTCTCACAGGAAAACGCCGATGCGCGCAACCGAGCGTGCGCCCGTCCGTTCGGGATTAGAGACTATGCGACGTCGCTCAGTCGGCTTCGCCGCTGCGCTCTTCCCGATCGCCGCGGCGTAGATCCGCGCGGGCGTTCTCGATGATCCGGCGCACTTCCAGCGGATTGTCCAGATTGGGAAGCTTGATGACGCCGACGCCGGTGCCCCGGATGATGAGCTGACCATATCCGAAGATGCGGCCCCAGATTGACTGCTGGAGCGTAATCTCCTCGATCTTGTTGAGGCTGACTTCCTGGGAGTCGCGTTTGATCCAGCCATACTTGTAGACGAAGCGGTATGTCGTCACCGCGAATTCAGTCGTCCACAGCGTGATGAGATGGGTGAGAAGGATCAACGAGCCAAACGCAAAGCCGGTCAACGCCGCCCACCAACCTGCTGAAAGTTGTTCAAACGGGAACCCCGCCGAGAATTGCAGCATTGCGAACATGACGACCGGCGCAGAGCCGAGCGCGAACCACGCAACGGGGCCGAAGCTGTACGTCCAGTTATAGCTGGCGCGATAGATGATCTCTTCGTCCCGCGCCAAAGTCTTCTCTACATAGCCCGCCATGCCGAGCACCCCCTGGTTGGCTCTTGCTGCCCCGTTTCCTATATAGCCGCCGGAATGTGATAGGAAAACGCCGCTGTCGTTGAATCGACGCCGCAGCCGCGATAAGACGCGCGGCTGTTTCTCCTAAACCACCGTTTTTGAACACAAAGGAGCGGGCGAGCGCCCCGGAGCCCTGATGGCGAAATACCAGTATATCTACTTCATGAACGGCCTGACGAAGGCCTATACCGGCGGCAAAAAGGTATTGGAAAACATCCACTTGCAGTTCTATCCCGACGCCAAGATCGGCATTGTCGGGGTGAACGGGGCCGGTAAGTCGACGCTCCTCAGAATCATGGCCGGGATCGATAAGGAATTCTCTGGCGAGGCCTACGCAGCCGATGGCGCGAAAGTCGGATTCCTGGCCCAGGAGCCGCAGCTCGACAATTCCAAGACGGTTTTCGAGAACGTCATGGATGGCCTTGCCCCCATCAAGTCGAAGATTGACGAATTCAATGCGGTCTCGATGGAGCTCGGCGAGAACTATTCCGACGAACTCATGGAGAAGATGTCGAAGCTGCAGGAGGAGATCGACGCCCTCGACGCCTGGGACCTCGACTCCAAGGTCGAAATGGCGATGGGCGCGCTGCGCTGCCCGCCGGGCGACTGGTCGGTCGACAGGCTTTCCGGCGGTGAAAAGCGCCGCGTCGCGCTCGCGCGTCTCCTGTTGTCAAAGCCCGATCTGCTCTTGCTCGACGAACCGACCAACCACCTCGACGCCGAATCCGTCGCGTGGCTCGAAAATCACCTTCGTGAATATCCGGGCGCCGTCATCATCGTCACCCACGATCGCTACTTCCTCGACAATGTAACGGGGTGGATTCTCGAGCTCGATCGCGGCCGCGGCATTCCGCACGAGGGCAACTACTCCTCCTGGCTCGAAGCGCGCCGCAAGCGCCTCGAACAGGAAGAGCGCGAGGAAGGAAACCGCAAGAAGACGCTCGACCGCGAAGTCGACTGGATCCGCTCTTCGCCGAAAGCGCGTCAGGCGAAGTCGAAGGCGCGCATCAACGCCTATGAAGAACTGCTCGCCAAGGCCGGCAAGGAAGATGTCGGGCAGGCGCAGATTCAGATTCCTGCCGGGCCTCGCCTTGGCGGCGTCGTCATTGAGGCCGATCACCTCACCAAGGCCTATGGCGACAAACTCCTCTTCGAAGACCTGTCGTTCAAACTGCCGCCGGGCGGCATTGTCGGCGTTATCGGGCCGAACGGCGCAGGCAAGACGACGCTCTTCCGTATGCTGACCGGTCAGGAGACGCCGGACGGCGGCGATCTCCGCGTCGGCGAGACGGTGAAGCTTGGCTATGTCGACCAGTCTCGCGACGATCTCAGCCCGAACAAGAATGTCTGGGAAGAGATCTCCGGCGGGCTCGATATCGTCACTCTCGGCAAGCGCGAAGTGCCGAGCCGCGCCTATGTCGGCTGGTTCAACTTCAAGGGCGGCGATCAGCAAAAGAAGGTCGGCAACCTTTCGGGCGGTGAGCGCAACCGCGTGCATCTTGCAAAGATGCTGAAGGAAGGCGCGAACCTCCTCCTGCTCGACGAACCGACTAACGACCTCGACGTCGATACGCTGCGCGAGCTAGAGCGCGCGCTGGAAGATTTCGCAGGTTGCGCCGTCATCATCAGCCACGATCGCTGGTTCCTGGACCGGATTGCGACGCACATTCTCGCCTTTGAAGGCGACAGCCATGTCGAATGGTTCGAAGGAAACTTCGCCGATTATATCGAGGACAAGAAGCGCCGGCTCGGCGCGGACGCCGATGTTCCCAAGCGGATCAAGTATAAGCCGCTGACGCGATAGATTGAGGCGTGGCCCTAGGTCGTGCAGTTGACGCCCGGCGAGTCGCAAAGCTGGACACGCGGGACGATACGCGGCCAACGGATAGTCTCGCGCGTGAAAGTAATTGGACCGCCAAGGACGCGGTGGGTGATCTGCGGCGTGTAGGGGTAGCTCATCTCGACCACGATCAGGGAGCCGCTTGTGGAGAGAACATCCGGATCCGAGAGTTTCGTGAAATCTGAGCCTTCGCCATAAGGCTCGCCGCCAGCACCATCGCGGCTCCAGTGGACAATCGGGTCGCCGTCCGCATCCGCTATGACGCTCGTGATCTTGATCGACACGACGGACGTGTCGTTCGGTTCGAGAATTTCGAGCACGCCGTCGATGAGATTGTCGATGTCGGAGCCCGTCACTTCTTCCGACTGGGCGACGAGGTCTGCGAGCGTGTTTGACGCGAGCGCGACGCGGCGGTTGATGGTCATCGCATCGGAGGCCTCAAGCACGCCGAAAAACATGATGACAAGGATTGGCGAGAGAAGCGCGAATTCGGTGGCGGCCAAACCTTCGCGGCAGGCGGCGGCGCGCTTGAGAAGCGCGATGGTCGAAAGACGCAGAGTGCTGACAAGACGCATGGCGCCGCCTGATATCTTGAGAAGCATCACTTTTTGTTCTTCTCGTACGGTTCATTTCGGAAAATCATGGTCGACGTGATCTTCCGGATTCCAGTGCTGGGGTCGGCGAGATTGACGCCGATCGCAGGATTGATCGTTTTGAAGAGAAGGCACGCGCGAACGCGCACGATCTCCAGCTCTCCGCCTGGTTCGAAAGGGATCGCGGCGATATCGGGCGGCTCGGCGTCCGCGCAAGTGACGTTGCTCAAGTCCGCCGCAAGCGCGGAGAATGAGGCGTAGGATTTGACCTCGACGGTCAGATGCGTGTCGCACGAACCGAACGATTGCACGACGTCGCAAATGGTGTCGTAGAATTGCTGGAAGACTTCAGTGTCCGAACCGTCCCAGCGTTGGACCTGCCCGGTGCGGATGAGGCGGCCTGCGCTCGTGACGGCGGAGTCCGTCACAGAGTTTGCAAAATAGAACCAGCCGATCTCGAACATAGAGAACATCATGCCGAGGAAGATCGGGGCGATGATCGCGAACTCGACCGCCGCCGAGCCGCGGCGGCAGCCGGCGATGCGCCGGCCGAGCGTCAGCCAGGTTCTCTTCGTCTTTTTCTTTTCACTCATAGAGGCCATCTTGAGCGCGCCTATTTACTGATGTGCAGATCGACGAGGTCCGCAGCAATGTTGCCGAAAGCTTCTTCCAGGTCGGCGCCGTTGTCCGCGTTGTAGAAATAGGGCGCGTTCGGTTCGGTCGCGCAGGCTTTGAACATCGTCTCGACGCTCGTGCTGTTGAGATCGAACATGATCGTGTAAACGAGGTAGCCTTCCTGCTTCATGCGGTGACAAATCCGAAGCAGCTTGTCGTCGATTTCGTCGCGCATCTCACTGGCCGAATCGATGCCTGAACCCATGCGCTCCTCGATCGCGTAGCCATAAGACGAATAGTCTGACTTCCAGTGCGTCGAACGGCTTGAGAGGGTGTTTTCACCGTCTGTCATGATGACGATGGCCTTCTGCCAATCGTCGAAATCAGCATCGCCTTCGCCTACGCCTTCCGTAAAAGGCGCTTGATGGGAAAGCACGCGCCAGCCCCACATCGTGCCAATCGCGGAGTTGGTGTTGCCGGCGGCATTGAGCGAACCCACCAATCCCTCGACCTTTGTACGATCATTCGTCAGAGGCAGAATCTTGGCCGGACAGCCTGCATTAGGATTGCCGTTATATAGGCTCGGCGACAGATTGTACTTACCGACATATTTTTCAGTGGAAGAGTCATACCAACCGACATAGGAGTTTCTGAGGATGAACTCGTCGCCCGGCGTGGCTGACGTCGTGCACTTCTTCTTCTTCCACTTCTTCTTCTTCTTCCCCGAACATGAAGTGACTGTTTCGCTGATTTCGTCCATTCCAAGCGCCGTGAGGCGAGCCTTGACGCCATCCCAGTAAGTGTCGAGATCAGCGTAGTTTTCATCCACGGCCATCCGCGCGCCGAGTACGACATCCAGATAGCGCGCGAAGTTTTCGCCGCCCGTCGTCTTCGTGAAGCGATAATCGGAAATAAGCGATCTGTTGGAGTAACTGTTTTCCGAGATGCCGGAAGCGTCGTCCGGATCGTCGAAGTAGTAGCCATAACCGGTCAAGCTGCGCGATGTGCCGCCGAGGCTATAGCTCGCAGAAACCGACGAAGTGCCCCAGTTGCACGCGCTGCTTGAGCAGTCGGGCTCATCCGGCATGAAGTAGGGAACGAAGCGCGAGTTCTCTGCTTTCGCGAGTTCTGACCACGAAAGCGTCGGCGTCGGCGCGTTCGTGTAGGCTGCTTTCATTCTGGTTTCGTAAGCATCGCTCGGTGAGGCGAGGCCAGTCGGCACGTCGAGCGCGTCCTGCACAATCGCTGTCGTCGTAGCAGCGCCGGCCGTCGTGTCGAGTTCGTCTAGCGGATAGGGTCGCGCCTCGACACAGCCCGCCCAGTCAAGGTCGGAGTCCGAGTTGAACAGCTTGTAGTGATTGACCTTCTTGGTGGGGTCCATCACCTTCGCTATGCCGCCGCTATTATAGCTCTTTGCAAGCGTCGAATTATCGACCGTGCCGGTCTTGTCGACGTGAATGAAGTGAGCGCCGTGATAATAGGCTTCCGCGTCCTCATCGCCCCAGCTGTCGTTCCAGCTTGAGGCGGCGCCGGGGTTCACATAGGCGTTGAACGGCACGACGCCGATCTTGATGTTCGTGCTCGTGTTCTTGTTGCCATACATGACTTGAAGCATTTCATCGACGGCGTCCTTGAGGCTGTCGATCTTTTTCTTTCCGTCGACGGACCAGTCCATCGAGCCTGTGACGTCGAGGACGAGCGCGAGCTCGACTTTGCCTGAGCCCTTCTTCGTAATCTCGACGCAGGTGTCCATCTTGAATTTGTCGATGTGGACGACGCGGAGAAGATAGGTGCTGAGCTGGCCCTGCACGCAAGGAGCGATGACGGCGTCATCGCTCAAGTCAAACGTGATGGCCAGGTTGCTGACCATGTCTGCGTGCTTGAAATTGGCGAGGAAGAACTTCTGGCCGTAAGTGGATAGCTCGCCTTCCGTGAGCGAAGAGTCGGATACCGCAAGGCGCGCGACCGCAAGGCCGGCGGCGTCCATCGACTCGATCATGTCTGCGCGTACGGCGTTTCTGCGCGAGTAGTCGATGGCTCCGCCGACAAAGAAGAACAGCACGGTCGCCATGAAGACGAAGAGAATGGCGATGTTGCCGTTTCTGTCGCGAGCAAAGCTGTCCAGCAGTCTCCAGAAGCCATTCTGGCTGCGTTCCGATCCGCCCATGGCGTACACCCTCAGTTCCCAATAAAGCGCGAGGCCAGGTTGGTCCTGTCCTGATCGTAACTTACGCGCGCTACCGTTAATGGGATGTTAGGGAGATCGGTTAATTCGTATGCGAAGTTATTAATGGAAATTGAACGGTAATTTCCACGCTCGCCGGCAACGTCAGGAAATATTGGCGCAATCTCTGAACGATCGCCTTATTTCGAAGATTGATTTATTCAATTCGTGCTGAACAGGCGTTAACCATCGGGCGAAAATCTACCGCCGACGAGGCGTTATTTCGCCGTCTCGCGATTGGCGAGGAAGAGGGCGAGGTCTGCGGCCGGAATGCGCTCGCGCGGTGCGAACGGATTGAAGCTGATCGCCATGCCGGCGCCGGAGCCTGCAAAGGCAAGAGAGAGAGCGAGAAAAAAGAGGCCGTCGATCCATTGCCCGGCGAGGAACGAGCCAAGCGAACCGAACGCCACATAGAGGCCGATGATGAGGGAGAGCGCGCCAAAGGCGCTCATGATCCATCTCAAGGCGCTGCCGGACCCGACCGTGACCTCAAGATCGGGTTTGACTTTCGCCGCATTGGCGAGAAGTGCAGCGCATGCCGCAAAATAGGCCTTGCGGTTCGTTGCATCCTTTCTGGAGGGATTGCCGTCGCCAAGGCGGATGCGCCACGCGCCGGCCTTCTGCTTAAGGATCAGCTCGCTCGACCTCATTGACAGCTGTCCGTAAGTGAAGAGCTGCGTTTCAACCCAACGGGCGCTATCGATTTCAAGGAAGTATACTGTCTTGGAGTTGCGCCCGGACTTTGCATCTTCATGGCGGGCCGTTTGCTCATCGATGGAGATCAGCAGCCGCTTGCCGACAGGCGCGACTTTGTATTCGAACTGTGCGGACGATTGCGACACGCGGCCTTCTCCCCCAGACGGGAGTATGCGCATGCTTCTGTGCGTGATGCCAGACGGAAGGACGAGCGTGGAGAGAACCCCGCTTGTCAGCAACAGGCGCCGCTTGTGTCCGGCGCGCGTTCGCCGGCGCTGAAAGGCGAGGACGTTCCGCAACCGGGGAAAATGCCGTAGTGCGTCGACCAGTCTCCGATGAAATCGAAATATGAGGCGAAGCGCGTCTCGGCGAGCATCCGGTACGTGTTCCCGCAGACGGGAAAAACGCGCCCCTTCTCAATGTAATGATGGCCGTCCAGAACGAAGGCGCTTTCAGAATGCTCAAGGCCGCCTTTGTAGACCACCGCCTGGCCGTAATCCTCGCAGGCGGGCTCCAGCCCCTCGATCTTGAAGAGACGATAGGTCGCCGAATGGAAGGCCGCTGGCTCAAGGCGCGCTTTCAGGACGGCGTTCCTGATGGCGAGCGGACGATCCGTCACCAGTCGGGGATCCTTGAATCCTGCGCGTTTCGCCATTGTCAGGAAGTCATTCCAGTATAGCGCGCCGCCGAGGCATTCCCCGTGCGCGACAGGGTCTTCTCGCAAGTCGTCGCCAAGGCGCCGATCGGCATAGACATCGGAGAAATAGAACTCGCCGCCGGGTTTCAGAAGCGCGAGAGCGGCCTGGAACACGGCCTCTTTATCAGTACACAGATTGATAACGCAGTTCGAGACGATAACGTCGAACGAAGCAGGCTCCAGACCGAGCGCATCGAGTTTCTCAATGTCGCCTTCCACGAAACGCACATTGTCGAAGCCGAACTTTTCCGCATGCCAGGCGCGATGCGCATTCGCGACGGCGAGCTGTTCGGGCGTCATGTCGACGCCGACGACTTCGCCTTTCGGGCCCGCGAGCTGGGCGAGGGCGTAAACGTCCTGTCCGGCGCCGGAGCCGAGGTCCAGAATGCGCCGGCCTTCCAGCGCGAGCGGCGCAATCAGCCCGCAGCCATAATAACGCGCCTTCACTTCCGGGTGGATATTGGCGAGCGCCGCCTTCAGGTGACCGGGCGTATCGGCGATCGTGCAGCAGGCGTCTGTCTTGAGATCGGCGGAGGAAGAAAGCGTCTTCCCGTAATAGTCTTTGACCGTCTGCTGGATGTTCATCGGAGCCTCTTTGCGTCGTCGGGAGACAAATTGTCTTGGCGCGCGCCGCTCCTCAACCGGATTCCGCCTCCGGCAACCGGAACGTGAACGCCTGCGATCAGCCATCGCCGTGTCATATTTCGGCTTTTCTCTTGCAGATGATAGCGGCAGGCTAGGGCAGCGTGCAGAAGTTGTGAGGTCCCGGTGCTGGTTACGGAGTTTCGATCTGCTTTGCGCGGCCTCGTTGAGGACCGCCTTGATATCGAGGCGCAGAAATTCCTCTCGAATGGCGCTCAGGCCATGCCGGATTTCTCCCAGCCGGCGGGCGAGCCCGCATTGCTGCCTCCCGACTCTGTTTCCTGGCGGATATTCAAGAACCCGGTCTCGCTGTTCATCGGCGGCGTTGCGGCGGTGATTTTGGAGTTCGCCGAGCCGCGCGTGCGGACCGGCGTTTGGGAGCACTCTTCCTTCCGGCGTGATCCCGTGGCGCGCCTGCGTCGCACCGGGCTCGCCGCCATGGTGACCGTTTATGGCGCCCGGAGCCAGGCGGAGAAGATGATCGCGGGCGTCAGCCGGATGCATGAGCGCGTCACCGGCGTTACGCCGTCAGGGCAGCCATACGCGGCGAGCGATCCCGCGCTTCTCAACTGGGTGCAGGCGACAGCCACCTTCGGCTTTCTTGAGGCTTACGCCGCTTATGTCGCCCCGCTCACCGATACCGAGCGCGACAGCTGTTACCGGGACGCAAAAGCGGGAGCCGCGCTCTACGGCGCGACCGGCTCGCCCGCGAGCCTTGAGGAGCAGCGCGCTTTCTTCGCCGAAATGCTGCCCCGGCTCGAGCCGTCCGAAATCGTGTTCGAGTTCCTGAGTATTATGAAGAAGGCCCCGGCCTTCCCGCAGCCGGCCCAGCTCGCCCAGCATTCACTGGTTCGGGCGGCGGTCGATATCGTTCCTCGCGATGTGCGCAAGATACTCGGCCTCGCCCCCCGTTATGGCCTGCGCCCGTTCGAGGGGCGCGTCGTCCGGCGCATGGGTAGGCGCGCGGAGCGGATCAAGCTGCGTTCCAGCCCCCCGATCCAGGCCTGCCTGCGGCTGGGTTTGCCGGAGGATTATCTCTACCGGCGGTGATCCCATTTGCACAAAACGACCAAGCGGACTAGGGAAGCGCCGCAAAGTCGGGAAGAGGGACATGCACGCCGTTCCTGCGCGCAAATGGGGCGTTGGTCTGGGGATTGCGCTCATTTTGTGCGCAGTCGTCTACGTACTCGCCATCCACCCCCGGCGGGTCGAGGAAACGCGCCTCAAAGTGCAGCAGGAATTGGACGAGTTCTATCTTCAGCAGGGAAAGAAGGTCTGCGATCCGGTCCATGATCTTGGCGCGCGGATGCTCGAGAGGAAAAATGCCGAGGATTTTCGGCTCGCGCTGTCTCGCTTCGTCGTCGAATTTGATGAGCTGCTCGCCGAAACCGACGACGAGAACACGCCTTGGATAGAGCGTAGCGGCCTGACCAAATTCAAACTATTCAAGGTCGAGGCGGTGAGGGCGTATGAAGGCATGGAAAGCGGTGCGCCCATGGCGCCGGATATGGTGAGGTTGCAGAGGATTCTGGACGAGGCTCTGCAGGATTGCCTAGCGCAAGAGAAATTCCGGATGAAAAGCTTCTCGTTAGAGGCGACCATCAAACTTCAGAAGTCGAAAGAAGACGATCAAGAATGACCGAAATCACCCCTCAAATCGTCGCCGACCACGGCCTTAAGCCGGATGAATATGAGGCGATCAAGAAGCACCTTGGCCGGGAGCCTAACCTCCTTGAGCTTGGCATCTTTTCGGTCATGTGGTCGGAGCACTGCTCCTACAAATCCTCGCGCCGCCATTTGAGAAAGCTGCCGACATCGGCGCCGTGGGTGGTGCAGGGGCCGGGCGAGAATGCGGGCGTCATCGACATCGGCCCGGATGCGGACGGCGTTCCGCTCGTCGCCGTCTTCAAGATGGAGAGCCACAACCACCCGTCGTTCATCGAGCCTTATCAGGGCGCTGCGACGGGCGTTGGCGGCATCATGCGCGACGTCTTCACGATGGGCGCGCGGCCCGTCGCAAACATGAATGCGCTTCGTTTCGGCGCGTGGGATCATCCGAAGACGCGCCATCTCGTCGGCGGCGTTGTTTCCGGCATTGGCGGCTATGGCAATTGCATGGGCGTGCCGACAGTCGGCGGCGAGACGAATTTTCATCCCGGCTATAACGGCAACATCCTCGTCAACGCGATGACGGTCGGCGTCGCTGAAAAGACGAAGATCTTTTATTCCGCTGCGCGCGGCATGGGGAATCCTGTCGTCTATGTCGGCTCGAAGACGGGCCGCGACGGCATTCACGGCGCGACGATGGCGTCGGCTGAGTTCGATGAGGCTTCGGAAGAAAAGCGCCCGACCGTGCAGGTCGGCGATCCGTTTACGGAGAAACTGCTGCTCGAAGCCTGCCTTGAGCTGATGGCGTCGGACGCCATCATCGCCATTCAGGATATGGGCGCGGCGGGCCTCACGTCGTCATCCGTCGAAATGGCGGCGAAGGGTGGCGGCGGCTTCGATCTCAATCTCGATCATGTGCCCCAGCGCGAAACCGGCATGAGCGCCTATGAGATGATGCTCTCGGAATCGCAGGAACGCATGTTGATGGTTCTCAAGCCCGGCAAGGAAGACGCCGCGCGCGCGATCTTTGAGAAGTGGGGCGTCGACTTCGCGGTCATCGGCGTAACGACCGATACGGGCCGTTTGGTCATTCGTCACAAGGGCGCTGTTGAAGCCGATCTTCCGGTTGGGCCTCTCGCGGACGCTGCACCGAACTATGATCGACCGTTTGTCGAAACGCCGGCGCCGGCGCCGCTCGAAGACCCGACCGTCGTCATCCGCGAAGCGCTGGTGACGCTGAAAACTTCAGGCAAGACCGACGCAGAGTTGAAGGGCGTTGCGGAAGCGTTCCTTGAAGACCGTGTTTCCGCGCTCGACGGCGTGGAAGCGGCGGGTCTTACGGCGAGCGGCGGCGAGATCAAAATCTATGTCCGCCTCGGCGCAGGCGGTTCCGGCGATTTCGCAGCGCTTGAAGAGGCGGCGAAAAACCTCAAGGAAACCGGCGTCGTAGAAGCGGCGATTGTCGAGACGCATGAGGAAGAGGTCGACCTCTCCGATCGCGTCGGCGCGACTTCCATGCTGACGGCGCTTGGCCGGCTCATGAGCGCGCCGGACCTCTGTTCGCGGCGCTGGATCTGGGAGCAATACGACCACACCGTCATGGGCGACACGGTGATCGCGCCCGGCGGTGACGCCGCGCTTGTGCGCGTGCACGGAACAAATCGCGCGCTCGCGATCACGACCGATGTCACGCCGCGCTATGTGAAAGCGAACCCCCGCGAAGGCGCCAAGCAGGCCGTCGCCGAGACCTATCGCAATATCTGTGCAGTCGGCGCCGCACCGCTCGCCATCACCAATTGCCTCAATTTCGGCAACCCGGAACGGCCCGACATTATGGGGCAGTTCGTCGGCGCGGTCGAAGGCATGGCGGAAGCCTGTGAGGCGCTGAATTATCCGGTCATTTCCGGCAACGTCTCGCTCTACAACGAAACGAATGGCGTCGCGATTCCGCCGACCCCGGCGATCGGCGGCGTTGGCGTGCTCGAAGATGCGACGAAAGCGGCCCGTGTCGGCGGCGCGCTCGCAGGCGACGAGCTTATCGCGATCGGTGTCACGCGCGGCCATCTCGGCCAGTCGCTTTACATGCGCGAACTTTTCGGCCGCGAAGAAGGCGCGCCGCCATCGGTCGATCTCGAAGCGGAACGCCGCAATGGCGAACTCGTCCGCAAGCTGATCGCGGAAAGCCTTGTGACGGCGTGCCATGACGTTTCTGACGGCGGCATCCTCGTCGCCGCCGCTGAAATGGCGCTCGCTTCAGGCGAGGGTCTGGAGTTGAAAACGCCAGTGAAAGCGCGACGCGCCGCTTACTGGTTCGGCGAAGATCAGGGGCGTTACCTTGTCGCCGCTGCGCCGGGCGCAGGTGACACGCTGCTCCTGAAAGCGGCGATGGCGGGCGTTCAGGCCTCGAAGATCGGCCGCTTCGGCGGCGCCTTCCTGAGGCTCGACGATGGTGACGCGATCGGGCTGCTCGATCTTGCTGACCTTCACGCGCGCCCGCTTCCTGAAATGATGCGCGGCGAGAGCGCAACCGATACGACGGAGACGAAAATGCCGATGCCCGCCGATAAGATCAAAGAGATGATCCTCGAAGCGCTTCCGGATGCGGAGATCGACATCGAAGATCTCGCGGGCGATGGCGATCACTACCGCGCGCATGTCGTCTCATCGGCTTTCAACGGCAAGACGCGCGTGCAACAGCACCAGCTCGTCTACCGCGCGCTCAAGGGCAAAATGGGCGGCGAGCTTCATGCGCTCGCGCTGGAGACGGAAGCGAAGGACTAAGTCCCCGCGCAGCTTCCTTCGCCTCAGCGCTTCCGGGACAACTGATAAGCGAGGTGCGACCTTACGGTCGGCCATTCGCTTGCAATGATCGAGTAGACGCAGGTGTCGCGCAGAGAGCCGTCCGTGTGGCGGATGTGGCTGCGCAGCACGCCGTCAAGTTTTGCGCCGAGGCGCTCGATCGCGCGTCTGCTCTGCTGATTGAAGAATGACGTTCGAAACTCGACCGCGATGCAGTCGAGCTTTTCGAACGCGTGCGTCAACAGCATGAGCTTGCATTCGGTGTTGAGGGACGTTCGCTGCGCCCGCGCGGCGTACCAGGTCGAGCCGATCTCGACGCGCTTGTTGTGCGCGTCGATATTCATATAGGTCGTCATGCCAATGATGGCGCCGGCGGCGTCGAACACGGTGAACGGCGCCATCTTGCCTTCCGACTGGAGATGCAGGCGCCGCTCAATTTCCGCTTTCATTCCGTCCGGATGCGGAATGCTGGTGTACCAGAGCCTCCAGAGTTCGCCGTCCTTGACCGCTTCGATGAGCCCGGCGAGGTGTTCCGGCGCGAGCGGCTCCAAAGACGCGAAACGGCCTTTGAAGGGCGTCGGTTCAGCCCACGACATTTCAATACTCCCGGCGCGCGTCCGTTCAATTCCCTACGGTCAGACTTGCAATATACGCGTTCAAGCCGAAGTTGAATTTCGCATCGAGCCCGAGCAGCAGGATCAGAAAGACTGCGATTGGCGCGACGTAACGGATCATCATCCGCCAGAACCGGAAGATGCCTTCGCTTGCATTGTTAAGCTCGCCGCGCATGGTCGCGCGCGGCACGATCCAGCCGGCGAAGATAGCGAGCAGAAGCGCGCCGAGCGGCAGCGCGACGCTGCCTGAGATGAAGTCGAACCATGTCGCCGTATCGGGAAGAAAGATCGCAATCGCGCCAAGCGCCCACGAAAGAACGCCAAACACGATGGCCGAAGTCGACCTTCCGAGCTTCAACTGTTCTTCGCCGACCGCCGCCGCGACGAGCAGGATCGAGATCGACGATGTGAGTGCAGCGATAAAAGCGAGGAAGAAGAAGGCCCCGCCAATAATGGATCCCGCCGGCATGCCGGCGAAGACCGCCGGGAGCGCGCCGAAAATCAGGCTCGATCCAGCCGCCGGGTCGAGGCCGACCGAGAAGACGATCGGGAACAGCATGAGCCCTGCGACGACAGCGACGAGCGTATCGGCCCCGGCGATGACGCCGGCGTTGTCAGCGATATTTTCATCGCGGCTGAGGAATGAGCCGTAGGTCATCATGATCGCGCCGCCGACACCGATTGAGAAAAAGGCCTGGCCCATCGCAGCCAGAACGACGCTCGGCGTGATTTCGTCGAAACGCGGCGCGAACAGATAGTTGAGCGTCTTGCCTGCGTCGCCGGTGATGAGCGCGTACACGCATAACGCAGCCAGCATCAAGAAGAAGAGCGGCATCAGGATCACAGAGACGCGCTCAATGCCCTTGTGCACGCCGAGCGCGACAATCCAGATGGTGATCGCAATGAACAGGCTCTGCCAAAGCAGGGCGTGAGTCGCTCCATCATAAAGCGGCGCGACGGACGCAGCATCGCTCGCCGCGCGCCCGGCGAATTCGCCGAGGAACGCCATCAAAGAATAGGCCATGACTTGTCCGGCGATCACGCCATAGGTCGGCAGGATAAGAAATCCGGCGATCACCTGCACGACGCCGACGATCCCCCAGCCGCCGGATTTGCCTGAATCGACCGCCAACCGGTGAGTGGACCCAACCGCCGAAAGTCCCTTGTGCCGCCCGACGGAAAGCTCACCGATCAGAATCGGATAGGCGACAAAGATGACGCACAGAAGATACACGAAAACGAAGGCGGACCCGCCATATTGGCCAGTCTGGAATGGAAACCGCCAGAGATTGCCGAGACCGACGGAAGAACCGATCGCGGCCATCAAAAACGCAAAACGCGAAGACCATTGCGGCGTTGAGCCGCCTGCAGAAGGAGCCGCCATTTTTTTCTTCCCTCAAATGCAGCGGGACGCTTCGCCCGCCATCTCTTGTTCGTATTTGTTGTAGATGCAGGGCTTTGCGGAGTGTGATCGCCTTGAGGATCAGCGGCTTGCGCCGGGGCCGCGGAGGAATATCTCGACCATCGGACAGACCATGACGTGATCGTCAAAGACGGCGCCGACGATCAACGTCTTGTCCCAGACAGCGCCGACGCTCGATGCGTTCAGCTTGCCGGTCGTGTCGATGAAGAGGTCTTTGTTCTCACCGCTGCGAGCATTGATGCGCACGACATGCGAGGGCGCGATGACGTTCGGGTCCTTTGCATGTTTGACGAAATCGAAGATGCGCGAGTGCCCCGCGACCCAGAGCGCGCCGTCTCTTGAAACTTCGATATTGTCCGGCGCGGTGTTGACCTTGATCTTGCCGATGGGCGTGAGGTCGCCAGTCTCGGCGTTGCGATCGAAAACGAGAATGCGGCGCTTCAACAGCTCCGACACATAGACGTGCTTTCCATCTGGAGACTGATTGATCCCGTTCGCATAGGCGATGTTCTTGCGGACGATGCGACCCTTCTCGCCATCGAAATAGGCGACGCTTGCGAATGGCAGCGCGAGATAGGGCTCAAGAACCGCCAGCGGTCCTTTGTCGAACTTGTGGTCGTTCGTGATGTAGAACTGACGCGGGCCGACGGCGAGAACGTCGTTCGGATGCTCCATCTCGGGGAAGGAGACGCTCTCCACATGGGTGAGCATGCCGCCTTCGCCGACGTCGAAGATCTCTACATACTGCCCGCCCTTCGTCGGATGATTGATGACGAAAAGGCGCTTCTCGCCATTCGGGCCGCGCCACAGGCTTTCGCCGTGCGGCAGGAAGTCATCCATCGGCGGAGAAACAAGCCGCACTTCATGCGGGCTCGATACGTTCATGGCGTAGACGCCGTTCGATGGTGCGGCGCCTTCTTCGCCAGACTTGTTGTACCAGCCGCGCCGGTCGGCGGCAGTGATGAAGGCGAGATTGGTGTCCGGATCGATGGTCACATCTTCCGTGCCGGGAGCGACGGTGACGCTATCGCATTGGTCGACGAGGCGGTTTTCAAGGTGAGCGAAAGCGCCCGAAAGAGGGATTATTGTCGCCAGGAAGTACGCGACAAGCGCGGCGAGAGCCGCCGCGATCACGATGAGCACGCGTTGCATGCCTTCAGCCTTTCCGTCCCCAAGACACCGTCTCAAAATTGGATTGGGCGTGCAACGCCTTTGTGACGGCTCGCAGCCATATTGGAACAGGAAACGCGATTTTGCCTCCAGATTGGCGCATCCGGGTCGGAATTGCGCCGCCCGTAACGGGTAAGAAGCGACTTCATTTCGCGTGCGGCTTGTTCGCGGAATCACCTTCTATTCGCTAAGCGGCCCTTAACTGCGCCCTGTTAGCGTCGTCGCCGCAAAGCCGACGAGGGGAGGCTTCTCCCATGCGACATGTAACAATTCTGCTTTGGTTGACCGCCTCGGTCGCTGGGTGCGCCGGCGTATCGAAGCAGGCGTGCCTCGAAGCCGACTGGCGCTCAATCGGCTATCGCGACGGCGTGAATGGCGAGCCTGCGGCTACTTCCACGGATCCTTTTCTTGGTTGCCGCGACAAGACAGGCGGCGGCCCCGACATGACCGCCTATCTCGCCGGCTGGCGCGACGGCATTGAGAAATTCTGTACGCCGGCCAACGGCTTCGCCGCCGGATCGCGCGGCGTGGCCGGCGATAGCGTTTGCGGCCGCGTCGATGGCGGCGCCGCAACGGGCGATCCCTTCTTTTCGGC
>JACKIL010000019.1 GCA_020638525.1 Caulobacterales bacterium | reverse complement strand
AAGATCATCTGGCGCGGCAGCCCCGAGAGCATGATGAATTCCGGCAACGACTATGTCGACCAGTTCGTCAACGGGCGCGCCGAAGGCCCTATCAAGATGTCGATCCGGCGAGCCTGACCGGCGCCGTTAACATTGATTCCCATACAAATTTAATTTCGCGTCACCCGGCGGGGTGATGCCCGTTTTCATGCGGCGGCGCATTGAATCAGGCGGGGCCAGAACACGCATCGACCACCCCGACTCCGCAAGGGCCCGGGATTCTTCGCGTGCATGGTGTGGCGTAACATGTGGAGAGTCTTTGTGCGCGAATTCCTTAAATCGGCGGCGATCGCAATCGCCGGCGCGTTTACCCTGCTCGCCGCCGGCGCGGCGAATGCAGCGGCGATCGGAACCTTTTCCGACATTCCCGTCTACAACACCCAGCTTGTCACCGTGCTGAACGATCAGGGACATACGGTGAATTCGCTCGCGGGCGGGCAGCTCATCACCGCGAGCTACCTCTCGGGGCTCGACGTCTTCATCACCGGTCTCATCCCCGCGAACGCGACGGCCGGCGAACTCGCCGCGCTCACCGACTGGGTGATGGCCGGCGGCACGCTCGTCATCACCGGCGAGCACAGCGGCTTCAAGGACCGTTACAACACCTGGCTCAACAGCTTCGGCGTAACGCTCGACGGCGTCAGCTGGAACTACAACACGCCGGTGGTCTTCGCGACCGATCCGACCGACCCTTATCTCGCCAATGGCGTTTCGGGCTCGACGATGCCGATCAGCAATCGCGGCTGGTATTCGGCCTATCCGTCTGACGCGAACATCCTCGCGACGGGAACGGACGGCACGGTCTTCGCCCTGCAACTCGACCTTGGCGCCGGCGTCGTCATCGCGGTCGCCGACACCTATTTTCTCAACAATGGCGTCGTGAACGATCCGGGCAATGGCGGGATGAAGCTGCTTTCGAACGCCATTTCGCTCGCCGGCGCGACGCAGCCCGGCGGCGGCGGCGACACTGGCGGCGAAATCCCGAGCGAAATTCCGCTCCCCGGCGGCCTCCTTCTGATGGCCTCCGCCCTCGGTCTCGCCGGCGCGGGCCGCGCCAAGCGAAAGCTCGCGCTCGCCTGAAACGCATAGGTTGATCCGTACAATGACAAAAGGCCGCTCTCCGGAGCGGCCTTTTTTCGTTTGGTTAAAGTTCTCGACTGAGGCGATTCTCCTCGCTCAAATCCCCTCACCCTTGAAGTGTTGCGCACTCAGTACATGACGCTTCTCCAATTAATTCCCGATGTCACCCCCTCGGGTGATGCGCTGCACGCATGAACGCGAGATGTAGCGCTGGGGCTGAGAACGGACGGGCGAGCGCGCGGCGGTCCTGTTTTTCCCGTCGGACCGCTGCGCGCTGCTCACACTTTGTGGCGAAATGCGTGAGGAGGATTTGAAAGTGCGTTTTGTAAAAAATTCAGCGGCGTTTCTCGCTGTCGCCGGGGCTTCGCTGGCCCTTTCCATCGGCGCGGCGCATGCATCGATCGTCGAACTGAGCATGACGACAGGCATTAACGCCACGACCCACAACACGGTTTATCCTTATATGGCGCCGGGCGATACGGTGACGCTAACCGTGCGCTATGACACTGACACGGTCAGCTCAGGCGCCTTCGGCGGGACGACGCTCTATAAGAACGCTATCACCTATTTCGGGTTCGAGATCGAACGCGCGGGCGTGACCACCTATAGCGGCGGCGTTTCGGGCGCGTTCGGTCAGGTCCAGATATCGGACAACGCCGGCCCTGCGGGCAACCAATATGACGGCATGACCTTCCGCATCTTCGACGATCAGGTCGACTATCCGAGCGGCACCCGAAGCGGCACGACGCCGGCCGGCGCGATCATGCCGGTGTTTGAGACCGGAGATACGGAATACGGCTATCTCTTCTTCCGTGACTTCCTGATGCACTTCACAATTGAAGACGAGAGCGTGCTCGGCTCGGAAGCGCTGCCGACCGCCGAGCAGCTGATGGTCTATGGCGTCTCGCCGTTCGGTCCGCACAACGGCACGACGCCATGGTCGGGCGTCTGGGAATTTGAAAACCGCCTGAAAGTTCTTGGCGGCATGGGCTCCTTCGGCCCCGGAGCGCCGCGCGATGGCGAACAATATTCCTTCGCGTCAAGCGTCGGCGACTATACGCCCGGCGACGTTTCGGAAGTGCCGCTGCCGGCCTCCCTCCCGCTCTTCGCCGCCGGGTTCGCCGCCGTCGCGGGACTTCGCCGCAAGACTGCCAGGAAACGCGGCTGATCAACGTCTCGTCTCGACGGACTGGCGCTTCACCGCTTAACGCGCGCCGCCACCTTGCGCCGCGCCGATGACATGACCGAGCCTTCCCGTTCAAATGCCGGACCGCGCAACAGTCGCGACCGGCCCTCAGGGGAAGAAACGCCATGAAAGCCATAATCGCAGCCGCAACCACGCTCTCGCTCATCGTCGCGCCAGCTTTCACCGAAACAGCCGTCGCCGAAGAAGCCTCTTCCGCTGACGTCATTTCCCTCGCCGAAGATTATCTTGCCGCCTACAGCACATTCGATACGGCGAAATTCGGCCCGTTCTACGCTGATAACGCCGTCTTCTCCGATCCGACGTCCCACGGCTTTGCGCCGGGCGGTGGCGCATTCGAATATGATGGCAAGGCCGCGATCGTGAAGGGACTTGGCGATTACGCGGCGCAGTACAAAAGCTTCAGCGTGCATTACGACCTTGAGCGTCGATATGAGAGCGGCGGCGTTGTCGTATTCATCGCGGCGCTCACCTATGAGAGCACCTCGAAAGACGGCAAGACCTATACCGGCACGAACCCGGTCGTCACCGTCGTCGAAGTCCGCCACGGCAAAGTCGTCCGGCACACGGACTATTATGACTACCGCGAAAACGCGGTCGACCTGCGCGCCGACTAGCCGGCGCCCTTAAAGCACCACGACGAGGCCCTTATCCGCGGGGAGCTTACCTTCAAGCACCTCGCGGAAAGCGCCCTCGATCGCTTCGACGCCGCTCACGTGGTCGATGCTGAGCCAGTCGCGGCTTCTGAGCGCTGCTTCCTTCCAGAAGACGAACGCCTTTTTCTCGAAAACGCCCGGCCCCCAGTCGCCTGCGCGCTTCTGGATATGGCCCGGCGCGAAGAACATCGCGCTGCGCTCGTGAATGAAGTTCGGGCCCATCGAATTCTCGGTGAAGTGCGTCAGCCCGACATTCGCCGTGTACTTCATATTGTCGCCGAGATGCTTGTGGAGGTCCGAGAGCACCTTGCCGTCGCCGGACATATCGACGATCGCAGTCGGCTTTGAAGCGTCGATCGCGGCGAGATCGTCATAGGTCACGACGGAATCGTAAAGGCGGAGCGCTTTCACCTTCGCTTCGTTTCGCTTCGAAGTAAGGCCGATGCTGACCGGAGCCGACGGATCGTCCTTCAGCGCATAAGCAAGCCCTATCGCTGTCTTCGACGACGCGCTGCCGATGACGATCTGGCTCGCGCCAAACCATTTGTTGTCGAGCAGAAAATCGTAAAGGCAGAACGACGTCGCATAGAGCGGGAAGAGCAGCATGCGCTCATCCTCGAGCGACTTGTCGAAATGCGGCTCGGCGCCGACGCGCGCATAGGAATTGTAGACCGGCGGCAGCGCGGCCCGATGAGCTGCGGCGTCGATCATCCGGTCGGGCCGTACATTGCCGACCCGCATGACGAGATGGGTCCCCATCGGGAAATACCCGTAGAGCCGCTCGCCGGTTTTGATCTCGTCGCTTTTCGACTCGACCACATCGGCGAAGCCCCAGACCGGGATGATCCCCGAGCCTTCTTCCGCCGGGAAGAAGTTCCAATAGCCGATGCGCTCCCCGACGACGCCATAGGTGACGTTGTTGGCCGTCAGGGCGAAGCGGTCGACCCTGGCGAGAATCTCCCCCACCTGAAGGGCCGGCGCGGGCCGGCGCGCCAGCCGCATTTTCGAAAGGTCGTCCTTTTTCACCAGCAATTCGGCTATTTCGGTCATCGCTCTCTCCCTTTCGATTTGCAGGCTTTTTGGCGGGCGCCCCGCCCAGAGGCCGCCGCATGACAACGCCCCGCGCTTCGACTATAGCCGAGGCGGGCCGCCCGGGATCATCGACATGCAGTTGCCGCTACACATCCGTGTGAAACTTATCCGCCAGGACATTCTCTCCGCGCTCGGACTTGGCGGGAACGTGCCCGTCGCCCTCGCCGAGCGCGATGGCGGGCTCGTCGTCCAGGTCGACGGGCGCGAATTCTTCGTCGCCTCCCCCCTCCGCTGGAAGCTCTACAAGAAGGGCTGGAACGGGCGGCTCGACCAGCTTGAGCGCGAATATGGCGTCGGCCGGCATGTGAAGCTCGGCCCCGACAGCCTCGTCCTCGACATCGGCGCAAACGCCGGCGAGTTCGCGCATATCTGCGCGCGCTATGGCGCGACGGTTCACTGTTTCGAACCGGACCCCAAAGTGAACGCCTGCCTGCGCCGGAACATCGCCCAGCTGAACAATGCGACCGCGCACGACATCGTCATCTACAAGGAAGACGGCGAAGTCTCCTTCGGCCTCGCGCCGGACCGCGCGGACTCGTCCGTCATTTTCGGCGACAAGGTTCCCGTGGTGAAGAAGAAGGCGCAGACGGTCGCCAGCTTCTGCCGGGAGAACGGCATCACCCGTGTCGACTTCATCAAGTGCGATGCGGAAGGCGCCGAACCGGAAGTGCTCGAAGGCATTGGCGACTTCTTCCCGAACATCTCCGCGCTCGCGCTCGACACCGGACCCGAACGCATGGGCGAGCGCACCAACAAGGAATGCGCCGCCATTCTCGCCGCCAACGGCTTCACCGTCATCGACGAGAAAGTCGGCAAGCGCTGCATGACCTACGGCGTCAGGAAGTAGCGCGCCGGAATAAACCCGGCGCGCCCGCCCCTACTTACCCATCAGCTTCACGCCGGCGTCGAGCTTCGCCGCATAGGCGTCAAGCGCGGCGGCCGTATAACCGACATAGCGCTCGACATCGTCCCAATGCTCCTGCTCGATCGCTTCGCGTACGCCCGGAAGCGTCTTCGCGCCATAGCCCGTCAGCAGCCCTGGCGCATAGACAAGGTTCTGATACCAGGAGCGGCCCGGAAGCCCGACTTTCGGCGTCAGCGTCTGCTCGGTCTCGCGTGCAAGATCGAAGAGCTTCGCCTTCGTCGCATCCGATAGCGACGGGCCTTTTTCTGCGAGCGCGGCGTCATAGGCCTTCGCGCTCTCCTTTAGATGATCGACCGCATTTTCTAGCGGCGCGAAATTGAAATGCGGAACGGCTTTCAATTCCGTCGGCGCGCCGAAACCCTTCGTCGGGTCCGCCGCGGCCTTGAACATGTTCGCCTCAATCGCGGCGGCCTGCGCTTTCGCCTTGTCGCGATTCGCATTGGCGAGCGCTTTCACCTCGTCGAGATAGCCCGAGACGGTGCTCGCAAAATCGCCATAGCGCTGCGGCGGCAGCTCCGCATTCGCGACGCGCAACACCATGCGCCCTGTCGTCTTTGCAAGCACGCCCGCATAGACCGCGCCCGGATCGACGAATTTGCTGTGATGAGCATAGTCGTCATAGAGCGAGTGATAGACGCCGTCCGAAAGCCCCTCGCCGTCATAACCGATATTGAGCGAGGCGAGCCCCAAATGCTGGAAGAATGGCGAATAGTCGGAGCCTGAGCCGAGCGCATAGAGCGGCATGTCCGACTTGTCGGTCGCCGACTTCGCGAGCGTTTGAACATAGCTCGACGCGCCCGGCTCGCCCGCGGCGACCGTCACGCCGGCGCGCAGGCGATCCAGCACCGAAACATTCGCCTGCGGATCGTTGACGTCCGCCGCGACTTCATTGACGAAATGCTGAAGCGAATGGCTGCCGCCCGCCCCGAGGAAGCCGCGGCCATTGCCATCCGTGTTCACATAGATGACGCCTTTCTTCTTCAGCTCGTCCGCATGCGTTTCGGCCCACTCCGTCGAACCGATGAGACCCGGCTCCTCAGCATCCCAGGAGAGGTAGACGAGCGTGCGCTTCGGCTTCCACCCGGACTTTGCGAGCTCTCCGATCGCTTTCGCCTCGCCCATCATCGCGATATGACCCGACAGAGGGTCCGAGGCGCCCATCACCCAGCCGTCGCGGTGATTGCCGCGCAGCACCCACTGATCGGGATAGGTCGAGCCCGGCATGGTCGCGACGACGTTGTAGATCGTCTTGAGGGACCAGTCGGACTGCACGACGAGATGCGCCTTCGCCGTGTCGTCATCGCCGACATGATACGTCATCGGCAGCGAACCGCGGAAGCTCGACGGCGCAACCTGCCCGCCAAGCGAGGCGAGCAGCTTTTGCGCTTCGCCATAGGAAATCGGCAGCGCTGGAATCTTCAGGATCGTCTTCGCGCTCGAACGCGAGAGGCGCTTGGCCTTGTCCGTCGCGCCGACGCCGGGCGTTAAAGGATCGCCCGGATAGATCGGCATATCCATGACCGAGCCGCGCTGCAGACCTTCGGAAGGACGCGCCGGACCTTGCGGATAAACATCCTCCAGCCCGTAACCGTCCTCATGCGGATCGGAATAGATGATGCAGCCGACGGCGCCGTGTTCCTGCGCGAGCTTTGGCTTCAAGCCGCGCCAGCCCGCGCCATAGCGTGCGATGACGATCTTGCCCTTCACTGAAACGCCCATGCGCTTCAGCGCTTCATAGTCTTCCGGCATGCCGTAATTGACATAGACGAGCGGCGCCGTGACGTCGCCGTCGCCCTGATAGCCGACATAGGCGGGAAGCGCGTCTTTCGTGAAGCTCGGCTCGTCGCCCTCGACCGGCGGTTCGGTGAGATTGATCGCCTGCGGATTATTTCCGAGAAGATCGAGCGAGACCTTGATCGGCGTCGGATAGAGAACCTTGAACGTTTCGATCTTCGCGTCCCAGCCCCATTCCTTGAACTGGGCGAGCGTCATTTCCGCATTCGCCTTGTTGTGCGGCGCGCCGACATGGTTGGGCTCGGCCGCCATCGTCTTCAGCCATGCGTCCATATCCGCTGAGCTGATCGCGGACTCGAATTTCGCCTCGGCGGATTCGTCTTTTCCCGTGGGCGGAAGACCGCCCGCCATCGCCCCCGAAAAGGCGAACGCGGAAAGGCATACGGACGTGAACAGGATCGAGGGACGCATGGCGCTTCCTTTTCTGTTATTGGCGCAGCAAAGGTTGCGACGGTAACGGGAACCGGCGCCATGCGACAACTATAACGGCCAGAAAAGTGCGCTCGCCCGGCAGGCGATCAGGCGGCCTTTTTCGCGCTGTCCTTGAGGAGGCCCAGGCGAATAAGACTTTCCGCAGTCGCGATGATCGAATCCTCTCGCGAGCGCGGGGCCCAGCCAAGAAGACGCCTCGCCTTTTCATTCGTGGCGTTCTTCACCTTGCCGAGTTCAGGCAGCAGCTGGCGAACGGAGGGATCAGCCATCGACGCGACACGCACAAGCCAGTTCGGGAGTTCCCTTGTCGGCACGCGGGCCGCCGCCGCGCCCATGCGCGATTTCAGAGTCATCGCAATATCTCGCATCGACAGGGCGTCGCCAGAAATCGCAATAAAACGTTCGCCTTTCGCGGCAGGGTTCGTCATGGCGCGGATGTGAAGGTCCGCAACGTCGCGCACATCGACCGCGCCGAAGGAGAGTTTCGGACAGCCCGGCAGCTCCCCATCCATCATTTTCTGTACAATGAGGATGGAAGTGGAATAGTCCGCCGCTAAAACCGGCCCGAAGACCGCAACGGGGTTGATGACAGCGAGTTCAAGTCCGCCGCCCTCTTTCGAAATGAAATCCCACGCTGCGCGCTCGGCGAGCGTCTTCGACTTCACATAAGCACGAACGTCGTCCCCTTCGACGTCTGTCCAGTTCTCTTCTGTGAACGGCGCGCTTCGCTGCGGCTGGCCGTATCCCACGGCGGCGAATGAGGAGGTCAACACCACGCGCTTGACGCCGGCGTCTCGCGCAGCGCGCAAAACCCGAAGCGCGCCTTCGCGCGCCGGAATGATGAGCTCGTTCTCATCCTTTGGAACAGTCGGCGGGAAAGGTGACGCGACATGGAGAACATAATCGCAGCCTGCAACCGCCTCCGCCCAGCCGGCGTCCGATTCAAGGTCGGCTGCGAAGAATTTCAGCGCATCGCCGGGCTCCGCCCCGCCAACCTTCAGTATGGCGCGCACATCGCCTTCGCGCTTCAGGTTCCGCACCGTCGTGCGCACATTGTGGCCGCCCGCGAGAAGCTGAAGAATGCAGTGGCTGCCGACAAAACCCGATCCGCCGGTGACGAGAACAGTGCTCATTCTCAGGGTTCCTTTCCTGAAAGGCCGCCTCTCGGCGAGACGGATGATCCGCTTACGCCTTTTTCGGTTTTACCAGAGTCTCCGGCCGCGCGCGCTGCGCCTCAGCGAAAAGTGAGAAGGTGCGGTTCATGAAATTCGTCACGTCCGCGATCGACTTGATGTGGTTCTCAAGCTCGGGCGTCAGCTCCGTCTCGACGAGGCGCACGCGCGCGGACGGATTTTCCGTCTCGAAATGAACGTAGAACCACGGCTCGCCGCGTTTCAGAACGAGCGGCTGCGAGATGTCATACCACTCGAACGCCCAGCTGAAGGGGCGCGGCCAGATGTGGATCGGAAAGCGACCGCAGATCTGCACGCCCGGGCGCGGACGCGGAAAATAATCGAGATAAGGCGGCGTCTGCACGATGTAACACGGATCGTCCGAGACGAAGACATAAGGCGCGACGAACTGGATGAGCGGACGCTCCGGATGGCGCCACTCGTGAACCGGATGGAATGTCAGAAGTTCGCGCATCCCTTGCGGGCGCATCGCCGATTGCGCTCCGTCCGCATCGACAAGCGTCAACTGCCCGTTCTGCGCGCGATCGAAACGCAAGGTGAGATCGACCGGACACGGAATGACATAATGCCGCTTGTCGAAGTCGACCGCCGCCGGGCACGCCTGCACGGACTTCGCAGAAGCCGGGCGCGGAAGGCTCCGTTCGAAAAGCTTCGGCGCGCCCCAGATCGCCTGCGCGTGCGGGGCCCTCACCGTCCAGCCGACCGTAACGGTGCGCTTCTTGGCGCCAGCCGGATCCATGTCTTCAGCGAACTTTTCTTCCCAGCTCATTGCGGCCTCTTCCGGTCTTCAACGTGAAAGATTTCTCATAAACGACCCGCGGACATTCGTCGACATCGCCGCGCCCTCATTCCCCATCCGGGACCAATTGATTTCGAGTCGAAGAGACGCAAAACTCCGCCCATGAGCGAACAACAGAAATATACGGGCGGCTGCCTTTGCGGGGCGCTTCGTTATGAAGCGATCGGCGAGCCAATGTTTGCGGGCTATTGTTACTGCACGGATTGCCAGAAATCGTCCGGCTCCGGCTTCATTCCCTTTATCGGTTTTCCGGCCGGCGCCGTTCGGTTCGAGGGCGCGAGCGCGCAATCGCGCTCGACTTCCGCACGCGGCGGCGAGGCCGTTCGCAATTTCTGCGCGGCCTGCCACAGCCTCGTCTTCGGCGCTGAAGCGGGCAAGGATGACTTCCACACCATCTACGCCGGAACGCTGGACGATCCTTCCCTCTTCCATCCGCAAATGGCGATCTTCGCTGCAAGCCGCCCGCACTGGGCGCCTATTCCGGAAGGGCTTGCGGTGTTCGAAGGCATGCCGCCGGAGGCGTAGTTCAAAATTTCCTTTGAGAAATCATTCCCCCCACATCAACGCGTCATTCGAATTGTGTGCTCTTGGCTGCCTGTTTATTTTCTTGGAGGGCAACAAGTGAATCAATCACAACGCGCCATTTTCCATGGTGCATTCCATTATCTATATCGATCAACCGCTCTCGGCTCTTCCGAACCATATTTGGGAAGTGTGCGCGCGGAAATGTCATCCAGCTAAACAATGCCCAGAGACACGCATTCACAATAGATGATAGCGCGATGATTGTTTGGACAATAATGAGTAGGTTTTTATCGAAGGAAACAAAAACACTAGCAACTGGAATTATTCCCAGAATACTAAAAATTGACATAGTAAATAAACCAATAGTTATAAAGAGATACGCCTTTCCAAAATATCCTGCAGGTCGAATATCGGACGTTATTTTTGACCCTTTGATCGAACCACCAATAAATACAATTGGCCTTTTACGTTGCTCTCCTTTGTAAGATCCAACAATATCCACCACAAAGCCCGCATTTGGCTCCAAAAACTCAAATGAAATGGAGATTCTACCGTTCGACCTATCCAAGCTCAGTCGAGGCGCAGAACTTAAGCTGGAGGCATCAGCCCATCTCGCTCCAACAATGTCGAAATCAGTACAATATATGCGCGGAGGATCTTTAGTGGATAGATCACCTAAAGTTATCGTCTCGTTTCCAGAATTCCAAACAAAAACCCTAGGGGATTATCCCCTTGACGCAGGTGGCTTGAAATCTTCCCCACTCTAGGATTACTCTCGTTTTAATCTACAGCTTGGCCTGTAATTTCGCTTGGTCGAAGTTCGCCGGGATTGCGGCGTGGATTTACGTCCTCTCGGCCCCATTGTTGGCAACGCTAACCTTGGAGGTCGTTATGACTATTCACGTCAATCTATCGTGGGTGGTGATGCTCTGGGCGGCGTGGGGCCGAGTAGGATTGAGCAGATCTGCGCAGGCAGTCCGGTGAATGAAACCCAATCCGATTAGGCTAGGGTGCGCCCAGATGGGAGGTGCAACTCCTCCCACCCACATCTCTGCTAAGATAATTTGCCAACGGACTGTTTTTTGATTTTATGTTTTAGGAAATAGAACCTATGACGGCTTCTTGCCTTCCCGGGCAAGCGAGCGACAATCCCTTTCTCCTCTAATCCTGTCAGGATTGCCTTGGTTGTGTCCCAGTCCATTCCGATCACTAACCCAGCAGAAGTTACATTGACGCGCTCTTGGTCTGCCAGATAGTTCACTATCATCTTCTCGCTTTCGGTTAGGCTAGCATATACGTCAGGATTAATTCCGATTGCCGCCTCGGCGCGGACAAATGTCTTCCTGTGTTCGGCGTCGTTTTCCAGTTTTACAGAGACTTGAAACGTGCCCGTTGTGCGTTGAGCAAACACTGGGTCAGGAAGGTTTGCTTGGCGCATTCCTTCGCGCATGCGCCGTGTCCCTTCGAAAGCGCATTGCACATAGTCGAAGTAATATAATGCCCACATCAAGTGTGGATTGCGAGGATTGTGAGCGTCAAAGACTGTTTCAGCTGTAGTTGGAGGAAGAAACGAACCTGGGGATTCGACAACAAATTTATCCTCGAACATCTTTACGAAGATGTTCATGTTTTTAAGATTGTAGGAGCGATGAACTGTCGCATTCACCACCGCTTCAAGCCATACCTCTTTTGGATACTCAGGATGCGTAGCAAATCGTCCGTCACGACCAAGCCGTGTGAAACTTCTGATTTGAGATTCAATATATTCTTCAGCAGCGCGTATTTGTAACGGCAATGGTCCTTCAATTTGCCGGTCTGCGATAACGTTTAGGCTCTTTCCAAACTTTTCTTCTTCTCCATCGTATCGAATAACGCGGATGAAAGCGCCCGGAACCGTCTCCCTTGGATCCTTTGCGAAAAGTAATGCGCACGCCAAGTTAGGTTGAAATCTATCACCAGTTTTCTTTCCTAATTTGCTTAGCGATAAAACATCTTCGATCCCATATCGCGACGGCAGCCGGCGTTTCTCAAGATATTGAGACCGAAATTGAGCCAAAAGGGTTTCATCGAAATCATCGGGAAATTTAAGAGAGACTCGCTCTGTCTCCGCATCAAGCTCTCCCTTGTTCAACCGGATTTCACGCTTCTCTTGCTCCGTTAGTTTTCGTTTCTTGTCCCCTTCTCGAACAAAAGCGCTGCCATCCGCGGTCTCAACAAGTTTATCTTCCCGATAGTAAACACGCATCACCAGAACAAAGTTGTTGCCACCGTCAACAGGAACTCGGCGGAACTCAAATTGAGCATCTGGAACAAGTGTGCGGACAGATTCGAGGTCATTTAGGTGCGAAGTTTCTATGTTCTTACAGCCTGAAATTTTGCCATCGTTTTCCACACCGATGAAGGTGATTCCCCCGGATGGCTGGGTGTTTGCCCACATCGAGGTATACTGAGCCAAGTCTTTTGGGCTTACAGATGCTCTCTTCCGCTCAACCCGGCCATCTTCGCGAAAACGAACAATGGTATCCTCATCAAGAGACGAAAAAATATCGTCCGGCGTCCAAAGTTGCGGAAGCGTGGGCAACGGAGCGTTAAACTCTAGTTCAAGCTGGTTTTCGGACATATGATTCTTGTCGACTTGGCCCGCAAACTCGTTATAAAACAATACGTTACACTCCGAATATGCAGGAGGCCGCCATGTTAACACTTTCTGAAGCTTTGCAAAAAGATCAACTTGAGAAGTTCATCGCTCAAGAGGAGGCGCGGGGCGTCGGCCCTGCACCTCTTAAAGAGTTTGAGCGATTAGCCGAGGCGGTGATCAAAGCGCCGCAACCAGAAGGTCGAACATCGCGTTCTCCTGATGGCGATGATTAGACCGGAAGACGAACTCGCCAAGGTAGCGATCCATATACTTCGCCGAAATGTGGATATGGGTTGAGGCGACCGACTTCTTGAACAGCCGCCAGAAGCTCTCAACGTTGTTCGTGTGATGCGTCGCATCGTGGCGGTAGTCGTAGTAGCTCCACTCTTTCGCGCCATGCTTCACGGCGCCGTGGCGGTAGCCGTCGCCTTCCAGTAAGCCGTAGCTCATCAGTTCGTCCGTCGAGACGATAGAGCCGGGCTCGACATTGCGCAGGACAACCTCGCGAAGCGTCGCCTTCTTGATGTTCGGGATGACTTCAACCGCAATGCGCCCGTCACGCTCTTTCAGGCCCATGACAATTGTTTTGCCTTCGGCGCCACGGCCCCGCTTGCCGGACCGCTTCCCTCCCACATATGCCTCATCAAGTTCGACGTGGCCTTGCAGGATTTCGAAGCCGTTGACTTGGCTCATAAGCGTGCGGATTTGCTTCGCCATGCGCCACGCCGTCTTGTAGGTGACACCAAGAACGCGCTCCAGTTCCCTGCCTGAAACGCCGTGGCGCGTCGCCACAAAGAGGTAGATGGCGTAGAACCACGATTGCAGCGGCGTCCGCGTGTCTTGCAGGATCGTCCCAGCGCAAGGGTATACATGCGCGCCGCACTGCGAGCACGAATAGGCGGGACGGCTCGCCAGCTTGTGGAACGTCGCGTCCTTGCCGCACTTCGCGCACTCATGGCGAAGGCCGAAACGGACCTTCATGACGTGCTCTAGGCAAGCCTCGTCAGAGGGGAAGCGCTGGAAGAACTGGCGGACGGTGAGTTTGGAAGCCATCGGAAATCCCTTTCGATGGTCCAAATATAGTCCGAGTCCGTACGTGCGTCAAGGGGATAATCCCCAAACCCTAAGAAGAAATGGATCTCTTATTTTGAGATCATTCCATTTAAAATTATAACCCAATACATCAATTACATTTTCATCCAAGAATCTATTATACAGTACAGAGTAGCTAATCCTACTTTTCTTTTTCTGTTTTCTATAAAAGAAGAAGCTAGTCAAAAACCCAACAATGCAGGAAATAATTGTTGCAAGGATAGTAGTATCAATCGCTGAGCTATTTTCTATCATCATATTTCCGTAAGCGAGAGCGCCGATTCTCGCAATTGCTTTTTACCATAGAGCGCCACTCAACACATCGTAACCCGGCAGGGTAGAAAACTTTCTACAATCCCTATCATCGCCTCGCCTTCCCTATCCGCCGCATTTCACTTTCCTCCTGAAACTGCACGCCAGTCGCCGTCAGGTTCAACTGACATGACCTGCGCCATGGGAGGAAAGAATGAACAAGTTCGAAAAGGCGGTTTACACGTGCATGGACCCGACGGAAGAGCTTTTCGAGCGGACGAAAGACCCGCTGCACAAGGCGATCCTCCTCAACTTCTGGCGGCATGTGCACCTCGAAGGCGCGGGCGATTATGACAAGATCATCGCGCCCGACATGATGGTCGATCATCCGATCTATCGCGTAAGCTGGGGCGCGAACCCCGCCGTCGTAGAAGGCAAGGACGGCGTTCTCGCTTTCTATAACAGCGTCGGCGAAGTCGTTCTGTGGCACTCGGACGATTGCCTCGCCGTCAATGACTGGGGAATTTGCGACGAGATCACCTTCCACCAGCTCGCCAAGGGCGCCGACATCGCGCCGCTCGGCTACGACATCAAAAATCCCGACGGCTACTATCATGTCTACAGCCGCCAGGCGTTCGTCTGGCCGTATGACAGGAAAGCGCGCCTCGCGGGCGAGCATCTCTATGAAGACAAGACCAGCCTGAAGATCGAGGAAGTCGACGCGAAGGATGTCATCACGCCGGCGCGCGTGCGCGAGATTCACCGCGAGCAACTGAAGAAGCTCGAGGCGCGCTTCGGCCCGAATTATTGGGTCTACAAGGGATAGGGCGCGGAGCCGAAACACTCTTTTTCGCGATCAGGCGGGATCATACGCCAAAGCAGGCCGCGCAGGCTGCGCTTCGCAACCTTGCAGGCGTGTTCTTCACCTTCCTCGATATGAGAAAGCAGCAGCGTTACGGCTATCCCGACGGCTACTATTATTATGGCGACCATGGCTATGAGAAGGAGGCGTGACGGGGCGAGAAGTTTCCTCGCTCGCCTACTCCCACTCGATCGTGCCGGGCGGCTTTGACGTCACATCATAGACGACGCGGTTGACGCCGCGCACTTCGTTGATGATGCGCGTCGCCGTGCGGCCGAGGAATTCGTGATCGAACGGATAGTAATCCGCTGTCATGCCGTCGGTTGAGGTGACGGCGCGAAGCGCAAGGACGTGATCGTAGGTGCGCTCGTCGCCCATGACGCCGACCGTCCGCACCGGGAGCAAGACGGCGAAAGCCTGCCAGATCGCGTCGTAAAGACCCGCCTTCCTGATCTCGTCGAGATAGATGGCGTCAGCTTTCCGGAGAATATCGGCCTTTTCCTTCGACACCTCGCCCGGTATGCGGATCGCAAGGCCCGGCCCCGGGAATGGGTGGCGCGCCACGAAATGCTCCGGCAGGCCGAGTTCGCGGCCGAGCGCGCGCACTTCATCCTTGAAGAGTTCGCGCAAGGGTTCGACCAGTTTCAAATTCATCCGTTCGGGCAGGCCGCCGACATTGTGGTGCGATTTGATCGTCACCGAAGGCCCGCCGTCGAAGGAAACGCTTTCGATCACGTCCGGATAGAGCGTTCCCTGCGCGAGAAATTCCGCATTCTCGATTTTGTTCGCTTCTTTCTCAAAGACGTCGATGAAAAGCGCGCCGATAATCTTGCGCTTTTTCTCCGGGTCATCGACGCCTTTCAGCTTGCCGAGAAACAGGTCTTCGGCCTCAACGTGGATGAGCGGAATGTTGTAGCTGTCGCGGAAAAGACGAACGACTTCTTCGCCCTCGCCGGCGCGCATCAGGCCGGTGTCGACGAAAACGCAAGTGAGCTGCTCGCCGATAGCTTCGTGAATGAGAACCGCCGCGACGGATGAGTCGACGCCGCCCGAAAGCCCGCAAATGACTCGCGCATCGCCCACTTGCTCGCGAATCTGGGCGATTGATTCCTGACGGAACGCCGCCATAGACCAGTCGCCTTTGAAGCCCGCAATCTTGTGCACGAAGTTTCGCAAGAGCTTCGAGCCATCGGGCGTGTGCGCGACTTCCGGGTGGAACTGCACGGCGTAGATATTCTTCGCCGCATTCTCAATCGCCGCGAACGGCGCGCCATCGGAGACCGCGATCACTTCAAAGCCTTCCGGCAGCGCGTTCACGCGGTCGCCGTGGCTCATCCAGACCTGATGCTTGCCGCCCCTCGCCCAGACGCCGTCAAAGAGCGGGCTTTCCTTTTTCACTTCGACAAAAGCGCGGCCGAATTCTCTGTGATCGGAACGTTCGACATCGCCACCAAGCTGCGCGCAGATCGTCTGCTCGCCATAGCAAATGCCGAGGATTGGCACGCCGAGCTTGAAGACCGCTTCGTCAGCGCGCGGACTTGATTCCGTTTTGACGCTCGCCGGCCCGCCCGAGAGAATGACGGCTTTCGGCGCATATTCCGCAAGGAATTTTGCATCGACGCGATTGAAGGGATGGATTTCGCAATAGACGCCCGCTTCGCGAAGGCGGCGGGCGATGAGCTGCGTTACCTGGCTCCCGAAATCGATGATGAGAGCGCGGTCATGGAGGGCGGCGTGGGGGTCGAGTGTCATGGCGAGGCTTTAGACGAGTCGGGGGCGTTCGTCACGCCCCCGAAACCTCCCCCAGAACCCGATTTTGGGCCCGATGGCGGGCCCGCGGGGCCGCCTCAACCGCTGGGGGCTAGGCGGCGCCCCGTTTGGCGAGCGCGTGGACGTCATCGGAGGTGAGCGGCTTGCCGCCGATCGCCCATTCGCCGCTGTTCACTTCGTGGATTTTGACCCAGGTGACGCCGCGGAGGTTTTCCCCTTCCACGGAGACGACCGCGTCGGTCACGCGCTCGATCAGCTCGCGCTTCTGCATGGAGCTGAAAACGTCTTTGATTACATGGATATCGACGAGAGGCATTTGGCTGTTTCCTTTTCTGCTGCGCCGGAGTTCCGGCTTCGGCGCCGCTCTCGCACAAGGCTATGGGCGGCTTCCAGTTCAGAAACTGAAGCTGGCCGGTACAGAAACTGTATCGGCCGGGCTGCCGAACTTCCTTCCCTTGGCCTGCCCCGTCTGCCAAACGGTCGCACGAAATCGCCTGCTCTGGAGATCGACATGACCGAAAGCGGATATGGCCAGTTTTGCCCGGTCGCGATGGCGGCGGAAGTTCTGTGTACGCGCTGGACCCTTGTGATGCTTTCCGAAATGCTTTCAGGCTCGACGCGCTTCAACGAGATTCGGCGCGGCGTGCCGCGCATGTCGCCGGCCCTGCTGTCGAAGCGCCTCAAAGAGCTTGAAGAATGGGGCCTTATCGAGCGCACTGAAAAGAAGGACGCAGAGGGCGGCGAGTATCATCTGACGCCAGCAGCGCTCGAACTTGAGCCGATCATCACCGCGCTCGGCAACTGGTCGCAGAGATGGGTCGATTCAGAATTGACCCTGCAAAATCTCGATGCGCAGCTTCTGATGTGGAACGTACGACGCAAGCTGTCGCCCGACCCGATGCCGAAGCGCAAGACCGTCGTTCAGATCATCTTTCCCGAACTCGCGCAGAACAAGCGCAATTACTGGCTGATCGTTTCGCCCGGCCAGGATGTCGATCTGTGTTCGATCGATCCCGGCTTTGACGTGAACCTGTTCGTTTCAGCCGACCTCAAAGCGATGACGAGCGCCTTCATCGGCCCCTCGACGCTTGACGCTGAAATCGCTGCGGACCGCATTCTCCTCACTGGCGACAATGAAGTCTCCGGCCAGTTCAAAAAATGGTTCGTACAAAGCCGATATGCGGCGGCGGCGAGATGCAGGGCGGCGGAATAGAGACTAGGCGCGCGCAAGCGTCGCAACAAAAAATCCGTCAGCGCGAAGGCGCAAGGGCGTAATCCGAAGCGCGCCTTCCGGCGTCTTGCAGGCCTCCAGCGCATCGCGGCCTGCTTCCATGAGAAGCCCCGACGCGCCGACTGCATCAAGCGCCTGTGTTTGCGAGAAGTCGGGATGGCGTGAAAGGAAGCTCGCAACACGGTCTTCGCACTCTTCCATGAAGATGGAGCACGTCACGAAGACTAGCCGCCCGCCCGGTTTCACGTAACGCGCGCCCGCATCGAGAACGCTGTCCTGCTCGGCCATACGCCGCTCAAGCTGCTGCGGCGTCAGGCGCCATTTGGTGTCGGGGTGGCGACGCCATGTGCCGGAGCCCGTGCAAGGCGCGTCGACGAAGACGAGGTCCATCTTGCCGTCGAGATCGTCGAGGCCCTCGCCGCCCGCCGGGTTGCGGATCTGGAGATTGCGAACGCCGGCGCGTTGCGAACGCTCATAAAGCGGCTGAAGACGGCGCGCGTCTTCATCGTAGGCGTAAAGCTGGCCGGTGTTTTCCATGAGCGCGGCGAGCGCCAGTGTCTTGCCGCCGCCGCCTGCGCAAAGGTCGAGCACCTGTGCGCCCTTTGTCTCACCGGCGGCGAGCGCGGCGATCTGGCTGCCAAGGTCCTGCACTTCGACCCAGCCTTTGTTGAACGCGGGAATGATCGTCACGGCTGGCGCGCGGTCGCTCGCATCGGGCGCCGGAATGCGCGCGGCGGTCGAAAGATATGGAACGGCCCCAGCACCGACGACTGCGAGCGCGGCCAGCGCCTTTTCCGGTTCGGCCTTCAGCGTGTTGAGACGCAGATCGACGTCTGCGCGCTCTGCGAGCGCTGCGCCTTCCACTGCGGTCTTGTCGCCGAAGACGCGCGCCATATGCGGCGTTAACCACTCCGGAAAATCGCCGGCGATGTACGCCGGAAGGTTCAGCCGGTTCTCAAACTCAGCCTCGCGCGCGCCGCATGGCGAAGAGAAGTTTTCATCGCTGTCTTCAGAAGAAAGCCTCGCTTTCTCGTCCGCCGTCAGCGCGCCAGGTCCGTGCGGCTCTTCAGCGGCGAGGCTCGCGACCGTCTCTGCGCTCATCCCCCACGAAAAGCGCAACGCCGCGAGGATCGCAGAGCGCGCACTATCATCGCCCATCGCCTGCGCCAGCGAATTCCGCTTGCGGAGCGCATCGAGGCAAAGACCTGATATCCAAGCGCGGTCTTTCGCTCCGGCATAGCGCGCGCCCCGCGCCCAGTCCGCAAGCGCAGTCTTGAGCGGCACGCGGCGCGTCTCGAAGTCCGTCAGAACATCAATGGCGGCGGCGATGCGGCCGGAATCGCGCATGGGGCAATCACAATCTAGGCGCGGCTATGCCGCTTTCGAATGAAATTCAGTTACCGGACGATCAATTCGGGCTTGGATAGTTCGGCGCCTCGCGCGTGATCTGCACGTCGTGCACATGGCTTTCGCGCAGGCCCGCATTGGTGATGCGCACGAATTTCGCCCGCGCCTGCATTTCCGGAACCGTCGAAGCGCCGACATAGCCCATCGAAGCGCGCACGCCGCCGACGAGCTGGTGAAGCACGGGCGCCGCAGGGCCCTTGTAAGGCGTCTGGCCTTCAATGCCTTCCGGCACGAGCTTCAGCTGCTCTTTCACATCCGCCTGGAAGTAGCGGTCAGCCGAACCGCGCGCCATCGCGGTGATAGAGCCCATGCCGCGATAGGATTTGTACGGCCGGCCCTGATAGAGATAGACCTCGCCCGGCGCTTCATCCGTACCCGCCAGAAGCGAGCCGATCATCACGCACTCGGCGCCCGCGGCGATCGCTTTCGCGATATCGCCGGAATATTTGAGGCCGCCATCGGCGATGACGGGGATGCCCGCCTCGCGCGCGGCGCGCGCTGCATCCATCACCGCGGTCAGTTGTGGCACGCCGACGCCGGCGACGATGCGCGTCGTACAGATCGAGCCCGGGCCGATGCCGACCTTGATCGCATCGGCGCCCGCATCAGCGAGCGCTTTCGCGCCATCATAAGTGGCGACGTTCCCGGCGATGATCTGCGCGGCGTTCGACTGTTTCTTGATGCGCGAGACCTGTTCGATGACTTTCGAAGAATGGCCATGCGCCGTGTCGATGACGACGACATCGCAGCCCGCGTCGATCAACGCTTCTGCGCGCTCCAGCCCGTGCGGGCCGACCGTCGAAGCGGCGGCGACGCGAAGGCGGCCCTGCGCGTCTTTGGCGGCATGCGGATAAGCGCGCGCCTTTTCGATGTCTTTCACCGTGATGAGGCCGATGCAGCGATACTGGTCGTCAACGACGATAAGCCGCTCGATACGGTGCCGATGAAGCAGCTTGATCACCTCGTCGCGCTGCGCGTGCGGCCTCACGGTGATGAGATTCTCTTTCGTCATCAGGTCGGCGACCCGCTGCGCGCCATCCGTCGCAAAGCGCATGTCGCGGTTCGTCAGAATGCCGACAAGTTTGCCGACGCCGTTCGCGTCCGGCTTTTCGACCACGGGGAAGCCGGAGATCTTCTTCTCGTCCATGATCTTCCACGCTTGGTCGAGCGTGGCGTCGGGCGACAGGGTAAGCGGATTGACGACCATGCCGCTTTCGAAGCGCTTGACGCGGCGCACATGCTCAACCTGCTCGACTAGCGAAAGATTGCGATGAATGACGCCGATGCCGCCATTCTGCGCCATGGCGATCGCCATTTCCGCTTCCGTCACCGTGTCCATCGCCGACGACATGATCGGGATGTTGAGCGTGATCTCGCGCGTCAGCCGGGTGCGCACATCGACTTCCGACGGCATCACTTCCGACGGGCCCGGCTCGAGCAATACGTCGTCAAATGTCAGCGCTTCGCGAATTTCCATGACTGATCTCCTCTACCGGGCGCTCGCCGAAACCGTGACGGAAAACTCATCCGATGGCGGATCGGTTTCCTCTTCCCACGGCCGGCGCTGCTCGAACTTCAACACCCCTTCGCCTTCTCCCGTCACGCGGAAGAAGAAAACTTCCCAATGGCTGCCGCCGGAAAAGCCGGGCTGCAATTGCGCTTCGCTGGTCGGCCCGCCCGTCTCGCCGTCGGCTACGAGGAATGGCGGAACCGCGGCGGGCGCCCACTGATAACCGGCCGTCGGCACGCCGACGAGCGCGACTGAAATCGTCGTTCCGGCCGCAGCCTTCACGACGCCGCCATTGTCTGCGCCCGTGATCTGCAAGGCGACGTCATCGCGCGTCGGCGCTTCTATACCTTTAAAGCTCTGGGTTTGCTTCTTCTCCGGCGGAGGAGAGCTGTCAGCCGCGTTCGACGTGCAGGCCGCGAGCGCGAACAGCGACAAGACGATTACGGACTTTTTCATACGTTCCCCATCTAAAACTTCGCCGGAATAAAGAACGGCTCGGCGGAATCGCTAACCTCGCCGGGGCCGATCGCCTCGATCGCCTTCAGCATACGCCCTTCGCGCGACAGCAATTTGTCAGCGATCTTCACAATGCGCGTATTCGGCCAGGCCGTAGGCGAGGCCTCGCGCAGGGCGCGCGCGATCTCCAGTTCGTCGGCCTGCGGATTATGGAGGCACGCGGCGATGAAGGCCGTCGCCGTCGAGCGCGAAATCCCCGCCCAGCAATGGATGAGCAGCGGATCGTCGCTGCGCCAATCGTTCAGAAAATCGATGACGCCGCTCACATGCGTCTGGCTCGGCGCGACATGGCCGAGAAGTTCTTCGCGAATGTCGTGAAGGTGCACGCGGTGATGGCGAAGGTCCCCAAGCCCCAGCGCCGGAAAATCATCGCCCGGCGACAACAGGCTCACCGCATGGCTCGGCCTGTGCGCATCCGCGATATCCGGCGCCTTGGCGAGAGAGGAGACCCAGATTTTCATCAGCGCTCTCCCTCCATCTCCGTCCTCATCCTGAGGCGCCCATCCAAAGGACGGGCCTCGAAGGATGAATGTCGCGCGCCGCAGCCTGCCGCCCATCCTTCGAGGCCCGGCTTCGCCGGGCGCCTCAGGATGAGGAAAGTGGTTGCGAAAATGCTCACTCGCTTCTCCCCCGGAACCCGGTCGCGACGACATACATTTCCGCTGACTCCGCGCGGCTCGCTTTCGGCTTGGCGTGCTTCACGCTCGTAAAGTCGCGCTTCAGCCGCGTCAGGAATTCGCCCTCGGCGCCGCCCTGAAACACTTTGCATGCGAACGATCCGCCGGGCGCAAGCACATCTTCGGCGAAGTCGAGCGCGGTTTCGGCGAGCGCGACGATGCGCAAATGGTCCGTCGCCTTGTGGCCCGTCGTGGGCGCGGCCATGTCGGAGAGGACGACATCCGCCTCCCCGCCCAGAAGCTTTTTCAGTTTCTCCGGCGCTTCGTCATCGAGGAAGTCGAGTTCGAGAACGTCCGCCCCCGGAACCGGCGGCATGCCGAGATAGTCGATGCCGACGACTTTCTCCGCACCGGCTTTGACCGCCACCTGACACCAGCCGCCCGGCGCCGAGCCGAGGTCGACAACGCGCGCGCCCTTGCCGATGAGGCCGAACTTCTCATTGAGTTCCAGGAGCTTATAGGCAGCGCGCGAGCGATAGCCCTCCGCCTTGGCGCGCGCGACGAAGGGATCGTTGAGCTGCCGGTGCAGCCAGAGCGTCGAGGAGTGGGAGCGCTTGCGCGCCGTCTTCACATTGACGGAAAATTCGCGCTGCCCGCCGGGCGCTGCGGAAGCGGCTTCCGGCGCCTTCGCTTTCCCTTTTTTTTCAATGGGTTGTTTCAGGCCGCGCTTTTCCGGCTCCGCGCCAAGCGCGGTCTTCGCGATGTCGACCTTCGGACGTTTCCGGGGCCGCGAAGCCTTGGGACCTGTGGATTTGCGCCGCTCCATGGCGCGCTATAGCAAAGGGGGTTCGAGTCGGGAAGCGCCTCACGAAGGTTTTATGAGCCGGTTTTAGGCGTTGGGGAGCGCTTTGCGTTTCCGCTTCCGGCGACGGCGCCCGCGGGCCCGACGGGCGGTGTCGGCGAGATCGGCGAGAATTCCCTCGCGCAACCCCCTGTCGCCGACGCGAATCCGCTCGACCGGCCATTCCCGCGTAAGCGCCTCCAGAATTGCGCAGCCGCAGACGACGAGGTCGGCCCGCTCCGCGCCGATGCACGGCTCGGCCGCCCGCGCGTCGAGCGTCATCGCCCGGAGTTTTTCGGAAACGCCCCGCGCCTCCTCGACCGACAGCCACAGCCCGTCCACGAGATCGCGCCGGTAGCGCGCAAGGCCCAGATGAACCCCGGCGATCGACGTCACCGTGCCCGACGTGCCGAGGAAGTGCGCGCCGCCATCGGTGAACAGGTCCCGGATTTCTGCCGGATCGCCGAAGGCGCGGATCTCCGCCGCGACGCTGTCGACGATTTTCTCATAGGTTTCCGCACTGATTTCTTTTCCGCCCCAGCGCTCGGAAAGGCTGACGACGCCGACAGGCACGGAATGCCACGCCGCGATCGTCGGCGGCGAATGCGGGCCCGCCGGTTTGATCCAGGAAAGCTCCGTCGAACCGCCGCCAATGTCGAAGACGAGGCCGGCGCGCGCATCTTCATCAAGGAGTTCCGCGCAGCCGCGCACAGCGAGGCGCGCTTCTTCTTCCGTGGAGATGATTTCGAAATCGAGGCCGGTCTCGCCCTTCACGCGCTCAAGAAACGCGGCCCCGTTGGTGGCCGAGCGACAAGCCTGAGTCGCGATGCAGCGGATACGCGTAACCGCACGGCGCTCAACTTTCTCCGCGCAGATGCGGATCGCTTCAAGCGCGCGCTCCATTGCGGCGTCCGACAGCGCGCCCGTTTGCGAGACGCCCTCGCCGAGGCGCACGATGCGCGAGAAAGCGTCGACGACGCGGAACTTGCGCCCTTTCGGCGCGGCGACCAGAAGCCGGCAATTATTCGTACCGAGATCGATCGCCGCGAAGCGCTCTTGCTTGACGATTTTCTCTGGCGCGGCCCGCGCTGGCGGCGCCGACTCCATCTCAGGCGATGCAGCGGCGTCATTAGAAGATTCTTCCGTAGACGTCTCTTCTACGGGACCATCAGCCGAATCGATATCAGGGATTTTCTGGGGGCTTTCCGCGCCCTGTCCGGAGCGCCGCCCGCTTTCTGACTCTGTCACAACTCTTGCGTCCTCGCCTGGGTCGCGCTGGGCGACGCCGATGGCCTGGAGCCTATCCGACCGGACTCGCCTTGGGCAAGCCCGGCCGGGGAATTCAGAGCCGGATTAAGCCTAAAAAATAAGGAAAACGCACGCTGCGGCGTGGCCCGAATCGAGCGCTCCGGCGCTCGCGACCGGCCCCATGTCGGCGCAGGCGAAGTTCAGGCTCGCCGCAACGGCGATCGCGAAAACGCTGACGACGAGTGATGTGAACATTGAGGCTGCTGTCATGATGATCTCTCCCAGTCTTTCCCCTTGAAAAGCGCGCAAAAGGGTCCCTCCTCCGCCCGTCTGCAGCGGGCGGCTCCACGCGCTTTATTGCTTCAACCTTGGTTTCAGGCGCCGCGTTCGAGGTCGCGGAACTGTTTTCTCAATCCGTATTCGCTCGACGTGACGGCGAATTCCATTTCTTCAACGCGCGTCTCAAGTGCGCGGAAGCGGTGCTTCAATTCGGAAAAGGTCGCACGCGGACGAACCGAGAAGGTGCGCCAGAAACGTTCTTCCTCTTCCGTCGTGAATTGCGACGGCGCTTCATCCGACCGCTTCATCACGATCGCCAGCACCGCATAGATGACGGCCGGCATCGGGAAGAAGAAGATCGTCGCGAGGATCCAGGCGAGGCGGAGATATTTCGTCCGCCAGCCGAAGTAATCAGCGAGCCCCGCGCACACGCCCGCAATCTTGCCGCGCCGTACATTCCGACGAAGGCGGTGAATGTTCGGGCCCGGCCCCGGGTCGCCTGCGTGATAGGCGTAGCCCGTGCGGTCGCGCCAGTGGCGGTAATGGCGAAAATCGTCACGCATGGGGCCGGTCCTTATAGTCCTGGCGCCAGCTCGGCGCTTCCTTGTCGAGAATGGTCTCGAGGGCGTCGACGCGGCGCTCAAGGCGCTGCGCCGTCTTCCAGAGATCATCAACGAGGCGTTCGTCGTCGGCGGAAAGCGACTTCGTTTTCCGCCATTCGGTCATGTAGTGCATGATCGTCGCGGGGAACGCGATGAACACGAGCGCGACGATCGCAACAATGAATGGTCCTTCGGACATTGAGGGCGCCCCTTCCTTATGCTGTGCGCGCTAGGATTTGTTCATCCGGCTGACGATGCGCTGCTTCAAAGCTTCGAACTCGGCGTTGACGCCGTCTTCGGCCTCAAGCTCCTTGAACTCTTCTTCGAGCGATTTCGGCCGGCCGAGAACATAGCTTTCCGCTTCGGCTTCGAGTTCGTCGATGCGGCGCTCATAGCGCTCATAACGCGCCATCGCCTCGTCGATGCGGCCGTCATAGACCTGACGGTTGATCCGCACGCTGTCTGACGCCGCGGTCCGGCGAATTTCGAGCGAACGCTGTTTGGCTTTGGCTTCCTTCAGTTTCGCCTGAAGTTTCGCGAGATCGTCATTGGCTTTTTCAAGGCTCTTGTCGATCGCCTGGAATTCCTTGTCGAAGAGATCGACCATCTCCTGCGCTTTGCGTTTCGCAGCGATGGCGCCCTTGGCGAGATCGTCGCGGCCCTTGGCGATCGCGAGTTCGGCTTTCGATTCCCACTCGTTCACGCGACCGATGAATTCGGCCTTCTTGCGCTCGACTTCTTTCTTGTCGGCGATGGCGCGCGCGGCGCGGCTCCTCACCTCGACAAGCGTGTCCTCCATCTCCTGGATGATGAGGCGCACGATTTTCTCCGGATCCTCGGCTTTATCGAGCATCGCGTTGAGGTTCGAATTGATGATGTCGCTCAGTCTGGAAAAAACGCCCATGGCTATGCTCCCTTAGAAAATAATGCCGCCGAGGATGAAACCAATGAGAAAAGCGCCCCAGGCGAAGCCGGCGCGGCCGCGGCAGGCGCGGCGGAAGCGCGTTTCCCAATCGAGGTCGCTGTCGTCGTAGCGGTAGTAGGTCATTTATCTCTCCTGACTTCCTTTGGTCCGTTGGTGGTTTGGCCGTTTCTTGGTTCTTGTTAACGCTCTTAATGCGAGGACCGTGCCAACTACGGACCAACGAATTAATTCATTGAAATTACTGGATAAAATTTTTCACGGGTGAAATTCACCGGTGAGCTTCAGGTTTATTTCACCGACATTTGCGTATTTTTTACCTGTTCAGTATGGTATTTTTCACCGATGGCAGCTCCTCCACGCCCCCCCGGAACTCATTGGCGAGTCCCCCGCCTTTCTCGATGCGCTGGCGCACGCCTCGAGCGCGGCCGGGCTCGACCGCCCGCTCCTCATCGTCGGCGAGCGCGGCTCAGGGAAGGAGCTGATCGCGGGGCGCATCCACTTCCTCTCCCCGCGGTGGGAAGGCCCGTTCGTGAAGGTCAATTGCGCGGCCCTGAGCGAGGAGCTGCTTGAAAGCGAGCTCTTCGGCCATGAAGCGGGCGCCTTCACCGGCGCGCAGAAGCGCCATATCGGCCGGTTCGAACGCGCCGAGGGCGGCACGCTCTTTCTCGACGAGATCGCGTCCGCCTCGCTTCGCGTTCAGGAGAAACTCCTGCGCATCATCGAATATGGAGAATATGAGCGGCTCGGCGGCGAGGCGACATTGAACGCAGACGTGCGCGTCGTCGCCGCTGCGAACGTCGATTTGCCGGCGCGGGCGGCGGCGGGGAAGTTCCGCGCGGATTTGCTCGATCGCCTCGCCTTCGATGTCATCGGCGCCCCGCCGCTGCGCGCACGAAAGAGCGACATTCCGCTTCTCGCAGCGCATTTCGCAGGAAGACTCGCAAGAGAGCTTTCGGAAGCGAACCCCGACATTCGCTTTGAAGGCTTCACGCCGGAGGCGATGGCGCGCCTTGCCGCCCATGACTGGCCGGGCAATGTCCGTGAACTGAAGAACGCCGCGGAGCGTTCCTTCTATCGCTGGATTGCGGGCGGCAATATCGGCCCCGTCGATGAAATCGTCATAGACGCATTCGATGCCGCCTGGCGGCCCGAAGAAGACATCGCCGCCCCGGCGAAGGAAGCCGTTGCGAAAACCCCGGCTCGCGCGACGCCTTCAGGCGAACCAGTCGATCTTCGCGCGCGCCTTGATGAGATCGAACGCGATTTCGCGCTCGCAGCGCTTACCGCTCATGGCTGGAGCCAGAAGCGCGCGGCGGAGCATCTTTCGCTCAGCTACGACCAGATGCGCGGCCTTGTCAGAAAGCACAGTCTTCGCCCGCCAAAGGTGCGCTAGAAGATTGTTCCCTACAGGGAAAATCCCGCAATTCGGGCCGCGCGCCTCCCCCTCTCCATGAACAAAAAATAGGTTGCAGAATCGGCGGAATGGCAGTCTCGTGCTCGTCGACCGGGCCGTTTCTGTAGAAGGGGGAGAACGCCATGACGTCATCCAGCTTGAAATCAGGCGATTTGAGAAAGGCGCTCGCCCTTTGCGCCGCGCTGTCCATCCTCTCAGGCGTAGCCGCCGCGCAGACTTCGGCGCAAAGCGATAGCGACCAGTTGAGCGCGCGGCGCGCCAATGTCTTCAGCGATCGCGCAGACTTCTCGTTGGCGAGGTCCGGCGATGCGCGCGCCAAATTGCGATCCTTTCTCAGCGCGCGCGGCCTTGATTCCGCAACGCTCGACTCGCTTGCGCAGGTGAGCGAAACGGCGGACCGGCAAGGCCGCAGCTTCGCCCGCTTCGAGCAGCGCATCGATGGCCTTCGCGTTCACGGCGCCTATGTGAAAGCCGCCTATGACGCCGACGGCGCGCTCTCGCATGTCATCGAACGCACGGCGCCGGCGCAGGGGCGCATTTCGCGCGCTTTACTGAAACCCGCAGACGCCGCCCGCATAGCGATCGATGCAAATTTCGGAAGCGGCGTCGCCCTGCCCCAGTTCAAGGGCGAAACCGGCGCGCTCTCGCAATTTGCAAAAACATCCTTCTTCCATCAGGCGCCGAGCGCGGAACGCGTCGTCATCGCGAAAGGCGCGCGCCTCGAAGAAGGATTCCTCGTCGAGACATGGAGCGAAAAGGACAACCTCCTCTATCACACTCTGATCGACAGCCTCGGCCGCGTCGTTTCCAACGAACTGCGCACCAACGAAGACAGCTACAACATATTCCCGGTTCACCCCGGCGTCAGCGCGCAGACAATGGCGAACGGACCCGGCTCGGGCAATGCGCAATCGCCTTCCGGCTGGCTTTCGGGAACGCAGAAGTCGATCCTCATTCAAGGCAACAATGTTCGCGCCTATCTCGACCGGGACAACAACAACAATCCGGATTCCGGCGGATCGACCATCACCAATGGCGTCTTTTCAACCGCGGCCAATCTTTCGCAGGACCCGGCGACCGCGCAGAACCAGGACGTCGCGGTTCAAAACCTGTTTTATCTGAACAACATCATTCACGACACGCTCTACAGCTACGGCTTCACGGAAAGCGCCGGCAATTTTCAGGAGAACAATTTCGGCAAGGGCGGGCGCGCTTCCGACAGCGTCGACGCCGAAGCGCAGGATGGCGGCGGAACGAACAACGCGAACTTCGCGACGCCTTCCGACGGCTCCAATCCGCGCATGCAGATGTATCTGTGGACGCAATCCTCGCCCTCGCGCGACGGCGATGTCGATTCCGACGTCGTCTGGCACGAATATGGCCACGGCCTCACCTGGCGCATGATCGGCTCCATGAGCGGGAACATTTCGGGCGCGATCGGCGAAGGCATGTCGGACGTGCTATCGATCATTCAGAACAATGACGATCGCGTCGGCGAGTACGCCTATAACAATGCGAACGGCATTCGTTCGTCGCGCTACAGCCAGCACCAGGACACGATCGGCGACTTCAATTCGAGCCGCGGCGTCCACCGCAATGGCGAGATTTACGCCGCGACGCTCTGGGATATGTGGCAGGGCTATCAGACGGCGGGCTTCGGCGAAGACGAGATCATGCAGGACATCGTTTCCGGCATGAACTACACGCCTTCGGGCCCTGATTATTTCGATATGCGCGACGGGCTTCTCGCCGCCGCGCCTTCGAACCGCGACTGCCTTATCTGGTCTGCTTTCGCAGCGCGCGGCATGGGCGAAGGCGGCTCGATGACGTCGAGCGTGTTCAGCATAAGGATCACCGAATCCTACACTGTCCCATCCGCTTGCAGCGGCGGCGGCGAACCTCCTCCGCCCCCGCCAGAGCCAGGCGCGCCGGCGCTGACCGGGCTTACGGCGACGTCCGTCGCCAATACCTCGCTTCGCTGGACCGCGACGATGACCGCCCATGTCGCCGACGAAAACGGCGCGCCCGTTTCCGGCGTCTCCGTCAGCTACCGGACGAGCAAGGGCGCTACGGGAAGCTGCACTACGGCCGCGAGCGGCGAATGCTCTGCGTCGGTCGCGCGCCTCAGCTCGAAGCGCGATCCTTCGATCTCCTTCACGGTGACGGCGCTCGACGGCGACACGAACGCTGACGGCGTTCCGCAAACAGTGACCGCGACGAAGCCCTAGGCTGCTAGCCTTGCTTCTCCCAACGGCCGGCGGGCGACTGCTTCCAATAGGTAGCATCGTGGCCCGCCGCCTTTGCGGCCTTCCAGAAAACGCGCGCGCCTGAAACGGCGGCTTCATTCGCGCCATCGAATATCGTCACGCAGCGCGTAAACCGGTCCAGCGCGCCCGCATCAATCGCCGCGCCGTCGACGAGAAAGAGGATCTGCGCCTCGTTCGGCACTTCATCGGTCTCGGTAAGCCAGACAGGTTGCCGGTCCGAATGCTCCCTCGCCGCCGAATGCGGCAGGAACGATTCCTCCCGGTAGGTCCAAAGGAGCGTGTCGAGCGCATCGATGCGCGTGCGATCGCCCGCGCGCACGACCGCCTTCCAGCCGCGCTCAAGCGTCTTTTCAAGAAGCCCCGGCAGGACGGTTTCAAGCGAGGCGCTTTCGAGGTGATAGAAGAGGACTTCGGTCATCGCTCAACCTTGCTGGGCGAAGGGCCGGCGCGCAAGCCTTGGCCGCCGATAGAGAAGAAAATCTCGCTTGTGGCGGGATTGGGCGCGACCTACCCTCAACCCCGCGCGCCAGCCATGCGCCGCTTCGCTAGGGGGGAGACCAATGCGAACATTCATCGGCGCGATCGTTACGGCGATCGCCCTCTTCATCGGTCAGGCGCAGGCCCAGTTCGGCGATTGCGCCGATCCCGCTTACGGCGCCCGTTTCGATTCGCGCATTGAAGCCGGACCATGCGAGGTCATTGCGGAGTTCAGCATCCGCTTCGACGGCAATTCCGTACCGATGCGCGTCGTGCGCCGCATTGGCGACGCGCATAGCGACGATGCGCGATGGATCTCCTATGTGAACACCCTCGCCGATCGCGTCGGTCCGCAAATGGATGCGATGGGCGGTCTCGACATCGCGCCCGTCACGGTCTTCCTGACCAGCCTCGAACTAGTCGACGCCTCGGGCGCCGCCCACGCCGCCGCGCTCGGTCTCGACAGACCCGAATGCAGGATTGCGTTCTACAAGCTCGAAGACGAAATTTCGGCTGAAGAGTTTGTGTTCACCTATGCACACGAACTCTTCCACTGCGTGCAGCACAAGACTTTCAGGGAGCGTTCGCGCCCCGAGGCCGCCAGGTGGTGGGTTGAAGGATCGGCGGAGTATTTCGCTCAGCTCGTGCAGCAAGGCACATCCTATAGCGACGGCTATTTCGACGACTTCGACTCCAACACGCTGCACAAGCGGCTGTTCGACATGTATTACGAGAACGTCGTCTTCTTTCTCTGGCTTGGCCAGACAAGCGGTCCGACTGGCGTTCGCAATCTGCTCGCCGCCATGCCGGAACGCGGCGGCCTTGAAGAGCAGCGCGTCGCGTTGCAACGCCTCATTCCGCTCGACACGTGGATCATGTTCGCCGAGGCCTATGCAGACGGCGAAATCCGCCAGCCCGGCGGGCGCGCCGTGCCGAAACCGCGTCACGCGCTCGAACGCTTCATCATCGAAGGCCCCGCGCGCAATACTTTCTACACTGAAGACTACCTGCTTCAGCGCTACGTCGTCGCTTTCAAGAAAGGTATGACCTACTCGAACACGCTGGAGCCGGAAGAAGGCGGCGTGATGCGGCTTCGCATGAGCCCGGCCTCCGGCATGTGGGACGACCCGCCATCGACGGTGAACGCCTGCGAAGACGACAAGGTCTATCTCGCGCTCGCCTTGTCGACCGACATGGGGTCCGGCGTTTCGCTCGCGACGGAAGCTTCCGAAATTCTCGACGAACGCGCCTGTTGCCTCATCGGCGACTGGGTTCCGACGGCTGAGTCCGTCACCGCGGAAGCCGAATTGATGAACGAGATGGGCGGACCGGCCATCGCGGCGCATGGCGCAAACTTTTCGTGCGCGCCCGCCGGCGGCGGCTGGACGCTGTCATTCCATGGCGATGGCACGGGACAGGTCGACTGGGCCGGCTCCACCAACCGATGCACGACGACCGGACCCGGCGGCGGCGCCGTGCAGGTGATAACCCGCAACGGGAAGACAGGCTTCAACTGGACCATCATCGACCGCGGCGCGGGACGCGCCGAATATACCGAAAACTCGGTGATGTGGACCTACACGATGTTTCTCGGCCCGGCATCGATCACGACGACCAACGCCGACGCCGGTCCGTCGATAAGCTCAAACGGCTTCGCCTATCAATGTACGGATACGGAGCTTTCCATACAGGGCATTTACGGCGTCAATCACCGCGAAGCGACCTATACGCGCTTCGGCATGCCGCCTGCGCCAACCGAGTAGCGATTTCGGGCGGCGCCTGGTCCTTTGCCACCCAAGCGAAGGGCCGGCGCCGCTAAAACTCTCGCCTTACCCCTCGTAGTTCTGCCTCACCCACTCATCGAGAAGGCGCACGCCGTAGCCGGTGCCGCCTTTCGGGCTGGTCGGCAGGTCTTTTGTCGACCACGCCATGCCGGCGATGTCGAGATGAGCCCACGCTTGCCCGTCCTTCACGAAGCGGCCGATAAACGCCGCCGCGGAAGAAGAGCCGCCATCGCGCCCGCCGATGTTCTTCATGTCGGCGACATCGGATTTGATCATCTCGTAATGCGCCTTGACGAGCGGCATCCGCCACAGCTTGTCGCCGGTCGCCTCGCCTGCTTTCAGAAGCGCTTCGCAGAGCTTTTCGTCATTGACGAACATGCCGGCGAATTCATGTGCGAGCGCAATGACCATGGCGCCAGTGAGCGTTGCAAGATCGACCACCGCTTTCGGCTTGTAGGTTTCCTGCGTCCACCAGATCGCATCGGCGAGAACGAGGCGGCCCTCGGCGTCAGTGTTTAGAATTTCGACCGTCTGGCCGGACATCGTCTTCACGATGTCGCCGGGGCGCTGCGCATTGCCGTCCGGCATGTTTTCGACAAGGCCGATAACGCCGACGACATTCGCTTTCGCCTTGCGGCCCGCGAGCGCGGCCATCGCGCCCGTCACAGCGCCCGCGCCGCCCATGTCCCACTTCATGTCTTCCATGCCGGGCCCCGGCTTCAGCGAGATGCCGCCCGTATCGAAAGTGACGCCCTTGCCGACGAACGCGACCGGCGCCTGGCCCTTCTTGCCGCCCATCCATTCCATGGCGACGAGTTTCGACTCGCGCGCAGAGCCCTGCCCGACGCCAAGAAGCGCCCCCATGCCGAGCTTCTTCATTTCCTTGACGCCGAGAACCGTCACTTTAACGCCAAGTTCTTCAAGCTCAGCGCAGCGCGCCGCAAAACTCTCCGGGTAAAGAACGTTCGGCGGCTCGGAGACGAGATCGCGCGTCAGGAACACGCCGTCTGCAACCTTGTCGAGTTCGGCGAACAGCGTCTTCGCCTTGGTGGAACCGGTGTGGACTGCGATCTTGGCGAGCTGCGGCTTCTGATCAGCCTCCAGCTTGGTGCGGTATTTGTCGAAGCGATAAGCGCGCAGCTTCGCCGCAAGCGCGACATGCGCCGCAAGCACGTCGGCTTCGATGCCGCCGGGCGCGAAGCCTTCGAGCGCGATCGCGGCCGACTTTTCGCGCGCGCTGAGCAACCGCGCGCAGATCGCCCCGCCCAGGGCTTCAGCTTCTTCAAGACCGAACGTCTTCGGCGCGCCGACGCCGAAAACAAGCACGCGCGTATTGTCGAGCCCTTGCGGCGCGATGACGTCGAGCACCTGATCTTTCTTGCCCGTGAAGTTCGCAGCCTTAGCCGCGCGCGCAAGCGATCCGGAAGCGGCTTCGTTGAGCGCCGCGAAGGCGCCGTCGCCGAGGCCGTTCTCGATCACGGGGATCACGATCGCGCCAGTTTTGGGGAGCGCGGCTTTGGTGAAAGTAAACTGCATGATGCGTCCTTGAATTCTTCCTTGAGGGTCTTTCGATAAATGGCGGGATTCGCAAATGTTAACGCCTCCAGTCGCGCCTCCCCAGCGCAGCTTTTGCGTCAGCCCTTCCTGCCAGACTCGCGGTGTGGTAGGCCGACAGAGGCCGGCGTGCAACCGTCAGGCGCTGCCCTGCGGCCGCGGGCCAGCCGGGCCGCTTTGGCGGCTCCAACGGATTTAAGAGGCGTTGAGGAAAAGCGAGCCGGTGAGCAGTCTCGACCGTTACATTCTTCGCCAGTGCCTTGTTCCCTTCGCAGTTGCAATCAGCGTCGTGACCATGATCGTGTGGATGACGCAGAGCCTCCAGCGCGCCGACGTCATCGTCGAATATAGCCAGGGGCTTCAGGTCTTCGCCCGGCTGAGCCTGCTCATCATCCCGAGCCTCCTGACGGTCATCATTCCTTTCTCGCTCTTCGCAGCCGCACTCTATGCAATGCAGCGCCTGCATTCGGACAATGAGATCGCTGTCATGTTCGCGGCGGGCGTCAGCCGGTGGCGGATCGCCCTGCCCCTTCTTGTCGTCGCGACTGTCGCGGCCGGGGCGACGCTCTGGGTCAATCTCGACCTGATGCCGGCGAGCTACCGCGCCTTGAAGCGCGAGATCGCCAGCATCCGCGCCGACCTTGCGAGCACAGTCCTGAAGAGCGGTGAGTTCGTCACCGTCGCGAACGGTTTTACGATCTATGTCGATGAAGCGCGCCCAGGCGGGTACCTCCTCGGAATTCTCATCAACGATTACCGGAACGGCAAATATCCCGAAACCTACATGGCCCAGCGCGGCCTCATCAGGGAGACTGAAGCCGGGCCGGTGCTCCAGCTCGCCAACGGCAACATCCAGCGCGTCGCACGCTATACCGGCAAGGTCGACATCATCCGCTTCGACCAGACGGTGATCAATGTCGGCGACTTCGCCAATCGCGGCGGAGACTTCCAGCTCGAACTGACAGAGCGCTACCTCTCCGAGCTCTTCAATCCGGACTATCAGCGAACATGGGACCGCGAACATTCCGGCCTTCTCATCGCTGAAGGACATAACCGTCTCGCCTCACCGCTTTACGTTTTCGCCTATGTTCTGATTGCGCTCCTTGCTCTCATTGGCGGGGCTTATAATCGGCACGGCTATGGCGCGCGGATCGCGATCGCCTGCGCGGTCGCTGGCGGGCTTCGCGTCGGCGGCATTCTGGTTCAAGGTTTCGCCGCGAACACCGGCGCCTATTGGCTCGAATACAGCCTGCCGCTTGCAGCCATCTGCGTCGCCGGCTTCCTGCTTCTGAGTTCCCGGCACCGGAAGACGTCGGAGGGCGCCGCCTGATGCCGCCAATCACGCTGTTTCGCTATATCAGCCTGCGCACGGTCACCGCCGTTGCGGCGCTCTTCGTAATCCTGATGACGCTGATCATGCTGATCGACCTCATCGAGAACCTGCGCTTCGCGGACAAATTCCAGGGCGCGGATTTCGGGTTCGCGCTGACGACGACGCTGCTGCGCGCACCCTCTCTGAGCCAGGCGATGTTGCCCTTCGTCTTTCTGTTCGCCTCTATCTGGCTTTTCACACAGCTCAATCGCCGCGCGGAGATCGCCGTCATGCGATCCGCCGGCCTTTCGGTCTGGCGCCTGATCGGACCGGCGGCGTTCGTTGCGGCGATGACCGGCTTTATCATCATTACGATCGCCGACCCCGCCGCGACGCATATGCGCGCCCAAAGCGAACGCATGAAGGACGCGCTGCGAGGCAAGACATCAAGCATTGTACGCGTTTTCGGGGACGGCATCTGGCTTCGCCAGCATGACGCCGACAACCTCCTTCTGATCAACGCTCACAGCTTCGATTCAGAACGAGCGGCGCTCACTCAGGTCGTGATGTGGCGGCTCAACCGGGACTCGAACTTCATCGAGCGCATCGATGCGCCGGAGGCGATCCTCTCCGGCAATACGATCGAACTCTACAAAGCGCGCGTCAAAGGCGCCGATGAGCAGCTGGACCACCGGACGCCGATCTACGCCATCCCGACATCTCTGACGCCGGCCGATCTCGACGAACGGATCGAGCCCCCCGAAACCCTGTCGATCT